>JAYQPP010000015.1:0-67878 GCA_038145425.1 Comamonadaceae bacterium | reverse complement strand
GAAGCGCGCGGGCCACAGACCCGTTGGCTGAAGCACTGCCGACGCCGATACCCCGGCCTTCCCTGCAGTCCGCGATCACGGTCCAGCGATCGCCCGCGTCAAGCAACACCGCACCAGCGCAAGATGCCAGCACACCCCTACGCGGCATGCGTGTGCTGGTGGTGGAGGATTCACTGCCTAACCAGGAAGTGGCGCGAGGTCTACTGGAGCAGCAGGGTGCCACCGTGAGCGTTGCATCCAACGGGCAACTGGGGCTGGAAGCCGTGCTGGTCGCCTCCCCGCCCTATGACGTCGTTCTGATGGACATTCAGATGCCGGTGATGGATGGCTTCGTAGCCACCATGGCGATTCGGGCCATCACCCAGTTCAAGAACCTGCCCATCATCGCCATGACCGCCAACACCATTTCATCAGACCGGGACCGCTGTGCCTCGATTGGCATGAATGGCTACATCGGGAAACCCTATGACATCCAGGATGTGGTGAAGGTCTTGCTGGCCGCGACGCATAAAACCAGCCCTGCGCCAGCCCCAGCATCATCAGAGAAGCTGGAAACATTCGGCTTATCGGTCGCCACGCTGTCATGTGCGGCCCAGGGTGGCTTGGACCTGGCCCGAGTGGTCAAGCGCATGGGGGGCAATATCGGCGTGTATGCCCGAGTGTTGTCCAGCTTCGCCCAAGAACTTGGTGCAGCCTGCCAACAACTGGCCAGGTGGCAGCAGGAGCCCAGCCATGACAAGGCGGTACGCCTGTTGCACTCTTTCAAGGGCACATCGGGCATGCTGGGCTTTGAGAATTTGTCAGCCGTTTTTGCCCAACATGAAAATGCTCTGAGCGAATCGAACGAACCGAGCCTGACAACAGAAGCGATCGGCGAGCTACACAAAGTCATTGAGCCCGTGGAGCAAACGGCCAACATCCTGATCGGGCTACTGCAGCAAGACATCAACCGTGACAAAAAGAAGTCCCCAGCGATGGTCGATGCGCAAGATGAACGTGAGCGTTTCATCAAAGCCATCAAAAACTTCATGGCGCTTCTGGCGCAGCGTGATGAGGCGGCATTCGACATGTTCGAGAGGCTCGAGCAAGACTTCGCCCGTCAATTCATGGGTGTGCACGGCCTGCTTCGTAAGGCACTCGAAATACGTGACTTCGCTCAAGCCCAACAGATTTGCGACGACCTTCTCCTTGCGCTGTAGTGCCCAAGGGTTTATCAACGCCAACACCTGCCCCACAGATGGTGCTGTTGATCCACATGAATTTATCGCCTACGCGACGGCGATGCAAAACGCAGTTCATAGCGCAGACAGCACCGATGTCTGTCGCGCAGGCGATGTCTCTCCCGATGCAATTTAAGGCGCCGTAACCATGTCTGTCACCATCCACTTTCTTGGCGGCACCGGAACCGTGACTGGATCTAAGTATCTGGTTCGAAACGGCCATCATGCCCTGCTGGTCGACTGCGGCCTTTTCCAGGGCTACAAACAGCTGCGTTTGCGTAACTGGAATCCGCTACCGGTCTCGCCCGACCACATCCATGGTGTGGTGCTGACGCACGCCCACCTGGATCACAGTGGGTACCTGCCATTGCTGGTCAAGGAAGGTTATGACCAGCGCGTATTCGCCAGTCCGGCGACGCGCGACCTGTGCGCTGTCCTGCTGCCCGACAGCGGCCATCTGCAGGAAGAGGATGCTGCATTTCTGAACCGACACAAACTGTCTAAGCACGCCACCGCCCTGCCTTTGTACACGCGCCGGGACGCGCTCGACGCGATGTCATCTTTTGAGACCCATGAGATCGGCGAGACCTTCAGCCCCATCAAGGGGTGGCGGGTGACCTTGAGCGGAGCAGGTCATATTCTGGGCGCCAGCAGCGTTCTGATTGAAGTCGGTGGCCGGCGCATTCTTTTCTCTGGCGACCTTGGACGCCCTGACGATCTGCTCATGAGCCCGCCCGAGCCACCACCGCAAGCCGACACCGTGCTCATCGAATCGACTTATGGCGATCGCATTCACCCCGTGGAAAACCTGCTTACCGAACTTGGCCCAGCGCTGCAACGGGTCGCCAAGCGGGGTGGCGTCGCTGTCGTTCCAGTGTTTGCAGTGGGTCGCGCCCAGGCCCTGCTGCACGCGATTCACCTGCTCAAGACCAAGGGAGAACTGCCAGCGTCGCTACCGGTTTTTCTGGACAGCCCCATGGCGGTCGAGACAACACATTTGTACGAGCAACACATTGGCAGCCACCGTCTGAGTCGCCAGGACACGCGCGCCCTGACCCGAAGCGCCACCATGGTCAGCAGCACCGATGACTCGATGGCCCTGGCCAGCCGCCATGGACCGATGGTGATTCTCTCGGCCAGCGGCATGGCGACGGGCGGTCGTGTGCTGCACCATCTGGCGCACTACGCTGGCGACCATCGCAACATGATTGTGCTGACAGGCTACCAGGCACCAGGAACCCGCGGCGCGAGCCTGGCCGCCGGCGCCGCGAGCCTTCGCATCCATGGGCGTGATGTGTCCCTTGCCGCAGAGGTGGTTCAGTTGCAGTCTGCTTCAGCCCACGCCGATGCGGATCAGCTGATCGGCTGGCTGCGCCAAATGCCCGAGGCGCCTGAACAGGTCTTTGTGGTGCATGGCGACGTGGGACCCGCCGACGCACTGCGCTGGCGCATTGAACACACGCTGGGCTGGCGCGCGCTGGTTCCGGAACACGGCGCCACCTGGCCAGCCTAAGGGCAACTGGGCGCTAGAAGGCCTCAGCCGTCATGCCGACGATGCTCGTGGCGCCGTCGACAATGGCGTCACGCAAGGCGCCTGCGCCAGAGAGCACATGGTCACCGTAAAAACGAGCGGTATGGACCTTGGCCTGCATGAATTGACGGTCTTCGTTTCGGCCCAGTGCGTCCAGAGCAGCGAGCATGGCGCGGCCCATTTGCCATCCGGCCATGAACTGCCCCGCCAACATCAGGTACGGCACGCTGCCCGCGAAAACCGCGTTCGGATCCTGGCCGGCCTGGCCAGCGACAAAGTCAACCACCTCCACAAAGGCCAAACGCGCCGCAGCCAAGCGCGCAGCCAGCGCCGCCGCATCCGCATCGCCCCTGGCCTTGAGCGCATCCTCCGTCTCTTTGACGCGCGCCGCCAGGGCTCGTGCGGTCTCACCCCCGTCACGCACGGTTTTGCGCCCTACCAGATCATTGGCCTGGATCGCGGTCGTTCCTTCGTAAATGGTCAGAATTTTGGCGTCGCGGTACAGCTGCGCGATACCGGTCTCTTCAATAAAGCCCATGCCACCATGAACCTGCACGGCCAAGCTGGTCGCCTGCAGGCTCATCTCTGTGCTGTAGCCCTTCACCAAGGGAACCAGAAATTCGTAGAACGCTTGGTTCTCGGCACGCACATCTGCTGCCGGGTGGTGGTGTGCCGCATCGTAGGCGGCAGCGGCCACACAGGCCATGGCCCGGCAGGCCTCGGTGTGCGCCCGAATCGTCATTAACATGCGCTTGACATCAGGGTGCACGATGATCGGCCCGGCACCAGGCAGTGAGCCATCGACCGGCCGGCTCTGTACGCGCTGGCGCGCATAGTCCACCGCCTTTTGGTAGGCCGCCTGGGCCACCGCTACCCCTTGAACGCCGACCGCGTAGCGCGCTGCATTCATCATGATGAACATGTACTGCAAGCCCTTGTTTTCCTCGCCCACGAGGTAAGCGACGGCGCCACCGTGATCGCCGTACTGCAGCACAGCCGTCGGGCTGGCTTTGATGCCCAGCTTGTGTTCAATGCTGACGCAGTGGACGTCATTGCGCTCACCCAGGGAACCATCGGCCCGAACCAGGAACTTGGGCACCAGGAACAGGCTGATGCCTTTGATGCCCGGGGGCGCGCCCTCAATGCGGGCCAGCACCAGATGCACGATGTTTTCGGTGAGATCGTGTTCACCCCAGGTGATAAAAATCTTGGTGCCAAAAACCTTGTAGCTGCCATCGGCTTGGGCCTGGGCGCGCGAGCGCACCGCTGCCAGATCACTGCCAGCCTGCGGCTCGGTCAGGTTCATGGTGCCACTCCACTGGCCACTGACCAGTTTCTCCAGGTACACACGCTTGAGCTCCTCAGAGCCAGCCGTCAGCAAGGCCTCGATGGCGCCATCGGTGAGCAAAGGGCACAGCGCAAAGCTCAGGTTCGAGGAATTGAGCATTTCACCCACGGCGGCGCCAACGGTTTTAGGCAAGCCCTGCCCGCCGTAGTCGGACGGGTGTTGCAAGCCTTGCCAACCTGCCTCGATGTACTGCCGGTAAGCATCCTGAAATCCAGGGGTCGAAGTCACACCGTCTTTGGACCAAGCCGATGGGTTCTTGTCGCCTTCCCAGTTCAGCGGGCTCAGCACTTCCGAACAAAACCGGGCCGATTCCTCCAGAATGGCAGCTGCCGTGTCCAGATTGGCATCTTCCATGCCGGGCATCTGGGCAATCTGATCGATCTGCGCCAGGTGCTCAATGTTGAACAGCATGTCTTTGACGGGTGCGACATAGCTCATGTGAATCCTCCGCTAAAAACCAACGATCTCGCCGAGCCGGGCAGCCCGGCTTCTGCCCTCAAAGGGCTTTCACGAGTTCCGGGACTGCTGCAAACAGATCGGCCTCCAGACCGTAATCGGCAACGCCAAAAATGGGCGCTTCCGGATCTTTGTTGATGGCCACGATCACCTTGGAGTCCTTCATGCCCGCCAGATGCTGGATCGCACCACTGATACCTGCTGCGATGTAGAGCTCAGGCGCCACAATCTTGCCGGTCTGTCCGACCTGCCAGTCATTAGGGGCGTAGCCCGCATCGACCGCGGCCCGGCTGGCACCCAGGGCGGCACCAAGCTTGTCAGCCAAGGGCGTCAGCACCTCGTTGAACTTCTCCTCTGAGCCCAGCGCACGGCCACCACTGACGATCACCTTGGCCGCTGTGAGCTCAGGACGGTCACTTTGGGCAATTTCGCTGCCGACATAGGCTGTGCCAGCGAAGGCCGCTTGCGCACCCAGGGTTTCCACGGCAGCCTGCCCTCCCGCTGCGGCCGCATCAAACGCTGTTGTTCGCACGGTAATGACCTTGACCGCATCACTCGACTGCACGGTGGCGATCGCATTGCCGGCGTAAATCGGGCGCTCAAACGTGTCTGCGCCGATGACCTTGGTGATGTCCGAAATCTGCCCCACATCCAGGCGCGCGGCGACTCTGGGTGCAATGTTTTTGCCAGAGGCCGTAGCGGCAAAAACAATATGGCTATAGGTCGATGCCACAGCCAGCACTTCGGCGGCCACGTTCTCAGCCAGCGCGTGCTCAAGCGCTGGCGCGTCCACATGGAGCACCTTGGTCACACCGCTGAGCTGCGCGGCCGCTTGTGCGGCACCCGAAGCCTGATGGCCCGCCACCATGACATGCACATCGCCACCCATCTGCGCAGCAGCAGTGAGCGCATTCAAAGTCGCTGGGCGCAACTGGGCGTTGTCGTGTTCGGCAATAACGAGAGCGGTCATGAATCAGTCCTTCCTTGCAATATTTTTATCGTCATCGATGCGATCAGCTTGGGGCATGCTGATCCAGCGAGAGCTCAGCGATGGCCCTGCCACGCGATCAAATTACCTTGGCTTCGTTTTTCAGCTTATCGACCAAAGCTGCCACATCAGCTACTTTGACGCCAGCGGCCCGCTTGGGCGGATCGTCCACCCGCAAGGTCTTGATGCGTGGCGTGACATCCACGCCCAGATCCTCGGGCTTCATCACGTCAAGCTGCTTTTTCTTGGCCTTCATGATGTTGGGCAATGTGACATAGCGGGGCTCATTAAGCCGTAGGTCAGAGGTGAGCACCCCCGGCAGGTTCACACTCAGGGTCTCAAGGCCACCGTCGACCTCGCGTGTCACAGTGGCTTTGTTGTCTGATGCATTGACTTCAATTTTGCTGGCGCAGGTGACCTGCGGCCAGTCAGCCAGGGCCGCCAGCATCTGCCCGGTCTGGTTGCAGTCATCATCAATAGCCTGCTTGCCCATCAGCACCAGACCCGGTTGCTCTTTGTCAGCCAGTGCTTTCAACAACTTGGCCACCGCCAGCGGCTGAAGTTCTTCCTGGCTTTCAACCAGGATGGCACGGTCTGCGCCGATGGCCATGGCTGTGCGCAGGGTTTCCTGACACTGGCTGACGCCGCAGGAGACCGCCACAATTTCAGTGACCATACCTTTTTCTTTCAGCCGGACCGCTTCTTCGATCGCGATCTCATCAAACGGATTCATGCTCATCTTGACATTGGCTGTATCCACAGCACTGTTGTCTGACTTGACCCGAACCTTGACGTTGTAATCCACGACGCGCTTGACAGCGACCATTGCTTTCATCAGCTACCCCTGCTTGGTTTCTTGAAAAGACAGGCGGGCGTCCGCGGCGGCTCGGTTGCCGCCCGCTGCGACCAGCGCAACCCGCATGCCACCAATTTTAACCGCCGCTGTCTGAGCAGACGCTCGCCAGCGGACCAGGCGTCGGCCTCAGGGCGCCTGGTGGAGCACCCGCTGCGGATAAGGAATCACGATCTGGTGCTCGCGCAGCAGTCGCAAAATCTCCAGGTTGACCGCTGAAATCACATTGCCCGTGCCGTTTTCGGGGTCAGTGATCCAAAAGCCAACCGTGAATTCGAGCCCGTCATCGGCAAAGCGAGAGAGTTGGATGCCTGGCGCCGGATCGCGCAGCACCCGTGGCGGCTTGAGCGCCGCCTCGCTGAGCAAGGCCATGACCTTCTCAACATCGGCATCGTAAGACACCTGTACCCGCGTCGACAGCCAGACCTTGGCGTCCGCCAGCGACAGGTTTTCGACCCGGTTGGTAATCAACAACTCATTGGGCACGATCGACTCATGGCCGGCCAGTGACCGGATGACCGTGTGACGCGCCCGAATGCTGGTGATCACGCCAGTGAAGTTATCGACCTGCACGGTATCGCCAATGCGCACACTGCCTTCGGCCAGAATCACGAAGCCCGACACATAGTTGGCAGCCACCCGCTGCAAGCCAAATCCAATACCGACGCCCAAGGCACCACCGAGGACCGACAGCGCGGTCAGGTCAATGCCCACTGCCGACAAGGCAACGAGCACGCCAATAAAAAGCAAAAAGGCGCGGGTGGCATTGCTCAGGGCAATGCGCCAACTCAATTCCCCCCGGCTGCCGGATCGCATCAAGCGCGCCTCCACCGCCGCTGACAGCCACAGCGCCAGCAGCAAGACCAAGGCCGAGGTGATTGAGCCTTCAATCAGCTTCAGCAGCGTCAAATCGGTCCCGCCAACCGACCAACTGATCCCCTCAAGTTCTTGCAAGACTCGGGGCAACCAGCCCGTGATCCAGAGGAACAAAGTGATCCAGGCCAACCAGGCAACCACCCGCCCAAGCGTTTTGGCTGCCGCCTGCTTCTTAAAGGTCAGCTGCAATACCTTGCCGCTCAGGCGAACCACCACCACCACAATCAGCACAGGCAGCAGCAACTTGTACAAAAACAGGGTTGACCAGCTGGCAAGCCAGAGCTTGCTCACAAAGCCCAGCGCCAGCCAGATCAAGGGCCACAGCAGGCCATCGAGCAGGCGATCACCGAATAACACGGAGTTGTGACCAACCCACTGCGCGGCCCGCGACAGGGCTTGCGTCAAGATCCAGGCCACCAAACCGCAACCCAGAAAGACCAGCATTTCCCGAGCTGCATCCGCACTAAAAAGCGGCGTGATCCACACCAGAGCTTGTGAAAACCATTCGTTTACCATGATTCAAAGCCCCTCAAGCCTGAACGCCGATGCAATGGCGTCGAACCACGGCCACCCGCCACAGTCGTCCGTCGCGCTTGCCAGACTTTGACGGTGTACTGGGCACACTCTGGCATGATCGGACGACGGCTGGCCCGTGGGATGGTGAATTTAACGGGCATTGCCATGTGTGAGAGCGTGATGATTGAAATGTTTGCTAAGGTTATCAGATGACGACCCATCAACAGATACAGGACTTACTGACTCGCCTCAACCAGGTGATTGTCGGTAAGCCAGCACAGATCCTCGACAGCGTGACCTGTTTGCTGGCAGGCGGCCATCTGCTGATTGAGGACGTGCCAGGCGTTGGAAAAACCACGCTGGCACACGCGCTGGCGCGCTCCTTCGGCTTGCAGTTCAGGCGCATGCAGTTCACCAGTGACCTGATGCCCAGCGACCTGCTGGGTGTGTCGATTTTTGATCGGCAGCGCGCGCAATTCAACTTTCACCCGGGACCTTTGTTCACGCAGGTTCTTCTGGCCGACGAGATCAACCGCGCAAGCCCCAAAGCACAAAGTGCCTTGCTAGAAGCCATGGAAGAGCGCCAGGTCACGGTCGAGGGCCATACCCGCGCCCTGCCCCAGCCTTTTTTTGTGATCGCCACGCAAAACCCCTATGAGCAACAAGGCACACACGCCCTGCCTGAGTCCCAGCTGGATCGCTTTCTCATGCGCATTGCCCTGGGGTACCCCGATCGGGCTTCCGAACGCGAACTGCTGGTCGGCAGCGACCGGCGATCGATGATCGACCGAATGGAGCCGCTGCTTGATGAAGATGCGCTCGCCGCGGTGCAGCAGCAGATTCAAGCAGTGCATGCAGCCGACGCGCTGCTGGACTACATCCAGGACCTGGTGGATGCCACACGCAGCGGCCAGTGGTTTGTGCAGGGGTTGAGTCCTCGTGCCGGCCTGGCGGTGTTGCGGGTAGCCCGAGCCCATGCTTTTCTCCACGGCAGAACTTATGTCGCGCCAGACGATGTGCGCGCCATCCTGCCGCAAACCGTCGCGCACCGCCTGACACCACAGCGCGAAGCCAGCCTTGGCGCCCACGAGCAGGTGCAAGCCATGCTTGAGGCGGTTGCATTGCCTTGATCGCCGCCATGGCCTGGCCTGCTGCGCGCATCCGGTCGTGGTGGCTGGCGCGTCTGCCGGTTCAGGACCATATCGAGCTAGGTCAGCGCAACGTCTACATCGTTCCCACCAAAGCAGGCCTGATGCTTGGCGCCACGCTATTGCTGTTGCTGGTGTCCTCGATCAATTACCAACTCAATCTCGGCTACGTGCTGACCTTCATGATTGCCGGCAGTGCGCTGGTGGCCATGCACATGGGGCACGGCACCCTGCGGGGACTGCATGCGCAGATGATGGCAGCCGATCCGGTACACGCGGGCGACACCGTCGCCATCGGTATCCGTCTGAACAACCCCAGCGCACGTGCACGCTTTTCCATCGGGCTGAACTGGCGCGCCCTATCGGGGCAGGCCTGGACCGACCTGGATCGCCAGTCGCAACGCCTGCTCCACTTGCAACTGCGTACGCGCGAGCGCGGACGCCAGAGCTTGCCAACCGTGGTGCTGCACACTTTGTATCCCCTGGGCTGTTTTCGCGTGTGGGCGCTATGGCGTCCCGCCCAAAAAATTTGGGTCTACCCCAGGGCAGAAGACAAAGCGCCACCATTACCCCATACGCCAGGTGCGACGCCGGCTGCAGAAGCTTTGACGGTGCGCGCACCCAGTGGAGAGCCTGACACCTTGCGGCCCTATCGCCCAGGTGATCCGCTGAAAAACATGGCCTGGAAAAAAGTGGCACGAACCGGCGAACTCATCAGCCGTGACTTTGAATCGAGGCAAGACAGCAGCCTGTGGCTCAGTCCGGCCGCGACCGGCTTGGTCGGGCTCGAAGCGCAGCTGTCTCGCTTGTGTGCCTGGGTATTGCGGGCGCAGGCACAAGGGCTGCGCTACGGCCTGCGCTTACCCTCCCAGGTCATTGAGCCGTCCAGCGGCGAGGCGCATATGCACAGGTGCCTGCAGGCACTGGCTACCGCATGAGGCGCTTGTCGCGCGCAGCCTTGCCGCGTGAGACACGCGACACGCTGTTCATGCTCTTGGTGGTGGCCTGGGTGGTCATACCCATGTACGACGAACTACCCTGGTGGTGTGGCGTGCTCAGTGTGGCTTTGATGCTCTGGCGTGCGCTGCTGGCCTGGCGCGCACAGCCACTGCCTTCGCGCTGGTGGTTACTGGCTCTGGTAGCTGTATCAGTGGTGGCGACACTGATGAGCTTTCGAACCGTGTTCGGGCGTGACGCAGGCGTCACCCTGATCGTCGTGCTGCTGGCCCTGAAAACGCTCGAATTGCGGGCGCGACGCGACGCGTTCGTGGTGTTTTTTCTCAGCTTCTTTCTGATGCTGACCCGATTTTTTTACGCTCAATCCCTGCTGGGCGCCGTAGGCATGTTGATAGGCCTTCTGGGCTTGCTGACTGCCCTGGTCAATGCCCACACGATGACCGGCCCGGCACCACTGTGGCAGTCTGCTCGACAAGCCCTGCGGATGATGGTACTGGGCACGCCTGTGATGCTGACGCTGTTCCTGTTTTTTCCGAGAATCGCGCCACTTTGGGGACTGCCCAACCAAACCATCAGCGCCAAAAGCGGGCTCTCGGCAAGCATGGAAGTCGGCAGTGTGGCCTCGCTTGCGCTGGATCCGAGCGTGGCATTGCGTGTTCGCTTTGACGGGCCGGCGCCGCCCACTAGTCAACTGTATTTCCGCGGCCCGGTGCTCTCCGAGTTTGATGGGCGCCAATGGCGGGCGCCCTCGGGCATGCCTGTTCTGAGCCCGGGCATCGTTGAGACCGAAGGGGCGCCGCTGGGCTACGAGTTGACACTACAACCGCATCAGCAAGCCTGGCTGCTGAGCATGGAAGCAACTGTCGAGCCACCAACTCTGGCTGGCACGCGCATCAGGCGCGGGGCCGACTTGCAATGGCTCAAGCCTGCGGGCGTGCAAACCGTCACCCGCTACCGGGCCCAGGCTTACACCAGCTATCGCTATGGTCAGAGCCTCTCAGGCGCGGCGAGAGCGCGCTACCTGGCCCTGCCACCCACAGGCAACCCACGCACCCGGCAATGGGCCCAGGACCTGATCCGACAAGCACCCGCCGCGTTGCAGCAAGTCGCACAAACCGAGACCGCACGCTACTGGGTCAGCACGGCTTTGCAGCACTTGCGCGAGGGTAACTACCGCTACACCTTGGAGCCAGGCGTTTTCGGCGAACATGTTGCCGACGAGTTCTGGTTTGACCGCAAAGCCGGCTTTTGCGAGCACATCGCCTCCAGCTTCGTGGTTTTGATGCGCATGCTTGGCGTGCCAGCTCGTATCGTCACAGGCTACCAGGGTGCGGAGAAAAACCCAATCGACGATTTCTGGACTGTGCGCCAAAGCGATGCGCATGCCTGGGCCGAAGTCTGGCTGGCTGACCGGGGCTGGCAGCGCGTCGACCCCACCAGTGCCGTCGCACCGCAGCGTATCAGCAGCCTGCAGCGGCCGGCGGGTTCGACACCCGATGTCGCCACTGCGATTCTGGGCCGCATCAGTCCGGCGCTGGTCTGGCAATTGCGCTCGTATTGGGATGCGATCAATAACCGCTGGAACGAGTGGGTACTCAATTACGAGCAGGCCAACCAGCTCGAGCTCCTGCTGCGCCTGGGTGTGGCTTCGCCCAGCTGGGAAGACCTGGTCGTCCTGCTGAGCACACTGGTGGTGTTGATCAGCTTGGTCGCAGCAGCGCTGAGCGGCTGGCAAGTGCGGGCCCGCCAACCCTGGCTCAGACTGCTTGATCAGGCGCGCAAGCGCATTCAGGTTCTGAGCCCGGAGGCCATCAAGGCCAACGCCACACCCAGAGAGCTGGCCCGGATCATTGAGTTGGCGCAGCACAGACCTGGCGCACAGCTGGGGCCCACGCGCGAATGGCTGCAATGGCTGGACGCACTGGAGCAGCTGCGCTACGCAGCCTTGCCACACCCAGCGCACGCGCTTGATCCAAAGGCCTTGGCTACACTTCGCCGACAGCTTGGCCACTTGCCCGCTCTACGCCGTCCAGCTGATTGAATCCGCTCCCTATGGCCCTGATACCTTTTGCACCCGTCGTCGCAGCGCTCGCATGTGTCATGGGCACATTGGGCAGCGTGCCGGCCAGCGCACAAGAGGCCAAGCCAAGCGCAACGCGGCCGAAGGTGGCCAAGCAAGCGCCGCCCAAGGCCTCAAAGCCCACAAGTAAACCTTCGGCGCCGAGTGCTGGCAGCTACGCCCGGCGGATCGACACCGCTGCCGTGGCCCGGCGACTGGCATCCCTGCAGGAACTCGACGCCAAGTGGGTGCAGAAGATTTTGTCGCAGGCGAGCTTCGTGCCAGCCATCGCCAAAGCGGTGGAGCCAGCGCCTGTTGGGGTGGCCAAGAACTGGGCGGCCTATCGGGAACGCTTTGTTGAGCCGCAGCGCATCGGCGCCGGAGTGCAGTTCTGGCGCGAGCACCGGCAAGCACTGGAACGCGCTGAAACGGTTTATGGCGTGCCTGCCGAGATCATCGTGGGCATTATTGGCGTCGAGACGCTTTATGGCCGGCACACGGGCAAGCACAGAATCATCGATGCCCTGGCCACCCTGGCCTTCGACTTTCCGGCAAGCCACCCGCGTGCGCAGCAGCGCAGCGACTATTTTTTCTCCGAGCTTGCTTATTTCTTAAAGCTAGCCAAACAGCTCAATCGCGATCCGCTGTCGCTGCGTGGAAGCTATGCCGGCGCCATGGGACTGGCGCAATTCATGCCCAGCAGCTGGCTCAAGCACGCGGTCAGCTTCGATAACGATTCCGATGTTGACCTGTGGGAAAGCCCGGCCGATGCCATCGGCTCTGTAGCCAACTACCTGAAGGCCTATGGCTGGCAAAACCAGCAACCCACCCATTTCGACATGCGTTTGGATTCGACCAGCCTGGATAAAACCACCCTGCTGGCCCCCGACATCCTGCCAACCTTCACCTGGGCGCAGTTTCGCCAGCTTGGCGTGCGCATCGATGACGAGGTCGCAAAAAATTACCCGGGTAAATGGGCATTGATTGAACTCTTCAACGGCGATGATCCACCCAGCTATGTCGCTGGCACGGAAAACTTTTACGTCATCACGCGCTACAACTGGAGCAGCTACTACGCGATGGCGGTGATTGAGTTGGGACTCGCCATCAAGGCGGTCGTCGAAGCCGGACCCAACCGCTAGGCCTTGCCGCGCGACAACAAAGGCCGTCAACAGCCCCCATGCGCCAGGCCCCGCCGTCGTTCAATCAGGCACCTGATGACGCCAGTAGCGTGGCGCTTGTACCCGCGGGCAGGTGCTGAGCTCAGGCCGCCAGGATTGCCAGGTGATCGCGCCACACTGAACCGTGCTGCGCACATCGATACCGCGCTGTGCGTAGCGCTGCGAGACTTCAGCGGCCGGATGCCCATAGCGATTTCGATAACCCGCCTGCAACAAGGCGGTCTGCGGCGTGACCTGATCCAGAAACGCGTCGCTACTGGACGTTTTGCTGCCGTGATGTGGCACCAGCAAGAGGTCGGCGCGCAGTGCATCACCCAAGGACAGAACCAACTCGCGTTCTTGTTTGCGCTCGATATCGCCCGTCATCAAAGCGCTTGCGCTTGAACTGGCAATGCGCAGCACACAACTGCGGGTGTTGGGTTTTGCACCACTTTGCACCTGGCCGCTGGGCGGCCAAAGAATCTCGAAGTCCACGCCATCCCATTGCCAGCGCTGCTGCGCGGCGCAGGCTCGAATCGCACGCACGCTTTGCAGCGGGTGTGCCTCATCGACCGAACCCAAAGCCTCGGCCTGAGGATGCGCCACCAGCACCGCTGCCGCGCCACCCGTGTGGTCGGCGTCCTGATGACTGAGCAGTACCCGGTCGAGTCGTACCGCCATCGCACGCAACAGGGGCAGCAATATGGCCTGGCCCGCGTCATGGTCCACACCGAAGCTTGGCCCCGTGTCGTAGAGCAAAGCGTGTTGGCTGGTGCGAATCAGCACGGCATTGCCCTGCCCAATATCGACCGCGATCAGCTCGAATTCGCCATCAGGCACACCGCTTGGCTGCCATAGCAACACGGGCAACAGGGTCACCAGGCTCAGCGCTCGCAACGACCAGGGCAATCGCAAAGCCACCCCCACGCCACCGAGCACCGCCAGAACGCCCAGAACAAGGGGTGCCTGCGGGCGCGCCAGGACCGACCAGGACAAATCAGCAACCATGGAAAGTGCTGCGACCAGCCACTGCACAGTCACGGAGGCCATGACCCAGGCTTCGGCCCACACCACACCCAGCATGGACAGCGGCGTGACCAGCAAGGTCACCCAGGGAATTGCAAACAAATTGGCCACAAAACCAACAATCGAAAACTGCCCGAACAAGAGCAGCGACAGGGGTGCCAAAGCCAGCCCGATTAGCGCTTGCTCGCGTACCAAGGCACGCAGACGCTCGAGCACCCCCTGCTGCGCGTTTGCGCCTCCTGGCGGCCCCATGGCAAACAAAATACCAACAGCTACAAAGCTCAACCAGAAGCCTGCCTGCAACAAAGCCCAGGGGTCGATCATCACCACCACAGCACAGGCCAGGAGCCAGATCTGCGGCCAGGGCCAGCGAATCGCCAGTGCATTCAAACCCGTGATCGCAGCCAGCATCAGCACAGTGCGCTGCGCCGGCACCTCCCAGCCGCTGAACAGCGCATACGCGCCGGCCAACAACACGCCGCCAAGCAAGGCAGCGCTGGGCGCTGGCCACAGCCCACATAAAAAGACAGACCGACGCCAGGCCCATGCCAGCAGACGTACAGCTAGCCAGGCAAACATGGTGATGTGCAGGCCGGAAATACTCATCAGGTGCGCAACCCCCGCCTGTCTGAACACATGCCAGTCGATGCGATCAATAGCCGCCTGATCACCCAGCACCAGGGCTGCAACCACCCCGCCAGATCGCGGCTCCAGGCCTTGTTCATGAAGCCGCTCGCGCACCTGCTGGCGCGCCAGTTCAACCGGATGACGCCAGGTCTGCCCCAGCCCTTGGGGCGACGCATCCTTTGGGCCGCGGCGCACATAACCGACCGCCTGAATACCCCGCTCCCACTGACGCAACTCACTGTCATAAGCAAAGGGATTGAGTGTGCCGTGCGGTGCACGCAGGCGTACCATCAGCTGCCATCGCTCGCCTGCGCGCACGGGGGCGGGTTGAAACGCAATCTGCGCACCTGCGACTGCGTTCGCGGCATCGGCGTCGGCATCAGCCTCGCCGCCTGAGGTCGTGACCGCCCCAGGTCGATCGAAATACCAGCTCAAACTGACATCTGGCGGCACAGACACGACCTGGCCGTCCAGCGTCGCTTTATCAATACGAAATCCAAAACGCACGCCTGTCTGGCGGTACTGTGGCATGTCGGTCACCACACCGCTCACCTGCAGGTCTTTGCCCTCAAGCGCAGCGGCCAGGGCCTGACTGGCCTGCGCTGCAGCACGCCACCCAGTGGCTGCAAAACCCGCCAGTGCACAAGTGATGCCCAGCGAAAACGCAACAAGGGCTGCAGCAAGACGCCTTCTGCGCATCAGAGCGCTGACAAAAATCAGACATGCCAGCGCAAGACTAAGGACTGTGGCGTAGACCGCGCTCGACCACAAGGCGCTTTGCGCAAGCTGCGCCGCACTGCCCGCAACAAAGCCCAGCAGTGGCCAGCCGATGCCGTAACGCACAACAGACGGCTGTGGGTCCATGATGGTCTCGGTCTAAGTCAGGGCTACCAGCTGCCCGATTTTGGGGCGTTCAAGCCATTGTGCCCATTCATCGGCGAGTTGCTGGCTGGCCGAGACCGCGCCACGCCAGGCCGTCTGGCGCGCCCTCACATCGCGGGCGTAATGCGTGAAATCAGTGCGGTCCGGCAATTTGCCATTGGGCAGACCCGACACCCACGTCGCCTGCGGCGCAAGCAACACCATCCAATCGAGAAAAGGACTCGCGTGGTGCCGTCGCTTCAGGTGCTTGTCCAGCCAGCCTGGCACGACCGCGGGCTGAAAATGGGGATAGAGCACCAGTTTCTGGTAGTTCAGGTGCAGGTGATAGTCCACCAGACCACCGTCCCAATACCAGCCCGCCGGTGCGCCAGCTATGCCTTGCACCGGCTCGAGCACAAAGGGAATCGAGCAACTTGCCTGCAGTGCCGGCAAGCAGTTGTCCTGGGTGAGCGTGACCTGAACAGTTGGAAAGTCTTGATGATCAAACGGTAGTGGCGCAGCCCGGCCATTGAGCGGGCTTGAGAAAACCACGCGCTCCAAACTGCGTCCCAGGGTCGGGCGGCTGCGCAGATTACGCGCATAGGCCTGCAAAAAACCAAGCCAGGCAGGCCAGGTCTGTAGCTGAGACAGCAAGCCTTTGCCGCGAGAGGTGATGACATGGAGCCGGTACTTTGGATGCTGCAGCACATCGGGCAGCGCCTCGCCGTAAAAGCCTCGCAAGGTTTTGTTGAAGAGCGCACTCACCCGCGCCGCTGGCGGTCTGCGCTCACCAGGCAATACGGGGTAGTCCTGGTCGATGTAGCCTTGCTCAAAGCGTTGAAAAGCCCGCACAGGGTCATGCATGCAAGCCGCTGCCATGCGACAAGCCCCGATGGATCCGCCGATCAAATCGACTGGCTCACTGCTTTGCGCCAACCAGTGCCCGAACAAAAACCGGTCCAACGGACCCAGAATCAGCGCTTTGGGGCCGCCGGCTGCGCCGGCAACGACGCGCACATCGGCACTGCTCAGACCATTGTCTCGAAGATGCTTGAAAGCCTTGCGGCCTGCATAAATGGCCAGGGCTTTCATCGCCGGCTATAGGCTTCCAAAACCCGTGTTCTGGGCGGACCAGTCGATCGGATCCTGCTGCAGCACCATGTCAATATCGAGCCCCAACACGTCAGCCACCTCAGACGGAAATGTCACGGTGAGGTGATTACCTTTGAGACCGGCCTGAAGTGTGCGAGCCCGCCAGACGGCCAAATTCAGCACACCGGCCAAGGGCTCGTACGCGTCATTGTCAAAGGGTTCGTGCTGGTAGTGCATGGCATCAACCACCACACTGGGAAACGAGGCCATGCGTGCGAGCTGCGCGCTCACCTGCGAGAAACAAAAACCCAGGCTGTGTCGCTCCAGACGCGCGCGCATCAAACCCATGGGCGGCAACTGAGCGTCAAGCGCCAAGACCTGCGGCATGCTCTTGCGCATCAACAGCATGCCCAGCCCGTGCAGCAGGCCGGCGGTGTAAGCGGCTTGTTGATTGAGCTGCATAAACGCGGACAGCGAACGGGCCAGTTTGGCGCAGTCCACGCTGTATTGCCAAAACTGCTCCATCGGCACACCCGGCACCTTGCCAAACGCAGCCATGGCCTGCGCATTGCTGTTGACCAGTTCGCGCACAGCTTGAAGGCTTAAGAAACCGAGCGCCTCACTGACGCTGTGAACCCGGGCGCTCAGACCCAGCGACGCGGTGTTGGCACGGCGCAAAACCAGGAAAGTCAGCGCCGGATCGCTGGAGAGCAACTGGTCCACGCGACGCAAATCAGGCTCGCTGGCATCGAGCTCAGCCATCAACAACACCTCGGCCCTCGGCAGGCTCGGTGGCCCAAATGGAAGCGTCAATAAATCCGACAGTTGCATAAAAAACTCTGGCGCCAACGCCCCATCACGACAGACCTGCACACCAGCGCCGCGCATTGTCGCCGATCGAAAATTGACGCTTGCAATCGCCTCACCACAGCCGATTGCGCCAGCGCGCACAAGCCAAGAAGACTTGTGCGCAATCGCACAGGTGCTTCAGCTGGCCACTGCGCGACGTAACAACTCCGAAAGCTGTGGCGCATGCGCATAGGGATCAGTGGGATTGCGCGCCGCAAGAACATCCTCAAAGCGCTGCGACACGCCCTGCATGGCCTGCGGATGGCTGAAGACGTAAAAACGCTTGCGCGCGATCGCATCAAAAACCAATGAAGCCACTTGCTCGGCACTCACCTTGCCAGAGCGCACCGCCTTGTCCATCATGTCACGACTGACCCGCTGGCTGGCGCTTAAGGCCTCATCGCCAGGCTTTGACTGGCCGGTGCGGTTACGTTCACTCTGGCCAATTGCCGTGGGCACGAAGTAGGGACACACGACGGCAGCGTGAACCTGCTGTGTGACCAGGGCCAGGTCATGGCAAAGGGTTTCGGTTAATGCGACCACCGCATGTTTGCTGACGTTGTAAACACCCATATTGGGCACACAGACCAGACCTGCCATGCTCGCCGTGTTGACGATGCAGCCAGCGTAAGCTGGGTCCTCTTTGGCAGCCTGAAGCATCATGGGCGTGAACCGACGCACACCATGCACCACGCCCATCAGGTTCACACCCAGCACCCATTGCCAGTCCAGCTCGCTCGCCTCCCAGAGCAAACCACCCGTAGCCACCCCCGCATTGTTAAAGACCAGGTGCGGCGCCCCAAAGCGTTCGCGGGTCTGATCCGCCAGAGCTTTGACCTGTTCGTCTTGTGCAACATCCACGCGGGCTGCCAGCACCTCCACCCCTGTTTGCCGCAACTCCTGCTCGCAGCGCGCAAGAGCCGCCGACTCAAGATCAGCCAGTACCAGCTTCATGCGCAGCTGCGCAGCGTGGCGTGCCAGCGCCAAACCCAGGCCTGAAGCCGCCCCGGTGATCACAGCGGTTTTACCGACATACGGGTGCGTCATCGCTCGTCCTTGTACGCAACGACTAGCTGTTGCATCTCAAGCCTTCGCAGATAAGGCAGCGCTGGGTCGCTGATGCCATTCATGGCTATTGGGTAACAACATTTCGACGTGCTCGATACCATCCTCGTCGTAAGGACCGCTTGCCACCTTGAAGCCATGCTGTGCGTAGTAGCTAATCAGTTGGCTTTGTGCGCCGATACGGATCGGCTGCGGGCCCCAGACCTGACTCACCGCGCGGATCGCCTGCTCCATGAGTTCATGGCCCAGTCCGGTGCCGCGCGCACTCGGTCGCGTCAGCACGCGCCCAATGGTCGCTTCCGCAAACTTGACGCCAGGTGCGAAACAGCGCGCATACGCCAGCAACTCACCCTGGCGCACACCCAGCACATGCATGGCCTGCGGATCGGCACCGTCCATGTCCTGGTACAGGCACTTTTGCTCCAGTACAAAGACTTCGCTGCGCAAGCGCAAAACCTCGTACAACTCAGCCACCCGCATGTCATTGAACGCCATCAGACGCCAAAGCATCTCATCGCTGCTCGAGGCCGCGTGCTGGCCGAAAGACCACAAATGAAACGACATCAGAACCTCCTCAAGTCCAATGCAGCTGTACCCATTTTTCCGCGCGACAAGGACCGACGGCTTACAAGCGCACCAACTGCTTGCCGAAATTCCGGCCCTTCAACAAGCCTAAAAACGCCTCTGGTGCTGCTTCCAGACCGTTGGCAACCGACTCGCGCGGCCGCAACTTGCCGCTGATGTACAAGCCGGACAACTCGCGCAGCGCCTCGGGCCAGTCCTGCAGATGCTCGCTCACGATAAACCCTTGGAGTTTCAAACGACTGATCAGGATCAAGGAAGGATCAGCCATGCTGTGCGGCACACCGTCATATCGGGAAATCATGCCGCAGACCGCCATGCGCCCGAAAGCATTCATGCGCCGCATCACGGCATCGGTGACGAGGCCGCCCACATTTTCAAAGTAGCCATCAATACCCGTGGGGCAGGCCGCCTTCAAGGCTTGGGACAAATCAGCCAGCGCAGGATGCGCTTTGTAGTCCACGCAGTCATCAAAGCCCAGTTCGTCCCTGACATAGGCGCATTTGTCAGGCCCACCGGCAATACCGACCACACGGCAGCCACGCGCTCGCGCGAGTGCACCCACGGCGCTGCCAACGGCACCCGCAGCGGCACTGACCACCACGGTCTCGCCCGCCTTGGGTTCAAGAATACGAACCAACCCCCACCAGGCGGTGACACCGGGCATGCCCACCGCACCGAGGTAGGCGCTGATCGGAATCTGCCGGGTGTCGAGCTTTCGCAAAGCACCCGGCTGATCCGCATTGACCACGCTGTAAAGCTGCCAGCCACCCATACCAACGACCGCGTCGCCCACAGTGAAAGCCGGGTGTCGGGACTCCACCACCTCACCCACCGTGCCACCAATCATGACCTCGCCAAGCACCTGCGAGGCGGCATAGCTCTTGCCCTCGTTCATGCGCCCGCGCATGTAAGGATCCAGGCTGAGGAATTGGTGGCGGACGCGAACCTGACCAGCATCCAGTGCGGTGAGCGGCGCGCGCCTGAGTTCAAAGTTATCCAGCGTGGCCGGCCCGACGGGGCGACTCTTGAGCACGATGAGCGCGTTATCTGACATCACAGTCTCCATTAAACGCATCAGGATAACCGCTAATCGGTCACGATCGGCGTCGCCTCACGACCCTTGGCCTGTCCCGGATGAACGAATTTAAACGTGCCTGTGGCATGCGCGCAGCTGCGTTGCCGGCTATCAAACACCGTGGCTTCCATAAAAGCCATCTGACCTGTCTTGACTTTCACCAAGCCACGCGCACTCAAGACCCCGCTGGCTGGCAGCATGAAGGTGGTCTTCATCTCGATCGTCACCACCCCCACGTCTGAACGACCCGCGCGTGCGGCCATGGCCATGGTCACATCGAGCAGCGTCATCAACACACCGCCGTGCACCATGCCATGCGAATTGAGATGTTCGCCCTGCGGCTCGAAATGCAACTCGCTACGGGCAGCGTCAACCGACACCAACTCAAAGCCCAGATGCTCGACAAAGGGCACATGCACGGGGAATTCCATCGACCAATTCCTGATTGTTTTGTTTCTTAACCCACGACCTGGGCGCTGACGCCACCGTCGACTGCCACCCACTGCCCCGTGATGTGCTTCGCCGCATCGCTGGCCAGCAGCACGCACAAACCTTTGAGGTCTTCATCATCACCGAGCCGCTTCAAGGGCGCGCTGGCCGCCAGCCGATCAGGCCCAAGCGCCTTGAGGGTGCCTGCTGTCATCTTGCTGGGAAAAAAACCCGGGCAGATCGCGTTCACCGTGATCCCGTGAACGCCCCACTCCACCGCCAGCGCGCGGGTGAAATTGATCACAGCGCCCTTGGATGTGCTGTACGCAATTGTGTTCATGTCGGCAACGCCACCCAGCCCGGCAATCGACGCCATGTTGATGATGCGACCCCGACCGCGGGCAATCATGCTGCGTCTTGCGACCTGCTGACACATCAGGAAGTAGCCGCGCACATTCAGGTTCATCACCTTGTCCCAGGCTTCGATCGGATGGTCCTGGGCCGCAGCGCCCCAGGTTGCGCCGGCATTGTTCACCAGAATGTCAATGTCACCCATGCGCTGCAGCGTCTCGCTCACCACATGCTCGATGCCTTCAGGGCTGGCGCAGTCCGCCGCGACCCACCGGGCATCCAGACCCTGGTCTTGCAGTCGGCCACAGGCCAGCTCCAGTTCCTCGCTTTTGCGCGCGCACAGCATCACCCGGGCACCAGCCTCACCGAGAGCCTGCGCCAACTGCAAACCCAGACCGCGCGACCCGCCCGAGATCAGGGCGTTGCGCCCTTGCAGGCTCAACAACTCCTGTACGCTGCGGGTCATCGCCGGACCTGCCTGATCGCCGCAAACATCCTGCTCAGCGCGGCCTTCAACGGAGTACCTCAAAGATGCCACAAGCACCCATGCCGCCGCCGATACACATGGTCACACCAACGCGCTTGGCGCCACGTCGACGTCCCTCCATCAGGGCGTGCCCCGTGAGCCGCTGGCCCGACATGCCATAGGGATGCCCCAGCGCAATCGCACCGCCGTTGACATTGAGCCGCTGCGGATCCATGCCCAGGCGATCACGGCAATAAATCACCTGTACCGCGAAGGCCTCGTTAAGTTCCCACAGGTCAATGTCATCCATCTGCAAGCCTAAACGTTCAAGGGCCTTGGTCACGGCAAACACCGGGCCAATGCCCATCTCGTCAGGCTCACAGCCCGCCACCGCAAAACCGAGGAATCGGCCCAAAGGCTTCAATCCCCGGCGCTCGGCCACTTGCTCGTCCATCACCACCACGGCACCGGCACCGTCGGAAAACTGGCTGGCATTGCCTGCCGTAATGAGACCACCAGGCAGCGCTGAGCGTAAATGGCGAATCGACTCGGCGGTTGTGTCGCCGCGAATGCCCTCGTCATCAGCGATGCTTTGCTCCACGCTGCGCATACCTGTTTTCGGATCCGCGACCCCGCGCACCACGGTGATGGGCGCAATCTCTTCCTTGAACAGGCCTTGCGCAAGGGCCGCTGCAGCCCGTTGCTGGCTCTGGGCGCCGTAGGCATCCATGGCATCCTTGCCAATGCCATAGCGTTTGCCCACCTGCTCTGCGGTTTGAAGCATGCTCCAGTAGATCTCGGGCTTCTCTCGCTGCAGCCAGGGCTCTTCAAGAAAGTGCTGATTGGATTCCTGCTGCACGCAGGAGATGCTCTCGACGCCGCCGGCGACATAGATCTCGCCCTCGCCTGCGATCACGCGTTGTGCTGCCAGCACGATCGACTGCAAGCCGGAGGAACAAAACCGATTGATCGTCATGCCCGGCACACTGACCGGACACTGCGCGCGCAGCGCAATCTGGCGCGCAATATTCCAGCCTGTCGCGCCCTCTGGCAAGGCGCAGCCCATGATCACATCCTCGACCTCGCCAGGCGCCAGGCCCGCGCGGGCGATCGCCTGCGCCACCGCATGACCACCAAGGGTGGCGCCGTGCGTCATGTTGAAAGCACCACGCCAGCTTTTGGCCAATGGCGTTCTCGCTGTTGAAACGATCACCGCTTGCGTCATCGTGCCACCTCTTAAGAAAACACACCGCCCTGCGCTGCCAGACGGCTGAGCAAGGGGGCTGGTTGCCAAAAAACACCGTCATCCATCGGGTTGGCGGCAAACTCTTTCATCAGGTGCACCAGCCGATCGAGTCCCCACTCGTTGGCATAGTGCATCGGGCCACCGCGCCAGGCCGGAAAACCGTAGCCCATGAGATAGACCACATCAATATCGCCAGCACGTGCTGCAATGCCCTCTTCAAGCACATGAGCACCCTCGTTAACCAGCGCGAAAACCAGACGCTGCACGATCTCGTCCTCGCTCACAGCGCGTGCCTGAATGCTGTGCTCGGCGCGGTAGTCGTCGATCAGTTTGGCCACCACCGCGCTCGCCTGCGCCTCGCGCTGGCCTGGACGGTAGTCGTACCAGCCAGCCGAGGTTTTTTGCCCAAAGCGCCCCAATTCGCACAAACGATCGGCAATCGGGCTGTAGCGCACCTCGGGCTTTTCCACGTAACGCCGCTTGCGTATCGCCCAGCCGATGTCGTTGCCTGCCAGATCGCTCATGCGAAACGGTCCCATGGCAAAGCCAAAACGCTCGATGGCCTGATCCACCTGGCGTGGGCTGCAGCCCTCCTCGAGCAAAAAACCAGCCTGCCGCACATATTGCTCCAGCATCCGGTTGCCAATAAAGCCATCACAAACACCTGACACCACTGGTGTTTTCTTGATCTGCTTGCCCAGCTTCATCACGGTGGCCAATACATCGGGTGCGGTCTTATCACCGCGCACCACCTCGAGAAGGCGCATCACATTGGCCGGGCTGAAAAAATGCAGACCAACCACATCGCTAGCACGACTGGTGGAGGCCGCTAATTCGTTAAGGTCTAGCGTCGACGTGTTGCTCGCCAAAATCGCGCCGGGCTTGGCCAGCTTGTCGAGCGCGCCAAACACAGTTTTCTTGACAGCCATATCCTCAAACACCGCCTCAATCACCAGGTCGGCCGTGGCCAGGTCCGACTGGTCGAGCGTCGCCTTGAGCAGGCCTACACGCTGGGCGGCTTGTTCCTCGCGCAGCTTTCCTTTTTTTACCTGCGCCTGGTAAATGCCCTCTATTGCTTTCACACCACGCTCCAGACCCTGGGCCGTGGAGTCGATCAGGGTCACGGGCATGCCCGCGTTCAAGAAATTGATCGCAATGCCGCTACCCATGGTGCCCGCGCCGATGACCGCCACGGATCGCACCTCGCGCAGGCGCGCGTCGGCGCTCACCCCGGGCACTTTGGCACTGTTGCGCTCGGCCAGAAAAAGGTGACGCAGGCTCTTGCTCTCAGCACTGTCCATCAAGCGCAAAAAAGTCTCACGCTCAAGCGTCATGCCTTTTTCGAAGGACATCCGCGTGGCCGCCTGCACCGCGTTCAGGCATTCCAGTGCAGCGGGGTAATTCGGCATGGCCGCCTTGATGCTGTTGCGCGCAAAGCCAAAAAAGCCGTCGCCCTGGGGGTGTGAGCAGGCGCGCTCACGCAAACGCGGCAGCGGCCGGTGCGCGGCGACCTCGCGGGCAAAAGCCTGCGCGTCTTCCAGCAGCGTCGACTCGCTCTGGGAAAGCCGGTCGATCAGGGCCTGACCGGGCAAGCGCACCAAAGTCTCGCTCTTCATGAACTCGCCACTGACGATCATGTTCAATGCTGGTTCCACACCGAGCGCGCGGGGCAGGCGTTGCGTGCCGCCCGCGCCAGGGATCAGGCCGAGTTTGACCTCAGGCAGACCCATCTGGCATCCGGGTGCGGCTATGCGGTAATGGCAACCCATGGCAAGTTCCAGGCCACCGCCGATGCAGGTTCCGTGCAAGGCTGCGATCACGGGCTTGGCACAACTTTCGATACGCGCAATGAGGCTCAGCAAATTCGGTTCGCGGTAGGCCTTGGGGCTGCCAAATTCACGGATGTCAGCTCCCGCAGAAAACAAGGCACCTGCACCAAACAAAACGATGGCTGCCACCTGAGGGTCCGCCTCGGCGCGCTCGAGGGCTTGCCAGGTCGCAAGCCGGGTCTCAAAGCCCATGCCATTGACTGGCGGGTTGTCGAGCTTGATCAATGCCACGCTGGCTTCGGTCTGGCGAGGCGTGTTCATGGAATTCCTTTCAAAGCGATGCAGACCAATCCTACCGCGAGCATCTTGATGCCACCATGGCGCAAAAGCGGATCACACACGCAACCAGGCCGAACACGGGCTCTCAGGCTGCAGCGCCGCATGCGTCGGGCCGTCAAACACCACAGCGCCACGCCCGAGCACGTAACAACGCGGCGCCAAGCGCGCGCTGACATCGAGCTTTTGCTCAATCAGCAACACGGCAAGACCCTGGTCCTGGCAGTCCTGCAAAAGCGCGCCGACCCGGGCTGCCAATTCCGGTGAGAGCCCTTCCATGGGCTCATCCAGGACCAGACACTCAGGATGGCCCATCAGACAGCGGCACAAGCTGAGCAACTGCTGCTCGCCGCCGGACAGTACGCCAGCCAGGGTATGGGCCCGTCGCGCCAGTTCGGGAAACCGGTCAAATGCCGCCTGCTGTGACCAGTTCAAGCAGACGTCCTGTCGGAGCGGACTTTTCTGACCCAACACCAGGTTTTGGGACACGGTGAGCCCACCAAACACGTCACGGCTCTCGGGCACATAAGCCAGGCCGCGCCGCGCAATCTCATGCGTTGGCAAGCCCCGCAAGGTCGCATGGTTCCAGGACACATCACCACGGCAGCGCAAAATTCCCATGAGAGCGCGCGCCAGGCTGCTGCGGCCACTGCCATTGCGCCCCAGCAGCGCAACCAACTCACCCCGCTCAACGCGCAAGCTGACCTGATGCAGGACCTGGCTCTGCCCGTAAAAGCCGTCGAGCCGCTCAATTTGCAGCATCAAGCACCTCATCCTGATGTTTCAGCATGGCGCCTAAGTACGCCGCCTGGACCAGAGGATTTGCGCGAATAGCAAGCGGTGTATCGCAGGCCAGCAAGCGGCCCTGGCTCAACACTGCTATGCGATCGGCCAAGCGAAAGACCACGTCCATGTCGTGCTCGATCATCAAGAGACTGCGCCCTTGGGTGATGCTGCGAATCAGCTCGACACAGCGGTGGGTTTCCGATCGGCTCATGCCCGAGGTCGGCTCATCGAGCAACACCAGCGGTGCATCACCTGCCACACCCAGACCGATTTCCAGGGCGCGCTGCTGTGCGTAGCTCAGCGAACCAGCCAGCACGTGGGCAACCGCCGTCAGGCCAAGCGTCTCCAACAAGGCATCGACGCCGTGCTGCATCGCGGCCTGTTCCGCCGCAGGCACCCAAAACGTTTGAGGCCAGGGGCTCGCCCCTAGACTAGCCACCATCAGGTGATCGCGCACCGAAAGGCCGGCAAACAGCCGGTTAGTCTGAAAACTTCGCCCAACACCCAAACGGCTTACCGCATGATCGTCCATGCCGTGAATGCGGCGTCCATGCACCGAAATCTGTCCACCAGTGGCTTGCAAGCGCCCGCTGATGAGCTCAAACAGCGTGGATTTGCCTGCACCGTTCGGCCCAATCAGGGCCAGGCGTTCACCTGGCGCCATCGAGAAACTCACCTGATGCAGGACCTGCGTCTGGCCAAAACGCATGCTCACATCCTGAAGAGTCAGAACTTGGGTGCGCTCAGTCTGCACGTGGCCCCCGCCTTGCAAATGCTGTGGCCCATCCCAAGCCCGCCAGGCACAGCACGCCCAACCAATGCGCCAGGCGCTGGCTGTCCAGCACCACACCCCACAGGATGCGCTCGGGACCGAGCACCTCACGCAGCTGGTACTGGTAGGTCATCTCGATGCCCGCCACCACGGAAAGTGCCAGCATGGCCATGCCCAGCGCCGTGCGCACAGGCGTCCAGCTCAGCTTCGTCAGGCCAGTGGTTCGCAGGCCCGCCCATCGCTCAGACAGCCAGCCACCCAGGCCTTCAGGCAGTCGCAAAACCGCGATCACGAACAGCAAGCCCAGGTACAGCTGCCAGGCACCTGTCAGGCTCGACAAGCCATCGGTTGCAAGCACCATCAACACGCCGCCGAGAATTGGCCCGGCAAACGACGAGGTGCCACCCACCAGGGTGAACAGCAGGTAGGAGCCCGATCGTGTGACACTGAACACCTCATTGGTCACGAGCTCAAAATGCAGAGCCGACAGGCCACCTGCCACACCGGCAAAAAAAGCCGACACCCACACCACGCGAAAGCGCGCTGATCGAATATCAAAACCAAGCGTGGCCACACGCACGGGTTGCTCGCGCATGGCGCGCAGCGTCAGGGCAAAAGGGGTTTTGGTAAAGCGGTACATCAGCCAGCTGCACACAAAGGTGTAGACCGCGATCAGCATGTAAAGATTCTCATCAGGCCCAAGCCCAGTGCCGGGCCAGACCTGCCCGGCCGCTCGGTTGCCACTGATGCCAGCCTCGCCGCCAAACACCGCGGGAAAGCGCTGCGCCAGTGTCCAGGCCAGCTCGCCCAAGCCCAGTGTGATCATGGCAAAAACCAGCCCGCCTCTGCGGGTGCTCAGCCATCCCGTGACCCAAGCCACTGCCATCGTGCACACACCTGCCAGCAAGGGAATCAGAACCACGGGCACCATCGCACCCTGCTGCGCCGCCTGCAGCCAGTGAATCGCCGCAAAAGCCCCTACCCCGGTGTAGAGCGCGTGACCAAAACTCAACAGCCCAGCCTGGCCCAGCAACAGGTAGTAGCTCAGGCAAATCAGGATGGAAATGCCGATCTGACTGAGCAAACCGATGGCGAAACGGTCAGCCAAAAGCACCGGCAACAAGGCCAGCGCCAGCCCATACAGGACCCACCAGCGCCAGAGCTGCTGCGATGGATGTCGCGCGCGCGCTGGCTCAGTCACCGCGCTTACCCAACAATCCGCGCGGTCGCCAGACCAGCATGGCGACCATGAGCAGATACGGCAGCAAGGGCGCCCAGGTGTTGATGCTCTGGCTGGCCGCTGCAAAGGTCTGCAGCAAGCCGATCAAAATCGATGCCGCCAGCGCCCCTGCCAGCGAGCCCAGCCCCCCCACCACAATCACGACAAAGACCAGTGCGCCAATCGATGCGGCCATGCCGGGCTCGGTAACAAATGCCCCGCCGGCCAAGACCCCGGCCAAGGCCGCCAGCGCACAACCTGCGGCAAACACACGATTAAACAGCGCCGGTACGTCATGACCCAGGGCCTCGGCCATCTGCGGATGCTCCAGCGCCGCCTGCATCAGCAAGCCCCAACGTGTGCGCTCAAAAACCCACCAAAGCACAGCCAGTACACCGAGGCTCAGCGCCATGATGAACACACGGTAGGTCGGGAACTGAACCTGCGCCAAGGTCCACATCGAGCCCTGCAGCATGTCAGGCAAGGCATAGGTCACGGGGCCACGCCCCCAAACCAGTTGCACCAACTCCAATGCCAGGTAGCTCAGGCCAAAAGTCAGCAAGAGTTCAGCCACATGCCCGCGCCGATGCACCGCCGTGAGCAAATGACGCTGCACCAGGGAGCCCAGCAGCCCCATCAACAGGGGCGCTACCAGCAGGGCCAGGCCAAAGCCCCAATGCTGGCTGATGGCATAAGCGAGGTAGGCGCCCATCATGTAGAACGAGGCGTGGGCAAAATTCAAAACGCCCAACATGCTGAAAATCAGCGTCAGGCCCGCGCTCAGCATGAACAGCAGGAGCCCATAGCTCAAGCCATTGAGCAGCGTCACCGTCCAAAATGCCAGGTCTGGCACGTCGCTCAGGCGTTCTGACGAAGTTCAGGCAGCACGTAATCCGACAGCATCTCGCGAAGCTTGGTCTTTTGCATCTTGCCGGTGCCGCCCAGGGGAATCGCGTCCACAAACACCACGTCATCGGGGACCTGCCATTTGGCAATCTTGCCTTGGTAAAAAGCGAGCAGACTGTCCCGATCAATTTCGGCACCCGGCTTTTTAACCACCACCACGATCGGGCGCTCATCCCACTTCGGGTGATGCACACCGATGCAGGCAGCCATCGCAACATTCGGATGAGCCACCGCAATGTTTTCAACGTCAATCGAGCTGATCCATTCGCCACCCGACTTGATCACGTCTTTGCTGCGGTCGGTGATCTGCATGAAGCCATCCACATCGATGGTCGCGACGTCGCCGGTGTGAAACCACCCGTCGTTCAAGGCATGTCCATCACCCTGGTAGTAGTCGCGCAGGATCCAGGGGCCACGCACCATCAGGTCGCCATAACTGCGCCCGTCCCATGCCTGCTCCTGCCCATCGGCATCGACCACTTTCATGTCCACGCCGAAAATTGCGCGCCCCTGCTTCAGCCGCACGGCCAATTGGTCTGCTGCGCTCATGCCCATGTGCTTGTTCTTCAGCGAGCACACCGTGCCCAGCGGACTCATCTCCGTCATGCCCCAGGCGTGCAAGACTTCAACACCATAACTGTCCTGAAACGCGGCGATCATGGCTGGCGGGCAGGCTGAGCCGCCAATCACGGTGCGCTTCAGGCTGGAAAATTTGAGCGCATTGCTGCGCATATGCGTCAGCAGCATTTGCCAGACAGTGGGCACACCGGCAGAAAAAGACACCTGTTCCTGTTCGATCAGGTCATAAACCGATTTGCCGTCCAGCGCTGGGCCTGGAAAAACAAGCTTGCAACCGACCATGGTGGCGCAATACGGCAAGCCCCAGGCGTTCACATGAAACATGGGCACAACCGGCAGCACAGCATCGCGGGCGCTTAAATTCAACGCATCAGGCAAAGCCGCCGACATAGCGTGCAAAATGGTCGAGCGATGGCTGTAGAGCACCCCCTTGGGATGACCGGTTGTGCCGCTGGTGTAGCACAGGCTCGATGCGGTCTGCTCGTCGAATTGGGGCCACTCATACAAGCCGGATTGCGCGCCGATACAGGCTTCATAGCTCAGCAAATTGGTAATGCCACTGTCCTTGGGCAAGGTAGCGCTGTCACACAAAGCGACAAAGCGTCTCACGCTGGGGCACTTGTCATGAATCGCCTGAATAATCGGCAAAAATCCCATGTCAAAGCACAAGACAGTGTCCTGTGCGTGATTGATGATCCAAGCAATCTGCTCGGGATGAAGTCGTGGGTTCAGCGTGTGCAGCACGCGGCCCGATCCACTCACGCCGTAGTACAGCTCCAGATGCCGGTAGCCGTTCCAGGCCAGCGTGGCCACGCGCTGGCCAAAGCCCACATCATCCGCATCCAGCCACTGTGCGACCTGCCTGGCCCGCTTGGCCAGTGTTTTGTAGGTACATCGGTGAATATCGCCCTCCACACGACGGGAGACGATCTCGCCATCCGGATGATGTCGCTCGGCATGAGAGAGCAGCGACGAGATCATCAGGGCATGCGACTGCATCAAACCTTGCATAAGTGTTCTCCTCTTTAAGCCGTCAGCTCAAATCTTGACGTTCGGCTGCGTATCAGGCCAGCGCCCAATGTCGACATGTTACTGGTCTTGACTGTCTTGCAGCGCGGCAAAACCCTGAGAAACCTGGGGCGGCCGCCCCTGGCCGACAATAGCGCCATGTCCAACCCATCCCTCAGTCCGGAGCCGCTTGCCATCCGTTGGGACAGCCGTTTCCACACCCTGGGCCCTGCGTTCTTCAGCCAGGTCGCGCCGCAAGGCATGCCCGAGCCCTACTGGGTGGCGCAAAGCAGCCAGGCGGCCGAGCTGCTGTCATGGGGTCGCGAGGAGCTGGCGCAGGAGGAGATGCTCCAAGCCCTGGCGGGCAATAGCCTGCTTGAGGACGCACAACCCATTGCCAGCGTGTACAGCGGCCATCAGTTCGGACACTGGGCCGGTCAACTCGGCGACGGCCGCGCCATCTTGATGGGCGAGACCCAAGGCTACGAAATTCAGCTCAAAGGCTGCGGTTTGACCCCCTACTCCAGAATGGGCGATGGGCGGGCTGTCTTGCGCTCGAGCATCCGCGAGTACCTGGCCAGCGAAGCCATGGCGGCGCTGGGCATCCCCACCACCCGCGCTTTGTGCATCGTCGGCTCAGACCTGCCCGTGCGGCGCGAATCCATGGAAACTGCGGCGGTGGTGACCAGGTTATCGCCCAGCTTCATCCGCTTCGGTCATTTCGAGCACTTTGCGGCGCGCGATCAGCTTCAACCCTTGCGACAACTGGCCGACTTTGTGATTGCCCAGTACTACCCATCTTGCCAAAGCCCGACGCATCCTGAGGCCAACCCCTACAGCGACTTGCTGGCTGCCGTGGTTGTCAAAACCGCAGAGCTGATCGCGCATTGGCAGGCCATCGGGTTTTGTCATGGCGTCATGAACACCGACAACATGAGCATTCTTGGACTGACCCTGGATTACGGTCCATTCCAGTTCATGGACGCGTACGACCCGGCGCATATTTGCAACCACAGCGATGACCAGGGCCGATATGCCTTTATGCGCCAGCCCGATATCGCCAACTGGAACCTGTTCTGCCTGGGCCAGGCGCTGATGCCCCTGATCGAAGACAGTGAACTTGCGCTGAGCGCCTTGCACCGTTTCCCGGCGGTCTACCAGGCGAAATACATCTCGTTGATGATGCAAAAGCTCGGCCTGGGTGACACAACGCCGATCGAAGCGCCCTTATCGGATACCCAGCAAGACGATTTGAATTTGTTGAAAGAACTGTTGCCTTTATTAGCCCATCAAAAAGTCGACTACACGATTTTTTGGCGACGCCTTAGCAACGCGGCACTTGAAAACGACTGGGCGCTGCTGCGTGACCTGTTCATCGACCGGGACGCTGCTGACCCCTGGCTCGCCCGCTATCGGGAGCGCCTGGGCAGTGGGCCCGTCGGCTCGGCTCAGCAAGCCTTGTTGGCGGCCAATCCGAAATTTGTCCTGCGCAACCACATGGCAGAGCAGGCTATTGAAGCAGCCCAGCGCAAGGACTTTTCGGTGCTTGCGTCTTTACAGGCGGTGCTGGCGCAACCGTTTGACGAGCACCCGGCATACGGCTCCTGGGCCGACTTTCCGCCGGACTGGGCCGCCAACATCAGCGTGAGTTGCAGCTCCTGAGGCACCAAGGACCTACCATGACCTTCAAAATCAACAAAACACCAGAGCAATGGCTGGCGCTGCTGCAAGAGAAAAACGCCGAGCCCATGGCCTATCAGATCACCCGACAGGCTGCTACCGAGCGCGCAGGCACCGGACGCTTCAGCCACACCGACGCGCCGGGCATCTACCACTGCATTTGCTGTGAAAAGCCCTTGTTCAGCGCCAATGCGAAATTCGACGCAGGCTGCGGCTGGCCCAGTTTTTTCCAGCCGCTCGATGAAGCAGCCGTTGCAACCCAGGTCGATGATTCTTTGTGGATGCGGCGCACCGAAGTGCACTGCCCTGACTGCGGGGCGCATCTGGGCCATGTGTTCGAAGACGGCCCCGCCCCGACTGGCCTGCGCTATTGCATGAATTCGGCATCTTTGGGGTTTGAGCCAGAATGAAAATCCTGATCGACTTCTTCCCGATTCTGCTGTTCTTCGGGGCTTACAAGTTCCTGGACATTTATGCGGCCACAGCGACACTGATGGCCGCCACCGCGGTTCAGATGGGCCTGATCTACGCCCTGGACAAAAAGCTTCAAACCATTCACAAGATCACGCTGGCCTTGGTGCTGGTTTTTGGCTCGCTGACCCTGATCCTGCAAGATGAGCGCTTCATCAAGTGGAAGCCCACCGTGCTCTATGGCGCCATGGCCATTGCCCTGGCTTTTGCGCTGTGGGCCATGCGCAAGAATTTCCTCAAACTGCTTCTGGGCAGCCAGCTCAGCCTGCCCGAGCCCGTCTGGCTGCGCCTAAACTGGGCCTGGATTCTGTACTGCGCCTTTATGTCGGCCATCAACGCCTACGTCGCCGCATTTTTCAGCACCGACGCCTGGGTGAACTTCAAGCTCTGGGGCTATGTGTTCCCGCTGGTCTTCATCGTGGCGCAAGGCTTCTACATCGCCCCCCACCTCGGTGACTCAGAAAAGAAACCGGACGCATCATGACAACGCCCACACCAACTGCGCCCATCACCGCCCAGGCCCTCCAGGCCCGGCTCGAGCAACGCCTGCAACCCCAAAGCCTGCAAGTCATTGACGAAAGCCAGGCGCACGCCGGTCATGCGGGCAGCAACGGGCTGGGGCATGGCACACACTTTCGGGTGCGCATCACTTCACATTTATTTACGGGTCACGCGCCTGTGGCGCGACACCGGCTTGTGTATGATGCGCTGCAAGATTTCATCGATCAGGGGCTGCATGCTCTTGCGATCGAAGCCAAGCTCCCGACCTAATCCTTCGGGGGCCATTTTTTTGTCTCTTTTCACCTTTTTATCGATCTTCCTCAGGGTATTCGCATGAAACAAAACACTCTTTCCAAGCTTCTTGGTATCGCCGTGGTCAGCGCACTGACGGCGACCGCCAGCGCCCAAAACATCGCCATCGTTAACGGCAAAGCGGTACCCATGTCGCGCGTGGATGCGCTCAGCCAGCAAGTCGCTAAGTCCGGACGCCAGGTGACGCCAGAGATTCAACAGCAAATCAAGGACGAAGTGATCACGCGCGAAGTTTTCATCCAGGAAGCCCAGAAACTGGGACTTGACGCCACGGAAGACTACCGGATTCAGATGGATCTGGCCCGCCAGACTATTCTGATTCGCGAACTGTTCGCAAACTATCAAAAAACCCACCCAGTGACCGACGCAGATGCCAAGGCGGAGTACGACAAATTCGTGGCTGCCAACAGCGGCAAGGAATACCGTGCCCGCCATATCCTGGTTGAGAAAGCCGAACAGGCCACCGCGATCCTTGCGCAACTGAAAAAAGGCGCCAAGTTTGAAGAGATCGCCAAAAAATCAAGCAAGGATCCCGGCTCAGGCGCCAATGGTGGTGACCTAGACTGGGCGCCAGCAGCCAACTATGTGGCGGAATTTTCCGAGGCCATGGTCAAGCTCAAAAAAGGCGAGACCTCGGCAGCACCCGTGAAGTCGCAGTTCGGCTACCACATCATCCGCCTCGACGACGTGCGTGACGCCCAATTGCCGAAATTCGACGACGTCAAGCCTCAGATCACCCAGCAGTTGCAGCAGCAGAAGCTGAGCAACTTCCAGCAAGATCTTCGTGCCAAAGCCAAGATCGAATAAGGGGGCGATCTGACAGCGCGCTGCGACCGCGCTGCCCATCGCCTTCCCATGGCGCCAGATCTGGGACAGGCATGCTGAACCCACCGCGAATGACACGAAGCCCGGGACATGGGGCGCTGCGGGCCTTATCACCGCTGCTGCTTTTCCTGCTCGGCTTGGGCAGCGCGGTGCGCGCTGATGTGGTCCGCCTGGACAAATTTGCCATCGACAGAACCGAGGTCACCATTGGGCAGTTTGCTCAGTTTGTGGCGTCTCGCCAACTGCTGACGCAAGCCGAGCAAAAAGGTGGCGGTTACGAGTTCGTCGGGGGTTGGCAACAGCGCGCCGGATGGACTTGGCGTGCACCGGACGGTCAGCGCAACGCCGACCCGCGCTTGCCCGCGGTACATGTCAATCACGCGGAAGCCAGCGCCTACTGCGCCTGGCGCCAGGGTCGACTGCCCAGCGCAGCAGAGTGGCTCTCTGCCGCCTTCACCGAGCAGCGGCAACAAGCCCCAGATGGTTTCGAGCGCGGCAAAACCTACACCTGGCCAACCGGCTCGAGCCCAGCCGGCGCCAATACCTCCGGCTCGGATCCATGGCCACGGGCAGCGCCTGCCGGTGTGACCCGCGCCGGTGTCAATGGGCTCTTTGATATGGGCGCCAACGTCTGGGAATGGGTGTCAGACACGGATGGTGGCCAGAGCCGCACCATGGGTGGCTCCTGGTGGTACGGCGACTACCAAATGCGCGCCGACGTCAACGCCTGGAAACCCAGCGATTTTTTTGCGGTCTATATCGGCTTTCGCTGCGCCTACCCTTGAACGCGCTGGCGCACGATGGGCCGGCAATGTGCTAATACGTCTGTAACACCCACCTGGGTCCAGGGCCTGAGACACACTTAAAATTCGCGGCCTTTGCTTTTACTTCGCCACTCATGTCCAACAACGCCCCCGCCAACGCCAACCAGCCCGACTGGCCGACCCTGCATCAAATGGTGCGCAAAGCGCAGCAAAAGATTAATCGCGATGCCTGGGACTACATCATCGGCGGCAGCGAAACCGAAACGACCCTGCAGCGTAACCGTCTGGCATTGGACACTGTCGCGTTTCGACCGCGGATCTTGCGCGATATCAGCGCTTGCAGCCCGGCCAGTGAAAGCTTTGGCCACAAGCTGCGCCTGCCAGTTTGCATGGCACCTGTAGGCGGCCTAGAGCAGTTTGCCGAGGGCGCGGCCACTCCATCGGCCGTGGCTGCACAACGGTTTGGCTGCTTTAGCATGCTCAGCTCGGTGTGTCAGCCCGGTCTGGAAGCGCTGGCTGCGGCCGCACCTGGTCCGACACGCTGGTTCCAGCTCTACGTTCATGGCGACCCCGCCTGGGTCGATGAAATTGCAGACCGGGTGCAGGCGCAGGGCTATCTGGGCTTAGTCCTGACGGTCGACTCAGCGGTGTACAGTCTGCGCGAGCGTGACATCGCCAAAGGCAACAGACGTCGTGTTGGCGTACCGGGACGCGTGCACCAGGGGCGCGTGACTTGGGCGGATGTCGATCGGCTGAAAAAACGCCTGCGCATTCCCCTCGGGCTCAAGGGCGTCATGACGGCTGAGGACGCGCAACTCGCCCTGGACCACGGTGTCGATCTGATTTACGTCTCCAACCATGGCGGGCGGCAGCTTGACCACGGCATGGGCAGCCTGCATGCGCTGCCAGAAATCATGAAGGTCGTTCAAGGGCGGGTGCCTGTCTGGATTGACGGTGGCTTTTGCCGCGGCAGCGACATTGTCAAGGCCAAGCTCATGGGCGCCGACGTCATCGGGCTGGGCCGCATGCAGTGCTGGGCACTCGCAGCAGGCGGCGAAGCAGGCGTGACGCGTATGCTGGAGCTGCTGGAAAACGAGGTGCGCCAGTCCATGAGCTTGCTGGGCATCAAGAGCTGGTCGGAGGCGGACCCTGCGCTGCTCCAAAGCGCACCGCCGACGGTTTTACCTCATGTTATGAGCGCTTTTCCTTTGCTCAATACGCAATCGCCCGAGTGGTACGCCTAAGCAAAACGAGCAGGGCCAGGCTATGCAACAACATGGTCTGATTTGGCGTCAAGTCGGGCGCTCAGCGGCCGGTCGCAACATTTTTAGCATCAGGATCTTCGTCAGGTAAGCGCCGTTGCCACGAATGGCCATCGGCTCTTTTGCGTAGACCTCGAAACCGAGCGCCCCATACAAGGCCTGCGCGGCCAGATTACCCTCAGTGACCGACAAGTTCACCAGCACAATGCCCGTGCGGTGCTGCGCCTGGCGCAGGGCTTCGGTGACGAGTGTTCGCCCAAGGCCGCGCCCCCGCCATCCAGGCTGAACGTACACAGCCGTAAGATGGGCCTTATGGCGCGCCTTGAGCCGGACATCGAACTCCAGCCGGGCAGAGCCAACCAGGGCGTCCTCAGCAAAGCCCCCGAGGGTGACGGCCTGGCCGCTCGCCCCACCCGCGCGCTCATGCCACCGGTCATCCGACCAAGCGAGCGCCTCCTCCAGCGATAAGGTGAAAGCGTCAGGCGACTGGCTGTAGGCCTCGAGCATCAAGGCTTTGTAAGCCCATGCATCAGAGGCGGTAAGGTTTGTGATCCGCATCAGTACGAAATGTTGTGCACCACGTCACAGTGGCCAGACCACCAGCAGCAAGGGCAAGGCGATGATCACCACCAGAATTTCCAGCGGCACACCGAGCTTCCAATAATCACCGAAGCGAAAACCACCCGGACCCAGGATCAAGGTGTTGTTCTGATGCCCGATCGGCGTCAAAAACGCACAGGACGCACCGATGGCCACTGCCATCAGAAACGCGTCGGGGTTGACCTGGAGCGCCGTGGCCGTGCCAATCGCAATCGGGCACATCACGGCCGCTGTCGCGGCATTGTTCATCATGTCTGACAAAAACATGGTTACCACCAGAATCATCGCCAGGCCCCACACAGCGTGTCCCTGTGCAATGTTCTCAATCATCCACTGCGCCATCACTTGCGCCGTACCGGTGGACTCCATCGCGCCGGCCACCGGGATCAATGCGCCAAGCAAGATGACCACCGACCAGTCGATGGATTCATAAACCTGGCGCGGCGGGACGGTGCGAAACACCATCGACAACAGCACACCCAGCCCGAACGAAATCGCCGCCGGTATCAGGCCGAAAGCGGCCGCCACGACAGCCATCAGCATGATCGCGCTGGCCTGCCATATCTTCTTTTTGTCGGGAATGCGTAGCTCGCGCTGCGCCAGGGGGACACAGGCGTTGTCGGCAGCAAACTCATTGATCGATTCAGGCGGGCCTTGCATCAACAGCAAATCGCCCGACTGCAAAGCCACAGAGCGCAAACGCTTCATCGAACGCTTGCCCTCGCGCGAGATTGCCAGCAAGTTGATGCCGTATCGCGTTCGCAGCAAGATGTCCCGCGCAGAGCGGCCAGCCAGCATCGATCCTGGCAAGACCACCAACTCAACCAGTTCAGCGTCGCCAGCCTTGCTGACCACACTGGCTTCGCCCTTGGCGTCCTCTGTCGCTGCCTGTTCAGCCGATTGCGCTGGCTGTTTGCTTTTTTTGGCGCCATCGTCGGCCATTTGATCCTTTGGGGCTTCTTCCTCAGCGGCCTCCTCAGGCGTAACCGACTCCTCGAGCTTGAGTCCCAGAATCGACAACAGATCGCTCAGCGACCCGGCCTCAGCTTCTATCATCAAAATATCGCCAGCGTGTACTTTGCGTCCTGGGTTGGCCGCAATGATGCGCACCTCGCGCTGAACAATGCCAATGATTTGCACGTCGAGGTTTTCAAGGTCAGCCTCAATCTCGCGCAGCGTCGCACCGTCAGCCTTGCTGCCCTTGTGCACGCGAACCTCGGTGATGTAAGCGCCGGACTCAAAGCCTTCGACACCCGACTGCTGACGCTTGGGAACCAGGCGCCACCCAAGAAACGCCACAAACAGCACGCCGCCGACAGCCACGGCCAGGCCGACCGGACTGAAGTCGAACATGGAAAAACTACCCTGCCCTATCTGCGCGCGAAAACCCGACACGATCAGGTTGGGCGGCGTGCCGATCAGGGTTGTCATGCCACCCAGAATCGTGGCAAACGCCAGCGGCATCAGCACCTGCCCGGGCGACAGGTCCAGGCGTTGGGAGACGTTGATCGCCACGGGCATCAGCAAAGCCATGGCCCCCACGTTGTTCATGAAACCAGAAAAAAATGCGCCCAGGCCCATCAGCACCGACAGACTCAGCAAGCGCCCCGCCTGGGTTGGCAACATCACACGGGTCAGTGCATCGACTGCCCCTGAATTTTGCAAACCCTGGCTGAGCACCAGTACGCAAGCGACCGTTACCACCGCCGGATGTCCCAGGCCAGCAAATGCGCTGCCAGCCGGCACCAGGCCGCTCAAGACACAAGCCAGCAGGGAGCCCACAGCCACCATGTCGTGGCGCCACTTGCCCCACAAAAACATGGCCACGGTGGCCGCCAGAATGGCCACCAAAATCAATTGCTCATTTGTCATGCTGTAACCAACCCCGCCCTACGCCAATGCCAAAAACATGGAAGGGCCAGATTGTGCTGGCTTTGTCGACCACACGCACACAACCGCTGCCCTCCACCATCGACACTAGCCTCACCTTAAAGCATCTCCAGCGGGGTTGCCGATGTCGGTGGCGCAAACAAGGCATCGAGCGCATCCAAAACGTCCTGGCCCAGGCGAAGGTCTGCAACCTGGGCGATTTCCCGAACGCGGTCCGCCACAGAGGTCTTTGGAATGGCGATCACATCGGGTTGCTGCAGCAACCAGGCCAGCGCCAACTGCGCCGCACTCAACTGATTGGACTTGGCGAGTTTTTTCAATCCAGGGTGCGCCAGCAAGCGCGCTTGCTCCAGCGGCGAATAAGCCATGGTGAGCACCTGATGTGCCCGGTGCCAAGGCAGCAAATCCCACTCAGGCCCGCGCCGACTCAGGTTGTAAAGCACTTGATTCAGCACCACATGTTGTCCGCCAGAAACGCTCCACAAAGCCTTCATATCGTCGACATCGAGGTTGCTCACGCCCCAGTACCGGATCTTTCCCGCGCGCTGCAAGTCTTCGAAGCCAGACACTGTTTCAAGCAAGGGATGGTTACCGCGCCAATGCAGCAAATACAGGTCTATCCGGTCGGTCTGTAATCGCTGCAAACTTCGCTCGCAGGCCGCCACAACACCTTTGCGCGATGCGTTGTGGGGATACACCTTGCTCACCAGAAAAGCCTGGCCACGGACGCTGGGTTGCTGTGCAAGCGCCTGGCCTATCACGCGCTCGGCACCGCCTTCAGCGTACATCTCAGCGGTATCGATCAGGCTCATGCCCAGATCGAGCGCAGTGCGGATTGCCTTGATCTCCTGCGCGCGATCCTGATCGCGCTCGCCCATCTGCCAGGTCCCAAGACCTAGCGCGGCGACCTTTTCACCGCCCGGCAACGTGCAAGTTTTCACGTGCCGAAGTCTGCCGCCAGTCCATCACTGAGTTGCTGGTCTTCCTCAGCCGCCAAGCCACTGATGCCGATCGCGCCGACCACAGCGCCACTGCCAAGCTTCAGAGGGGTTCCGCCCGGCAGAGGCGTCAAGGCCGGGTCACAAAAATGACTCGCTTGCAAGCCCTCGCGCTGCAAACGCGCCAAAAAAGCCTGCGTACTGGTTCCCATGCGAACCGCGCTGTAAGCCTTGCCCTGCGCAATAGCAATCGATCGCGCTGGCGCGCCGTCCATGCGCGCAAAGGCCACTAACAGACCGGCGGCATCTACGACGGCGACGCAGATCGGCCGCTGGTACAGGCTCGTCGCGCGATCGATCGATGTCTTGACCAGGGCTTGCGCGGTTTCTAAATTCAAAACATTCATCGCGGGGGCTTTCAGTGTGAATTCCAAGTTAAGGATGCTAACTCGGAGCACCAGGCAACAGGCACAGGCGTTGACGATACACCTAGCACGGGGACGTTGATCAATCGCTCGGCTATGTCTTCAAAGTGGGTCTGTCCGCCATGGAATTCGGCAGTGCACGCTCGCGGGCCTACCTTGTTACGCGTTGGGTCTATAGCCCCTTGATGCGCCATGTGCCCTCCTCGCCGGGGCGCTGAGTCAAGCCACTTTGCAAAAAACAGCAAAATTTGGAATCTGACCCCGATTTTTATACGAGCCCGAAACCACGGCCTTGCGGCCGGAGTGCAGTTCTTCTGCTCACCCAGCAAGGCAAACCAATGGCTCCCCTCAAGGAATGGGACCCGCCGCCTCCTAAAAGGCGGTCAAGCGCCGATATGATTCGAGCGTTTTTTGATCCAGACAGCTCCTGATGGAAATTCGATCGTCAGGTAACAAAGCACCTGCGGTTGTTACCCACGATGGACCGCCATAAGACCTTTCGAGTTTCAAGTCCACATTATTGAAAGTGAGCCCCATGCACCGATGTACCTCAGCCACCGATGGCGACACGCCACGCATCACCACCATGCGGGTCATCCCGGTTGCCGGGCGCGACAGCATGCTGCTGAATTTGTGTGGCGCGCACGGCCCTTACTTCACACGCAACCTAGTGCTGCTGACGGACAGCGCCGGGCGCACTGGCATGGGCGAAGTGCCTGGCGGCGAGGGGATTCGCCGCGCGCTGGAACGCTGCCAGGACCTGGTGGTGGGCCAGGCCGTGGGCCACTACAACCAGGTGCTGGGCACGATGCGCCAACGCCTGGGCGGCAGTCAGGCCAACACCGTGCACGAGGTGACCTCGCAGGCCGAAGCCGCGGTGCTCAAGCAGCCGCACGAGATCAACTTGCGCATGGACAACGTGATCACCGCGGTAGAAGCCGCCATGCTCGATTTGCTGGGCCAGTATCTGAACCTGCCGGTGGCGGCCTTGCTGGGTGCGGGTCAACAGCGCAGCGACGTACGCATGCTGGCGTATTTGTTTTACGTGGGCGATCGCCAGCAAACCGACCTGGCTTATCTGCCCGGTGAACGCCATGCGTCGGACTGGTACCGTTTGCGCCGCGAAGCGGCCATGACGCCTGAGACCCTGGTGCGCCTGGCCCAGGCCGCTGTCGACCATTACGGCTTCAGCGACTTCAAGCTCAAGGGCGGGGTCATGCGCGGCGAAGAGGAAATACTGGCGGTGACCGCCATCAAGCAGCAGTTCCCACAAGCGCGCGTGACGCTCGACCCCAACGGCGCCTGGTCGCTGCAAGAGGCCATTGCGCTGTGCAAAGGCCAGGGCCATGTGCTGGCTTATGCCGAAGACCCCTGTGGCCCCGAAGCGGGTTACTCGGGGCGCGAAATCATGGCCGAATTCAAGCGCGCCACCGGCCTGCCCACGGCGACCAATATGGTGGCCACCGACTGGCGCCAGCTCAACCATTCGATCAAGCTCGACGCGGTGGACATTCCCCTGGCCGACCCGCACTTCTGGACCATGCAGGGCTCGGTGCGCGTGGCGCAAATCTGCGACGAATTCGGCCTGACCTGGGGTTCGCATTCGAACAACCATTTCGACGTCTCACTGGCCATGTTCACTCATGTGGCCGCTGCGGCACCGGGCAACATCACGGCCATCGACACGCACTGGATCTGGCAAGAAGGCCAGGAGCGCCTGACGCGCGAGCCGCTGCCCATCCGCCAGGGCCTGGTGCAGGTGCCCGAGCGACCGGGTCTGGGCATCGAGCCCGACATGGCGCGCATCGAAGCCGCCCATGCGCTGTACCAGCAGTTGGGTGATGGCACGCGTGACGACGCGGCAGCCATGCGCTACCTGATCCCGGGCTGGACCTACGACCCCAAACGGGCCTCAATGGACCGCTGAGCCTTTATCCAGACCTTACAGCCACCTAGATCCGAATGGACGTCATCAAACACATAGAACTCGCGCTGTGCCGCGTGCCGCTAAATCAGGCGGTGAGCGACGCCAAAGTGCTGACCGGCCGGCAAAAGCCGCTGTCGCACGTGGACCTGTTGACCGTCACGATAGAGACCACACACGGTGAGACCGGCTTTGGTTTCAGCTACTCGCTGCGCGCGGGCGGCAACGCGTTGTGGGCCCACGCCTGCGACATCGCCCCCGAGCTGATTGGCGAAGACCCCAACGCCATCGGCCGTTTGTGGGAAAAAATGGCCTGGCAGGGCGCGTCGGTGGCGCGTACCGGGGTCACCGTGCAAGCCATTGCCGCGTTTGATGTGGCGCTGTGGGACTTGAAAGCCAAGCGCGCCGGCCTGTCGATTGGTCGCTTGCTGGGCGCTTATCGGCACGACGTGCCTTGCTACAACACCTCGGGCGGCTATTTGCAAGCGTCGCTGGATGAGGTGCTGGCCAATGTGGACCGCTCCATGGCGCGCGGCCTGGGTGGCATCAAACTCAAAGTGGGCCAGCCCGATCTGGCCAAAGACATTGCGCGCGTGGCCGCGGTGCGCCAGCATGTGGGCGATGGCGTGCCCATCATGGTCGATGCCAACCAGCAGTGGGACTTCACAAGGGCTTTGCGTGCTGGGCGCCAGCTCGATGCCTTTGCCCTGACCTGGCTGGAAGAGCCGCTCAATGCTTACGACTACCAGGGCCATGCGCGCCTGGCCCAGCGCCTGGACACACCGATTGCCACCGGCGAGATGCTCAGCAGCGTGGCCGAGTGCGCCGAGCTGGTGAAGCACGAATCGGTGACCTTCATGCAGGCCGACGTGCCGCGCGTGGGCGGCATCACGCCGTTTCTGAAAATCGCCACCCTGTCGGATTTGGCGCGGCTGAAGCTTGCACCGCACTTTGTGATGGAAATCCACATCCACCTGGCTTGTGCTTACCCGCACGAGGCCTGGGTGGAGCACATCGAGTGGCTCGAGCCAGCCTTTAACGAGCGGCTTGAGATTAAAGATGGCCGCATGCTGTTGCCCGAGCGGCCTGGCCTAGGATTCAGCCTGTCGGAGCAGGCGCGCCGCTGGTGCGAGCACGTCAAGCTCTGAGTAGACCTGCAGGACGACGGACGAGGCGTCGCTTGAACTCGCTCGTGGAGAGCGAACGTGTTCAATGCACTTCGCTACAGATGGCGGGCGAACGACACTAAAAAAGCTCAGCCAGGTCATCGGCACAATGCGCCTGGGCCAAAGAAAAAAGACCTAGGCGTTTTGCGCCTAAGTCCCTGATCTTATTGGTAGGATGTGGGAGGCTCGAACTCCCGACCAACGGATTAAAAGTCCGCTGCTCTACCGACTGAGCTAACATCCCTCAGGTGCTTTGGCACCGTCTTCCAAGCCCTCAATTATAGAGGCGATTCAGGCCCGTTTCTCCCGCGGCAATGCCAATTTATTCAGGAGATGGCCTGCGGCGCACAGGCCAAAGGTCGCCGTGACGGTCACCAGGGAACCAAAGCCATGGCAATTCAGACTGCCGTCGTTGTCGAACGCACATGAAGCGTCCGGTGGCGCGACCGATTCGGCACTGAAGACGCAGTCGATCCCCATTTTTTTTCCATCTCTTCGCGCACCATGCAGGCGACGAAGTTGATAACGCATCTTGGCAAGCAAGGGGTCGTGAGTAACCAGCGACAGGTCCTCAACCGAGACATCCTGTGCGCGACGCTTGCCCCCTGCCGCACCAACACTGACAAAAGGCAGGCCACTGGCCAGCGCCCACTGCGCCATGACGGTCTTTGCCGAGAGTTGATCGCATGCATCAAGCACGGCATCAACAGGTTCTGGCAACAAAGTCGCCCAGTTCTCAGGTGTCACGAATTCATCGATCAACTGCACGTCGCACTGCGGGAAGAACGCCTGAATACGCTGGCGCATGGCCACCACCTTCGCCATGCCCACGGCATCAACCGTGGCATGCAGTTGACGGTTGATGTTGGATTCAGCGACATGGTCCATGTCGATCAGGGTCAGACGACCCACGCCGCTTCGAGCCAGTGCCTCGGCGGCCCACGACCCGACGCCACCGATTCCAACAACAGCGATATGCGATCGGCCAATACGCTGGGCTGCCTCCAGACCCAGAAGGCGACCGACAGCAGAAAAACGCCGATCCTCAGGCTCAGCCAAGACGGCGCTCAACGGCTTAGTTGAGCGCGGCAAGCCGCTCGGCAGCAGCCTTGGCGGCATCAGAGCCAGCGTAGGCGCGGATCAATTCCTCAAGCGTGGCGCGCGCCGCCACCGTGTCTTTGAGTTCTAGCTGACAGTTCGCGACGGAAAGCAAGGCCTCAGGCGCTCTCAGATGCTGCGGATCCTTGGCCAGCAACAAGCGAAAGTTGCTGATCGCATTAGGGTAATCGCGCAGCGCGTACTGGGCATTGCCCAACCAAAACAGACCCGATGTCGCGTACGGACTGGCCGGGTAACGATTGATAAAGGCCACAAAATAGGTTTGCGCCGTAGGGAAATCGCCTTTTCGGAAGGTATCCAGGGCTAGATCAAAGTCACGTTTCTCGCCAGGCATCGCTGTAAATTCCATGCCGTCGAGTGCAACCTTCAGCGGCTCAAGCTTGGCCAGGCGATCCATGATGTTCTGCGCATCGTCCTTCTGAGCGCGCTGGGCGTTGGATACCTGCCGAGCGAGTTCATCGTAGGCGCCTTGCAACCGGGCCAGATCGCCACGCAACAATTCATTCTGGCGCTGCAAGTCCAGCAAACCGCGCCCAAAGGCCGAGATGTCATCGGCCAGAAGCTCACGGCTGGCCTTGATGCTTTTTTCATTGTCGCTGCGCAGGTCGCGCAGGTCGGCGCGCAGGGTCTCAAGCTGACGGCGCAAATCGAGAATCGCTGCTCGGGCTTCGTCGTCCGAAAACAAAGAGGCAGCGTGCGCGCTGCCTGCCGCCATCAAACCAGCCAGCAGGCCAACGCGAACCCTGTTCCAAAACATGGCGCTACTCACTGATAACGAATTTCGGCGCGACGATTCTTGGCGTAGGCCGCCTCATCCGTCCCCATCACCGCCGGCTTTTCTTTCCCAAAACTCACCGATTCCATCTGCGATTTCTGCACACCCAGAATCGTCAAGGCGTCCCGCACTGCATCCGCGCGCTTTTGACCCAGAGCCAGGTTGTATTCACGACCACCGGACTCGTCGGTGTGTCCTTCGATAGCAACTTTGTTTGCCGGTTGCGCCCGCAGGATGCGAGCATGGTTGGCCAGCAGCGTCTGAAATTCTGGCTTGATCACATAACTATCGAAATCAAAATACACCGTGCGCGCCTGCAGGGGCATGGCAGCCGGACTGTTGGCATTGGCCTGATTCTGATTTTTGTTCAAGTCAACAGAGGCCACACCACCGCTGCCCACCGACTTGCCGCTGGCCGCCGAGGAGGAACCCGACCCGGCACCACCCGCAGCAGCCGGGCTGACCGTGGTCGACTTGGCGTCACTGACCGGCACATCATTCAGAGGCACCGGGGTGTTACACGCTGCCAACAACAACACCATCCCTGTGGCAAGTAGCTTTTTCATCATGGTCAGGATCTCCTCATCTTATTAATTGAAAAACGGGCCCCAGTCAGGCTCACGAACGTCGCCACTGCGCCCTCCCAGGCGGGCCTTCACGCGGCCATCCAGGGTCGTGGTCATCAGGGCCTGAACCCCTTGCTGGACCGTAGCATACACAATGAGCTTGCTGTTGGGCGCAAAGCTGGGGCTTTCATCAGAAGATGTCTGGGTGATCGAGCGAACAGTGCCCGAGGAAAGCTCCATCACCTGCAGGCGAAAAGCACCGTCGATTCGTGCCACATAGGCCAGCCATCGCCCGTCAGGACTGAGCGTCGGGGAAATGCTGTACGCGCTATTAAACGTCACGCGCTCCAAGCCCTGACCGTCCACCTTCATGCGATAAATCTGCGGGGACCCGCCTCGGTCACTCACAAAATAAATGAATTTGCCATCAGCGGAATAAGTCGGCTCGGTATCGATACCCCTGGACTCGGTCAGCCGAACCGCCTCTCCACCGCCAGAGGGCAGCACAAAAAGCTGGGATCCACCCTCCCGGCTCAAAGTGACCGCCAGAGATTTGCCGTCTGGCGACCACGCCGGCGCGCTATTAGAGCCTTTGAAGTTTGCGATCAGGCGCCGCTTACCGGTGCTCACACTGTGCACATAGACCACTGGCTTTCGAGACTCAAATGACACGTAGGCCAACTGGTTGCCGTCAGGTGACCAGGCAGGCGAAATAATGGGCTCGGGACTGCTCAGGGCCGACTGCGCGTTCTCGCCGTCCGAATCAGCTACCCAGAGCTGAAAACGGGAGCCGTTTTTGGTGACATAGGCAATGCGTGTGGAAAACACCCCTTTGTCTCCGGTCAGCTTTTCGTAAATATAGTCCGCGGCCCGATGCGCAGCCAGGCGCAAATCACCAGGCGCTACCGCGAAACTTTGGCCGCCAAAGTCCTGCCCCTTGACCACATCCCAGAGCCGAAAGCGCACGTCAAAGCGCCCATCGGCCAGCTTGGTCACGCTGCCCGACACCAGCGAATCTGCGCCAGCCTGACGAAAAATACTCAAATCCGGTATCGAGCGCTCATCGAGCTTCACGACACCCGCATTGATTCCTCGAAACTGTCCGCTGCGCTCGAGGTCAGCCAGAATAATGGATGACAGAGGTTGCCCGGCCTGCTCCTCGCCCTGGAAGCCTGAGACGCTAATCGGCAACTGCGTCAGGCCAACGCCCGTGACCTCGACGCGAAACTGCGCCTGTGCTGGCAGCAGCACCATACAGGCCAACAGGGATAACAATTTAAACAGGTAAGACTTCATCGATCCGGAACACCTATGCGTCGAAAAACGCCTGCAACGGCTTGGCAAGCCCCATTATCACCGCTAAAAAATGAGGTGTACCCTCCCCCAGTGGGCACCTGTTCTGATCAACGACAATAGGTGATCATGCCTTGACACAATCGCCCCACGGCGCGATGACCAACACACCATCAACCAAACCCAGCTCTGAGCGGCCAGCGCAAACCGTCGCCCAGCGTCTGTTACGTGTCGCCCCCTATTTTGGCCAGCTACGCGGCACCTGGCTCGCCGTTGTGCTGGCGACCATCATTGGTGCTGCAACAGAGCCCATGATTCCTGCCTTGCTCAAGCCACTGCTGGACCGCGGCTTTCAACAAGGCCAGTTACCGGTCTGGTCCATCCCAGCGGCTTTGCTGCTTCTGTTTGGTGTTCGCGGCCTGGCAGGTTACCTGGCACAAGTCGGTCTGGCACGCATCACCCACGAGGGACTGTTACGCCTGCGTCAGGCCATGTTTGACCGGGTCCTGCACGCCGAGCTGAAGCTTTTCACACAACAGAGTTCAAGCTCACTGTCCAACACAGTGGTCTACGAAGTGCAGACCGGCGCACAGATGTTGGTGTCAGCCTTGCTCAGCCTGACACGTAATGCCTTGACCAGCCTGGCCCTAACCGCCTACCTGTTTTACCTGAATTGGAAACTCACCCTGATTGTTGCAGCCATGTTCCCTGCAGTCACCTGGGTGATGCGCGTGCTTAGCCGGCGTCTGCATCAACTGGCGCGGGCTAACCAGACCGCGACTGACGAACTGGCTTATGTTGTTGAAGAAAACGTACTCGCCCACCGAGACGTTCGGCTCTACGATGCCCAAGCCCTTCAATCCGAGCGCTTCGCCAGGCTCAGTCAGGCGCTCAGGCGACTAGCCATGAAATCGACGGCTGCCAGCTCGGCGATGACGCCGCTCACCCAGTTTCTGGCAGCAGTGGCCTTGTCAGCCGTCATCTCGATCGCCTTGATCCAAAGTGCACAGGGAAGCACGACCGTTGGCGGTTTTGTGGCATTCATCACCGCCATGCTGATGCTGCTCGCACCGATTCGCGCACTAGCCGACGTTGCAAGCCCGATCACCCGTGGTCTCGTTGCCCTGGAGCGGGCGCTCAAACTGATCGAGGAAACGCACAACGAAACAGGCGGCAACTATCGCAAAGAGCGTGCGCAAGGCCAGATTGCCTTGCGCGATCTGCACGTGCAGTACCAGGACGCCCAGGAGCCGGCTTTGTCGATCGCAACACTGGACATTCAGCCAGGCGAGACGGTGGCACTGGTGGGCGCTTCCGGCGCAGGCAAGACCAGTCTGGTCAACGCCTTGATGCGTTTCGTTCCGGCGCATAGCGGCCACATCGCCCTTGACGGGCAGAACATCGAACAATGGGACCTGACATCGCTGCGGGCGCAGTTCTCCCTGGTCAGTCAGCACGTGGTCATGCTCAACGCCAGCATTGCCAGCAATGTGGCCTTGGGACAGACGCCGGACCGCGACAGAGTGCTGGCCGCTTTGAAAGCTGCACATCTGGACGACCTGATTCGTACGATGCCGCAAGGGATCGACACGATGGTCGGGCACAACGCATTGGAACTCTCAGGCGGCCAGCGCCAACGACTGGCCATTGCGCGTGCGGTGTACAAAGACGCGCCCATTCTGATTCTGGATGAAGCCACCTCGGCCTTGGATACGGACTCGGAGCGCGCTGTTCAGTCAGCGCTGACTGCCCTCATGCAGGGCAGGACCACATTGGTCATCGCCCACCGACTCTCCACCGTGCACCACGCCGACCGCATTGTGGTTCTGGAGCAGGGGCGGATCATTGAGTCTGGCCAGCACGCCGACTTGATTTTGCAAAACGGCACCTACGCCCGGCTCTATCGCCTGGGCTTGCCAGACGAGGCCGCCGCCTGATTGGCGCTGGGACTTGGCGACCAAACGCCTTAGAGCAAGATGATGTCGTAACAATCCTGGCTCATCGCCTTGTCGCTTTGCAATGTGACTGGCTTGTCGATGGCCTTGATCAATGCAGCCAAATGAGCAGCCTCTTCGCCTTCGAGTAAATCAACAACCGCCGGCGAGGCCACCACGCGAAACGCCCTGGCATTGAACTGACGGGCCTCACGCAGGACTTCCCGCAAGATGTCGTAGCTCACACTGCGCGCCGTTTTAACCATACCTGTGCCCTGGCACGCCGTGCAGGGCTCGCACAAAAGATGCGCCAAAGATTCGCGGGTCCGCTTGCGTGTCAGGGCAAGCAGGCCGAGCGGGGAGTAATCCGTGCACAGCGTTTTGACAGGGTCGCGCGAAAGCTGCTGGCGCATGGCAGCCAGGACGGCCTGCTTATGGTCATCGCGCGCCATATCGATGAAATCCACCATGATGATCCCGCCCAGGTTACGCAGACGCAACTGCCGGGATATCGCCTCCGTCGCCTCCAGATTGGTCCTGAGGATCGTCTCATCAAAATTGCGTAAGCCGACGAAGCCGCCCGTGTTGACGTCCACCGTGGTCATGGCCTCGGTCTGGTCGATCATCAGATAGCCGCCCGACTGTAGGTCGACCCGCCGACCCAGCGCCTTGGCAATCTCCTCCTCCACTCCGTGCAAGTCGAACAGAGGGCGTTCGCCCTGGTAGGTCTGGAGGTGCTCGGTAACGCCAGGCATGAAGGTTCGACCATAGGCACGCAGAGCATCACATTGCGCTGCGGAGTCGATCCAGATCGTGCCAATGCCTTCGCGCACCAGGTCACGCAACACTCTATGCATCAGATTGAGATCCTGATGCAGCAGGCTTGGCGCAGGGCGCGCGCGCGCGTCTTTGCGAATCTGTTCCCAGACACGACGCAAATACGCAATGTCTTGGGCCAATTCATCATCAGAAGCATCTTCTGCATTGGTGCGCAAAATGAAACCGCCACCCTGCGCTTGACTCAGGCTTTTGACGCGCTGACGCAAAGCCTCGCGACGCTCCACCTCAATCTTTTGTGAAATGCCAATGTGATCGTCCTGCGGCAAAAACACCAATAGCCGACCCGCAAGACTGATTTGCGTTGTGAGACGGGCGCCTTTGCGACCAATCGGGTCTTTGATGACCTGCACCAAAAGTGTCTGCCCCTCGAAAACCTGTTTTTCGATGGCGACCGACGCGGCCTGCGCACGCGCTGCGGAAACGGTTTCACCCTCGGCGGGCTTCTGCCATAGATCGGCCACATGCAAGAAAGCGGCCTTTTCCTGACCGATATCGACAAAAGCCGACTGCATGCCTGGCAGGACACGCGAAACTTTTGCAAGATACACATTGCCCACAAGCCCACGCTCGAGCGCGCGCTCCAGATGCAGCTCCTGCAAAACGCCGCTTTCGATCACCGCCACGCGGGTCTCGTGCGGTGTCCAATTAATCAGGATGTCCTCTTGCACCAACTCGCCCTTCGCCTGAGGCTGCAGATCAGACCCGCAAGCCGAACGCTGTCAGCAACTCTGCGGTTTCATGTAATGGCAAGCCCATGATACCGGTGTAGCTGCCACGAATGTCACGAATGTGCCGACCAGCCAGACCCTGAACAGCATAGGCGCCGGCCTTACCCATCGGCTCGCCGGTGGCCACGTAGGCCCTGATCTGGGATACGCTCATCGTGGCAAAGGTGACCCGCGACTCCGACAAAGCCAGGGCGGTCCTGCGGCCCATGGCAACAGCCACGGCGGTCAATACCCGGTGTGTGCGACCCGAGAGCTGTTCAAGCATTCGCCTGGCCTGTGCGGGATCCGTTGGCTTACCCAGAATCGTCGATCCGATCGCCACCGTCGTGTCCGCGCACAACACGGGCGCTGGCGGCAAGTGCCTTTGTTTCAAGCGCTGGCAGGCAGCCGCGAGTTTCAGACGCGTCACACGCTGCACGTAGTCCTTGGCGGTCTCGCGCGGTAACACCATCTCCAGCGCCTCGGCATCCTCGTGATCGTCCGGTAACAAGGTCTCAAATCGCAGGCCCAACTGGGTGAGCAACTGCGCTCGCCTCGGGCTTTGAGAGGCCAGGTAAACAAAAGAGCGAGAAGGCTTATTCACGGTGGTAGGGATGGTTGGCATTGATCGACCAGGCTCGGTACAACTGCTCGACCAACAGGACGCGCACCATGGCATGCGGTAAAGTCAGATCGGACAAACGGATACGCTCGTGCGCGCTTGTGCGCAATCCAGGATCGAGTCCGTCGGGCCCGCCAATCACCAGGCTGACATCGTCGCCAGCGTCCTGCCATTCGCGCAGTTTGGCCGCCAGTGCCTTAGTGCTCAGGGACTGGCCTCTTTCGTCCAACGCGACCAGACGATGGCCCTTGGGCACAGCCGCCTCGATCCGCGCACGCTCGGCAGCGAGCAAAAATTCGGGCGTTCGTGAGGCTCGCGGCTCCGTCTTCACGGCTTTAAGCGTGACACGCAACTCCGGCGGGAATCGCTTGACGTAATCATCCCAGGCCGTCTGTGCCCAATCGGGCACCCGTTGCCCTACGGCCACCACCTGGATGCGCACCTCAGGCCTTGCGTGGTTTCCCAGTCGACGCGCCAAGCGAGCGTTTGGCGGGAACCTTTGGCGGGGCATTCACCACCAAGGTCTTGACCTTGGCACGGGTTGCACCGGCGCCCGATGCAGACTTGGTCGACTTGCCCACAGCCTTGCCCGCTGGCTTGGCCCCAGCAGTGGCCTTGCGGACGGCTGCCTTGCTTGGAAAAGCCTGCGCGTGCGCTTTTTGAGCGGCGCTGGATCGCTTCAAACTCGGCGGCTTGTCTGATGTTGGACGGGCAGACGGTGCGACCACGGGCGAAGCGACGCGCGGCTTACTTGCACCAAGCTTCAGGCGCACAGGCTTGTCGCCCCACAGCTCCTCGAGGTTGTAGTACTGGCGAATCGCGGGCTGCATGATGTGCACAACAGCCTGGCCACAGTCCACAATAATCCACTCGCCGTTGTCTTCACCCTCGACGCGGGGCTTGTCAAAACCAGCCTCCCGCACGGCATCGAGCACGCTGGCAGCCAGTGCTTTGGTCTGCCGGTTCGACGTGCCGCTGGCAATGATCACGCGCTCAAACAAGGGCGAGAGCAATTCGGTGTCAAAAACCACAATCGCTTGCGCCTTGACGTCCTCCAGGCCGTCCACAACGGCGCGCTGCAGTTTTTGAATATCTTTCTTGATTGCTGCCGTTGAAGTGGCCGCTGGACGTGTGGGTGGAAGTGGTGTCATCAGGTGTTTTGGTAAAGATGATGCTGGGCAATATAACCCGCGACTGGCTCACTGACCAGACCCCGAAGGCCCAGACCAGCGTTCGCGCGATGGCGAATATCGGTAGCGCTGATCGCCATCGGCGGCAATGGCAGGCTCACAAAGTGCCCACTGAGGGCGTGATTGTCGGTCAATGTCGATGACGCGCTCTCATCACCAGGTCGCGGCGCCACACAAACTGTTGCCATCTCGAGAATATCTGACCATGACTTCCACTGCTCAAAGGCAAGCGCCTGATCTTGTCCGATGATCAAAAAAAGTGCACTTTCGGGGTTCTCCTGACGCAGTTCGCGCAGCGTCTCCACGGTGTAGCTTGCGCCTTCACGCAGGATTTCCCGCTCATCGACCAGCACCTGAGGCAGGTCAGCAAACGCGAGGACACACATCGCGATGCGATGCTTGGCACCGCTCAGGGTTTGCGGCTTGTGCCAAGCCTGCCCGGTTGGCACGACATGAAGCCGGTCCAGTTGCAGTTGCGACAGCGCCTGCGTCACCAGCGCAGCATGCGCCAGGTGAGGAGGATCAAAGGCGCCGCCGTAAATGCCAATGCGCGACGCCATCGAATGCCTGGCCATCAGACCCAGTTTCGGCGAACCAGAAACCGGCTGTACAGCTCCGCCTCGGGCGTTCCTGTTTGCGGCACCTGCTGGTAGGACCATCGAACCAGGGGCGGCATGGACAACAAAATGGATTCACTGCGCCCACCGCTTTGCAGTCCGAAGTGGGTACCTCGGTCCCAAACCAGATTGAACTCCACATATCGCCCACGGCGATAGAGCTGAAACTGACGTTCGCGATCACCATAGGGCATGTGCTGCCGGCGTTCGACGATCGGCAGGTAGGCGCCCAGAAACGCCTCCCCGACTGCCTGCATCATGCCCAGGCTTCGCTCAAATCCCAGCTCTGAAAAATCGTCAAAAAAGACCCCGCCCACACCGCGCTGCTCGCCTCGGTGCTTGAGACAAAAATAGTCGTCGCACCAGGCCTTAAAGCGAGGGTATTTGTCCGCTCCAAAGGGCGTCAACGCATCCCTGCAGCTACGATGGAAGTGGGCAGCGTCCTCGTCAAAGCCGTAATACGGCGTCAGGTCCATGCCACCCCCGAACCAACAGACCGACTCGCCATCGGCCCCGCGCGCCGAGATCATGCGCACATTCATGTGGACCGTGGGCACATAGGGATTACGTGGATGGAACACCAGCGACACACCCATCGCCTCAAAAGGCGCACCGGCCAGCTCAGGCCGATGCTGGGTTGCAGACGGTGGCAGGCGCGGCCCGCTGACATGGGAAAACCCGCAGCCTGCACGCTCGAAGACATCACCCTCCTCCAGAATCTGAGTGATGCCCATCCCCTGCAGCGGCTCGCCAGCCGGCTTCTCCCAGGGATCCACCAAAAAATGTTTGCCGTCGACTTGCGCAATCGCCGAGGTGATACGCGTCTGCAGTTCACGCAAATAGGCGCTGACGCGCTGAGCAGGGCCGGCCGCGGGTGGGTTGTTCGCCATGGTCAGGCCATTTTGTGCACGCGATGACCGATGTCGCGGCGGTACTGCATGCCCTCAAACTGGATCGATGGAATCAGGGCGTACACCTTGGTTTGAGCCTGACCCACTGTCTCAGCCAAACCTGTCACGCACAGCACTCGTCCGCCACTCGTCAGGAGTTGCTGGCCCGAGCAACTGGTGCCAGCATGAAAAACACACAGATCGTTTTGATCACGCGGTAGGCCAACGATCGTGTCGCCCTTACGCGGCGACAAGGGGTAATTGGCCGCTGCCAGCACCACGCCAAGCGCGGTTCGCCGATCCCAGACCAGCTCAACCTGGTCAAGCTTGCCATGCGGGCCTGAGGCGGTGGCCGCCATCAGGGCGTCGACCAGATCACTTTTCAAGCGCATCAGGATCGGCTGCGTCTCGGGGTCACCCATGCGGCAATTGAATTCCAGCGTCCTGATCTTGCCTTGCGGACCGATCATCAAGCCAGCGTAGAGAAAACCGGTGAAAGTGATCCCGTCTTTTTCCATGCCGCGCACCGTGGGCATGATGATGTCGCGCATGACCTTGGCGTGAATCTCGGGCGTGACCACCGGGGCCGGCGAATACGCACCCATGCCACCGGTGTTTGGGCCCTGGTCGCCGTCCTGCAAACGCTTGTGATCCTGGCTGGTGGCCAGCGGCAACACGTGCTTGCCGTCCACCATCACCATGAAGCTGGCCTCTTCGCCGGGCAGAAACTCCTCAATCACCACTCGGGCACCACCGGCGTTATGCGCCACACCCGCACGCTCATCGAGCAGCATGAAATCCACTGCCGCATGCGCCTGCTCGAGCGTAGTCGCGACGACCACGCCCTTGCCTGCCGCCAAGCCATCCGCCTTCACAACAATGGGGGCGCCTTGCTGGTCAATATAGGCATGCGCCTGCTGCGCATCATCAAACGTCTTGAACTGCGCCGTCGGAATCCCGTGACGCTGCATGAAATCCTTGGAAAATGCTTTCGAACTCTCCAACTGGGCTGCAGCCTGCGTCGGACCGAAGATGCGCAAACCATGCGCCCGGAAATCATCGACGATGCCAGCGGCTAGCGGACCCTCCGGGCCGACCACTGTCAAGCCAATTTTTTCTGCGATCGCCCATTGCCGCAGTGCCGCGATATCAGTAATGGCTACGTTTTCATAACGATCGTCGGCAGCCGTTCCGCCGTTGCCGGGCGCCACGTAAATTTTGCTCGCCTTGGGCGACTGGCTGAGCTTCCAGGCCAACGCATGCTCGCGGCCTCCACCGCCGACAACCAAAATCTTCATGCGGCGTCTTCGATCTCTGCGTTGTGGTAGACCTCTTGAACGTCATCAAGGTCTTCGAGCACATCAAGCAACTTTTGCATACGGGCACCATCATCGCCGCTGAGCGCCACCGGGTTTTCGGCACGCATGGTGACCTGGGCATCGTCTGCACTCAGTCCGGCTGCCTTCAAAGCATCGCGAACAGTCTCGAAATCCGACACCGAGGTAATGACCTCGACAACACCGTCATCATCAGAGATCACATCATCAGCGCCAGCCTCAAGCGCAACTTCAAGAATGCGCTCCTCATTGGCGCCTGGCGCAAAAATGATCTGGCCACAATGCCTGAATTGGAAGGCCACTGAGCCCTCAGTGCCCATATTGCCGCCGTGCTTGGCAAACGCGTGGCGCACTTCGGCCACCGTGCGAACCCGGTTATCCGTCATGGTGTCCACAATGATGGCCGCGCCACCGATGCCATAACCTTCGTAACGAATTTCTTCGTAGGTCAGGCCCTCGGCATTGCCTGTGGCCTTGTCAATGTTGTATTTGATGCGATCAGCCGGCATGTTGGCGGCCTTGGCCTTGTCGATGGCCAGGCGCAGCCTGGGATTAGCGCTCAGATCTGCGCCACCGGCCCGGGCCGCCACCGTGATCTCCCGAATAATCCGGGTCCAGATCTTGCCTCGTTTTTCATCCTGCCGCCCTTTGCGGTGCTGGATGTTGGCCCATTTGCTGTGTCCTGCCACGACGTATCCCTTGAAACTGTGGTTTTGGTGCGGGTGGATTGTAGATTGCGCCACCCTCACGGACGGCACTCAGGACCCACCTCCTTGCGGGCAGACCAATCGACTTTTGCTAGACGCAGGCGCATACCCAGCGGCCCACCCACAACCGTGCGCAGGGCAGGGCTTGGGCCAGGTATCCGCCAGCAACGTAACATGGCTGTAGCAACGAGGAGATAGCACCATGCCCAGTGCGAACGATTCCATGGTTCACGTCATTGATCACCCCCTGGTACAGCACAAGCTGTCGCTGATGCGTCGCCGCGAGACCAGCAGCTCACAATTTCGAACCCTGCTCAATGAGCTGTCGATGCTGATGGCCTATGAAATCCTGCGCGACATGCCGGTGCAAACTGTCAACATCGAGACGCCACTGGAGCCCATGGCAGCGAGCATGATCGACGGCAAAAAACTGGTGCTGGTGTCAATTTTGCGCGCAGGCACTGGCATTCTGGATGGCATGCTCAGCGTGATACCGGGCGCTCGCGTCGGCCATATTGGCCTGTACCGCGACCCCAACACCCTGCAGGCGGTCGAGTACTACTTCAAAATGCCCAAAGACATGCCTGAGCGCGACGTGGTCGTGGTCGACCCCATGCTGGCCACCGGGAACTCGGCAATCGCCGCCATCGCGCGCATCAAGGCCTTAAAGCCGAGATCGATCAAATTTGTCTGCCTGCTGACCTGCCCGGAGGGCATCAAAGCGCTGCGCCAGAGCCACCCAGACGTGATGCTTTTTACCGCAGCCATTGACCGTCAACTCAACGACCATGGCTACATCCTACCGGGGCTTGGGGATGCGGGCGACCGGATTTTTGGCACCCGCTAAGCATACTCAGCGCTCCGGCACCACCATCTCGGCGTAAGCGTAAATGTCGTCCAGAATGACCTGACCCCTGTGGTCCACCGACTCAGCCAGGGTGTCGAGCATGTCGAAGAGCTGGTCAACACTGCGCGCGCCCTGAGCCCCGTCAATCAGGCGCTCGGCGCGTTCCTGGTCCCAGCGCTGCATTTCATCCGGGCTGAGCGACTGCGGGAAATTGCGGGCCCGGTAGCGCCAGACCAGTTCATCAAGTCGTTGATCATCGAAAGCCATTTTTGCCCGCGCCAGCTCGCTCGGCGCCAAGGCGCGCAAGTCGTTCAAGCGCCGCCGGTCCGCGTTGTTCAAAAACCCCCCGTACAGGTCCTGGTCCACATCCTCCACCAGCGCAGCGTCATCACGCGCATAAACCTGGGACCAAATCGCGCTCATATCGGGTAGATCTCTGGCAACAGCGGCATGCCTGAGATGTTGTTCCACGTCAATTTGCCAGCGTTTAGCCATCGCCGGATTCAAAACCTTGAGATTGGAGAAAACCATGGGCGAGCGGTTCAGATGCACCGACTTCACCGGCAACCTGGCCACGCCTTCGGGCAGGTCCGCCTGCCTGTTAAACAATCGAGATCTGATGTGCTCAGCATTCAGGTCTGCCAGTTCGCTTGGGTCAAAGCGCAAATCCCAGGCCAGAAGCTCGTTGCGATTAACCGGGTGCATCGCCAGCGGCCACATCAGAGCCATGCAACCATGCTCAACCGAAAACATACCCGACACATGAAAAAACGGCCGCGCGTCCCCAGGGCTTGTCGGCAAGCCCAGTTCCTGCGCCACACGCTGCTTGCTGTGCAGGGCATAGCAAAAGTCAAACAGACGCGGCTGACGTTGACGGATCAAACGGGCCAAGGCCAGCGTAGCCTTGACGTCGCTCATGGCGTCATGGGCACTTTCATGTGGCAAGCCATTGGCCGCCGTCAGGTCGCCAAGTTTGAAACTGGCCCTACCCTGATCGTTCTGGGGCCACGTCAATCCTTCAGGTCTGAGCGCATGCGCCGCGCGCACCACGTCGAGCAGGTCCCAGCGACCGCAAGCGTTCTGCCACTCCCGCGCGTAGGGGTCCAGCAGGTTGCGCCAAAACATGAAACGGGTGATTTCATCGTCAAAGCGAATCGTGTTGTATCCCACGCCCACAGTGCCAGCCTGAGCCAGCGCCGATTCAATATGGCGGGCAAACTCATGCTCGGCCACGCCTTTTTCGAGGCAAAGCTGCGGTGTGATGCCGGTGATCAGGCAGGCCTGCGGGTCAGGCAGATAGTCATTGGCCGGCCTGCAATACAGCGAGATCGGCTCACCGATCGGGTTGAGCGCCAGGTCCGTTCGAATCGCAGCAAATTGCGCGGGCCGGTCGTAGCGCGGATTCGCGCCAAAGGTCTCATAGTCGTGCCACAGGAGGCTGGGCGTGGGCGTGCTCACCAGGGCAGCTACTTTCTGCGCACCGCACGCACACCCGACAACTCAGACACCTGACCCAAGACACGATACAGATGGCCAGCCTCAGGAACTTCGACGGTAAAGGTCATCCAGGCCAGGCCTTTGTCGCTGTGCGTCTGAACGCCCACCACGTTCATCTTTTCTTTGGTAAAGACTTCAGAGATATCCCGCAGCAAACCCTGGCGATCATGTGCCTGCACCATCACGTCAACCGGATACGCCGCCGCATCTAGCGACTGGTTCACGCCCCAGGCCACCTCGATACGACGCTGACTGTTTCGGCGCAGCATTTCTTTCACATTACTGCAGTCCGACCGGTGCACCGACACGCCACTTGAGCGCGACACAAAACCCACGATCGCATCGGGTGGCGCTGGTCGGCAGCATTTGGCCAGCTGCGTCATCAGGGCGTGTTCACCCTCGACCAAAACACCGCTTTGCAATCCGTTTTTGCCGGATCGGGCGCGCCGCAGCACAGGCGCCACATCCTGTGGCGCCTGTGCAGGCGGACTGATGAGCAACTCGATTCGGCGCAGCGAAAACTCGTCCTTGCCAACGTCTTCAAACAAAGATTCAGCGCTGGCAAAGCCCAGCTCCGAGGCCAGGTCGTCGAACTTCCAGGCCGTCTTGCCTTCGCGCTGCAAGAGGCGCTCCACCGCCTCGCGCCCTTTCGCAACGGTCTGACTCAAGGCCTGCGCGTTGAACCAGGCTCGTACCTTAGCCTTGGCACGATGGCTGGCCAGAAAACCTAGCTCTGGATTAAGCCAGTCCCGCGAGGGACCGCCCTCCTTGGCCGCAACAATTTCGACGGTCTGTCCGTTTTGCAAGGGCGTGTTAAGCGACACCATCGCACCGTCGACCCGCGCGCCACGACAACGATGTCCCAAATCGGTATGCACCGAGTACGCAAAGTCAACGGCAGTGGCGCCGCGCGGCAGTTCAACCACTGCGGCTTCGGGCGTCAGCACATAGATACGGTCATCAAACACCGCCTTGTTCTGAGCGCCACTGAGGTCTCGCTCCCATGCCAGCAACTGACGCAACACAGCGATCTTGGCCTCGTACGCACCGCTTGCCGCCACGCCGGTATAACCTTTCTGGCCGGCCTCTTTGTACACCCAGTGGGCCGCCACGCCGTTTTCAGCGTGATCATGCATGGAGCGGGTACGGATCTGAACTTCGACGCTTTTGCCCAGGTCGTCACGCACCACGGTGTGCAAGGATTGATAGCCGTTGACCTTAGGCTTGGCAATGTAGTCGTCAAACTCACCTGCCACAGCGTCAAAATGGCTGTGCACCCAGCTCAAGGTGGCGTAACACTCAGGCACGGTACTCACGATGACGCGTAGCGCCCGCAAATCATGAACCTGCTGAAAATCCAGCGCCTTGCCGCGCATTTTTTTGACGATGCTGTAGATGTGCTTGGGCCGACCAGATACCTGTGCCTGGACGCCCGTCGCGAGCAAATCGCGCTCAAGCCGCAGTCGTAGCCGCTCCACGGAAGCCTCGCGCTCGGTTCTTTTCTCATCGAGCCAACCCGCGACCTGCCGATAGGTGTCGGGCTCCAGAAAGCGAAAAGCGAGGTCCTCGAGCTCCCACTTGATTTCCCAGATGCCCAGGCGGCTGGCAAGCGGGGCGAAAACCTGCAAGGCTTCCAGGGCCACACCGCTAGGTGGCGTCACTTTTTTGGCCGCGAAGAAACGCAGGGTCTGCAGACGCGAGGCCAGGCGCAGCATCACCACGCGCATGTCACGGGAAAAAGCCAGCAACATCTTGCGCACGTTCTCAACCTGCGACGCCGCGAGCTGCGGATTGGCATTGGCGTCAAGCTGCGCAGCGGTACGCGCCTCCAAAGCGCTACGCTGTACACGCACCAGCTTGGTGGTCTCCATAGCCAGCGCGGCGAAGTTGGCACCAAAGGACTTGCTGATCACCTCCATGGGCTTGTTCAGGTGACTGAAGGCATAAACCAGATAGGTGGCTGCCTGCATGGCCTGCGAGCCCCCGATACCCCGCAGGATCAAAGCCACCGCGTCCGCGTGCTCCATCACGGACTCACCGGTCTCTAGCAGCTCTCCCACCAACAGCGGCTGCGCAAAGGCACGCGCGCGCGCCAAGGCGTCAGCCTCGTCGCCAAAGGCACCGGAGGTCAACACCATGACAGGACGCTGCTGCGCCGCCTCAGTGATCATGTTGTCTAGGATATGGCTTTTCACAACTGGCAATCGGGCTCACGCCAAGAGAAAGTCCACCACCACACCCGACTGCTCGGGTGCAACGAAAGTCGGCGCGTGACCGACGCCGGCAAATTCCACCAGTCGCGCGCACGGTCCGCGTCGGGTCATGGCCTCGGCGGTTTGATGCGACAAAAGATCCGACTCTGCGCCGCGAATCAGAAGCGTCTGTGCCTGGATCTGGTCATAGAGTTGCCAAAGCATGGCCTCTCCCCGGGCAACGTCCTCGGGCGTGCTCGCTCGAAACGGCTCGCCCAAGGCGGGGTCGTAATGCAATTTCAGGCGTCCACTGCCATCAGACAAAGGGCGCAGATTGGGCAAGGTCAGGGCTAGCCATTGCTCGGGGGTGTGCGGCCCAAAGCCCTGCGCGATCTGCCACAGCGCGGCAGCGGCTTGTTCGGCTGAGTCGTAAACAGCCGGCCTGCCCACATACTGACCGATACGTTGCAGCGCAGCCCATTCCAGACTGGGCCCGACGTCGTTGAGGACCAGACGACGAATGCCGACTTTCCCCAGCACCGAGGGCTGCCCCGCAATGACGATGCCAATCAGCCCCCCCATGCTGGTGCCGACCCAGTCCAGTTGACACGGCTGGAGTTGGTTCACCAAAGCCATCATGTCGGCCGCATAAACCGCGATCTGGTAGTCCTGTGACGCCTTCAACCATTCGCTGTGACCACGGCCAGCGACATCCGGACAGACCACGCACAAGTCATCGGCCGCTGAGTCCATTAACGCCCGGGCCAGGGTGTCGAAGTCCCGCCCCTGCCGCGTCAAGCCGTGCACACACAGCACGATACGTCCACAAGCCGGATCGCCCCATTGCCAGTAAGCCATCCGGTGCGGGACACTCGCGCCCGGGCAATCCACAAATTTCAAAACTGGCTCGTCCATGACAATCTGACTCGATAATTCCAAGGCTTCAAAGCGGCGCAGCCGCCAAGCAGCGCCAGAAGCATCATCGTAATTCAAACATCACCCGTTCTTTGGATGAGCGGCGCTGGCAAACATGACAGACATCGAGGGAAACATGCTAAAGGGTAAAACTGCATTAGTGACCGGCTCCACAAGTGGCATCGGTCTGGGAATTGCAAAAGCATTGGCCGCTCAGGGCGCCAACATTGTGCTCAACGGCTTTGGCGATGTGGATGGGCCCCGCGCTGAAATTCTGGCGCTCGGGGTCAAGGCGGGCTACAACGGGGCGGACATGAGCAAACCTGCGGAGATTGAGGCCATGATGGCCTATGCAGCCCAGGAATTCGGCCGTGTCGACATTCTGGTCAACAACGCGGGTATTCAACACGTCGCCCGCGTCGAAAAATTCGCGCCTGAGCGTTGGGACGCGGTGATTGCCATCAACCTGAGCAGTGCCTTTCATGCCAGCCGTCTCGCCCTGCCCGCCATGCAATCCGCTGGCTGGGGCCGCATCATTAATGTCGCCTCCGTGCACGGCCTGGTTGCGTCCGCGGAGAAATCGGCTTACGTGGCGGCCAAGCACGGCATCGTGGGCCTTACCAAGGTGATCGCGCTGGAGAACGCAACCTCGGGCGTGACATGCAACGCCATCTGCCCCGGATGGGTGCTGACGCCGCTTGTTCAGAAACAGGTCGACGCCAAGGCTGCGGCGCAAGGTATTTCCAACGCCGAAGCCACCAAGCAACTGCTCAGCGAAAAAGAACCGTCACTGCAGTTCACCACACCCGAGGAACTCGGCGCGCTGGCGGTGTTTTTCTGCTCGAGCGCTGCCAGCAATGTCAGAGGCGCGGCCTGGAACATGGACGGCGGCTGGGCTGCCCAGTAAATACGCCAACAGCAACACCCCGCCCAGGCGGCGACCCGGTGCAGGTCTGGGATAAGCCTCAGCGGGGCTGAACCTCCGAACCGGCGCCGCCTGACTCGGGCGCGGCAACCGTCGGGCTGATGTGCAGGGTTCGTGTCGGGTAGGCAATTTCCGCGCCGTGACGCGCCACGATATCGGCCACGGCCAGCAGCACTTGCTGCTTGATCGCATGGAATTCAACCCAGACCGTCGTCTTGGTCAACGTGTAAATCATGATGTCCACCGACGAGGCCGAGAAGCTGACCAAGTTGACGATCATGGTTTGTGCTGTATCGATATCAGGATGGCCGACTAAATAGGCCCGGATGTCACGCACGATGGCCTCCACGCCAGCCATATCGTCGTAGCGCACGCCCACCGTCTCGTAAATCCGGCGATGCGTCATACGAGACGGGTTTTCCACGGCAATCTGGGTGAAGATCGCATTGGGCACGTACAACGGACGCTGATCAAAGGTGCGAATGCGCGTCAGGCGCCAGCCAATTTCTTCCACCGTGCCCTCGATTTGCTTGTCTGGCGATCGCACCCAGTCGCCGACAGAAAAAGGCCGGTCCAGGTAAATCATGAGTCCACCAAAAAAGTTAGCAAGCAGGTCTTTGGCCGCAAAGCCCACTGCAATACCGCCGATACCGCCAAAAGCGAGCACACCAGAGATGGAAATCCCCAGCGTCTGCAAGCCCACCAGGACGCTGGTGATGATGACTGAAATGCGCAGCAGCTTGGCGATCGCATCGACCGTGGTCTTGTCCACGGGCTCGCCACGGGCTTGGCGCAGCCGCAGAACGCTGGACTGAACATTGTCAATAAAACGCGTCAGAAACCAGGTGATGCACGCGATGATGCCCACCGTGCGCACCGTCGGGACCGCCTGAAAAATAGCCACCTGCGTCTCTGACTCAACCACCTGTGCCGCAAAAGCCAGCCCCACGACCCAGGCTAACAGCGTCAGCGGCTTTCGGGCCGCCGTAATCAGCGCATCGTCCCAAGGGGTGTCGGTGTCGCGGGTGCGACTCTCCAGTTTCTTCAACACACGGCGCAGCACATAGTTGGTCACAACCACCGCGAGGACCACCAAGAACACCTGCAGCGCCAAGGCCAGGTTGGTGTCGCCGCCTGTCAGACGCAACACCCAATCTCCTAAATTTGTCACAGACTCAAGCCTCTCTTAAAAAAATTCCAAACAGCGCACTGTTGTGCAAACAGGCATGCACCGCTTGATTCTAAAAAATCAGCTTATCGCCATAACCCAGCGACGTAGCAACGCGCGCAAAAAGTCATTGCCAAAATGCAGAATCAGCGCCCGCAAGGGAGACAGTTCGGGCTGCGCGAGCTGCCCCTTGGCGAGCCGTTCAATCTGTCGGTAATACCAGGCCGCATGGGCCTGATCATTGAGGCCACGCCAATGCGCAGACGCGCTGTTCGGGCCACGATGGCCTCGTCCGAGCGCCAGTCCAGCCTCAGCCAGAGGCAGGCGGTCGATCTCGCCCGACATCAAATGTCGGGGAAGCGCTGGGTCCAGACAAAAGGGCCGGGCCAGGCCCAACACATCGGTCTCACCGTCGGCCAACGCCGACAACATCCCCTCACGGCTGCGAAAACCACCTGTGACCATCAGCGGCATACGAAGGTGCGCACGAATGGCCTGCGCATACGCCAGGAACAGGGCCTCACGCCGCCGGGTGCTGTCACGCACCTCCCGCACATCCAGCGTCTGAAAAAATGCAACCTGCTCGTAAGTGCCCCCAGACAGCTCCAGCAGATCAACGCCCTCCTCGCCCAACCATCGAACCACCTGTGCGCACTCGTCCAGGGTAAAGCCGCCCTGTACAAAATCCGAGGAATTAATCTTGACAGACAGGCCCATGCTGTGACCAATGGCCCGACGAACAGCACGCACCACCTGCAGCAGCAGTCGGGCGCGGCCTGCCAGATCGCCACCCCAGGTGTCGTCGCGCTGATTGGTCCGCTTGGAGAGGAACTGCGAGAGCAAGTAGCCGTGCGCGGCATGGATTTGCACGCCATCAAAACCGGCTTTCTTCAAGACCCCAGCCGTGCTGGCAAAACGCTGGATCACGTTGTCAATGTCGGCCTGCTGCATGACACGCGGCTTACCAAAATTGCCAGCGACGTTCAGCTGAATCGCCGATGGCGCCATCGGCTCAAGCGCCACCAACCTCGGGCATTGACGCCCAGGATGACTGATCTGCGCCCACAGCTGCGATTCATACTGGTGCACCACGCCGACCCAGGCCCGGAGCATGGGCAGCTGGGCCTCATCCTCGACGACCACATTGCCCGCGCGCTCCAAAAAACGCCGGTCCACCATGATGTTGCCCGTGATCAGCATGGCTGCGCCACCGCGCGCCCAGGCCTCATACAGCTGGAGATGCCGGGGGCCGACTCGCCCACGCGCATCGGCCAGGCCTTCGGTCATGGCCGCCTTACAAAAGCGATTTTTTAAAACCAATCCGCAGGCCAGCGGCAGGGGCGTACGCCAGTCTGTCACGGACTCAGACAAGGCCGAGGTCATCGCTCAGGGAGAACCTCGCCGCCGAGGCTTGGCCGAGCCGGTCTCGCGCGGCGGCAAGCCCGTGTGTTGCGTCAACACACGCCCCTGCCCACGCGAGCCCGTGCCAGGTGCCGAGCGCGCTGGCGTGGAATTCTTCTTGCGTGCACTTTGGTAAGCGCCGTCTGAGGAAGGCTGCCAGGTCGGAATCAGGTGATGCTTGCCGTTACCAATCAAGTCGGCGCGACCCATGTCCTTCAAGGCCTGCCGCAACAAGGGCCAGTTGTTGGCGTCGTGATAGCGCAAAAACGCCTTGTGCAAGCGCCGGCGTTTCTCGCCACGAACGACGTCAACGGCGTCTTCAGCGGACTCAATCGCCCGGCGCACACCTCGCAGCGGATTTCGGCCGGTGTGGTACATCGCCGTTGCCGTGGCCATCGGGCTGGGGTAAAAGGTTTGAACCTGGTCGGCGCGAAAGCCATTTTTCTTCAGCCAAAGCGCCAGGTGCATCATGTCCTGGTCCGTCGTACCGGGGTGCGCCGCGATGAAATACGGAATCAGGTACTGCTTTTTTCCCGCTTCCCGACTGAACTGGTCAAACAAGGATTTGAAACGGTTGTAGCTGCCAATGCCAGGCTTCATCATTTTGGACAGCGGCCCGTCTTCAGTGTGCTCGGGCGCGATCTTCAGGTAGCCGCCGACGTGGTGCTGCACCAGTTCTTTCACGTACTCAGGGCTTTGCACGGCGAGGTCATAGCGAACACCTGAACCAATCAGAATCTTCTTGATGCCCTTGAGGCCACGGGCACGACGGTAAATGTCAATCAGCGGCCGATGGTCTGTACCCAGATTGCTGCAGATGCCTGGGTAGACGCAACTAGGCCGGCGACAGGCCGCTTCAATTTCAGGGCTGCGGCAGCCCAGGCGGTACATGTTCGCGGTGGGCCCACCCAGGTCCGAAATCGTGCCCGTGAAACCCTGGACCTTGTCGCGAATTTCCTCGATCTCGCGCATGATCGAGTCCTCGGATCGACTCTGGATGATTCGGCCTTCGTGCTCAGTGATCGAGCAAAAGGTGCAGCCACCGAAACAGCCGCGCATGATGTTGACCGAGAAACGAATCATTTCCCAAGCCGGTATCTTCGTCGGGCCGTCGTGGCTGCCCTGCGCATCGGCGTAGACCGGGTGGGGGCTGCGCGCATAGGGAAGCCCAAAGACCCAGTCCATTTCAGCAGTACTCAAGGGGATCGGCGGCGGATTGATCCAGACGTCCCGGGCCGTTCGGCCCTCGCCATGGGCCTGAACCAGCGCCCGGGCATTGCCGGGATTGGTCTCCAGATGCAACACCCGGTTGGCATGGGCATACAGAACCGCATCCGAGCGGACCTGCTCGTAGCTCGGCAGGCGGATCACAGAGCGCTCCCGCGCCAACTGACGCTGCGACATGGCGCCGGTGGCACCAGCGACAAAGGCGATCGGCTGAGCAGCGACGTCGCCAGCGCCTGCCGCGGCAGATGCCGACGGCGCACAGGCACCTGAGGCCTCGTTGGCACGCTCGGAAGTGGTTTGGTAGGGGTTGACATGGGCCTCAATGCGACCGGGCCTGTCCACGCTGGTCGAATCAATCTCAAGCCAACCCTGCCCAGAGGGATCGTCACTTCGGCGCACAAACGCCGTCCCGCGCACGTCGGTGATGTGTTGTAGCGGCTCACGAGCCGCCAAACGGTGCGCCACCTCGACCAGGGCGCGCTCGGCGTTGCCGTACAGCAGCAAATCGCACTTACTGTCGACCACGATCGAGCGTCTGACCTTGTCGCTCCAGTAGTCATAGTGTGCAATACGCCGCAAACTGCCCTCAATGCCACCCAGGATGATCGGCACATCAGGAAACGCCTCGCGGCAGCGCTGGCTGTAGACGATGGCCGCGCGGTCAGGCCGCTTGCCACCCACGTCCCCAGGGGTATAGGCGTCGTCGGTTCGAATCTTGCGATCAGCCGTGTAACGATTGATCATGCTATCCATATTGCCAGCAGTCACACCCCAAAACAAGTTGGGTCGGCCCAGCTGTTCAAAGGCGCGCGCACTTTGCCAGTCAGGCTGCGCGATGATGCCCACGCGAAAACCTTGTGCCTCCAGCAAACGGCCTACCACAGCCATACCAAAACTAGGATGATCCACGTAGGCGTCGCCGGTCACCAGAATGACATCGCAACTATCCCAACCAAGCGCAGTCATTTCATCCCTGCTCATGGGCAGAAAAGGTGCCACGCCAAAGCGCGCCGCCCAGTATTTGCGGTAGCTGCCCAGCGGCTTGGCGAGCCGGGGAAAGAAAGAGACGTCGATCGGTGCTTTCATGGTCTAAAAGGTCGTCACACCAAGGCGCGCGACAAACAGCCTTGAGTGTAGTTTCCCGCTCGCTTCCAGGGTGGGCCCTTGGCAAATGCCTGCGAAACCTTTGGGGGCTCATGAAGGCTGATCATTTGCAGGCGCCATCACGCGTATCGGGCGCCATTCAGTTCAAAAGACTGACCCCTGGGCCGATCGAAGGCGTCCCTTTGGCAGACAGCGCTCACCATCCGACGCGCGATCGGTCACAGAAAGCCCACCCGATAATCAGGTGGCGAGCTTGTCGCCACCACGTCTGAACCACTTCATCAACCATCATGACCACCGATCTCCTTGTGCGCGGCGTCGCGCCGCCGCTTCGTCTGGCAGATTTCAAGCTGATCGCGTTTGATATGGACTCCACGCTGATCAACATTGAATGCGTGGATGAAATCGCCGACGCCGTGGGGCGCAAGGCGGAGGTGGCTGCCATCACGCGAGCCGCCATGCGCGGTGAAATCAGTGACTTTCAGGAGAGCCTGCGCCGGCGACTGGCTTTGTTGAAGGGTGTCACGCTCGCCGATATCGACCGTGTGTATCGGGATCGCCTGCAACTCAATCCCGGGGCCAGCGAATTGGTGGCGGCCTGCAAAGCGGCCGGCCTCAAGGTCTTGCTGGTCTCTGGGGGCTTCACGCTCATCAGCGAGCGCATTGTGAAGCGCCTGGGCATCGACTTTTCCAAAGCCAACCAACTGGAAATCCAAGACCAGCAACTCACGGGCCGCTTGGTACGACAAAGCTGGGGCGAAATTTGCGATGGCGAGGAAAAAAAGAAAACAGTGCTAGCACTGTGCCAAGAGCTTGGAATTTCGCCTGACCAAGCCATTGCGGTGGGCGACGGCGCCAACGACCTTCCCATGATGTCTGTGGTCGGCCTGTCGGTGGCCTACCACGCCAAGCCCCTGGTACGCGAACAGGCCAAGGTGTGCATCAACCAGGGGGGGCTGGATCGTCTTCTCACGGTGTTTGGGTAACAGGCGCTGACCTGCTGGGCCGAACCTGGGGCGCAAGCCTTAAAATCCAGTCTGTTTTAGACACTTCTTGCCGCCCAACATGACCCACGTTGTCACCGAAGC
>JAYQPP010000014.1:0-70907 GCA_038145425.1 Comamonadaceae bacterium | reverse complement strand
CTCTTGCCGCCGTGCTTTTCCAGCAGTTTGACGTTGTTAATTGTCATGCCCCTGTCGACGGCTTTGCACATGTCGTAGATGGTGAGCAGGGCGACTTGGACGGCGGTGAGGGCTTCCATTTCGACGCCCGTGGGACCGACGGTTTCCACGGTGGCCGTGCAGTCGATGCTGGCGCTTTGGCTGTCTCCGCCTGGGCGGGTTTTGAATTCGACAGCGACATGGGTCAGGGCCAGCGGGTGGCATAGCGGGATGAGGTCGCTGGTTCTTTTTGCGGCCATGATGCCGGCAAGCCGCGCGACGCCTAGCACATCGCCTTTTTTTGCGGTGCCGGACTCGATGATCGCCAGGGTGGCTGGCAGCATGTCGATGCGCCCGACGGCGATGGCTTTGCGGTGGGTCGCAGTCTTGGCGGCTACATCCACCATGTGGGCCTGGCCCTGTTCGTCAAAATGGGTAAGCTTGCTCATGTGTCACTAACTACTGAAATAAGATGTTCGGCCTGAGTGTAGGTACACCATGGCTTCACACACGGATGGCATCATACGATTTGTCGCTCATCATGGGGCTTGTCACATAGTTGCGGCCGTTGCTTGAAACATGACATTTCAAATTCACCTAAGCGATCAAACCTGTCACTTGAGGGGCACTCGCGTTTGGCTGGGCAGTTTGCTGTGCGCGGCGGGGCTTGTTCTTGTATCGCCGCATGCCATGGGGCAGGGGCTTGTGGCATCAAGTTTGCCGCAGCTTGGGGATGCCAGCGCCTTGAGCCCGGCTCAGGAGCGCCAGATTGGTGATCGGATTTTGCGCGACCTCTACCAGGATCCTGCCTACCTGGACGATCCGGTTCTCTCGGATTATGTGGACCGCCTGTGGCAACCCCTGCTGGCTTCTGCCCGTTTGAAGGGTGAGTTAAGCGCTGAGCTTGATGAGCGCTTCGCCTGGCGGGTCATGCTGCTGCGCGAGCGCAGTGTCAATGCTTTTGCTTTGCCAGGCGGTTACCTGGGATTGCACCTGGGCTTGCTGGCCTCGACTGGTCGCCGCGATGAATTAGCCTCGGTGCTGGGTCACGAACTCAGTCATGTGACGCAGCGGCATATTGCCCGCATGATCGGCCAGAGTAAGCAGCAGGCCCCTTGGGTGGTGGCTGCCATGGTGCTCGGGGCCATGGCTGCCAGCAAAAGCGCGGATGCGGCGAACGCGTTGATCGTTGGTGGCCAGGCACTTGGCATTCAGGGCCAGCTGAATTTTTCGCGGGACATGGAGCGCGAAGCGGACCGAATCGGTTTCGGCGTGGTCACACAGGCAGGTTTCAGGGCGCAGGGCTTTGTTGATATGTTTGACAAGCTGCAGCAGGCTGCGCGGCTTAATGACACCGGAGCCTTCCCCTACCTGCGCAGCCACCCCCTGAGCACCGAGCGGATGGCTGACATGCAGGCGCGCATACCCCTGGATGGCGCAGCAGCCAAGCCCCCGGTTGAACGCCTGTCGGATGCATTGATGGCGGCGCGCGCCGCGGTACTGATCAGCCCGGACGCAGGCGCACTGGCATCAGTCAAGGCGCTCATTGCGGATCAGGGACTGGCCAGCAAGCCCTTGACTCAGCAGTTGGCAGTCTATTACCGCGGTGCATTGGCCGCTACCCACAACCGTGACGTGGCGCTCGCTCGGCAGTATGTGGGCGCGCTCAAACAAGGCCTGCAGAGCAGCGGCGCAAGCCAGGCCGTTGATGCACTGGCGCGTCAACAGGTCGCCTGGTTGAGTGCGGAAGTTGAGCTCGCTGCCGGCGACTTGTCGGCCGATGCCCTGCAGGCGTTGCTGCAAAGCCTTTCAGCATCGGGTGACCAAAGCGTCAAGCCCACGCGACCTGGGTTGATGCTGCGGTCACAAGCCGCTTTACAGCTTGGCACGCCCGCAGCCTTGCGACGCGCCTCGCAGGACTTGCAAGTCCTTGTCCTGCACGACACCGGCGACGCACTGGCCTGGCAAACCTTGTCGCAACTACACGCTGCCATGAATCTCACGCTGCGGTCTTTGCGCGATGCGGCAGAGGCGCAGGCGGTGCAATTCAATTACCCGGCCGCTTTGGATCGTTTGCGCGCGGCGCAGGCGCTTTCACGACAGCTGGGCGCCGGGGCGACGGCGGCAGACCAGATCGAAGCCTCAATCGTGGACACACGTTACCGGCAACTCGACGCTTTGGTGCGGGCCCAGGCCCGCGAGCGTTAGTCTTCGGCTGTTTCCTTGGCGCTGGCGCGGCGGTTGTACCACCAGGCCGACAGCAGCACGATGGCCACGACCACGACATAAACGGCCCAACGGGCAGCGGACTGCGCGCCGGTATCGCTGGCTGCGGCAGCGGCTTTGCTGCCGAACATGGACTCAAGCAAGGGCTCGGAGACGATCATCTTGGCGGCCGTGATCGCCAGTACCGCTGCGCCAATCTGGATGATGACGGGGAATCGGCCAATCAGCTTCAAAACCACATTGCTACCGAAGACGACGATCGGAACGCTGATGAGCAGGCCCAAAACCACCAGGTCGATCGCCCCATGGGAGGCGCCGGCGATACCGAGCACGTTGTCAACGCCCATTAATGCATCTGCGACGATGATGGTGCGCATAGCGCCCCAGAACGTGGTGGCTCCCGGCTGGTCCCCGTGCTCGTCGCCGTCGTCGACCTGCAGTTTGTAGGCCACCCAGATCAAGCCCAGGCCACCGGCCAGCATCAGCCCTGGAATTTTCAGCAGCCAGACCACGCCGATCGTCATCACGATGCGCACGCAGATAGCACCTGCGGTACCCCAGAGGATCGCTTTTTGTTTCAGGTGATTGGGCAGCCGTCTTGCAGCCAATGCGATCACGATCGCGTTGTCACCGGCGAGCACCAGATCGATCAGGATGATGGCCAGCAGGGCTGACCACCAGGGGCCAGAAAAATATTCCATATAAGACTCCGTTCGGATACACAAAAAAGCCGCCGACCGCTGTGCAGTCGACGACGATCCGAAGGTCTTGCTCGATGCCATGGGCATCGAATGAACCGGGTGGAGGCAGCCGTGTTGCGCTGCCTCGCGACCGTCCTGACGATTCATTCACAAGGGAGCTACTCCCCTTCTGGACTCGATTTTAGGCGACAAAGGTGGGTGGGTCGGCTTGTGGGGGTGTTGAATGCCTTCGGGGCTGGGTGGGGGCTATGATCGTCGCCCCATGCCCGGCATTCACATCACCGATATCGAATCCGCCATCAACTATTGGCGCAAAGAGTTTCCCTCGCCCGACGGCGTGACCCTGCCTCAACCCACCCGGGCGCTGGCCGAGGTGTACGCCGTGATGGTTTTTGAGCGACGCCATGAGGTCGATGTTGAGATGGTTTCGCCGGAGGCCCGGGACGCCTGGATGGCTTGGTACGAGACCACGCCGGACACACCCTGCATTGCGATTTGTTCGACCAGTCAGGGTGATGCGGTTTGCAAAGGCTGTGGTCGTACTTTTGATGAAGTGCAGAACTGGACAGCGATGGAGCCCGTTGCCAAGCGCGCGACCTGGCGGCGGATCACCAAAGAGGGTTCTGCCTGGCGTTTCAACCGCTACGCTGAACGATCCAAGGCCTGAGCGCTTTGCGGGCCCGAAGCCTGCCTTTCAGATCGAGGCGCCGCCTGAGACCTCAATGACTTCGCCGTTGATGTAGCTGGCTTCGTCGCTGGCCAAAAAGGCGTAGACATTGGCAACTTCATCGGGCCGACCCATGCGCCCGAGGTGAATGCGCTTTTGCAACTCGGCCAGAACTTTTTCCGGCATCGCAGCCACCATCGGCGTTTGAATAAAGCCTGGCGCCACAGCATTAACCCGAATGCCTTTGGGCCCGAGTTCGCGGCTCCAGGTTTTTGTAAAACCGATCACACCAAACTTGGACGCGGCGTAATTGGTTTGCCCGAAGTTGCCGTACAGACCGGTGACCGAACTGGCGTTCAAAATGACGCCACTGCCTTGTGCCACCATGGTGTCGACCACCGCCTGGCTGCAATGAAAGACAGCGCGTAAATTGACATCAATCACCCGGTCAAACTGCTCAGCGGTCATTTTTTGCAGCCGGGCATCCTGCGTGATGCCGGCGTTGTTGACCAGAACATCGACACGGCTAAATTCTGAGAGCACTTTGGATACGACCAGATCGATGGCAGCGCGCTGCGTGACGTTCAAGGTGTAGCCGACGGCCGTGGCGCCTAAGCCCTGGCACTGGGCTACAGCGGCTGTGACCCCCTCTTCGTTCATGTCGGTGGCAACCACGGTTGCGCCTTCGCGCGCGAATTTCAGCGCGGTGGCCAGGCCAATGCCTTGTGCAGCGCCGGTGATGATGCAGACTTTTTTGTCAAGGCGTGCGCCCATGGAAACCCTTCAGAGAATCGGTAAACGGCTCAAAATTTTAGCCAGCGGACATGTTCGCTGGCATTCGGCTTTCGGCGCAAGGCCGCTGGTGCGACCCACGCCCGGTTCGCCAACTCAGACGCGACGGGCAAGTTCGGCGGCCTTGCCCACGTAGCTTGCCGGCGTGAGCGCCAGCAGCCGCTGCTTTTCGGCCTCTGGCAGGTCAAGCCCATTGATGAAGCCATGCATCAGTTCACGGGTCATGGCCTCGCCGCGCGTGAACTTTTTCAGCTGCTCGTAGGGTTGCGGCAGGCCAAAGCGCCGCATCACCGTCTGGATGGGCTCAGCCAATACCTCCCAGGATGCGTCCAAGTCCGATGCCAGGGCCGCGTGGTTGACTTCCAGCTTGCCAAGACCCGTGCTGATCGATTGATAGGCCAGCACCGTGTAGCCCAGTGCCACGCCCATGTTGCGCAGCACGGTGCTGTCGCTCAGGTCCCGCTGCCAACGCGAGATAGGTAGCTTGTCGGACAGGTGGCGCAGTACCGCATTGGCCAGTCCCAGATTGCCCTCTGCGTTTTCAAAGTCGATGGGGTTGACCTTGTGCGGCATGGTCGAAGAGCCCACCTCGCCGTCGCGAAGGCGCTGTTTGAAATAGCCCAGCGACACATAGCCCCAGACGTCGCGCGACAGGTCAATCAAAATCGTATTCGCTCTGGCTATCGCGTCGAACAACTCGGCCATGTAGTCGTGCGGCTCAATCTGTGTGCTGTAGGGTTGAAAGCTCAGCCCCAGTCCGAGCGGCTCGGGGGTTTCGACCACGCGCCTGGCAAAGGCCTCCCAGTCAAAGTTCGGCCAGGCTGACAGGTGGGCGTTGTAATTGCCCACAGCGCCGTTCATTTTGCCCAGCAGAGGTGCTGCCGCAACACGGTCGCAAGCGCTTTGCAGGCGCACCAGAACATTGGCAATTTCTTTGCCGACGGTGGTCGGACTTGCCGTCTGGCCATGCGTGCGGCTGAGCATGGGGACATCGGCGTAGGCGCGCGCCATCTCCCGCAGCTGCAGCAAAAGCTTGTCCAGTTCGGGAAGCAAGACCACGTCGCGGGCGCTGCGAAGTTGCAGGGCCTGGCTGGTGTTGTTGATGTCTTCGCTGGTGCATCCGAAATGCACAAACTCCTGCGCGGCCACCAGTTCGGGGCGTGCCTCAAATTTCGACTTGAGCCAGTATTCGACCGCCTTGACATCGTGGTTAGTGGTCTTTTCGATGTCTTTGATCGCCAGGGCGTCGGCTTCCGTGAAGTTTTTGAACAAGTTGAGCAAATAGGTGCGAGCGCCGGCGGAAAGTGGCTTGAACTCCCGAAAGCCAGCGTCACTGAGCGCTATAAACCAGACGACCTCGACCTGGACGCGGCGTTGCATGTAGCCGCGCTCGCTCATGGAAGGCCGAAGCTTGGCCATTTTGACGGCATAACGGCCGTCCAGCGGCGACAGCGCTGAAATAGGTGAAGTGCTCATGCGAGGATTGTAGGTCTCGGCGTTCGGCGCGGCGTCGAAACGCCGTGGCTAGAATGCCCCCTCCCAAGCTGTCACACAACATCATGAAACTGGTCGGATCGAACACCAGCCCCTATGTGCGCAAAGTACGCATCGTCATGGCTGAAAAGAAACTGGATTACACCTACGTGCTGGAAGATCCCGGTGCGCGGGACAGCAAAATCACTGAATACAACCCCTTGGGCAAGGTGCCATGCCTGGTGATGGAAGGGGGCGAAGCCATTTTTGACTCAAGGGTCATTGTGGAATATCTGGACACCTTGTCGCCAGTGGGAAAGCTGATTCCAGCCTCAGGTCGGGAACGCGCTGAAGTCAAGACGTGGGAAGCGCTGGCTGACGGGCTTCTGGATGCGGCCTTGCTGGTTCGTTACGAGGCGACCTGGTCTGGGCGTGCGCCAGAGCAACGTTGCCAGGCGTGGATGGACAAACAAATGGGCAAGATCCATTCGGCCCTGGGCGCGATGAGCCGTGGGCTGGCAGAAAAACCGTTTTGCAGCGGCATTCACATGAGCTTGGCCGATATCGCTGTCGGCTCTGCGCTAGGCTACCTGGACTTTCGTTTCGCGGACCTGGACTGGCGCGGTGCGCACCCAAATTTGGCCAAATTATTCGACAAACTGATGCAGCGGCCGAGTTTTCAGCAAAGCGTGCCCGCCTGAGGCTTTCGCACACACGCGCCTCAGCCGATTAGGGCGCCCTGTGGCTGGGCGCTTGCTTGGTTGGCCAGGCCGGACCCATGGGTCTGCCAGCGCGCTTGAATCGGGGGTGCTTGGCGCGCACCTCACCAACTAACGTTCTTAAAGCCCCAACATCAGGCGCAGGTTCTGCACGGCCGCGCCGCTAGCACCCTTGCCCAGATTGTCTAGGCGGGCAACCAGCACCGCGTGGCGGAAGTCGTCGCCGGCTTCACGATTGGCAAAGACACGCAGCTCCATGCCGTCGGTGTCGGCCAGCTGCACCGCGTCAAGCTTGTTGTCTGGCGTGGGCTCGGGCACGCTGACCCATTGGCTGCCCGCGTAATGGGCTTTCAGGGCTTGTTGCAGGTCATCCGCGCTGGGTTGACCCGGCAGCTGCTCCAGGTGAAGCGGAATTTGCACCAGCATGCCTTGGCGAAAGTTGCCAACAGATGGCACAAAAAGAGGCCGGCAGGTCAGGCCGGTGCAGGCCATGATTTCCGGGACATGCTTGTGCTTGAGCGCCAGGGCGTAGAGCTCGAATGCGGGCGCCTCACCCTTGTCGTAGGCTTCGATCATGGTGCGTCCACCGCCTGAATAGCCGCTGACTGACGGCAGGCACAGCGGAAAGTTGCGTGGAATCAGGCCAGCATCAATCAAAGGGCGAATGAGTGCGATCGCCCCCGTGGCGTAGCAACCGGGGTTGGTGACCCGAGGGGCTTGTCGGATCGCATCAGCCTGGCCTGGGGCCAGCTCAGCGAAGCCATAAACCCAGCCCTTGGCCGTGCGGTGCGCGGTGGATGCATCGATGATTTTGGGGCCGGGTTTGCCCGCGGCCTGCGCTATGGCGTCGACCATGGCCACCGACTCGCGCGCGGCATCGTCATGCAGGCACAGCACCACCAGGTCGGCCTGCGCCATCAGTTCGCGCTTGGCTTCTGGGTCTTTGCGTTGCTGCGGGGCGATGCTGATCAGCTCGACACCAGGGATGTGATGCAGTCTGTCTCGGATTTGCAGTCCAGTGGTGCCGGCTTCGCCGTCGATAAATATTTTTTTCATAAAAAGTACTTGTTATGCAGCGTTGACGCTGGGCTCTGGAGCCAGTTCACACAGGCGATCATGATACAGTTTGCGTCGTTTTCGCCCGGACTAAGTGTCATACCGATCACCGCGGTCAGCACGCCCATACCAATAGAGAAGAGCGACATGAAGATTCACGAATATCAGGCGAAGGAAATCCTGCGTCAGTTTGGTGTCCCAGTGCCTCGCGGGATTGCAGCTTTCACGGTGCAAGAGGCCGTTGAGGCTGCTCAAAAGCTCGGCGGCCCGATTTGGGTTGTCAAGGCCCAAATTCACGCCGGCGGACGCGGCAAGGGCGGGGGCGTCAAGGTGGCCAAGTCAATTGATGAAGTCAAGCGCCTAGCCACCGACATTTTGGGCATGCAACTCAAGACCCATCAAACCGGGCCTCAAGGGCAGAAAGTTCGGCGACTCTACATTGAGGACGGCGCTGATATTCAAAAGGAATATTACGTCTCGGTGGTCACGGACCGTGCCACACAAAAAGTGGCGGTGATTGCGTCGAGTGAAGGCGGCATGGACATTGAGGAGGTGGCCCACAGCAGCCCGGAAAAAATCATCACCGAGTTTGTGGACCCCTTGAGCGGCATGAGCGAGGCGCAGGCCTTGCGTATTGCGGCTGGTATTGGCATGCCGGCCGATTCGGCTGCGCAGGCCGCTGATATTTTTCAAAAGCTTTATCGGTGCTACATGGACACCGACGCATCTTTGGTGGAGATCAATCCGCTCAACCGCGACAGCCAGGGCGGCGTCATGGCGCTGGATGCCAAGTTCAACTTTGATTCGAATGCGCTGTTTCGTCACCCCGAAATCGTGGCCTACCGCGACCTCGATGAGGAAGACCCCGCCGAGGTCGAGGCCAGCAAATTTGACCTGGCCTACATCAGCCTGGACGGCAATATTGGCTGCCTGGTCAATGGTGCTGGGCTGGCCATGGCCACCATGGACACCATCAAGCTCTTTGGCGCTGAGCCCGCAAACTTTCTTGATGTGGGCGGCGGCGCCACGCCAGAAAAGGTCACGGAAGCCTTCAAGATCATGCTCAAAAATGACAAGGTCAAGGCGATCCTCGTCAATATTTTTGGCGGCATCATGAAATGCGACACGATCGCCAGTGGCGTGATCACGGCATGCCGTGCGGTGAACCTGAATGTGCCGCTCGTGGTACGCATGAAGGGCACTAACGAGGAGTTGGGCAAGAAGATGCTGGCTGACTCTGGCCTACCCATCATCAGTGCCGACACCATGGCCGACGCTGCGCAGAAAGTCGTGGCGGCAGTCATAGCGGCTTGATCGTCCCAAGGAATACCGATATGTCCATCCTGATCAACAAGAACACCAAAGTCATCACCCAAGGCATTACCGGCAAAACGGGACAGTTCCACACTGAAAAGTGTCAGGAATACGCTAATGGGAAAAACTGTTTTGTAGCGGGCGTGAACCCGAAAAAAGCGGGTGAGTCAATTTTCAACATCCCGATTTACGCCTCGGTCAAAGACGCCGCGGGCGCCACGGACGCCAAGGTGTCGGTGATCTATGTGCCGCCGGCTGGCGCGGCAGCGGCGATTTGGGAAGCGGTGGAGGCAGATCTGGACCTGGCTATCTGTATCACCGAGGGTATCCCGGTGCGTGACATGCTGGAGTTGCGCAACCGCATGAAGGCCAAGGAAGCTAAGGGCGGCAAGCGCACGCTGCTGCTCGGGCCGAACTGTCCAGGGCTTATCACGCCCGAAGAGATCAAGATTGGCATCATGCCGGGGCATATTCACCGCAAAGGCCGCATCGGGGTGGTGAGCCGCTCCGGAACGCTGACCTACGAGGCTGTTGCGCAACTAACAGAAATTGGACTTGGCCAGTCATCGGCGGTAGGCATTGGCGGCGATCCGATCAATGGTTTGAAGCATGTGGATGTGATGCGCATGTTCAACGAAGACCCGGATACCGATGCGGTCATCATGATCGGCGAAATTGGCGGCCCGGACGAAGCGGAGGCTGCTCGCTGGTGCAAGGAGAACATGCGCAAGCCCATCGTCGGGTTCATTGCAGGCGTCACGGCGCCGCCCGGCAAACGCATGGGCCACGCCGGCGCTTTGATCTCGGGCGGTGGTGATACTGCCGAAGCCAAGCTGGGCGTGATGGAAGATTGCGGCTTCAAGGTAACGCGTAATCCCTCTGAGATGGGTAAATTGTTGAAGGCCTTGCTCTAGGGCGGGCGTTTTGAGCCTGGCTGGCCTCTGCAGAGGGGATCAGGTCTATCGACTATAGTTGTTGACGGGTGAAGGTCTCTGCTAGGGCGGGATCGTCACGCCAAAGGGTTTGTTGCCGCCATCAAGAGCCCAGGTCAGTGACGCGCCAAAGGAATTCCTTGCATGCCGAAAATTATTGTGATGCTCGAAGAGGGCAACCCGAAGGAGGTGAACCTCAGCAAGCAGCGCACCACGCTCGGGCGTCGGCCTTTCAATGACATTGTGCTCAACGACTTGGCTATCAGTGGCGAGCACCTCGCCTTTTTGCTTGATGGTCCTGTCGTGACCGTGGAAGACCTGGGGAGCACCAATGGCACCCTCGTCAACGGTCAGCCCGTGAGCAAGCAAAAACTCGAAGATGCCGACATGTTGAAGATCGGCCGCGTCGAGATTCGTTTTGAAAATCCGCCCATCGTGGAGCCTGGCCCTGCCGCGATCAAGGTGCTCAGTGGCGCTGCAGCGGGGCGTGAGATGCCCTTGGTTAAATTGGTGACGACCATGGGCAAGCCCGGTGTGGTTGTGGCGGCTGTGGCCCGGACGAATACCGGTTACGAGCTGCGACGCGTGGAGGGCGAGGGCTTGCTCAAGCTCAATGGGCGCGACGTGCAGGGCGCAGCCATTGCCTTGAGTCACGAGGACGAGATCAACTTGGCTGGCACGACGATGCAGTTTTTAAAGACCTGACGAAACATTTTTCGGAGCGGATCGTTTATGAACAACGTTGCTGACAATCCAGGTGCACAGGCTTTTGAAGCTTTGTTTGGTCGCATGTTGCAGCAGATCACCGGGCGTATCCAGGACTGTGAAGACTACCAGCAAGAGATTTACGATCTCAATGGAGAGCTCTGCAAGCTCTTTAATTCGGAGCGTGTGACCTTTTACCAGGTCGACAAAGACCGTCAACACATTGCGGCCCGGATCAAGATCAGTCCATCGCAAATGACGGACTTGAAGCTGCCGATCACCAACCAAAGTGTTGCGGGCTATGTTGCGTTGAGTCGCCAAGTTGTCAACATTCCAGATGTTTACGACTCGGCCGCGCTCAAGCGTATTCATCCAGACATGACGTTCCTGAGTGCGGTCGATAAACGTACGGGCTATCGCACCCGTGAGATGCTGGTTGCGCCCATCGTTCATGGCGACACCCTGTTGGGTGTGATCCAGGTGATCAATAGCCTGAGCCAGTCCGCCTTTGGCCAGTTGGAAGACAAAGGCCTGCGCGAGCTGTGCGCGGTGGTCGGTAAAGTTATTCACCGGCAACAGCAGTCTCGTCGTCATGCGCAGCTCGGCAACGCCAGCAAATACAGCGGCTTGGTGGAGCATGGTCTGATTACGCAGGCTCAACTCGACGATGCCTTGAAGTCCGCAAGAGGGCATGCCCAGCCGGTTGAATTTCTCTTGATCGACGAGTACGGTGTCAGTGTGGCGCAATTGGGCGCGTCCTATGCCAGTTTTTTTGGCGTGCCCTATGAGCCCATGTCACCTGGGCGGGTCCGATCTGAGCCCCTGCATGCTGTCCTGAAAAAAGACTTTATCGAAGGCCAAGGTTGGTTGCCGCTGGAGGAATCCCCCGAGGGTCTGGTGCTGATGTGCCTGGATCCCGAGGCTGTTCGCAGCGCGCGTGTGGTGGCGCAGGTTTATCCGCGCACCAAGAAATTTGCCTACCGGGTGACCACGCTTACTGACTTCCAAAAAACCTTTGAGCAGATTTTTGGCGTCGACATGGCTGGTGGTTCGATCGACGAGCTTCTGGCTGATATGGCTGCTGGACCGATCGACGACGAATTCAACGACGACGCGCTGGAGTCGGCTGCGGCCGACAACGAACTCGTCAAGTTGGTCAACAAAATCATTGTCGACGCGTATCACCAAGGCGCTTCAGACATTCATATTGAACCCTTGCCGGGAAAATTTAAGACGGGCATTCGCTTTCGCGTTGATGGCACCTTGCAAAACTACATCGAGGTGCCGGCGCATTTCCGACAGGCCATGGTCACGCGCCTGAAGATCATGTGTGAGCTCGATATCTCGGAGCGACGCAAACCTCAGGACGGCAAGATCAAGTTCAAGCGTTTTGGCCCGCTCGATATTGAGCTGCGGGTGGCGACGATTCCGTCGGCAGGTGGTGTCGAGGACATCGTGATGCGTATCCTGGCTGCGGGCGAGCCGATACCGATGGAAAAGCTGGGACTGACCCCACATAACAAGGCTCGCGTGATCGCCACAGTGGAAAAGCCTTATGGCCTGTTTTATGTGTGCGGACCAACGGGCTCGGGCAAGACCACGACTTTGCATTCGATCTTGAAGCATCTGAACACACCAGACGCAAAGATCTGGACCTGCGAAGACCCGGTCGAGATTACTCAGAAAGGCCTGCGGCAGGTTCAGATTAATCGCAAGGCAGGCATCGACTTCGCGCTGGTAATGCGCGCGTTTTTGCGGGCCGATCCGGACATCATCATGGTCGGCGAGTCCCGAGACCATGAAACAGTGGCCATGGGTGTGGAAGCCTCCTTGACCGGCCACCTGGTTTTTTCCACCCTCCATACCAATTCGGCGCCGGAGTCGATCACCCGCCTGCTGGACATGGGCATGGATCCCTTTAACTTCGCCGATGCCCTGTTGGGCATATTGGCGCAGCGGCTGGCCAAGCGCCTGTGTGATTGCAAGCAGGCTTACGAGCCGGATGCAGAGGAGTTGCGCTTGTTTGCGCGTGAGTACGCCGAGGAGCTGCGCCAAACCAAGGCCTGGCAGACCGATCCGGATGGCGAGCTCGACAAGCTGGTTGCTTCATGGCGCAAAGACTATGGGCAAGGCGGCAAAATCCATTTTTATCGGCATGTGGGCTGTGACAAGTGCAAGCAGTCGGGCTACAAGGGACGCGTTGGTTTGCATGAGCTGCTGATCGCTGACGATGTCATCAAAGAGCGCATTCAATCGCGGGCCCGCGTGGCGGAGGTGTTTGCGGCGGCTGTCGAGGGTGGCATGCGCACGCTCAAGATGGACGGCATGGAGAAGGTCATGATGGGCCTGACCGACCTCAAAATGGTGCGCTCGGTGTGTATTCGTTAACCGACCTGCTGCCGGTTTTCCCCGTTCGTCAAAACCCCTGGTCAGTTGCTGCGCACCTGTGGCGCTACCTGAGAGCGGGGATGTTTTGGCTGCTGGTATGCGCCAGCGCCAACGGTCAAGGTCGCGAAGGCGTCGATGTTGGCAAAAATTCGGTGTTTTCCAACCTGGTGTCAGCGGAGGCCATTGAGCAGTCGTCCTCGCAGCAATACCGCGAATTAATGGATAAAGCCCGGGCCCAGCGCGCCCTGGCCGGGCCTGAACATCCGCAGCTCAAGCGCTTGCGTGATATTGCCCAGCGCATCATCCCCTTTGCCCTGCCGTGGAATGCGCGTGCGCGATCCTGGCGCTGGGAGGTCAATCTGATCGGATCGACGCAGGTGAATGCGTTTTGCATGCCTGGCGGAAAGATTGTTTTTTACACCGGCATTTTGCAAAAACTGCAGCTTAGCGATGACGAGGTGGCCATGGTCATGGGCCACGAAGTTGCACATGCCTTGCGCGAGCACGCCCGGGAACGTATGGGCAAACAGGCTGCGACCAATCTGGGTGCGGGCCTGCTCGGGCAGATACTGGGCCTGGGGCAGCTCGGGCAGACGGTGACGAATTACGGGGCTCAGCTGTTGACGCTGCAGTTCAGCCGTGAAGACGAGTCCGAGGCGGATTTGGTAGGTATGGAGCTGGCCGCGCGGGCTGGCTTTGACCCGCGCGCCGGTGTGACGCTTTGGCAAAAAATGTCTCAAGCCAATCAGGGTGGCCCGCCGCAGTGGCTGTCGACCCATCCGTCCGGCGGCCGTCGTATCGCTGACATCGAGGCGAATTTGCCCAAAGTGCTGCCGCTGTACGAGCGCGCCATCTCCGCAACGCCCGCGGGTGGCTGAGGCACTGTCAGTCGTGCTTTTTTTTCATCGACAGTGCTAGTTCGTACAAGGCGTTGCGCGCCTGGCCCGTGATTTCGGCACTCAGGCTGACTGCGGTTTTGAGCGGCAATTCGGTCAGCAAAAGCGCCAGAACCCGATCGTCTGCCTTGGTGTCGGCTGTCTGTGCTTGGGCATGCAGTACCAGCGCAAATTCACCACGACTGCGGTTGCTGTCCGCTGCCAGCCAGGCACAGAGTTCAGCCGCTGGCAGGGTGACAATTTGCTCAAACTGTTTGCTGATTTCCCGCCCGACCGTGATGTCCCGTTGTCCCAGTGCCATGAGCGCCTCTGCCAGTGATGCGATACGGTGCGGCGCCTCAAGCAGCACAACCGCACGGGGCTCTGTGGCAAGGGCCTGAACGGCTGCACGTCGTTCGCCGGGCTTGCTGGGCAAAAAACCGTGGAAGACGAAGCCTTGCGGGACCCCGGCCTCTGGTATCAGACCCGCGGCGCTCAGAAGCGCGGTCACGCTGCTGGGACCAGGTACCGGAATAACCCGAAAGCCGTGCGCGCGCACGGCGGCGACCAGGCGCCCGCCCGGGTCGCTGATGGCGGGCGTGCCGGCATCGCTGACATAGACCACGCGCTGACCATCAGCCAGGCGTTGGATCACCGATGCGCTGATCTGCTGCTCGTTGTGTTGATGCGCTGCCAGCCACTGGGTTTTGGTTTTGTCGATACCCAACACACGCAGCATGGCCTGCGAGTGACGCGTATCTTCACAGGCCAGCAAGTCGGCGATCTGAAGAACATACAGGGCACGCAGGCTGATGTCGGCCAGATTGCCGATGGGTGTAGCCACCACGTAGAGCGCGGCCGTCGGATAATCCTGCGCAGCACAGGCTTGACGCGCGGCCTGCAGTGCCAAATCGAACTGGGCTGTGAGGCTGCCAAGCGGAGAATTTGTTGCCATGATGTTTCCTTTGAGGTCCGAAGGCCCACAGCGCAGCACCAAGCAAAAAGGGGACGCGGGTGAGGACCAGGCGTTGGCGCACTTACAGCGCGCCGGGCTTCGCTTGTTGTTGCGCAATTATCGAACGCCCGGACGCGGCGGTGGCGAGATCGACCTCATCATGCAAGATGCCGACGGGACCCATGTGTTCATCGAGGTGCGCCGGCGTGGCCGCGCCGACCATGGCGGCGCAGCAGCCAGCATTGGCGCTGCAAAGCGCGCCAGGCTGATCTTTGCCGCACGACATTACCTGATGCGCTTTGCCAACCCACCGCCCTGTCGTTTTGATGTGGTAGCCATCGACGGGGAAGAGATGAACTGGCTGAAGGCGGCATTTGAGTAAGGGGCCGCGCTGGTGTTGGCCTGTCTCTGATGTCGACCACATGAGCGGCGCCTGAGGCGATCACACAGCGAACAAGGTTTTAGGCCGCGCCGCTATGATTCGGCCTATGCTTTTGCAACGTATCGAACAGCACTTTATCGACAGTGCAGACTTGAAGTATCAGCTTGCGCCAGTGCTTGGGGGTCCGATTCAGACGAGCATCGAGGCCTTGCTGGCTTGCGTCACCAGTGGCGGCAAGGTCGTTGTCTGCGCAGACCGTCCGTCGTTGGCGGGCGTGAACTATTTCGTCGATAAGTTTATCGGGCAGTTTGAGCGCGAGCGCCCGGAGCTTGCGGCGATGGGACTGCTGACCCATGCTGAGGATCTGGCCACAAGCTACGCACGTCAGGTCAGGGCCTTGGGTCAGTCCAGTGACGTATTGCTCGCGCTGGCACAGTCTGGTGAGGATCCGGCCATCCAGGCTGCCATTGAGGCTGCGCATGAGCGCGACATGGTGGTGGTTGCCCTCACCGCAGGCCAGAGCAGCACTGTACCGATGATCTTGCGCGACACCGATATCCATATCGAAATCAGCCATGACCGTCCTGCGAGAATACAGGAGGTCCATCTCCTGGTTTTGAACTGCCTCTGTGATGGCGTCGATTTGCTTTTGTTAGGGGATAGTGAGGTAAATCCATGAATAAGCTTCAGATGACAACTATGTTGGGTAAAGCCGTCAGTGCCGTGCTGTTGGCCTCCAGTTTGGCGGCTTGCGCACCGGTCCTGATGGGCGGTGCAGTGTTGGGTGGCCTGGTGGCTGTGGACCGGCGCACGCCCGGTGCTCAGTTGGAGGATGAGAGCCTCGAGCTCAAAGGCATGCTCGCCTTGCGTGAAAACCTGGGCGATCGGATTCACGTGAACGTGACCAGCTACAACCGTCGTGTTTTGCTGACGGGTGAAGTGCCCAACGCGCAGGACCGTCAACTGGTCGAAAAAGTGATCTCTGGCCTGTCCAATGTATTGGCCATTACCAACGAGTTGGCGGTGATGGGCAACTCATCGATCACAACCCGTTCTAAAGATACCTACCTGACCGGGCGGGTGAAGGCCAGCCTGATCGACGCCAAAGACCTGTTTGCGACTGCATTCAAGGTCACGACGGAGCGAGGCACGGTGTACCTGATGGGTCGAGTCACCCAGCGCGAGGCGGACCGTGCCACTGAAATTGCGAGACTAACCTCTGGCGTGACCAAAGTGGTTCGTGTGTTTGAGTACATCAGCGAAGACGAGCTCAAAGGCTTGTTGCCGGCTGAGCCAAAGACTGATGCCAAGGCGCCAGCCAGCAAGGCACCGGCCTCCAAATAAACGCCTCTCCTTGGCGTAAAAAAAACCTGCGAACGCGCAGGCTTTTTTTCGGCTAAGCCGGCAGGCCACACGCGTCCCTCAGGCCATTAGCGCAGGCGCTTGATCAGGCTGGACGTGTCCCATCGGCGTCCACCGAGCAGTTGCACGTCGGCGTAGAACTGGTCGACCAGGGCTGTAACGGGAACGCGCGCGCCGTTACGCCGGGCTTCGTCGAGCACCAGGCTCAAGTCTTTGCGCATCCAGTCCACCGCAAAACCGAAATCGAACTTGTCGGCCACCATGGTTTTCCCACGGTTGTCCATTTGCCAGCTTTGCGCGGCGCCCTTACCAATCACCTCCAGTACTTGGTTCATGTCGAGACCTGCGCGCTGGCCGAAGGCAATACCCTCGCTCAGGCCTTGTACCAGTCCGGCAATGCAGATCTGGTTGACCATCTTGGCCAGCTGGCCCGCGCCGCTACTGCCCAGCAGGGTGAACGCCCGTGAGAACGCCATGGCCACTGGCTGAGCTTTGTCAAACGCATCTTTGTCGCCGCCGCACATGACGGTGAGTAGGCCGTTTTCTGCGCCGGCCTGACCGCCGGAGACGGGTGCGTCGACGAACTTCAGCCCTTTGGCATTGGCCTCGGCATACAACTCCCTTGCCACGTTCGCAGAGGCCGTGGTGTGGTCGACGAAGATGGCACCCGGTGCCATGCCGGCAAAGGCGCCGTCGGCACCCAAAACGACTGCGCGCAGGTCATCGTCGTTGCCGACGCAGCAAAACACCAGTGAGGCACCCTGGGCCGCCTCGCGCGGCGTGGCTGCATGCGCGACGGTCGCTGCTTTGCCCTCAAAGTTGGCAAACTTTTCGCACCAAGCCACAGATTTGGCGCTGGTGCGGTTGTAAACCGTCACAGAGTGTCCCGCGCAGGCCAGATGGCCAGCCATGGGAAAGCCCATCACGCCCAAGCCCAAGAACGCAACCTTTTGAGGTGCGACGGCGTCATAGGTTTTATTGTTCACTGCAGGTCCTTTCAGAATGTTTCAGAGGTGAGGCCTGCCGCTCAGACGATCGACAGGTTTTCGGTGCCAGCGCCAAGGTCTGAGGTTTTGGCACGTTGGCTGTTAAGTTTAATTTGTAAGCGCAGGTCATTGACCGAATCTGCGTTGCGAAGTGCGTCCTCGTAAGTAATGGTATTGGCCTCGTAGGCGTCAAAAAGAGCCTGGTCAAAGGTTTGCATGCCCAGGTTGCGGCTTTTCTTCATGATTTCCTTGATTTCAGCCACTTCGCCTTTGAAGATCAGGTCTGAAATCAGCGGTGAGTTCAGCATCACCTCAACAATGGCGATGCGGCCCTTGCCGTCCTGCTTGGGGACCAGGCGCTGCGAGACCATGGCTTTCAGGTTAAGCGACAAGTCCATCAGCAGCTGTGCACGACGTTCTTCCGGGAAGAAGTTGATCACACGGTCTAGCGCCTGGTTGGCGCTGTTGGCATGTAAGGTGGCCATGCACAAGTGCCCAGTTTCGGCAAAAGCGACCGCATGCTCCATGGTCTCGCGGTCCCGAATCTCGCCCATCAGAATCACATCGGGCGCCTGTCGCAAGGTGTTTTTGAGTGCGGCTTCCCAGCTGTCGGTATCGATGCCGACTTCGCGCTGCGTGACCACGCAGTTTTTGTGCGCATGAACAAATTCGATCGGGTCTTCGACCGTGATGATGTGGCCGTAGCTGTTCTCGTTGCGCCAATCCACCATGGCTGCCAGTGAGGTGGACTTGCCCGACCCAGTTGCCCCGACCATGATGCACAGCCCGCGCTTGGTGGTGGCCACCTCCTTGAGCACCTCAGGCAGTTTCAGCCGATCAAGGGTCGGAATATCGCTCGGAATGGTCCGCAGCACCATGCCAACCCTGCTTTGTTGCATGAAGGCGTTGACCCGGAAACGCCCCAAATCGGGTGGCGCAATGGCGAAATTGCATTCCTTGGTTCGCTCAAACTCGGCCACCTGTTTGTCGCTCATGATGGCGCGCGCCAGCGCCAGGGTCTGGCGGCCATTGAGTGGCTGCTGGCTCACCTTGGTGATCTTGCCGTCAACCTTCATCGCCGGCGGGAATTCGGCCGTGATGAACAAGTCGCTGCCATTGCGGCTGAGCATCAGCTTGAGCAGGTTGTTGATGAATTCTGAGGCTTGATCGCGTTCCATGCGCGTCTCCTTTCCTAGTACAAAAAGTCAGAACCGGCCGGGCCTAGCCAGGAAAGTTCTCGGGTGACTTGGCCTTGGTCCTGGCCTCCGCAGGGCTGATGATGTTGCGCCGGACCAGGTCAGTCAGATTCTGGTCCAGGGTCTGCATACCCACACTGTTGCCCGTCTGAATGGCCGAGTACATTTGCGCGACCTTAGCCTCGCGGATCAGGTTACGAATCGCACTGGTGCCCAGCATGATTTCGTGGGCGGCAACACGTCCTTGGCCATCCTTGGTTTTGCAAAGCGTTTGCGAGATCACCGCCTGCAGCGATTCACTGAGCATGGCGCGCACCATCTCTTTTTCGTCGGCTGGGAACACGTCAATGATCCGGTCGATAGTCTTGGCTGCGCTGGAGGTGTGCAGCGTTCCAAACACCAGGTGGCCGGTTTCGGCAGCCGTCATGGCCAGGCGTATGGTTTCCAGGTCGCGCATCTCGCCCACCAGAATGGCATCAGGATCTTCGCGCAGCGCAGACTTCAGCGCCGCGGCGAAGCTCTGCGTGTGGGGGCCGACCTCGCGCTGGTTGATGAGCGATTTCTTCGACTCATGAACGAACTCGATCGGGTCTTCGACTGTCAGGATATGGCCGAACTCGTTCTCATTGAGGTAGTTCACCATCGCAGCCAGCGTGGTCGACTTGCCCGATCCGGTCGGCCCGGTGACCAGGACCAGGCCGCGGGGTTTGAGCGCCAGATCGGCAAAAATCTTGGGCGCATTGAGCTGTTCAAGCGACAGAATTTTGCTCGGAATGGTCCTGAAAACTGCGCCGGCCCCGCGGTTCTGATTAAAAGCGTTCACCCGGAAGCGGGCCAAGCCTTCGATCTCAAAAGAAAAGTCGATTTCCAGAAACTCCTCGTAGAGCTTGCGCTGCGAGTCGTTCATGATGTCGTACACCATGGCGTGCACGGTTTTGTGGTCCATGGGCTCCACATTGATCCGGCGTACGTCACCGTGCACCCGTATCATCGGTGGCAGGCCGGCCGACAGGTGCAGGTCGGATGCCTTGTTCTTGACACTAAAGGCTAATAATTGGGTGATATCCATGATCAGTCCTCTCGAATATTTCCTCAGCCCATTATGACCACCCTGGCAGAGCGGCTCGAATCCGTCCGGTCTCGCATCGAGGCAGCCTGCCGGGCTTGTGGCCGCGCACCGTCCGAGGTCAGTTTGCTGGCGGTCTCCAAGACGTTTCCCGCCGCTGACGTCGCGCTGGCCTGCCAGGCTGGGCAAGGTTCTTTCGGAGAGAACTATATTCAGGAGGCCATCGAAAAGATGGCAGGATTGCGTCATCTTGCCTTGCAGTGGCATTGCATCGGCCCGGTGCAGAGCAACAAGACCCGCCTGGTGGCGGCGCATTTCGATTGGGTACACACCGTGGACCGCCTGAAGATTGCGCAGCGCCTGAGCGAGCAGCGCCCAGCGGATTTACCGCCCTTACAGCTGTGCATTCAGGTCAATGTTGATGCTGGTGCCAACAAAAGCGGGGTGGCCCCAGAGGAAGTTTTGCCGCTGGCGCAGGCGATCTCGGTCCTGCCCCGGGTGCGCTTGCGCGGCTTGATGTGCATTCCAGAGCCTGCCGAGAACGCAGAAAGCGCTCGCCAAGTTTTTGCCCGGGTCACCGACTTGTTGGGAGAGTGCCAGCGCGCAGGCCTGGCCATGGAGACGCTCTCGATGGGCATGAGTGAGGACCTGGAGGCGGCTATTGCAGCTGGCAGCACCATGGTGCGTGTGGGTAGTGCTATTTTTGGGGCTCGCCAGCAGGTGCGCCAGGCTTGATCTGGCGCGCTGGTGTCAGCGGGCACGCTTTTGAGCGTGGATCGGCCATGTCTGCAATGGCATTGGTGGGAAAAGGGTAATAGGTATGAATGCAGCGGAGGATCTCGCGCCATCGACCCCGTCAGGCGGGCGACTGTGGCGTCGCGCGCTCTATGGTTTGCTGGCCTTGGTGCTTGTGGCCAGCGCGGTTTTTTATCTTGGGCCTCGCTTGAATTTTGGCGCGGATCAACCGACCGCTCGGGCGGCTCCGCCATCGGAGCTGGACAAGTTGCAGGCCTGGTTGGCAGCCGGCGAGCAAGCCATGCCTGGCGTTCGCGACAAGACCGAAAAGCGCATCGTCTGGGCAGGCGAAAGCACGGTGCGAACGCCGTGGTCAGTGGTGTATGTCCATGGCTTTAGCGCAAGCCGCCTGGAAACGGCGCCGCTGGCCGAGCTGGTGGCCAAAGGGCTGGGCGCTAACCTGTTTGAGACCCGCTTGACCGGCCATGGCCAGGGCTACGCGGCCATGGGCGATGCGAGCGCACAGGATTGGCTGGCCGATGTTCAGGAAGCGGCCCGCATCGGTGCGCTGCTGGGCGAGCGGGTGTTGATCCTGTCGTGTTCAACCGGTTCGACGCTGGGCGCATGGCTCAGTATGCAGACCCAGGGTCCAAGCGCAGATGCCCAGGTGTTTGTGTCGCCTAACTTTGGGCCGCGCGACAAGCGATCCGATTTGCTGATTGGGCCCTGGGGGGAGCAGCTGGCTTACGCGATTGCTGGCCAGAGTTATGGCAAAGCCTCTGCCGATCCACGGGAGGATCTGGCCTGGACGTCACCGTACCCGACCAAGGCACTGTTTCCCATGATGTTGTTGGTGCAAAAGGTTCGCGAAAGCGACTTGAGTCGATTCACCACACCGGTGCTGATGTTCTACAGCGAGGCAGATCAGACGGTCGACCCGGTCTTCACCAAGGACGCATTCGCACGTCTGGGCTCTGCCACCAAGTCGCTGGTGCCGGTCTCCGATAGCGCAAGCCAGGGCCAGCATGTGCTGGTGGGTGATATCCGCGCGCCTAAGTCGACCGAGCCCATGGCAGCGGCCATTCTCAAATGGGTTGAAGCCTTGCCAAAGCGACCCTGACCTCGGTGCCGGCACCCCTTTTGCGAGCATCCCGCTGTTTTGTCGTCGGCTACCCCACGGCAGATGGGCGCCAGCGGCGCCAATGCGCGCGCGGGTGGACCTAGCAGCCAAGTCCTTATGCTGAACTGTGAAATCGGCTGGTGAGAGAGCCACCGTCGGCGCGATTTCTGTGCCATCTGGGCCGGGCGATTCCCTAGAATATTACCCCTTTGCCCCAAGCCAGCCATGACAGTCATCCGCATCCGCGGCGCCCGCCAGCACAACCTGAAAAACCTGGATCTCGATATCCGAACCGGTGAGCTCACGGTGTTCACCGGCCCGAGCGGGTCGGGCAAGTCCAGCCTGGTGTTTGACACCTTGTTTGCCGAAGGCCAGCGGCGTTATGTTGAGACCTTCAGCGCTTACGCACGCCAGTTTCTGGACCGCATGGACAAGCCAGCCGTGGACCGGGTGGAGGGCGTGCCGGCAGCGATTGCGATCGACCAGACTAACCCGGTGCGCTCGAGCCGCTCGACGGTGGGCACCATGACCGAGCTCAACGACCACCTGAAGCTTTTGTTAGCGCGAGCTGGTACCTTGTTTGACCGGCAAACGGCACTTGAGGTTCGTCACGACAACCCCGAGTCGATTTACCAGGCCTTGAAGGCGCGCACGGCCGTCGATGACCCGCGCCTGGTCATCACCTTTCCGGTTGAGTTTCCACTTGACACCAGCGCCGAGGAGGTCGAGCAATGGCTGTCTGCCAGCGGCTTTACCCGGGTGCAGGCGCAGCGCGTGGTTGATGCCGAGCCTGCGGCCAAGCCAGACAGCACGCAAGCACCACGCAAAAAAGGCGCTAAAAAAGCGGGGAGCGCCAAGGCGGCGCCGCAAGCGCGCAAGGTGCTAGATGTAGTGGCTGACCGCCTGCGCATGAGTGGCGCGGAGAAAGCGCGCGTGATCGAGGCGATTGAAACCGGCCTGAAGCACGGCGGTGGCCGGCTCAACGTGTACTGCATGCACGAGGCTGTAGCAGAGCCGGCGGCAACAGAGGCGGGCGAGCCCACGATTTGGCGTTTTTCGGGTGGCCTGCACTGCCCGCAGAGTGACTTGCGCTACAGCGAGCCCATCGCCTCGATGTTTTCATTCAATTCGGCAGTTGGCGCGTGCGAGACCTGTCGCGGCTTCGGCCGTGTGATTGGTGTGGATTACGGCCTGGTGATACCCGATACGCGTCTGACCTTGCGCTCCGGTGCGATCAAGCCCATGCAGACGCCAGCCTGGCAAGAAGCGCAGGATGACCTGATGCGTCACGCCGAGGCTGAGGGCATTCCGCGCGACACCGCCTGGAGCCAGTTGACACCCGAGCAACAGCATTGGGTGATCCATGGCTCGCCGCATTGGGGCGGCAACTGGAACAAGCACTGGTTTGGCGTCAAACGTTTTTTCGAGTACCTCGAAACCAAGGCCTACAAGATGCACATTCGCGTGCTCTTGTCCAAGTACCGCAGCTACACCGAATGCCCGGTCTGTGCGGGTGCACGGCTGAAAACCGAGAGCTTGTTGTGGCGGGTAGGCACTCAAGCGGATGCGCTGGCGGTGATGCCTGCTGGCGAGCGTTTCATGCCGCAGGGCGTGAACTGGGCGCGTGAACAACTCGAGGGCCTGCCGGGCTTGTGCCTGCATGACCTGATGCGACTGCCAATCGAGCGATTACGCCTGTTCTTTGACTCGATGCAGGCACAGCGGGCGCAATCCGAGGCTGACGCTGCCAGCGACAAGGCCCAGGCTCAGGCCCTTAAGTTGTTGTTCGAGGAGATTTGCGCACGGCTCAAGTACCTGTGCGACGTTGGCCTGGGCTATCTGACCCTGGATCGCCAGAGCCGGACCCTGAGCGGCGGCGAGGTGCAGCGTATCAACCTGACCACCGCGCTGGGCACCTCTCTGGTCAATACCCTGTTTGTGCTCGACGAGCCCAGCATCGGGCTGCATCCGCGCGACATGCACCGCATCATCGAGGCCATGCAGCGCTTGCGTGACGCGGGCAACACGCTGGTGGTGGTTGAACACGACCCGGCCGTGATGTTCGCCGCTGACCGCATGATCGACATGGGCCCCGGGCCTGGCGAGCAAGGCGGCGAAATTGTTTTTGACGGCAGCACCAAAGCGCTGTGTCAGGCCGATACGCTGACGGGCGCTTACCTGGGGGGTCGCAAGCAGGTGGGCATGGGCTTTAAGCGTCTGGTGGCACCGGCTGCGCCGCGACTGATTCTGGAGGGCGCCCGTGCGCACAATCTGAAAGGCGTGACGGTGGAAATTCCGCTCAATCGCCTGGTGTGCGTGACCGGCGTGAGCGGGTCGGGTAAGTCCACCTTGATGCAGGACACGCTGGCACCAGCCCTGTTGCGTCACTTCGGCAAAGCCACTGAGAGCCCTGGCAGCTTTGAGCGCCTGCTTGGGGCCGAGCAACTCAGTGACGTGGTTTTTGTAGACCAGTCGCCGATTGGCAAAACCGCACGTTCCAACCCGGTGAGTTATGTGGGCGCCTGGGATGCCTTGCGCGAGATCTTTGCCAGCCAGCCCCTGGCCAGCCAGCGTGGCTACAGTGCCAGCAAATTCAGCTTCAACAGTGGTGACGGGCGTTGCCCCACCTGCGGCGGCTCAGGCTTTGAACATGTCGAGATGCAATTTCTCAGTGACATTTATCTGCGCTGCCCGGACTGCAACGGCCAACGTTACCGCCCGGAAATCCTGGAGGTGACGCTGGAGCGCAAGGGTCGGCATTTGCATGTGGCCGATGTGCTGGGCTTGACCGTGAGTGAGGCCGCGGAGCTTTTTTCAGCAGACCTGGAGGTGATTCGCGCCTTGCAGCCAATTGTGGATGTGGGCCTGAGCTATGTGAAGCTCGGCCAGCCTGTACCCACGCTCAGCGGCGGGGAGTCGCAGCGGCTCAAGCTCGCTGGCTACCTCGCTGAAGCCGCGAAAAGCAACTTTTTCACACGCCAGGCTGGGGCCCGCAAAGGCATGATGTTCATGCTTGACGAGCCGACCACAGGCCTGCATTTCGACGATATCGCCAAGTTGATGCGCGCGCTGCGCAAGCTGCTCGATGCCGGCCATTCCCTGCTGGTGATTGAGCACAACCTCGATGTGATTCGCGCCAGTGACTGGCTGATTGACCTGGGCCCTGAAGCCGGCGACGCCGGTGGCGAGTTGGTCGCGTTTGGCACGCCCGAAGACCTCATGCTGCATGCGCACAGCCACACCGCCAAAGCCTTGCGCGACTACGCGGCGCAACTGGGTGTGGTGCACGAGGTGCGCGATGTGGGCGTGGCCCCGCCCGAGGTGAATCCTGCGCCGTCAAGAGGGCTGCAGCTTGCCGAGCGCCGGTCGGACAGCATTCAAATCGTTCATGCGCGCGAGCACAACCTGAAGTCCTTGTCGGTCGACATACCCCGGGGGCGCTTCAGTGTGATCACCGGGGTCAGTGGCTCGGGCAAGTCGACTTTGGCCTTTGACATTCTGTTCAATGAGGGCCAGCGGCGCTACCTGGAGTCGCTCAACGCCTATGCGCGCTCGATCGTGCAGCCGGCAGGCCGCCCGGAGGTGGATGCGGTTTACGGCATACCGCCGACCGTCGCGATCGAACAGCGCCTGAGCCGGGGTGGCCGCAAATCAACCGTAGGCACGACCACCGAGGTGTGGCACTTTCTCAGGCTGCTGTTTGTCAAGCTGGGCACGCAGCATTGCGTGCACGATGGGGCAGCGGTTGCGCCGCAAACAGCAGACAGCATTGCCGCGCAGTTGATGCGCCAGTTCCGAGGCCAACACATTGGCCTGCTCTCACCCTTGGTCATGAACCGCAAGGGCGTGTACACCGAGCTGGCTGACTGGGCGCGGCCGCGTGGCTTCAGCCATTTGCGGGTGGACGGGCAGTTCCTGCCAACGCGAGGCTTCCCGCGCCTGGACCGCTTCAAAGAGCACACCATCGAGCTGCCAGTCTGGAGCATGCAGCTGGAGGCGGACCAGGAGTCAGCCTTGCGCACTGCGTTGGCCAGTGCCTTACAGCACGGCAAGGGCGTGGTGCATGTGCTGGTGGGCCTGGATGGCCTTGAAAAAGCCATGCAGGACGGCGCCGAAACCCGCGCCATTGGCGACCTTCATGTGTTCTCCACCCTGCGGGCGTGCCCGGTGTGCAGCACGAGCTATACCGAACTGGATCCGCGTCTGTTCAGTTACAACAGCAAGCATGGCTGGTGCCCGCAGTGCGTGGGCACTGGGCTGAAACTCAGCCGTGAGCAGCAGCGACTGTTTGATGATTCGGTGCGTGACGAGGACAGTCGCGGCCGCGAACAAAGCTTTGTTGAGGCAGAGGTGGAAGACCTGCTTGAGCAGACCTGCCCCGCGTGTGAAGGCGCGCGCCTGAACCCCGTGGCCCGGTCGGTGCGCTTTGGCGCGAAAGGATCGGCGCATCCGGGCTGGACGATCACCGAGCTTGCCCGCCTGAGCGTGCATGACATGCGTGCCTGGGTGCAGGCCTTGCGCGCACCCGATGCGCTGAGCGAGCGTGAACGCGAGATTGCGCGCGATTTGCTGCCTGAAATTGAGTCGCGCCTGGCTTTTCTGGAGCAGGTGGGTCTGGGTTATCTCACCCTGGAGCGCGGCGCTCCTACCCTCTCGGGCGGGGAAGCGCAGCGCATTCGCCTGGCAGCCCAGTTGGGCAGCCATTTGCAAGGCGTGTGTTATGTGCTCGACGAGCCGACGATCGGCTTGCACGCGCGCGACAACCAGATCTTGCTCAAAGCCCTGAAGTCGCTGAGCGACCAGGGCAATACCCTGGTGGTGGTCGAGCATGACGAGAGCACGATTCGCCACGCCGACCATTTGATTGATATTGGGCCTAGTGCCGGCAAGCGCGGCGGCCGATTGGTGGCGCAAGGTGATGTGAGCGCCGTGCAAAACGCAGCCGATTCGCAGACGGGTCGCTACCTGCTGCATGCCATGCGTCATCCACTGCAGGCGCGCCGGCCGGTGCGCAGGCTGCAGGACCGTGCGCCAGAGAAAAGCACTGAATCCTTGTCATGGCTTACGGTGCTGGGCGCTCGCATGCACAACTTGCAGGGCATCCGGGTTGACATACCGCTCAAGCGTCTGGTTGCGGTGACCGGCGTCAGCGGCTCGGGCAAGTCGACCCTGGCGCGCGACGTGATGTTGGCCAATGTGCAGGCCGCGGTGGCACAGCGCAGCACGCAGGCCGGACGCGCCGCGCAGGCCAGCGGCCGGTTGCCCGACTGGGTGGGCTGCGAGCAGTTGCTCGGCCATGAGGCGCTGGACCGGGTGCTCGAGGTCGACCAGACACCTATTGGCAAGACGCCGCGCAGTTGCCCTGCAACTTACATCGGCTTTTGGGACGTGATCCGCAAGCTGTTTGCAGACACGCTGGAAGCGCGTGCCCGCGGCTACAGCGCCAGCCGTTTTTCGTTTAACACGGGCGAGGGTCGTTGCCACAGTTGTGAGGGCCAGGGCATTCGCACGGTGGCCATGAGTTTTTTGCCTGACGTGAAAGTGCTGTGCGAAACCTGTAAGGGTGCGCGTTTCAATCCGGAGACGCTGGCTGTGAGCTGGCGCGGCAAGAACATCGGCGATGTGCTGCAAATGGAAGTGGACGAGGCGGTCGATTTTTTTGCTGCCATGCCCGTGATCGCCCATCCTCTGCAACTGCTCAAGGACGTGGGTCTGGGCTATCTGACGCTGGGGCAGCCCTCACCGACGCTCAGCGGTGGTGAGGCCCAGCGCATCAAGCTGGTCACCGAGCTTGCCAAGGTGCGTGATGACATCGGCCGACGGGGCCAAAAAACGCCGCATACCTTGTACGTGCTGGACGAGCCCACCGTGGGCTTGCACATGGCCGACGTGGACAAGCTGATTCGGGTGCTGCACCGCCTGGTCGATGGTGGGCACAGTGTGGTGGTGATCGAGCATGACCTGGATCTGATCGCCGAGGCCGACTGGTTGCTCGATCTTGGACCGGACGGCGGCATTCATGGTGGCCAGCTCGTGGCAGCCGATACGCCACCTGGTGTGGTGGTGCTTGGAACTCATACTGGCCAAGCCTTGGCGCCGGTGCTGGCGCGCTAAGGTCCAGACATCAGAGCGCGTTTTGCAGGGACAGCCCGGCGTGTTCGCGCAATGGGTGGAAGTGAATCTTGGGGAAACGTTCCTGCGCCAGGCGTACGTCGTAAGGACTGGTACACAAATAGGCCAGGGTGTTGGCGGCATCTAGCGCCATGCGCTGCGGATACGCGTTGACGAATTCCTTGAGCTCCTGCGCGGAGTCAGCGGTGATCCAGCGCGCGCCGGTGTACTGGCTGCTCTCCAGCCGAATGTCGGCGTCGTATTCGCTTTTGAGGCGATGGGCGACCACCTCAAACTGCAACTGCCCGATGGCGCCGAGCAACATATTGCCGCCCATCTCGGGCTTGAATACCTGAATGGCGCCTTCCTCACCCAGTTGGGCCAGGCCTTGCTGCAGCTGTTTGGTGCGCAGCGGATTCTTCAGCAAAACGGTCATAAACATTTCCGGTGCGAAAAACGGCAAGCCGGTGAACAAAAGGTTCACGCTGCCGTCGGTGATCGTGTCGCCGAGTTGCACACCGCCGTGGGTGGTAAAGCCAACGATGTCGCCAGCATAAGCCTCTTCCACAGCCTCACGTCGCTGGCTCATGAAGGTCACCACGCTGGTAGGCCGCAATTCCTTGTTGCTGCGCATGACCTTGAGTCGCATGCCTGGCTGATAGCGTCCGCTGGCGATGCGCACAAAAGCGATGCGGTCTCGGTGGTTGGCGTCCATATTGGCCTGCACCTTGAAAACAACACCCGAAAACGCGTCATCCTCAGGTTGGACTTCTCGCGTGACCGTTTGGCGGTTGATGGTGGCAAAGCTGGTTCGCGGACCGGGCGACGGTGCCAGGTCAACCAGTGCCTCGAGCACCTCCATGACGCCAAAATTGTTCACGCCAGAGCCAAAAAATACCGGTGTCTGGCGTCCGGCCAAAAAGGCGTCGGCATCGAACTGAGGCGATGCACCCACCGCGAGCTCCATGGACTCCAGCGCAGCAGCCATGGTGGCACCGAAGCGCTGTACCAGGGTCTGCGAGTTGCTCAGACTGATCGACTCAAAGTCCTGCGGCCGCCTCTCGGAGCCTGCCTCGAAAACCGTCATGCGTTCGGTGCGCAGGTTCAGGATGCCCTCAAAAGACTTGCCTTGACCCACGGGCCAGGTCATGGGCACACAAGGCATACCGAGTTCGCGCTCGACTTCATCAAGAATATCGAGCGGGTCGCGCACTTCCCGGTCCATTTTGTTGACGAAGGTGATGATGGGTGTGTTGCGCTGGCGGCAGACTTCGATCAGGCGCCGGGTCTGGGCCTCCACACCGTTGGCCGCGTCGATCACCATCAAGGCCGAGTCCACCGCGGTCAGCACCCGGTAGGTATCTTCAGAAAAATCCTTGTGCCCCGGCGTGTCGAGCAGGTTGATGACATGCTCGCGAAAAACCATCTGCATCACGCTGGAGGCCACTGAAATGCCGCGCTGCTTTTCGATCTCCATCCAGTCGCTGGTGGCATGGCGGCTGGCCTTGCGGGCCTTGACGCTACCGGCGATCTGGATGGCGCCCGAAAACAGCAAGAGTTTTTCGGTCAGCGTGGTTTTGCCAGCATCAGGGTGAGAAATGATGGCGAAGGTGCGCCGCCGGCGCGTTTCATCGGCGAAGGTCACAGAAACTTTCCAATGCGGGCCCAGCGCTGGTACAGGACCAAACGGGACTAGGGCGCTTTCGAACGAGGGTGAAGGTATCAGAGAGGCCTGAATTTTAGGTGCGCTTTGTAGTGCAAAATAAGGTTCAGATGCCACGTTTGCGCACAACCATTTCATGTCGATCCAGACGGTAAAAACAAAACCTTTTGCTGGCCAGCAGCCCGGAACTTCTGGCTTGCGAAAGAAAGTCAGCACCTTCCAGCAAGCGGCTTACCTGGAAAACTTCGTCCAGTCCCTGTTCGACGTGTTGCGGGCTCAGGCTCCATCGGGTGGGGATTTGGGCGCTCAGACCCTGGTGCTTGGGGGTGATGGTCGGTTTCACTCGCGCGGCGCCTTGCAGACTATTTTGAAAATAGCTGCTGCCAATGGTGTCGGGCGGATCCTGGTTGGGCGCGGGGGCTTGCTCTCCACCCCGGCGGCCAGTGTGATTATTCGCAAACACCAGGCCCTGGGCGGCATCATCCTCTCAGCCAGTCACAACCCGGGCGGCCCGCATGGCGACTTCGGCATCAAGTACAACGTTGCCAATGGCGGGCCTGCTCCGGCGTCCCTGACCGATGCGATTTACGAACGCACCAAAGTCATCACAGCGTTTCGCCTCAGCACCGCGCCCGAGGTAAACCTGGCCGAGCTCGGCGAAGTCCGGATGGAAGCGATGCAGGTTAAGGTGATTGACCCAGTCGCGGACTACGTGGAGCTGATGCGCAGCCTGTTTGATTTCGAGGCGATTCGACGCTTGCTCGCAAAGGATTTCAAGATCGTCGTTGACGCCATGAATGCTGTCGGCGGCCCCTATGCGCAAGCGGTGCTCGAAAAAGAACTGGGCGCACCGGCGGGAAGTGTGATTCGGGCCGAGCCCATGCCTGATTTTGGCCGTATTCATCCCGACCCCCACCCGATGAACGCGGTTGATCTGGTGCAGTTGATGAATGATTCCCGCGGGCCGGATTTTGGTGCTGCGCTGGACGGAGATGCGGACAGAAACATGATTCTGTGTAGGCACATGGTGGTTGGCCCGTCCGACAGCCTGGCCATTTTGGTTGAGCATGCACGGCTGATTCCCGCCTACCGCGACGGGCTGGTGGGTGTGGCGCGCTCCATGCCCACGTCGACTGCCGTCGACCGCGTCGCCGACGCGCTGGGTATACCCTGCTATGAAACACCGACCGGCTGGAAGTACTTTTGCAATCTGCTGGATGATCAACGTATCACCCTGTGCGGCGAGGAGAGTTACGGCACTGGCTCCAACCATATTCGGGAAAAAGACGGACTCTGGGCTGTGTTGTTTTGGCTGAATATTGTTGCGGTCACGGGCAAGGGCGTGGGAAATATCGTGACGCAGCATTGGCGCACCCACGGCCGCACGTTTTTCCGTCGGCACGACTATGACGACTTGCCCACGGCGACAGCCAACAAGCTGATCGAGGATTTGCGCTTTTTTTCCCAGCACATCGCTGGCAAGAAATTTGGTTCGCGCCAGTTGATCGAGGCGGGTGACTTTGATTACACCGACCCGGTCGACGGATCGGTGGCGGCTCATCAGGGTTTGCGTTTTGTGTTCGATGACGGCGCACGGGTGATCTTCAGGCTGTCGGGTACCAGCACGGAGGGTTCAACCTTGCGGGTTTACCTGGAGCGCTGCGAGAAGAATCCGCAGCGGCATTCGATGTCGCCCGATTTGTTGCTCGCAGAACTGCTGGCATGGGCGGACGGCGTGGCCGGCATTCGCATTCGTACAGGCCGCAAAAAAGCCAATGTGATTTCATAATCGAGATCAGGACCAGTGCCCGGGCGACCGATGTCGGTCGAGATGCCCTCTAGAGGCAGTCCTGGGTGGCCCAGAGTGAGGACGACGATGCTTGATCAGAACGGAAAGACAGTTCCCGGAACACACCAACTCATCAGGCACACGGTTGCTTTGGTCCTGGCTGGTGGTCGCGGCTCGCGGTTGATGCAGCTGACCGATAGTCGGGCCAAGCCAGCGGTTTATTTCGGGGGCAAATTCCGCATCATTGATTTTGCTCTATCCAATTGCCTGAACTCAGGCATTCGGCGAATGGCGGTTGTCACCCAGTACAAGTCTCATTCGCTCATGCGGCATTTGCAACGTGGCTGGAGTTTTTTGCGCGCAGAACTCAATGAAATGGTGGACCTCCTGCCTGCCCAGCAGCGCGTCGGTGAAGGTCATTGGTACCGCGGCACAGCCGACGCGATTTTTCAGAACCTGGACATCATCCGATCAAGTGATCCGCACTACATCGTGATCCTGGCCGGTGACCATGTTTACAAAATGGACTACTCGGTCATGGTGAAAGACCACGTGGTCCATGGTGCAGGCTGCACCGTGGGTTGTATTGAGGTGCCGCGCCAGGAAGCATCAGCTTTTGGCGTGATGGCGATCGATGAGGCGCGCAAGGTGGTGTCTTTCGTCGAGAAGCCCGACCAGCCGCCCACCATACCGGGCAACGATCAGGTGTCGCTGGCCAGCATGGGCATCTATGTTTTCGATGCAAAGTATCTGTACAGTCTTTTGGAAGCTGATCTGGCCGACCCCCATTCGGAGCACGATTTCGGCAAGAACGTGATTCCGGCGGCCGTGGCCCAAGGACGCGCGCTGGCGCACCCGTTTCAGATGTCGTGCATCAGCAACCTGCCTGGCGATTCACCTTACTGGCGCGATGTGGGCACGGTGGATGCGTTCTGGGAGGCCAATCTCGACCTCGCATCCACCGCCCCCAAGCTCGATATCTACGACACCAACTGGCCGATCTGGACCTATCAACGGCAATTGCCGCCTGCGAAGTTTGTGCCGGATCAGGAGGGGAAAAACGGCACAGCGGTCAATACCATTGTGTCTGGGGGTTGTATTGTTTCGGGCTCCTACATTGCGCACGCTGTGCTGTTCTCAGAGGTGCGCATTCATTCGCATTGCGACATCCGCGAAGCGGTGATTCTTCCCGATGTGACGATTCACCGGCACTGCCGCCTGCGTCGGGTCGTGATCGACCGAGGCTGTGAAATCCCGCAAGGTCTGGTTGTGGGTGAGGATCCGCAGGAGGATGCCCGGCGCTTTGAGCGCACCGAGGGCGGCGTGGTGCTGATCACCCGCCCCATGCTGGCTGCGTTGCAATAAAGGTGTGACTTTGGGTATTCGTGTCCTGCAGGTCAGTGCAGAAATCTTTCCGCTGCTGAAAACTGGTGGACTGGCCGATGTGGCTGGTGCCTTGCCGGCAGCCTTGCGGGCGCAGGGCGCCGATGTACGCGTCTTGTTGCCCGGTTTTTCCTCGGTGCTCAAGGCGCTGACGGATAGTGAGGTCGTCGCACAAGTGGTTGCACCCTGGGGTGAGAAGGCGCAGCTGCGCAAAGGCCGACTGCCGGGCTTGAACCTGACGGCGTACGTGCTCGATGCCCCCGCTTTGTATGTGCGCGACGGCGGCCCCTATGAGGATGCGCAGCGCCGACCCTACGCGGACAACCATCGGCGCTTCGCTTTGCTGAGCTGGGCTGGTGCAGAAATCGCCCTGGGGCTGGATCCGACGTGGGCCGTGCAGGTGGTTCATTGTCATGACTGGCACGCCGGACTGACTGCGGCCTATCTGGCGCTGTCTGAGCGGCGACGAGCGGGTGTGGTCAGCGTCTATACCGTGCACAACCTGGCTTACCAGGGTTTGTTCAGCCAGGCCGACTTTGCCGAGCTGGGCTTGCCCGCCTCGGCCTTTGCGCTGCAGGGCCTGGAGTTTCATGGTCAGATGTCCTTCATGAAGGCCGGCTTGTTTTATGCGGACCACCTCACCACGGTAAGCCCCTCGTATGCGCGGGAAATTCAATCGCCTGAGCAGGGCTGTGGCCTGGATGGCCTGCTGCGCGAACGCTCGCACGTGCTCACAGGCATTCTCAACGGCGTCGATGAGGCCGTGTGGAATCCGGCCCATGACTCGGCGCTGCCAGCCGTGTTTGACGCCCAGAATATGCGCGGCAAGGCACAGTGCAAAAAAGTCTTGCAACAGGCCATGGGCCTGCAGGTGCAGAGCAAAGCGTTGCTTTTTGGCGTGGTGAGTCGACTCACCGAACAAAAAGGCTTGCATCTGGTGCTGGAGGCCGCGCAAGAACTGGTCTCGCGCGGCGGGCAGCTGCTGGTGCTGGGTTCCGGCGAGCTCGAACTGGAGCGGGCATTTATCCAGTGGGCCAAACAGCGCCCGGAGTCTGTGGCGGTGCAGATTGGCTACGACGAACAGCGTGCGCATCAAATCTTCGGTGCCACCGATGTGACCCTCGTGCCCTCGCGTTTCGAGCCCTGTGGCCTGACCCAGATGTACGGGCTCAAGTATGGCAGCCTGCCGCTGGTGCACCGTGTGGGCGGACTGGCTGACACGGTGGTGGACGTTTCGCTGGAAGACCTCGACAGCGGCAAGGCCAATGGTTTTGTCTTTCAGCCGTTCACGGGCCTTGCGCTGCGCGCGGCCATCGGGCGGGCCTTTGCGCTTTACGCTAGGCCGAGCCTGTGGCGGACGGTGCGGCAACGTGCCATGCAACAGGAACTCGGTTGGCAACATTCGGCTGCCCAGTATTTGCGGGTTTACCGGAGCTTGCTGCCCGCATGAGTGCTGCCGTTTTGGCCAAGCGCCGCAGCGGCGTTGTCCTGCACCCCACGTCTTTGCCCGGCCCGCATGGCAGCGGTGACCTGGGCCCTGACGCCTACTATTTTGTGGATTGGCTTCATACCGCCGGGCAAAGCTTGTGGCAGATGCTGCCGCTGGGACCGGCGGGGCCGGGTGACTCGCCCTACATGGGCAGCTCGGCCATGGCTGGCAACCCGATGCTGCTTGCCTTGGAGCCTTTGCAGGCCAGGGGCTGGCTCAAGCCCGAGGCGGCGCTACCGCCTTTTGATGCCCTGCGGGTGAACTTCGCCCAGGTTCTGCCCTGGCGTTTGCAAAATCTGCGCCGGGCCTACCGCGGTTTTTTGCAGGACACGGATCCCAGCGCCCAGCAAGACTTGCAGCGCTGGTGTGCACTGCAATCAGGTTGGCTGGAGGACTACGCCTTGTTCATGGCCCTGGATCAGGCGTATGCGACCAAGGACTGGACCGCCTGGCCCGAGGCGCTTGCGCAACGTGTGCCGCAGGCCTTGCAAGCGGCGCGGGAGCGCCACGCGCAGGAGATGGCTTTCTGGCGATTTGTTCAGTGGCAGTTTGACGAGCAGTGGCAAGCGCTCAAGGCCTATGCCAACAGCAAACAGATCTTGATCGTCGGCGACTTGCCGATTTTTGTAGCCCATCACAGCGCCGATTGCTGGGCCAATCCATCGCTGTTCAAGCTTGATGCCGCGGGCCAGCCTGCTGTGGTGGCAGGCGTGCCACCTGATTTTTTTTCAGCCACTGGACAGTGGTGGGGCAATCCACTGTATGACTGGGCTGCCATGGCGGCGGACGCTTACCGCTGGTGGCTCGAGCGGCTGCGCCGCCAGCTTGCGGTGAGTGATGCCGTTCGCATTGACCACTTCCGCGGATTTCAGGATTATTGGGAGATCGACGCCAATCAAAAAGATGCGCGCCTTGGTCATTGGCAGCCAGGCCCGGGCATGGCTTTGTTTGACGCCTTGTCGCAGGCGCTGGGTGACTTGCCGATCATTGCCGAGGACCTGGGCATCATCACCGATGCGGTTCGAGCCCTGCGCGCGCGGACCGGTTTTCCGGGCATGCGCGTGTTGCAGTTCGCATTTGATGGCGACGCCACGCATCCTTTCCTGCCGCACAACTTTGAAGCCAACACGGTGGTCTACACCGGAACGCATGACAACGACACGGTGCAAGGCTGGTGGGCAAGTTGTCCGGCGCGCGAGCGTGACTTGGCTCAAGCCTACTTGGACCGCGAAGACCTGCCGATTCACTGGCGCATGACGCGCAGCGCATGGCTGTCGGTGGCCAACTGGGCTTTGTGTCTGTTTCAGGATGTTCTGGGCCTCGATGGATCGCATCGCATGAACACACCGGGTACCACGGGTTGCTGGGCCTGGCGTTTTTCTTGGGATTGGGTGGGCCCTGAGCCCGCGCTTGATTTGCGTGCACTCACCAGTCTGGCCGGCCGCGGCGCGTGGGCGGACAAAACGACTCACTAGCTCTGGTCAGGCCTTGGTCGAGCGGGTCCAGTCAGGCCAAGGCTTTGGCTCGTGGACGACCCGGCCCGTTGGTCTGCAAGCTGATTCGTGTTAAGCCGTTTGCATCAGCAAGGCCAAACTGTGGGCTGCCAGCGGGTAGCCCATTGACACGGCGCTTTTCCAGTGGCTTTGGCCGCGCGAATCGGCGGTGTCGAGCAAGGCCTCCCAGTGGCCCGGCGGCAACTGAAACAACTGCTCGGATGCGCCAGCATTGAACAGAATGAACAGCGCCTGCTCGGTATTGCCGGCTTGGTTGATCAGGCAGGCCAGGTCGCGGGCCTCGGGGTCTTGCCAGCGCTGCATCGACATGGCCTGGCCGTCGGCCTGAAACCAGCTGAGGTCGGCGGGGTTCTCGCCATCGGCGAGGCCCTGGTACCAGCGATCCGCAAAGGGCAAGAGGCGTCGGCGCAGTTGCAGTACGTGGCGCGTGAACTGCAAGAGGTCGTGGTCTAGGCTGTCCCAGTCAAGCCAGCTGTCGCGGTTGTCCTGGCAATAGGCGTTGTTGTTGCCGTTCTGGCTGCGGCCGAATTCATCACCAGCACACAGCATCGGCGTGCCCTGTGCCAACAGAGCGCTGGCCAGTAGTGCACGCTTTAAACGCCCTCGGAGCTGTAAAACCACAGGGTCACGGCTAGGGCCTTCGGCACCACAGTTGAAATTGATGTTGTGGCCATGGCCGTCCTGGTTTTTCTCGCCGTTGGCCAGGTTGTAGCGCTCGTTAAAGCTGAGCAAATCGTTCAGGGTAAAGCCGTCGTGCGCAGCGACGTAGTTCACCGAGCTGTGTGGCGCGCGCCGCTGCGATTGGTACAGGTCGGACGAGCCACATAAGCGCATAGCCAACTCACCCAGCGTGATCGCCGCCGGCTCCTGCGGCCTGGCCGCCGATGCAACCCAGAAGCGGCGCAGGCCGTCGCGGAACTGATCGTTCCACTCAAGCCAGCCGCGTGGAAAACCGCTGAGTTGATAACCGTCTGCGCCGAGGTCCCAGGGCTCGGCGATCAGCTTCACCCGCGAGAGCACAGGGTCTTGCGCAATCGCGCTGAAAAAAGCGGCCTGGCGGCTAAAGCCGGCCTCGCTTCGGCCTAGCACGCTGGCCAGGTCAAAGCGAAAACCGTCCACATGCATGTCCAAAACCCAGTAGCGCAAACTGTCCATGACCAGTTGCAAGACCCGCGGCTCATGCACCTTGATCGTGTTACCGCAGCCACTGAAGTTCATGTAGGTCGCCCCGTCATGCGGCGAAAGCCAGTAATAGCTGGGGTTGTCCAGGCCGCGGAAACTGATGCTGGGGCCAAGCGCATCGCTTTCTGCGCTGTGGTTGTAGACCACATCCAGAATCACTTCGATGCCGGCCTCGTGCAGGGTGTTCACCATGGCACGAAATTCCTCGCGCGCTGACTGGCCGTCTGCGCCGCTGGCCAGGCGCGGGTCGGGGCAAAAAAAGCCGATCGTGTTGTAGCCCCAGTAATTGCGCAGCTTCAGCTTGGCCAAGCGCTCCTCGCTCAGGCTGTAGTGCACTGGCAGCAGGCTGAGCGCAGTCACGCCCAGCGCTTTCAGGTAGGCCACTGAAGCAGGATGCGCCAGTCCCGCAAAGCTGCCACGCAAGGCCTCCGGCACCGCCGGGTTGCGCATGGAAAAGCCCTTGACATGGCACTCGTACAAGACGGTTTGCGACAAGGGCGTATTGGGCGCGGCTGCTCGTTCGGTGGCGGCAAGCGCCTCGATCACCCGGGCCTTGAGCGCATAGGCGGCGTTGTCACGCGCATCGATCTGCAAGGGCTTGTTGCGCTCCGCTGCGAAATGTTCGTCACGCCATTCGAAAGAACCGACGATGTCTTTGGCGTAAGGGTCAAGCAGCAGCTTGGCGGCATTAAAGCGCATGCCTTGCGCCGGATTCCAGGGCCCGTCAGCGCGAAAACCATAGACCTGCCCAGGACCGATGCCTTGCACATGGCCGTGCCAGATATCGCCGGCGCTGGGCAGCATTGCGTGGCGAGCAATTTCCTGCTCGCCGCGCTCGTCGAACAGGCACAGCAACATGGCGCTGGCGTGCGCCGAGAACACCGCAAAGTTGACGCCCTGAGCATCGATGTGCGCGCCCAAAGGGCCGGGTCGACCGGCGCTGAAGCGACTTGTTGTCATGAATGCAGCACCAGAAAATGAACAGACAAGGGTGCCAGCGTCAGCACAAGGGATTGCCTTCGGCCTTGCCAGGGGCTTGCCTCGCTGTCGATGCCCCCAGGCGGGTTGCACAGGCCGCTGCCGCCATAGCGGCTGTGATCGGTACTCAGCAATTCCTGGTAGCGACCGGGGTGGGGCACGCCAATACGGTACTCATGGCGCACCTCAGGCGTGAAGTTGCACACCACCAGCACAGGTGCTTGCGCGTTGTTGCCCTTGCGACAAAACGCCAGCACGCTGTGCTGGGCATCATCATGCGAAAGCCACTCAAAACCCTCTGCGGTGCAGTCGAGCGCATGCAGCGCAGGCTCGCTGCGGTAGAGCTGATTGAGATCGCGCACCAGGTTCTGGATACCTGCATGGCGCTCGTCTTGGAGCAGGTGCCAGTCCAGGCTTTGCGCATGGTTCCATTCGCGTACCTGAGCAAACTCACAGCCCATGAACAGCAGTTTTTTGCCAGGGTGTCCGTACATATAGCCGAGCAAGGCGCGTACGTTGGCGAACTGTTGCCATCGGTCCCCCGGCATTTTGGTGAGCAGCGAGCCCTTGCCATGGACGACTTCGTCATGCGAAATGGGTAGAACAAAGTTTTCATGGAAGGCATAGACAAGGCTGAAGCTCAAATCATTCTGGTGGTGCTGCCGATACAGTGGGTCGCGCGCCATGTAGGCCAGCGTGTCGTTCATCCAGCCCATGTTCCACTTGTAGTGAAAGCCCAGGCCGCCGCCGCTGGTGGGGTGCGAGACGCCGGGGAATGCGGTGGATTCTTCGGCCACGGTGATGGCGTGCGGCAGTTGCGCACCGATCACCTCATTGAGGCGTTTGAAAAAGTGGATGGCTTCGAGGTTTTCACGCCCGCCTTGGGCGTTGGGAATCCACTGGCCGGGCTGGCGGCTGTAATCGCGGTACAGCATGGAAGCCACCGCATCAACCCGGAGTCCGTCAACCCCAAAGCGCTCGAGCCAGTAAACGGCATTGCCGATCAAAAAATTGGCGACCTCGGTACGCTGCAAGTTGTAGATCAGGGTGTTCCAGTCCTGGTGGTAACCCTCGCGCGGGTCGGCGTACTCATACAGGTGCGTGCCGTCGAACTGCGCGAGGCCGTGGGCATCGCTTGGAAAGTGCGCAGGGACCCAGTCCAGGATCAGGCCGAGTCCGCTGGCGTGGCATCGTTCGACGAAACGACGAAACGCTGCTGGATCGCCAAACCGGGCGGTCGGTGCGTACAGGCCGATGGGCTGATAACCCCAGGAGCCATCAAAAGGATGCTCACTGATCGGCAGCAGTTCCAGGTGCGTAAAGCCCATATCCAGCGCGTACGGCACCAGGCTGTCGGCGAGCTCGTCCCAGTTCAGCCAGCGATGGCCCTCTTCGGTGACGCGCCGCCAGGAGCCCGGGTGCACCTCGTAAATCGCAACCGGTGCACCGCGGGCGTTGCGCGGGCCGCGCTGGGGATCCACGTGGGCTGGCGCCGGCAGGGCGCTGACGATGCTGGCGGTGGCCGGGCGCAACTCGGCGCCTCGGCCGTAGGGGTCGGCGTGCTGCGGCAGTGACTGGCCCTGGGGGCCAAGCAGGTCGAATTTGTAAGCACTGCCGATACCGACGCCGGCAATGAACAGTTCCCAGACGCCACACTCGCGACGCAGGCGCATGGGGTGGCGTCGACTGTCCCAGAAGTTGAAGTTGCCCACCACGCTGACGCGTTGTGCGTTGGGTGCCCATACTGCGAAACGGGTGCCCTCCAGCCCGTCGTGCTGCAGCGCATGCGCGCCCAGGACTTCAAATGGCCGGAGATGCGTTCCCTCGGCGAGCAGCCAGATGTCCTGCTCGCACAGCAGCAGGCCGTGCCGATACGGGTCGTCGATGTCCGACGAGTCGTTTGGGGACCACTGCGCGTGCAGGCGGTAGGCTTGGCCGTCGGACAATGGCACTGGGCCTTCATAAAAACCACGCGCATCACGTTGTTGCAAAGCGGCCAGTGCCTGGCCTTGCGAATCTGTGACCGTGACACTTTGCGCACCGGGCAAAAAGCAGCGAACCGATCTGTGCTGAGCCGACAACGGATGGCAGCCGAGCACAGAAAAGGGATCGGGGTGTCGGCCCAGACAAATGGCCTCGATGTCCTGCGCCGAGATCATAACTAGCGCGTCGCGCGATCAGCTCGCCGCGGGCCCCAGGGGCGAGACACGCCAGATGTCGCTGGCGTATTCGGCGATGGTGCGGTCAGAAGAAAAATGCCCCATGCCGGCGACGTTGGCGATCGCACACTGGCTCCAGCGGGCGGGGTCACGATACAGCGTGTCGACTTTGGCCTGCGTGTTGATGTAGTCTGCAAAGTCGGCCAGCAACATGTAATGGTCACCGTCGTAGATGAGGTTGTTGACCAGACCGCGGTAGCGCTTGGGTTCATCCGGTGAGAAATAGCCGCTGCTGAGCGCGTCGAGCACAGCCTTGAGTTGCGCATTGTTTTTATAAATTTCGTAAGGGTGGTAGCCCTTCTCGCGCAAAGCTTTGACCTCCGGCGTCTTAAGCCCGAAGATAAAGATGTTGTCGTCGCCCACGTTCTCCCGAATCTCGATGTTGGCGCCATCATCCGTGCCGATGGTGAGCGCGCCGTTGAGCGCGAGCTTCATGTTGCCAGTGCCCGAGGCTTCGGTGCCGGCGGTGGAAATCTGCTCGGAAAGATCCGCGGCCGGAATGATCGCTTCGGCCACTGACACACCGTAATTCGGCACAAAGACCAGCTTGAGCTTGTTGCCAATGCGTGGATCCTTGTTGATGAGCGATGCCACATCATGCGCCAGGTGGATGACGGACTTGGCAGCGTGGTAGCTTGAGGCCGCCTTGCCCGCCAGGATGACGGCTCGCGGCACCCAGTTGGCGTCCGGGCTGGCCAGGATGGCCTGGTAGCGCCAGATCACATGCAAAAGGTTGAGCAACTGACGCTTGTACTCATGAATGCGCTTGATTTGCACATCAAAAAGGCTGTTGGGGTCGACCGCGATACCGGTCTTGTCCTGAATGTAGGCCGCCAGGCGTGCCTTGTTGGCCGCTTTGACCTGTAGAAATGCGTTTTGCACCTCGGCTTTGTCGCTGTGTTGGGCAAGCAGGCGCAGCTCAGAGAGATCGCTGCGCCAGCCTTGGCCGATAGTCTGGTCGAGCAGGTTGCCCAGTGCTGGGTTGGCCTGCTGCAGCCAGCGCCGAGGCGTGACGCCATTGGTCATGTTGATGAAACGCTCGGGCCACACCTGTGCGAAGTCGGCAAAGATGGTGTCCACCAGCAGTTGCGAGTGCAGCGCCGAGACGCCGTTGACCCTGTGGCTTCCAATCACCGAGAGATGCGCCATGCGCACGCGCCGTTCGCCAGATTCATCGATGATGGACAGGCGCGACAAAAAGCCGCTGTCCCCAGGACGAAACTGGGCTGCTTCTTCCAGAAAGTGATGATTGATCAGGTAAATGATCTCGAGGTGACGCGGCAGCACGTGGGCGATCAGGCCGACCGGCCAGGTTTCCAAGGCCTCGGGCATTAGCGTGTGGTTGGTGTAGGAGAAGGTCTTGCCGCAAATCGCCCAGGCTTGATCCCAGCGCATGTTGTGCTCGTCGCACAGGATGCGCATGAGCTCGGCCACCGCAATGGCTGGGTGGGTGTCGTTCAGGTGAATGGCGACCTGCTCAGCCAGGTTGTCCAGGCTGGGGTGCTCATCGAGGTGCCGGTGAATCAGGTCCTGGAGCGAGGCGGAGACGAAAAAATATTCCTGCTTCAGACGCAGCTCTCGGCCGGCCGGGGTGCTGTCGTTGGGGTATAGCACCCAGGAGATGTGTTCAAACTCGTTTTTCGCCGCCGCCGCGCGTGCGTAATCGCCGCTGTTGAAGGCATCTAGGTTGAAATGCGCCGGCGCCGCCGCCTTCCACAGACGCAGCGTGCTGACTTTGTCGGTGCCGTGCCCTGGCACCACCATGTCAAAGGCCTTGGCATCGACCAGGCCGTTGTGCAGCCAATAGGGCTTGTCATTGATGCGCTCGACCCACCCGCCGTAGCGCACCGGGTAGCTGATTTCGGCGCGGGCAAATTCCCAGGGGCTGCCATTCAAAAGCCAGGGGTCTGGATACTCCACCTGTGCGCCAGCAATGATGTCTTGCGCGAACATGCCGTACTCGTAGCGAATGCCATAACCCCAGGAGGGCAACTCCAGCGTGGCCATGGAATCGAGAAAGCATGCGGCTAGCCTGCCCAGGCCTCCGTTGCCCAGAGCTGCGTCGGGCTCGGCCTCAGCAATGTCTTCGAGGCGGCGGGCGTGGTCCTGCAGGCGCTGCCTGGCCGCTTCACCCATGTCCAGTGAGGCCAGCGCATTGTTCAAGGTTCTGCCCATCAGAAACTCCATGGACAGATAAACCACCCGGCGCGCCTTGGCCTGATGTTCGCGTGCCTGGGTGCTTACCCAGCGCTTGGAAAGTTGTGCGCGGGCCCACAGCGCGGTGGCTTGCATCAACTGGGTGTCGCTGGCCTGGCTGGGCTCAACACCGACTTGATGCAGCAAGATGTCGTCAAGGCCCGGGAGCTGGGCGCCATGGCTTGGGGAGGCTTTCACATTGCTCAAAAATAATCCTTTGACTGGCAAACGGTTAGCTGCACTTATTTTGCACGAGCCAGATGGTGGTCCCGACCCATGCGTTGGCGGGGTATTTTGCGGCTGGCTGGGCGTGGCGCTGACACCGCTGGATTTATAATGGAGACGTCCGAGGAGCGTTGCAGCGCAAGCAGTTTAGGAACTCGCAGGCGTGAGGCTCGGACAATCGTCGGCCGCTAGGCCCGACCTCTTTCGAACGGCGCTCACCCACAGATGGCGTGCGGTGAGTCCTCGCTTAGTTTGCGCGCAGCCTGTGGTTGATTCTCTTGAATTTGGAGTAAACCATGAACGCTGTTTCCCACAAAAATCTGACGCTTGATCACGCGATTGCCGACATTGGCCTGGCTGGCTGGGGTCGTCGTGAAATCACCATCGCCGAGACCGAGATGCCTGGTCTGATGGCTATTCGCGAGGAATTTGCCAAGTCCAAGCCCCTGAAAGGAGCGCGCATCACTGGCTCATTGCACATGACGATTCAAACCGCTGTGCTGGTCGAGACGCTTCAGGCGCTGGGCGCTGATGTGCGCTGGGCCTCTTGCAATATTTTCTCGACGCAAGACCATGCGGCTGCCGCGCTGGTCGCTAACGGAACGCCGGTGTTTGCCTACAAAGGTGAATCGCTGACCGATTACTGGGACTACACACACCGTATTTTTGAGTTCGGCAAAAAGGGTAGCAGTCAGGAAGGCCCGAACATGATTCTGGATGACGGCGGCGACGCTACTTTGCTGATGCATCTGGGTGCCAAGGCAGAGAAAAACCCGGCCGTCTTGGCCAAGCCCGGCTCGGAAGAAGAGGTTTGCCTGTTTGCGGCGATCAAGGCCAAGCTCAAGGTTGATCCCACCTGGTACAGCCGTCGTCTCAAGCGCATCATTGGTGTGACCGAGGAAACCACGACGGGTGTGCTGCGCCTGAACGAAATGTCGGCCAAGGGCGAACTGGTGCTGCGTGCAATTAACGTCAACGATTCGGTGACCAAGAGCAAGTTCGACAACCTCTACGGTTGCCGGGAGTCGCTGGTCGATGCCATCAAGCGCGCCACCGACGTGATGGTGGCGGGCAAGATTGCAGTGGTTGCAGGCTACGGCGACGTGGGCAAAGGCTCGGCACAGGCGCTGCGCGCCCTGTCGGCGCAAGTCTGGGTGACCGAGATCGACCCGATCAACGCCTTGCAGGCGGCGATGGAAGGCTACAAGGTTGTCACCATGGAGTACGCAGCTGACAAGTGCGACATTTTCGTGACCGCCACTGGCAATAAGAACGTCATCACCTACAAGCACATGGAGGCCATGAAGGACCAGGCGATCGTCTGCAACATCGGCCACTTTGACAATGAAATCGATGTGGCGTCCCTGTCCAAGTGCAAATGGGAAGAGATCAAGCCGCAGGTCGATCATGTGATTTTCCCGGCCAAAGGCAAAAAACCGGGCAAACGCATCATCCTGCTGGCCAAGGGCCGCCTGGTCAACCTGGGTTGTGGCACCGGCCATCCCAGTTTCGTCATGAGCTCGAGCTTTGCCAACCAGACGATTGCGCAGATCGAGTTGTTCACCAAGTCCAAAGACTACAAGGCGGGCAAGGTCTATGTGCTGCCTAAGCATCTGGACGAGAAGGTGGCGCGTTTGCACCTGATGAAAGTCGGCGCGATGCTCAGCCAATTGACCGATGAGCAGGCCGCCTATATCGGGGTCAGCAAGAACGGCCCTTTCAAGGCGGAAAGCTACCGTTACTGACCGAATAGCCCGCTTCCTCGGATCATGCGCATCGATCAATTGCTGGTTCAGCGACAGCTGGCCGGCACACGTTCGCAGGCGCAGCGGCTGATCGCCGATGGACTTGAGTATCTGCAAGACGGTGTTTGGCGCCGCTGTCGCAAGAATGGCGACGAGGTGTCTGAGCGGGCCGAGTTGCGGCTGCTCAACCAGGCTGAGGCCCGCTACGTTTCAAGAGGCGGACTCAAGCTCGAGGCTGGGTTGCGCGAGATGGCGTGGTCAGTGCAAGACCTGCAGTGTCTGGACGTGGGGCAGTCGACCGGCGGCTTCACCGACTGTCTGCTACAGGCCGGTGCGCGTCGGGTGGTCGGTGTTGACGTGGGCAGTGCTCAGTTGCATCCAAGGCTGCTTGAAGATCCGCGCGTGGTGTGCATCGAGAAGTGCAATGCCCGCAACTTGAGCGCCGCCGATTTGACCCAGGGCCTTGTGGCCGCGGCGCCAGCGCGCGTGCATGAGGACTCCGCCAGCGCCTTGCCCGCGTTTTTGCCCGCGTTTGATTTGATTGTTGTTGACGTGTCGTTCATCTCGCAGACATTGCTGCTGCCTGCTTTGTTGCCATTTTTTAAACCAGGCGCGCGGCTCTTAAGTTTGGTCAAACCGCAGTTTGAGCTGCAGCCAGGCGAGGTGGGCAAGGGCGGGATCGTGCGGGAGCCGAGCCTGCATGCCAAGGTCGAGAAAAGGCTGCGTGACTGTTGTGCATCGCTGGGGCTGGACTGGCTGCGCTGGATGGATTCCCCGATCACAGGCGGCGATGGCAACCGTGAATTTTTGCTGGCGGCGCAGATGCCTGCGACCGCTGTGGCGTGACTCTCTGAAGGGCTCATCATGGGCATAGCTGTTCCGATCAGTATTGAATTTTTTCCACCGAAAACCCCCGAGGCTGCTGATCGGCTTCGGCAGACCCGCCAGCAGCTGTATGCGCTCAAGCCGCATTACTGCTCGGTGACTTTTGGCGCCGGCGGCTCGACGCAGGAAGGCACCTTTGGCACGGTGCGCGAGATCATCAGCGAGGGTGTGCAAGCGGCGTCTCACCTGTCCTGTGTGGGTGCAACCCGCGCGCGGGTTCGCGAGCAACTTGCCGAACTCAGTGCCATGGGTGTGCAGCGGCTGGTGACCTTGCGCGGGGATTTGCCCAGCGGCTATGGCCTGGGCGGCGAGTTTCAATACGCCTGTGACCTGGTGAGCTTTATCCGGCAGGAGACGGGCTCGCAATTCCACATTGAAGTGGCGGCCTACCCCGAGATGCACCCGCAGGCGCGATCGCCCGAGAGTGACCTGCACGCCCTGGCTGCCAAGGTCAAAGCCGGCGCCAACGCCGTGATCACCCAGTATTTTTTTAATCCGGACGCCTACTTCCGCCTGGTTGAGGAGGCCGATGCCGTGGGGGTTGCTGTGCCGGTTGTACCTGGCATCATGCCCATCACGAGCGCCTCGCAACTGATGCGCTTTAGCGATGCCTGCGGTGCGGAAATCCCGCGCTGGATCCGCTTGCGACTGCAAAGTTTTGGGGATGACACGGCCTCCATCAAGGCTTTTGGCCTGGACGTGGTGACGGCCTTGTGCGAGCAACTGCTCGCTGGTGGCGCGCCTGGCTTGCATTTCTACAGCATGAACCAGAGTACGGCGACGCTGGAGATTGGCAGGCGGCTCGGCGCAGTTTAGGCGCACCGTTCAATGGCTTGAATCGCCTTGGGCTATTGCGCACCGGGGGTCAAATGGGATGACTCATCGCGTACAGTGATGCCTGTCATCGGTGGGTAGGGGCAAAAAATGGCTTTCAAGGTACACGGGCGGGCGTTTGCGCATATCAGCGCCATGCATCCGGAGCTGACCGCGTTTCGGCGTGACCTGCATGCGCATCCGGAACTCGGTTTTGAAGAGGTTTACACCTCGGGTCGCGTGAAACAGTCGCTGCAGGCCTGTGGTGTTGACGAAATTCACACGGGGCTTGGCAAGACGGGCGTGGTTGCCATCATTCGCGGCAAGCGCCACGACAGTGGCCGCATGATTGGGTTGCGCGCCGACATGGATGCCTTGCCCATGACCGAGCACAATAAATTCGCATGGAAGTCGGCCAAGAACGGCTTGATGCATGGCTGCGGACACGATGGCCACACGGCCATGCTGGTTGGTGCCGCGCGCTATCTCGCTGAAAGCCGTGATTTCAACGGAACCGCCGTCTTGATTTTTCAGCCCGCAGAAGAGGGCCGTGGTGGTGCGCAAGCCATGATCGATGACGGCCTGTTCGAGCGTTTTCCGGTCGATTCGGTCTACGGGATGCACAACTGGCCGGCCTTGCCGCCTGGCACCATCGGCCTGAACCCTGGGCCGATGATGGCCGCGGCTGACCGCATAGAAATCGTCATTCGGGGTAAGGGCGGTCACGGCGCGCATCCCTATCAGACGGTTGATCCGGTGGTGGTCGCGGGCCACATCATCACCGCGGCTCAATCGATTGTGTCGCGCAATGTCAAGGCGGTGGACACCGCGGTGATCAGCTTGTGCGCCATGCAGGCCGGAGACATGCATGCGCACAGCGTGATACCCGACAGCGCGACGCTGGTGGGTACGGTACGCACTTTCTCCAGCGTGGTGCAAGACCAGATCGAGCGGCGTTTGAGCGATTTGTGTGCTGCGATTGCGCAGGGCTTTGGCGCGCAGGCGACGGTGAAATATGAGCGCATGTACCCCGCCACGATCAACACGGCCCGGGAGGCGCTTTTTGCGGGTGATGTGGCGCAGAAATTGGTGGGCGAAGACCGGGTTGTTCGCCATCTTGAGCCCAGCATGGGTGCAGAAGACTTTTCTTTCATGCTCAAGGTCAAACCTGGTGCCTACTTGCGCCTGGGCCAAGGCGTCGAGCACGGCCAGGGCAGCTGTTATCTGCACAACAGCCGCTACGACTTCAATGACGAGGTGCTGCCCCTGGGCTCGGCACTGCACGCCAGCCTGGTCGAGCAGGCTATGCCCTTGACAGCGGGCTGACCTTGGTGAGATGGCCGCAGGGGGCCTGGCCGGCCCCGGTGCCCGGGCAGGCGGGATAATTCGCGCATGAATCAACTCGAAGCGCTGAAACAATTCACGACGGTGGTTGCCGACACGGGTGACTTCCACCAAATGGCGGCTTTCCGTCCGCAGGATGCGACGACCAATCCCTCGCTAATCCTGAAGGCCGTTCAAAAACCCACTTACCAGCACTTGCTGGAGCAGACGGTACAGGCTTTCCGTGGCCAGGGTGAAAACGCGATCATGGACCGCTTGCTGGTGCGGTTTGGCACCGAAATTTTGTCCGTCATCCCTGGGCGGGTTTCCACCGAAGTCGACGCACGACTGAGTTTTGATGCCAACGCCACGGTGGCACGGGCCCAGGGTCTGATTGAGATGTACCAGTCCCAGGGCGCGCACATCGACCGCGTGCTGATCAAGGTGGCCGCCACCTGGGAAGGCATTCAGGCCGCAGCTGAGCTCGAAAAGAGGGGCATTCACACTAATCTGACTTTGCTGTTCTCGTTCTGCCAGGCGGTGGCTTGCGCACAGGCACGGGTGCAATTGATCTCGCCTTTTGTCGGCCGGATTTATGACTGGTACAAAAAGTCAGAAGGCGCGGCCTGGGATGAGGCAGCGCGCGCTGGCGCCAATGACCCGGGCGTGCAGTCGGTTGTACAGATTTACAACTACTTCAAAAAGTTCGATATCCGCACTGAAGTCATGGGGGCGAGCTTTCGCAATCTGGGGCAGATTCTGGCGCTGGCTGGCTGTGACTTGCTCACGATCAGCCCGGATTTGCTGGCGTTGCTGGCGCAGTCCGAACAGCCCATCAAGCGCGCGCTTGATGCGGACAAAGCGAGGGCCCTGGACCTGGCACATCACAGCTACAACGAGTCGGGTTTCCGTCTGGCTCTGAACCAGGATGCCATGGCCACCGAGAAGCTGGCCGAGGGCATTCGGGCCTTCTGTGTCGATACGCAAAAACTCGAGGTCTTGATCCGGCAGGCCTGAAGCCCGCCCCTTTGTTGGCTGCTGAGATGGGAGTGAAATTGTTGTGAGTGCTACGGCTTGTACCCGTTTACCAGCCTGGGATGCTTTGCAAAAGCATTTTGATGGTCATGGTCGTCAATTCGATCTGTGCCGGGCTATGGCGCAGGATGCCCAGCGTGTGGAGCGCTTCAGCCAGGAAGCGCCCCATGTGTTTGCGGATCTGTCCAAGAACCTGATCGACCAGGCGACCGAAACCTTGTTGTTAGAGCTGGCGCGCCAAAGCGGACTGGAGCGCCACCGCGACGCCTTGTTCTCGGGCGAGCGCATCAACAACACCGAGCAGCGTGCGGTCATGCACTGGCTGCTGCGCACGCCGCCACCGGATCCGTCGATGCCCTCTCAGTCAGTCCACAAGCACATGCATGCGCTGCAGCTTGAGGTGCAGCAGGTGCAGTCCCAGATGCTCGCCTTTGCCGAGCAGGTTCGCGCCAACCCGGCGATCACGGACGTGGTCAATATCGGCATTGGTGGCTCAGACCTGGGACCTCAGATGGCGGTCATGGCGCTGGCGCACTGCTGCACGCCGGGTAAACGTTTTCACTTTGTCTCCAACGTCGACGGGCACGAACTCGATGCGGTCTTGCAGCAAGTGCAGGCGAACAGCACCTTGTTTATTGTTGCCAGCAAAACCTTCACCACGCTGGAGACTATGACCAATGCCAGTTCGGCCAAGCGCTGGTTTCAGGCGCAAGGTGGTGGCTCGGTAGACCAGCACTTTGTCGCGCTGACCACCAACATTGAGGCGGCCAGCGCTTTTGGTATCAGCACCACGTTTGGTTTCTGGGACTGGGTGGGTGGCCGTTTTTCCCTTTGGTCGGCGATTGGCCTTCCTTTGGCGATTGCGATTGGCGCCGATGGCTTTCGCGGTTTGCTGGCCGGTGCCCATGCCATGGACGAGCATTTCCGCACCGCCCCCTTGGCGCAAAACCTGCCGGTTCGGCTCGCACTGCTTGACATCTGGTACCGCAACTTTCACGGCTTCGGCAGCAGAAGCGTGGCGCCCTATCACAGCCAGCTCAGGCGCTACCCCGCGTTTTTGCAGCAACTCGAGATGGAGAGCAATGGCAAGTCGGTGGACGCCAGCGGCCAGAAGCTGGCTGTTGCGACCGCGGGCGTGGTCTGGGGTGAGCCCGGCACCAACGGCCAGCATGCCTACTTTCAGATGCTGCACCAGGGCAGCGACGTGATTCCGGTTGAATTCGTGGCCGTGGTGCAAGCCGCGCATGGCCTGCCTGGCCATCAGGGCTACGTGCTGGCCAACGCCCTAGCGCAAGCCCAGGCGCTGATGCTTGGCCAAAGCGATGCGGGCGGGCACAAGCATTTTCCGGGCAACCGCCCCAGCACTTTCTTGCTGCTCCACACGCTGGAACCAGCGAGCCTGGGTGCCTTGCTGGCCTTACAGGAGCACCGGATTTTCGTCAGCGGATCGATTTGGGGTATCAACAGCTTCGACCAATGGGGTGTGGAGCTTGGCAAGGTGCTGGCCAAGGACGTGCACGCGCGCCTGCAATCGGGTCAGCTCGATGGTCTGGACGCATCAACCCAAAACCTGTTGCGTCGCATTCGGACCCTTTGACAACTTCACCATGAACCTGATTTTTGATTTTGGCGCGGTCTTATTCACCTGGCAGCCCGCCTTGCTGCTCGAGCGCCAGCACGCGGCCTGGGTCGCACAGCATGGTGGCGCTCACGCACTGGCGCAAGCGGTGTTCCACCATCCCGATTGGGAGGCTTTCGACCGAGGTAGCTCCGAGCAGTCCGAGGTCGTGCTGCGAACCGCGCACCGGCTGGCCTTGCCGCATGACGATGTGGCCAAGCTGGTGCAAAGCATTGCGCCCAACCTCACGCCCATGCCGGGTACGGTGGCCTTGCTCGAGCGCTTGGTCAGGCGCAGGGAACGGCAAGGTGATTTGAAACTGTATTTTTTGTCAAACATGCCTGTGCCCTATGCCCGAACGCTGGAGGAATTGCACGATTTCATCGAGTGGTTCGACGGCGGCGTTTTTTCGGGTGACGCCGGCCATATCAAGCCGGAGCCTGCGATCTACCAGCTGATGCAAGAGCGCTATGGCCTTGATCCTGAGCGCACCATTTTTGTAGACGATCTGCCCGCCAATGTGCAGGCTGCGCGCGCTCAGGGTTGGCACGCGATTCAATTCCAGTCACCAGAACAGTTGACGCTTGAACTGCAGCGCTGGAGCCTGTAGGCCTGCCGGCGGTTTTCCAGCGCCCAAAGAAAAAACCCCGCCAGGCTAAAGCTTGCGGGGTTTTTTAGGCTGGGGGCCTGAATTGGCGTCTGACCCCAATTCAGTACGGCGCCTGTGCAGTAGGCCTGCGGCTTTACATGCCCATGCCGCCCATGCCGCCCATGCCACCCATGTCGCCGCCGCCCATGGGCATTGCCGGTGCGTCGTCTTTCGGCGCCTCAGCAATCATGGCCTCGGTGGTGAGCATCAGCGATGCCACAGACGCTGCGTTTTGCAGTGCAGTGCGGGTCACCTTGGTGGGATCCAGAATGCCCATCTCGATCATGTCGCCGTAGGTATCGTTGGCCGCGTTAAAGCCATAGTTGCCTTTGCCAGCCAACACAGCATTCACAACGACGCTGGGCTCGCCACCGGCGTTGTAAACAATTTCGCGCAGCGGCGCTTCGATCGCCTTGAGCACCAGACGGATGCCCGCTTCCTGGTCGGCGTTGTCGCCTTTGATGGTGCCAGCAGCCTGACGGGCGCGCAGCAGCGCGACGCCACCACCGGCCACAATGCCTTCTTCCACCGCAGCACGTGTGGCGTGCAGCGCGTCTTCGACACGGGCTTTTTTCTCTTTCATTTCAACTTCGGTGGCAGCGCCAACCTTGATCACAGCCACACCGCCAGCCAGCTTGGCCACGCGCTCTTGCAGCTTCTCACGGTCGTAGTCGCTGGTGGCCTCTTCGATCTGAACACGAATCTGCTTGACGCGTGCCTCGATGTCCACGGCCGGGCCGGCACCGTCGATGATGATGGTGTTTTCTTTGCCCACTTCGATGCGCTTGGCAGAGCCCAGGTCGGTCAGGGTGACTTTCTCCAGCGTCAGACCGACTTCTTCAGCGATCACTTTGCCGCCGGTCAGGATGGCAATGTCTTCAAGCATGGCTTTGCGACGATCGCCAAAACCAGGCGCCTTGACCGCCACAACCTTGAGGATGCCGCGGATGGTGTTGACCACCAGGGTCGCCAGGGCTTCGCCTTCAACGTCCTCGGCAATCACCAGCAGGGGGCGGCCGGCCTTGGCCACTTGCTCCAAGGTGGGCAGCAGGTCACGAATGTTGCTGATCTTCTTGTCAAACAGCAGCACGTAGGGGTTGTCGAGCAAAGCGGCTTGCTTCTCGGGGTTGTTGATGAAGTAGGGCGAAAGGTAGCCGCGGTCGAACTGCATGCCCTCGACCACGTCGAGTTCGTTTTGCAGGGATTTGCCATCTTCCACGGTGATCACACCTTCTTTGCCCACTTTGTCCATGGCGTCGGCGATGATCTGGCCGATCGACTCGTCAGAGTTGGCGGAAATCGAGCCGACCTGTGCAATTTCCTTGCTGGTGGTGGTGGCCTTGGATGCTTTTTGCAATTGCTCGATCAGGGCGCCGACGGCCTTGTCGATACCGCGCTTGAGGTCCATGGGGTTCATGCCGGCGGCCACATACTTCATACCTTCACGAACGATGGCCTGGGCCAAAACGGTCGCGGTGGTGGTGCCGTCACCGGCGTTGTCAGAGGTCTTGGAAGCCACTTCCTTGACCATCTGTGCGCCCATGTTCTGCAGTTTGTCTTTGAGTTCGACTTCCTTGGCCACGGACACCCCGTCCTTGGTCACGGTGGGGGCGCCAAAGGAGCGCTCCAGAACCACGTTACGGCCTTTGGGGCCCAGCGTCACCTTGACCGCGTTGGCCAGAATGTTCACGCCTTCAACCATGCGTGCGCGGGCTTCGCCGCCAAAAATCACGTCTTTTGCTGCCATGTTAATTTCTCCAGAATGTCAAAAAAATAGGGGTCGGGAAAAGAATTGCGTCGCGAGCGAGCGTCAGGCTAGGCGCACCGCGCGCAGACACCGCAACGTACTTCCCGTACGTGAGGATGTCGAGCACGGAGCAACAACGAATGACGGTCGCGTAGCAGCAATTACTTCTCGACAACGGCGAAGAGGTCGTCTTCTTTCATTACCAACAGCTCGTCGCCGTCAACCTTGACGCTTTGGCCGCTGTACTTGCCAAACAGGACGCGGTCGCCAACTTTGACGCTCATGGCACCGAGTTCACCTTTGTCATTTTTTTTGCCCGGGCCGACGGCCAAGACTTCGCCTTGGTCCGGCTTCTCGGCGGCGCTGTCCGGAATCACGATGCCCGATGCGGTTTTGGTTTCGTTTTCGACGCGTTTGACGATCACACGGTCGTGCAAGGGACGCAGTTTCATAAAAACTCCTATGAGGAAAAGTAGAATCGAGAGTCAAAAGGCGCCCACAACAATTTGCAGGCGCCAGCTAATTTCAGGCCGTGGGTGCTAGGGCAGACAGCCTGCTAGCACTCACTTCCATCGAGTGCTAATGATATAGGCTTTTCGCCTGATTTCAAGACGGCCGGCGAAAAAATCTAAGGAAATCAATCCTGAAAGCCAGGCCAGCGCGGGCCAGGGCCTTTGCGCCTGAGGGTTGATCCCGAAAAAACGACCAGCCCGAAGGGCCTAGTTGTTGTAGAGCACGTCCGCATCCAGGCGCGCGGCGCCAGCGGCCACCAGATCGCGCATGATGCCGCTAACCCAATCGCCGTAGTCCAAGGCGCTGGCTTGGCGGGCATGAATCTGTTGCATCACCGAGGTCGTTGCCATCCAGCGCTGCAGTTCGCGCAGGGGCATCGACTGCACCTCGAGTAATTTGAACTTGAGCAGGGCTTTGGCGGCATAGCGGCTGTGCTGCTCTGGGTCCCGCCTGAACTGAGCCAGGCGCCGGCGCGCCCGCTCCAGGGCCGAGGGCACATCGCTAAATGGCGGGCCGTGGCCGGGGATCACCAGGCTTGCTTCCAGGCTTTCGATTAGATCCAACGTGTCTTGCACCGCATCGAAGGCGTCAATGCCGTCAATTTCCGGAAAGACCACGCCAAAGCCGTTACCCCACAAGGCGTCAGCCGAGATCAGGAGTCGATCTTCGGGTTCGAACAACAGCACCGCATCGGGGTCATGGCCGGGCGCGGCATGCACCTGCCAGCGCTTCTCGCCAATCTCGATGTCCTGTCCCGGCGTGAGGACCTCCGAAAACACAAATCGCGGGCATTGCTGTCCGGTGGCCTGATAGCTCAGCGCGTCCATGTTCCAAAGCGCGACATCCTCAGACTGACCCGGCGGAATCCAGGTTTCCAGTGCCGGGTAGCGCGCCTGCAAGGCTGCATTGCCACCGCAGTGGTCGCTGTGCAAGTGGGTATTGAGCAGGCGCTGCAGTGGCCGATCGCCCAGTACGCCTTCAACCAGACCCAGGGTCTGCTCGGCGTGTGTGGCGTAGCCGCTGTCGATCAGGGTGCAGGAATCAGGTGTGACGATCAGGATGTTGTTGCTGGAGAGCCAGCCGCGCTCGAGCAGCACCACGCCATGGGGCAGGGCTGGCGATGCGCTCGGATTCGATGGCGAGATCATGCGCACAGTTTAGGCCGCGGCAGGCCCCGATTGGGCCTGTTTTGGCAATCAGCTATCCTATTGCTCCTCCAAACAACGGCATGTCCTGCTTTTTTCGGTTGTGTCAGACCCCTATCCCTCGCGCCAGCCGCGCGAAGATCACCGCACACTTTGGCAGAAGATTGCCGAATTCATTCACCCCGGACCCGACTCCACCGACGAGTTGATCGGCACGCTGGTCGAAGCCGAACACAACCAGCTGATTGGCCCGGATTCGCGCAAGATGCTCGAAGGCGTGATCCGCATGGCGGAGATGAGCGCCGGCGACGTGATGGTTCCGGTGCCACGCATGGACCTGGTCAATATCGACGATCCCCTGGACAACTTGCTGCACAGCGTGATTGACACCGCGCACTCGCGTTTCCCGGTGTTTGAGGGGGAGCGTGACAACATCATCGGCATCCTGCTCGCCAAGGACCTGCTCAAGCTGCAACGAGCGCCTGAGCTCAACATCCGCGCCTTGCTACGCCCGCCCGTTTTTGTGCCCGAGAGCAAAGGTCTGAATGATTTGCTGCGCGATTTTCAGAGCAACCGCAACCATCTGGCCGTGGTGATCGACGAGTTTGGGCGTGTCGCTGGTCTGATCACGATTGAGGACGTGCTCGAGCAAATCGTCGGCGAAATCGAGGACGAATTCGATATTGTTGAAGACGACGGTGACATTTACGGCTTGGCCGACCGCAGCTATCGCGTCAGTGGCGACACCCCGATTGAGAGGGTCGAGGCGGCATTTGGTGTGCGGCTTGAAAGCACCGATCCTGATGACGAATTCGACACCATAGGCGGACTGATTGCACACGAAATGGGACACGTGCCCAAACGAGGTGAGCGTTTCACCCTGGCGGGTCTGAATTTTGTGGTTTTGCACACCCGTGGTGGCGCGGTCAAGTGGTTCAAGGTCTCACCGGTCGCCCATGACCCCGGCGCCTAAGGCGGGCTTTTCGCTTTTCACATCGCAGCCCAGGGCGCGGCAAGCCGGCGGGCACGCGCTCTTGGCCGTGGCGGCTGGTCTGCTGCAAGCCGTCAGCTTGGCCTGGCCGTGGCAGACGCCCAAGTTCTTCTCGCTGATCAGCGCCGCGCGCGGCGAGCCTCTGTGGTGGCTGCAGTTGTTGGCGCTGGCCCTGCTGGTGGGGCTTGTAGGCCGGGCCTCGTCGGTGGCTCGCGCGGCCTGGTTGTCATGGTGGTTTGCCGTCGCCTGGCTGGTGGGCACCTTTGCCTGGATGTACGAGTCGATGCACCGCTTCGGCGGCTTGTCTGCCTGGCTCGCAGCGCTGGCGGTGTTGGCGCTGGCTGGTGCCCTGGCTTTGTATTACGCCTTGGCGGGTGCCTGGTACAAGCGTTTTGCTAGCGGTCGGCTCATTCTCGATGGCCTCCTGTTCGCCAGTGTCTGGTTGCTGGCAGAGATGGGGCGCGGTGTTTTGTTTACGGGCTTTGGCTGGGGCGCTGTGGGCTATGCGCATGCCGATGGACCCTTGAGCGCGGCCTTGCCCTGGGTGGGTGTTTATGGTGTGTCCGCCCTGGCCGCATTCGCCGCGGCTTTGCTCATGGCACTGTTACAGCCTGCCAAACGCCCGCAACGCCTGCTGGCTATGGCAAGTCTGACCGTCTTGGTGTTTGTCGTCTTCCTGCTCCCTCGGTATGTGGGCCAAAGCGCTGGGTCGCTGGATGTCACCCTGTTGCAGGGCAACATTTCACAGGGAGAGAAGTTCGACAACCGGCGCGGCATCCCGCAATCGCTGGACTGGTATGCCCAGCAACTCATGAACAGTACCAGCAGCCTGGTGATCACGCCCGAGACCGCCTTGCCGGTGCTGCCTGCGCAGTTGCCTGAGGGCTATTGGCAGCGTTTGCGCGAGCGTTTTGCACAGGGGCAGCAGGCCGCATTGATTGGTATGCCTTTGGGTAGCCTGGACCAGGGGTACAGCAATTCGGTGCTGGGGCTCAAGCCCAATCAGGAGCAAGCGTGGCGCTACGACAAATCTCATCTCGTACCATTTGGCGAGTTCATCCCACCCCTGTTTCGCTGGTTCACTGAGATGATGTCCATCCCTTTGGGTGACTTTCAGCGCGGCGCACCGGTGCAGCGCCCTTTCGACTGGCAAGGTCAGCGGCTCTCGGCAAGTGTTTGCTACGAAACCCTGTTTTCCGAAGAGCTCGGCGCGCAGTTCAGGCAGGAAAGCATGGCGCCGACCATTATGGTCAACGTCAGCAATCTGGCCTGGTTTGGTGAACACTTGGCGATGGACCAGCACCTGCAGATTGCCCGCATGCGTGCGCTGGAATTTGATCGTCCCTTTTTGCTGGCGACCAATACCGGCAGGACCGCGTTTGTCGACCATCTGGGTCAGGTCACACACCAGCTTGAGACGAACCAGCCAGGCGCGCTGCGGGCCCGTGTTGACGGGCGTCTTGGCATGACACCGTATGCGCGATGGGTATCGCAATGGGGCCTGTGGCCGCTGCTGTTGCTGGCCTTGTTGTCGCTTGCAGGTCTTGCGCACTGGCGCCGTCGCTGAGGCCGGCTTGGCCTGCCGCCTCCCTTAGGGCTTGCGCGCCACAAAATCCTGCACGGCTGCGATCAGCGCATCGTTCTGGTCGCGGTGCGGCGAGTGGCCGCAATCGGCCAGCTCCAGCAGTTCGGTTTGCGGGCAGATCCGTGCAATGCCACGGATTTGCTCGAGCGTGCCGTACTCGTCGTCAAGACCTTGCACGGCCAGGATGGGGCAGCTGATGCTGCCGAGCTCTTCCGCAATGCGCCAGCTGCGAAAGTCCGGGTGCAGCCAGATGTTGTTCCAGCCCCAGAACGCCGAGTCTGGGTCCTGGTGGTGGCGCGACAGCTTCTGGCGTAAATCGGTGTCGAGGTAAGCCTGGCGTGCCAACTCGATGCTGTGCACGCTCACATCTTCAACCAGGATGTGCGGGGCCAGCACGACGATGCCGGCCAGTTGCTGGCCAAAGCGGGCCGCATACAGCAGCGCAATTGAGCCACCGTCGCTGTGACCGAACAGCCACAGCGGCTGTGCTTGCGCGTCGATGCCCAGGGCCTGGAGCAGGGCGGGCAAGACCTCATAGGCCTGGCGATGCATGAAGTCCGGCGTCCAGGCCTCATCGGCTGCCCGCGGCGTGGACCGCCCATAGCCGGGGCGGGAATACACCAGGCCGCGTGCGCCTATGGCTTGACACAGGGTTTGGGGGAAGTCGCGCCACATCGACACCGAGCCCAGGCCTTCGTGCAGAAACACCAGTACAGGGGCTTGGGGGTCGCTCGCACCGACCCACTGGTACTCGATTTCGAGCGCGCGGCCCGAGACGGATATGGCAAGCTTGCCTGTGGCAGAGCTCACGCCTTGCCAGCTTCCTGTTCGCGCAATTTGAAGCGCTGGATCTTGCCGGTGGCAGTTTTTGGCAGGTCGGCCACAAATTCGATGAAGCGCGGGTATTTGTAAGGCGCCAGGCGGTCTTTGACAAAGGCTTTGAGGTCGTCTTCGCTGGCGGTTTGGCCTGCTTTCAGCACGACAAAAGCCTTGGTCTTGGTCAGGCCATCGGCGTCTTCCTTGCCGATCACCGCGGCTTCCAGCACCGCGGGGTGCTGCACCAGCGTGGCTTCGACCTCGAAGGGCGAAACATAAATGCCGCTGACCTTGAGCATGTCGTCGCTGCGGCCGCTGTAGGTGTAGGTGCCGTCGGCGTTGCGCACGTATTTGTCGCCACTTTTGGTCCAGCCGCCTTGAAAGGTTTCGCGCGACTTGATTCGGTTGCCCCAGTACATCATGGCTGCCGAGGGACCTTGGATGTAGAGGTCACCGGGCTCGCCATCGGCAACGTCCTGGCCGTTTTCACCCCGCAGTTCGATCTCGTAGCCCGGCACCGGCCAGCCAGTGGTGCCATAGCGCACCGCTTCCGGGCGGTTGCTCAGAAAGATGTGCAGCATCTCGGTCGAGCCGATGCCGTCCACAATGTCCACACCGAAATGTGCCTTGAAGCGTTCACCGAGTTCTGCGGGCAGTGCCTCGCCGGCCGAGGACACCAGGCGCAGGCTGACCGCGCCCTTCGCGGGCAGGCCGGGGTTGGCCAGCATGCCGGCAAAACCGGTGGGCGCGCCATAAAAAACCGTGGGTTTGACCTGACCGACACCGCCCGTCCAGCGTTTAAACACGGCGTCGGGTGTGGGGCGCTCGGCCATCAACAAGGTGGTGGCGCCCACGCTCATGGGAAAGGTCAGGGCATTGCCCAGACCGTAGGCAAAAAACAGCTTGGCTGCCGAGTAGCAGACATCGCTTTCTTGTAGTTGCAGGACCGCTTTGCCATACAGCTCGCAGGTCCAGTAGGGGTTGGTCTGCGAATGCACCGTGCCCTTTGGCCGGCCGGTGGAGCCCGAGGAATACAGCCAGAAACCCGGGTCATCGGCTTGCGTGGGAGCGGGCTTGTCGCTGGGCTTGGCTGCTGCCAGAAAAGCTTCGAATTCCACCTGCTCAGCTTGTAGCGGTGCTTGTGGGCGAGACACCACGACGCGGCGCACCTCGTGGTCTGCGCGCGTCAGAGCCGCAGCCAGCGTCGGCAGCAGGGCGCCAGAGACCAGCACCGCCTGCGCGCGCGAGTGCTCCAGCATGTAGGCGTAGTCGTCGGCGGTGAGCAAGGTGTTAACGGCCACTGGCACGATGCCGGCGTACATGGCGCCCAGAAAGCTCACAGGCCAGTCATTGCTGTCGAGCATCAGCAGCAGCACACGCTCTTCACGCTTAATGCCCGCTGCGCGCAGGGCGTTCGCCATGCGGCGAACGCGATCCGCGAGTTGCCCATAGCTGAGGCTGCCGGCATCGTCGATAAAGGCAGGCTTGAGCGCGCGGGCTTGGTTGGCGTCAAGAAGATAGCTGGCGAAATTGAAGCGCTCACCCGGTGGCTTCACGGCGTCGGTGCTTGCGTTGCTGGTCATGGGTCAGTCTCCTTAGGGTTTCGGCCATTTTTCTGCCTCTGGTGTATGCCTTGGCCGTGGCTTCAGGTGCATTTTGGCGCAAGCCTCATGCGCCAGTGCGCGTTCGGTGCGGTCTTAAGTTGGCGTGAACACGATGCTGCCCTGCGGCAGCAGGTACAGGACCAGGGCGCGGCCATGGCTGACGGTGGGGTAATGAGCACTACCTGGCGGGCAGACCAGCCAGCCCGCAGGCCGACCGTCAAACCGGGCGGCCTCGTCCATCGGCATGATCAGGTCGATTTCCCCATGGGGATGGCTGTGGTGGGGACCGGTGCAATCGTCCATGTCCACCACGTCCACCGAGAAGCCGTGCAGGTCTTCGGCAGGCTTGAAGATGCGCCCGTAGCGGATGCCTTGCGCTTCCTGGTTGCACAGCCAGCCGTCTTTGACGCCAGCTTCGCACAGCGCACGTAGGCGCGTGTAGCTGTCGCTGCCTGGGCCGTGGTGTTGGTTGAGCCAGCCGTCGAGATCGTCGTCCAGGGCCCGCCCGGCGAGTTGTGCGGTGATTTGGCTGATTTGCTGACGAAATTGCTCCGGTGTCACGGTGGGTAGCTCCTTGGTGAGACTTGGCGTGGGCTTCGTGAAGCCCTATAATATGAATTATATTGCGTCTCTTGATCAACTGTCCGGAAAACAAATCTGTCAGTCGGGTCAGGGCATGAACAAGGAATATTTTTGAACGCTGAAGCAATAGAGACACCGGCCTCGGCCGCGCAACCGGCGCTACGCGATACAGCAGGCGCCGAGGGCAAGAATGCGTTTCTGGTGGGTCTGGGCGAGCGGGTTCGTGCGCTGCGTGCGCGTCGGGGCATGACGCGCAAGGCGCTGGCTGGCGCTGCAGACATCTCTGAGCGCCACCTGGCCAACTTGGAATATGGCGAGGGTAATGCCTCGATTCTGGTCCTCCTGCAGCTCGCAGGTGCCCTGCAGTGCAGCTTGGCTGAAATCATTGGCGATATCACGACGGCGTCACCGGAGTGGCTGATGATTCGCGACCTCATCGGATCGAGCGACGAAGAGACTTTGCGCCGCGTGCGCCTGGCCATTGGCGAGGTGCTGGGCACCAGCGGCAGACCGGTCGTAGGCAGCACACGCATCGCGCTCATCGGTTTGCGCGGCGCGGGTAAGTCCACGCTGGGTGCGATGCTGGCGCAGGACCTGGGATTCCCGTTTCTGGAACTCAGCCGTCAGATCGAGCAGCTCGCAGGTGCCAGCGTGCAAGAGATGGTGGATTTGTATGGCATGAACGCCTATCGCCGCTATGAGCGCCAGGCGCTGCAGGAGCTGTTGCAGACCCATGCCGAAGTGGTGATCGCCACGCCTGGCGGCGTCGTGTCTGATCCGGGAACCTTTAATTTGTTGCTGGGCCAGTGCACCACGGTCTGGCTGCAGGCCGACCCACAGGATCACCTGCGGCGGGTGCGTGCGCAGGGCGATTTGCGACCCATGGCGGGCAGTTCTCAGGCTATGCAGGACCTCAAAGGCATTCTGGCGGGACGCGAGGCCTTCTATTCCAAGGCGCAGATCAAGGTTGACACCAGTGCCCAGGGCCTGGAAGAAACCTACTTGCGGCTTCGTGCGGTTGTCCGACAGGCCTTGCAGCAACCCGCCTGAGTGGGACACCGGCGTTTGGACCCAGATAATCTTCAATTATGCAAAATGATGCATAATTGAGGGTTCTTAAACATGCATTTTTATTCAAATTCACAGGAGACTCAGGCATGAGCAGCGACAACCCACGGGTGGAGTACCAGACGGCGCCATCGGCTTACCGTCATGTGAAGCTCAGCTTCGACGGTCCGATTGCCACCCTGGCGCTGGATATTGATGAGAACGCTGGCCTGCGGCCAGGCTACAAACTCAAGCTCAACAGCTACGACCTCGGCGTGGACATTGAGCTCAACGACGCACTCAACCGAATCCGTTTTGAGCACCCCGACGTGGGCACCGTGGTGGTCACCAGTGCCAAAGACAAGGTGTTCTGCTCAGGCGCCAATATCTTCATGCTGGGCGTATCGAGCCACGCGTGGAAGGTCAATTTTTGCAAATTTACCAATGAAACCCGCAACGGTCTGGAAGACTCGTCCAAATACTCGGGCCTGAAGTTCCTGGCGGCGATCAACGGTGCCTGTGCCGGTGGCGGCTATGAACTGGCTCTGGCCTGTGACGAGATTATTCTGGTGGATGACCGCTCCAGCGCTGTGAGTTTGCCCGAAGTGCCGCTGCTGGGTGTTTTACCGGGGACCGGTGGCCTGACCCGCGTGACCGACAAACGGCATGTGCGTCACGACCTGGCCGACCTGTTTTGTACCAGCGTCGAGGGCGTTCGTGGCCAACGTGCCAAGGACTGGCGCCTGGTCGACGAGATCGCCAAGCCGCAGGTGTTTGCGGAGAAGGTGCGCGCGCGTGCCCAGGCGCTGGCCGCTCAAAGCGACCGCCCGGCTAACGGCAAGGGTGTGCAGCTCACGCCGCTGACGCGTGCGATGGAAGCGGATGCACTGCGTTACCAGCACGTCACGGTCCAAATCGACCGCAGCAAGCGCACAGCGACCTTCACCGTCCAGGCCCCCACGGGCGCCCAACCGGCTGATATCGCGGCTATTGAGGCCGCTGGCGTGAACTGGTATCCGCTGGCCTTGGCGCGTGAGCTGGAAGACGCGATATTGCAGCTGCGTACCAATGAACTGGACATTGGCCTGTGGCTGATCAAAACCGAGGGCGAGGCCAGCGCCGTGCTGGCCAGCGACGCCGTGATGATGGCCAATCAAAAGCACTGGCTGGTGCGCGAGACCATTGGTTTGCTGCGCCGTACCCTGTCGCGCCTGGATGTGTCTTCGCGCAGCCTGTTTGCGCTGATCGAGCCGGGTTCGGCTTTCGCTGGCAGCCTGCTTGAGCTCGCGCTGGCTTGCGATCGCAGTTACATGCTGGCCCTGCCCGATGACCAGGCGGCCGCGCCCAAAGTCATGGTGGGTGAGGCCAATTTTGGGCTTTTGCCGATGGCCACCGGCGAATCCCGCCTGCAGCGGCGTTTTTATGGCGAAAGCGCCCCGATCGAGGCGGTGCGCAGTGCAGCAGGGCAGGCGCTTGATGCCGATGCCGCGCTCAAGCTTGGCTTGGTGACAGCCAACCCGGATGACATTGACTGGGCAGATGAGGTGCGCATCGCGATCGAAGAGCGTGTGGCCATGTCGCCGGATTCGCTGACTGGCCTGGAGGCCAATCTGCGCTTCAATGGCCAGGAAAACATGGTGACGCGCATTTTTGGGCGCCTGACGGCCTGGCAGAACTGGATCTTTCAGCGCCCGAACGCGGTGGGTGACAAAGGCGCGCTCAAGGTTTATGGCAAGGGCGACAAGGCCCAGTTCGACTGGAACCGGGTTTGAACATTGGCGCAGCGCGCCTGAAATGTTCTTAAAGTCAAAGTAGCGATCACGCAAGGAGAAAGAAATGTCTGGTATCAATTACAGCGAGAAGATTCCCAACAATGTCAACCTGAGTGACGACCGAGCGCTGCAACGAGCGCTTGAGCAGTGGCAGCCCAATTTCATCAACTGGTGGGACGACGTCGGCCCCGAAGGTTCAACCAATCACGAGGTCTACCTGCGCACCGCGATCAGCGTGGACCCGCAGGGCTGGGCCCAGTTTGGTCACGTCAAGATGCGCGACTACCGCTGGGGCATTTTTCTAAACCCTGGTGTTGAAGACAGGACCATTCACTTTGGCGACCATAAAGGCGAAAAAGTCTGGCAAGACGTGCCCGGCGAGCACCGCGCCAATCTGCGTCGCATCATCGTCACGCAGGGCGACACGGAGCCAGCCTCGGTTGAGCAGCAGCGCCACCTGGGCCTCACAGCCCCGAGCATGTACGACCTGCGCAACCTGTTCCAGATCAATGTGGAAGAGGGTCGTCACCTGTGGGCCATGGTCTACCTGCTGCACAAGCATTTTGGCCGCGATGGGCGTGAAGAGGCTGAAGCCTTGCTCGAGCGCCGCAGCGGCGACCAGAACAACCCGCGCATTCTGGGTGCTTTCAACGAAGCCACGCCGGACTGGCTGAGCTTTTTCATGTTCACTTACTTCACAGACCGTGACGGCAAGTACCAGCTGTGCGCCTTGGCCGAAAGCGCCTTCGATCCGCTGGCACGCACGACCAAGTTCATGCTCACTGAAGAAGCGCACCACATGTTTGTGGGCGAATCGGGCATCAGCCGTGTGATTTCCCGCACCGCCCAGGTCATGAACGAGCTCAAGACCGACGACGTGGGCAAGCTGCGTGCAGCCGGTGTGATCGATTTGCCCACCGTCCAGCGCTACATCAATTTCCATTTCAGCGTCACCGTTGACCTGTTTGGTGCAGACGAATCCAGCAACGCCGCCACCTTCTACAGCTCAGGCCTCAAAGGCCGGTTTGAGGAAGGAAAGCGCGCGGACGACCACGTGCTCAAAGGCCAGACCTACAAGGTGCTTGAAGCACGCAACGGCCAACTGGTTGAAAAAGAGGTTCCGATGCTCAACGCCTTGACCGAGGTGCTGCGTGACGACTACATCACCGACTCTGTGGCGGGCGTGAACCGCTGGAACAAGGTGCTAGAAAAAGCCGGCATCCCGACCCGTTTGAGCGTGCCGCACAAGGCCTTTCACCGCAACATCGGTGGTTTGTCGGGCATCAAGGTCTCGCCCGATGGCCGCGTGGTGAGCGATGCCGAGTGGAACGTTAAGGTGAATGAATGGCTGCCCTCTGCCGAAGACCGTGCTTTTGTGGCCAGCCTGATGGGCCGTGTGGTTGAGCCGGGCCAGTTTGCCAACTGGATCGCACCGCCGGCCATGGGTATCAATCGTCAGCCCATCGACTTTGAATACGTGCGTTTCAACTGAGGCAAACGCTTAGACTTGGCGTGAGCCCCAGGGCCAAGCGGGGCCAGGGGCTTGCGAACCACGCTGGCGCCACCAGCAACTCAGCCCCTTGACACTGGAGACCTGCATGGATGCATCAGACGCCGCAGTCCTCAATCAGCATCTGATTGACCCCGAGATCTGCATTCGCTGCAACACCTGCGAAGCCACTTGCCCGGTTGGCGCTGTGACGCATGATGCCAACAACTACGTGGTCGATGCGGACAAGTGCAATTACTGCATGGCTTGTGTACCGCCTTGTCCAACCGGATCGATCGATAACTGGCGCACAGTTCCACGCGCAAATGCCTACAGCGTGCAAGAGCAACTGGGCTGGGAGGCTTTGCCTGAACCCCTGAGCAGTGAGGCCTTGAGTCAGGCAGGTGTCGCAGCAGCGCAGCCTGCGCGCGAGCCTTCGCCTGCGCCTGAATCCCAGGTGAGGCCTGAACAGTTCAACAGTGCGCAATTCAATGCGACGCTGCCGCCCTGGTCGGCAGCACATGCTTACACCAATTTGTATGGCCCGAAGTCCGCACAGGCGAGTATCACGGCCACGGTGTCGGGCAATGTGCGCGTGACGGAGGCTGGAACAGACTACGACACACACCACATCGTGCTGGACTTTGGCAGCACGCCGTTTCCGGTGCTCGAAGGCCAGTCGATCGGTGTGATTGCACCGGGACAGGACGCACAGGGCAGGGCGCATCATGCGCGCCAGTATTCGGTGGCCAGCCCGCGCAACGGCGAGCGGGCGGGCTACAACAATTTGTCGCTTACCATCAAGCGGGTGCTGGAAAACCATCAGGGCGAGCCGGTGCGTGGCGTGGCCTCCAACTACATGTGCGACCTTCAGGTCGGCGACAAGGTTCAGGTGATCGGACCGTTTGGCGCGACTTTTCTGATGCCCAATCATCCGCACTCGAATATTGTGATGATTTGCACCGGAACAGGCAGTGCACCGATGCGCGCCATGACGGAATGGCGTCGGCGCTTGCGCACATCGGGCAAGTTCGAGGGCGGCAAGCTGATGCTATTTTTTGGCGCGCGCAGCAAAGAAGAATTGCCTTATTTCGGCCCGCTGCAAAACTTGCCGAAAGACTTTATCGATATCAATTTTGCGTTTTCGCGCACGCCGGGCCAACCCAAGCGTTATGTGCAGGACGTGATGCGCGAGCGTTCCACGGACCTGTTGGCCTTACTCAAAGACGCCAACACCTGTTTTTACGTGTGTGGCCTCAAGAGCATGGAAGAGGGCGTTGTGATGGCCTTGCGAGATGTGGCCGAGCATGCTGGCTTGAATTGGGACAATCTGGGGGCGTCGCTCAAACGCGAAGGCCGACTGCATCTGGAGACTTACTGATGACTGACTTCTCGACATTGACCATCAGCACCCGCGCGGCTGGGGTTGCACAAATCAATATGGCACGCCCTGCCGTGTTCAACGCCTTTGACGAGGCCATGATTGGCGAAATGGACGCGGCTTTTGCGCAAGTGGTGCAAGATCCCAATGTGCGCGTGATCGTGCTGGCTGGCCAAGGCAAGCACTTTAGCGCGGGTGCGGACCTGCAATGGATGCAGCGCGCCAGTACCGCCACTCAGGAATGGAACCTGGCTGATGCGCGTCGTTTTGCCAGCATGCTCTACAACATTGACGCCTCGCCCAAGCCCGTGGTGGCGCGGGTGCAGGGCGCAGCCCTGGGGGGTGGTGTTGGACTGGTTTGTGCGTGCGATGTGGCGATTGCCTCGGACAATGCCAGCTTCTCGGTGAGTGAAGCCAAGTTTGGCATTTTGCCCTCGGTGATCGGGCCTTACCTGACCAACGCGGTGGGCAAGCGTCAGGCCCGCCGCCTGGCCTTGACGACCACGCGCATCGGCGCGAGCGAAGCCTTGTCGATAGGCTTGCTACATCAGGTCACCACTGCAGAGGCACTGGATGCTGCAGTGGATGCAGCCATTAAGGACTTGCTGGTAGGCGCCCCGCAAGCGCACGCCGAGATCAAGGCGCTGTTCGGTCAACTCCAGGTCGGCCCGGTCAGCCCAGAGGTGCGTGAGTTGACCGCGCAGACCATCAGCCGGGTCCGCGGGACCGAAGAAGCGCGTGAAGGCTTTGCCGCCTTTTTGGCCAAGCGCCCTGCCGCCTGGATCCCCTGATGGCTCTTTTGCCTGTTGAGCGTACGCCGGTGCTGGTCGTCGGCGCCGGCATCATGGGTGCTGGCATAGCGCAGGTGGCGGCGCAAGCTGGGCACACCGTCAAATTATTTGACCTGCGTGAGGGTGCTGCGGCCCAGGCCCGCGACAAACTGGAAAAAACACTGCGGGGTTTGCAGGCCAAGGGAAAGCTCACAGCCGAGGCGGTGGCGCAGACCATGGACCGCATTGAGGTGATCGCGCAATTGGCGCAGGCATCAGATGTGGCTTTGGTGGTTGAGGCGATCGTAGAGAAGGTCGAGGCCAAGCGAAGCCTGTTTCAGCAGCTTGAAGCCCTGGTCAGCGACGACTGTGTTCTGGCGACCAACACATCCTCGATTTCGGTGACCGCTATTGCCAATGGCTTGAAACACCCCACCCGTCTGGTCGGGATGCATTTCTTCAACCCGGTCCCGTTGATGAAGCTGGTTGAGGTGGTCTCTGGCCTGCAGACGTCCCCACCAGTGGCTGAAGCGATTTTTGAGCTCAGCAAAGCCTGGGGAAAAGTGCCGGTTCATGCGCGATCCACGCCCGGCTTCATCGTCAACCGTATCGCGCGCCCTTTTTACGCCGAGACGCTGGCGCTGCTGCAGGAACAGGCCGCAAGCCCGTTGGCGCTTGATGCCTGCATGCGAGCCGTCGGTTTTCGCATGGGGCCGTGCGAGTTGATGGACCTCATTGGTCATGACACCAATTTTGCGGTGACCCAGTCGGTGTTTGAAGCCAATTTTTATGACAAGCGCTACGTGCCCTCGCTGATTCAGCAAGAGATGGTCAACGGCGGCTTGCTGGGCCGTAAATCAGGACGTGGTTTTTATGACTACAGCCAGGCCCAGGCTAGCGCGTCGGAAACTGTGCCCGGGTCTGGGGCTGCGGTCACACCACCCCTGCACCAGTCGATCACGGTCATGGGTCAGGGTCTTGTGGCTGAGCGTATGGAACACGCGCTGCGCGCTGCCGGTGTGTCGCTCGCGCTTGAACCGGTCGCGAGCTGGGTGGGTCTGCAAGTCGACGGCGCACAGCTGCGTTTGAGTGATGGCGCAACAGCCTCGTCCCTGGGCGATGACCTAGCCGTCTTTGACCGCCCGATCGGCGCGCAGCCAGGCACGTCACTTGCCTGGGCGGCGTCGCAACGCGCATCAGCAAGCTGGACCCGTGACGCCGAGCAATGGCTGCGCTTGTGCGGCTTTGCCCCTGTTCGTGTGGCGGACACACCCGCATTGGTCGTGACGCGAACCCTGGCCATGCTGATCAACGAAGCCGCTGATGCCGTGCATCAAGGCGTATGCACGCTCGATGGCGCCAACGCTGCCATGAAACTTGGCGTGAATTACCCGGCGGGCCCGTTTGAGTGGCTTGCCGACTGGGACGTGGCTGGTGTGATCGCGGTACTCGAAGCCCTCGATGCGCACTACCGGGGCGAGCGCTACCGCGTGAGCCCCTGGTTGCGTCAGCGTCTGTGGGCCTGAGCACGGATTGGGGCCAGCACACATGAAGTTTGCCGAGTTTTATCCGGGCCAGGTCTTGCGTCTGGGCCCCAAAACGCTGAGCCAGTCTGAACTGTTGCAGTTCGCCAGGGACTATGACCCGCAGTGGTTCCACACCGATGAGGCAGCTGCGAGCCAAGGTCCTTTTGGCGGTCTGATCGCCAGTGGCTGGCACACCTGTGCCATGGCCATGCGTCTGGTGGCCGACGAGATTCTGCGCGGCTCCGAGTCTTTTGCCTCGCCTGGCCTGGCTTACATCAAATGGCCGAATCCGGTACGGCCTGGCGACGAGCTGCGTTTGCAGGTGCAGGTGCTGGCGGTTCGTCGATCCAACAGCCAGCCCACACTGGGTATTTTGCGCTGGCGCTGGCAAATGATGAATGCGCAAGAGCTGGAGGTGCTCGACCTGGAGGCCACCAGCCTGTTTAAATTGCCGCTTTGACGCACTTCAATTTTGAGCAAGGAATGTAGATGTCATCCACTGAACAAGCCTTTATTTGCGATGCCATTCGTACGCCGTTCGGTCGTTATGGCGGCGCCCTGAGCAGCGTGCGCACGGACGACCTGGGCGCTGTACCTCTGCGCGCACTCATGCAGCGCAACCCGAGCGTTGACTGGTCGGCTGTCAACGACGTGATTTACGGCTGCGCCAACCAGGCCGGTGAGGACAACCGCAACGTGGCGCGCATGAGCAGCCTGCTCGCTGGTTTGCCCGAGGTGGTGACTGGCGCCACGATCAACCGCCTGTGCGGTTCTGGTCTGGACGCGGTGGGTACGGCGGCGCGCGCGATCAAGGCCGGCGAGGCCAGCTTGATGGTGGCTGGTGGCGTAGAGAGCATGAGCCGAGCGCCCTTTGTCATGCCCAAGGCTGAGAGTGCGTTCAGCCGTAGCAACGCGGTCTACGACACCACCATTGGCTGGCGGTTTGTCAACAAGCTGATGAAGGCCCAGTACGGTGTCGACGCCATGCCCGAGACCGCGGAAAACGTGGCAGTGGACTACAAGATCGAGCGCGAGGCGCAAGACCGCATGGCCTTGAACAGCCAGTTGCGCGCGGTGGCGGCCATCGAGGCCGGCCATCTGGCGCGCGAGATTGTGGCTGTCTCCGTGCCGCAGAAAAAGGGTGATGCTGTGCTGGTGGCGCAAGACGAGCATCCGCGCGAAACCAGCCTGGAGGCGCTTGCTCGGCTCAAACCTGTTGTGCGCCCGGACGGCACGGTCACTGCGGGCAATGCCAGCGGCGTCAACGACGGGGCTTGTGCTTTGCTGCTCGCCAACGAAGCGGCTGCCGGCAAGTACGGCCTGAGGCCCAAAGCCCGCGTGGTCGGTATGGCCATGGCCGGGGTGGCCCCACGGGTCATGGGCATTGGCCCGGCGCCCGCCACAGAAAAAGTACTGGCGCAGACCGGTCTGAGTCTGGCGCAGATGGACGTGATCGAGCTCAATGAGGCCTTTGCCGCACAAGGCCTGGCGGTGCTTCGCCTGCTGGGCTTGGCCGATGATGACGAGCGCGTCAATGCCTGGGGCGGTGCGATTGCCCTGGGTCACCCCTTGGGCGCCTCGGGCGCGCGCCTGGCCACAACCGCGGTCAACCGTTTACACGCAACTCAGGGCCGTTACGCCTTGTGCACCATGTGTATCGGCGTGGGCCAGGGTATTGCGCTGGTGCTCGAGCGCGTTTGAGCGATTGCTGACGGCGTTGGTGCTGTGGCGCTCGGTGCTAGTCGCGCAGCTGCCATTTGAGCATGCCCACGCAGCCAATCACGATGCTGGCCAGGGCAATAAAAGAGCCGATGGCCAGCGTGGAGACCCCCGAGATGCCTTGGCCCACTGTACAACCCATGGCGGTTACGCCACCAAAGCCCATCAGGATGGCGCCCACGAGTTGGTTGCGTAGGTCATCGAGCGAGGCAAAACCTTCCCAGCGAAAGCTCTTGTTGTAGAGCGACCAGGCCAGCGAGCCCAGGATCACCCCGATGGCACAGGCGATGCCGAAAGACACGCCCAGCGACTTGTCGGTCCACAGCATCAGCAACTCCAGTGAGAACGCAGTGGGTGCGACGAAGCTGAGTGATTCGATGGTGCGGCTGTTGGTGCCGAAGAACAGCATCTCCAGCGTGTCCTTGTTTTCGCCAAAGCCGATGTGTCCGCTGATGTACCAGGCCGCGGTCACCATGGCGCCCAGAATGAGGGCTCCAATCACTTGCGGCAGGTTGGCGCGAAAACGTGCGTCCTTGAAGACAAAGATCAGCACAAGCACGCTGACGATCGCGGCGCTGCTCAGCAACGCGCTGCCGGCCTGCATGCCGGTGACCTTGCCCAGCAAGGCGCCCAGGCTCTGGTTTTTAAAACCCATGGCAGCCAAGTCGATGGCCACTGGGTCCAGGAAACTCGCACGCCATTGGCCAAACAGGCCTTTGAGGGTCATGTAAGCCGAAATACCCATGAAGGTGAGCACCACCAGCGAGCGCAAGCTGCCCGCACCCAGGCGGATCAGATTGCGATTGGCGCATCCGCCAGCCATGGTCATACCCACACCAAAGAGCAAGCCGCCCACAGCCAGCGACAGCACCGGCAGTACCGGGCGCTGGTAAAAAGACTTGTCAAGATCGATTTGTCCGCTGAAGGCCAGCCAGCTGGTGCCCAGGATGGCCACAGCGATGGCCAGCAGCCACATGCGCATACGCCCCCAGTGTTCCATGTTGACAATGTCCGAGATCGCACCCATGGTGCAGAAATTGGTTTTGCTGGCAACCAGGCCAAAGATGAAGGCGATCACAAAGCCGCCCCAAACCACCCAATTCGTCATTTCGCTCGCACTCATGCCTTCGATCTCCCCAAAAATTTGTTCAGTGCCTGTGGATTATGAGCTTGAGGCCAGCTTGAGCATGATGGCGCGAATGGCCTCAGGCGCATTGATGATGCGCATGAACTGTCCCATGCCCAGTGCTGGCCAGGCCAGTGCGATGCGAAAACGCGCGTAGAGCGAATACACCTTGCCGTCAACAATGAACAGCTCGTAGGGCAGGGCAGCTGGATGTGTAGCCCCTTCGATCTTGTTGACCCACCAACCCTCGCCATCGCTCTTGCTGTTCATGGCAATGCCAAACACCGCAATTTTTTTGTCGGCGTGAATCACTTCATAGACTTTGCTGGCGTCGGCTTTCTTGGCCGCAAGGTTGCCCTGGACGGCTGCCAGCGCTTTTTCAAAACTGTCGTAGCTTGCCAGTAGGCTGTTGTCAGCGTCAAAGCGCTCCATGCCGAACATGTAGCGGTAATTGGCCAGTTCAGCTTCCGGCACGTCGCCGCCAAAGGCGTTCCCGGGCCCGAGGGCGGCCAGCATCTTGGCCTGTGCGGACCTGACTTCAGACTCGGCTTTGCCGTAGTTGCCGCGCAAATAGGCGCGGTACCAGTACGCGGGGTTCATGTAGGAAAC
>JAYQPP010000013.1:23617-73132 GCA_038145425.1 Comamonadaceae bacterium | reverse complement strand
CGGGTGTGGCGCGTAACCCCAAAATCGCAGCAGCTGGCATCACGATCAACAACCTCCTGCCGGGCTCTTTTGACACCGACCGACTGCAGGCTAACCTGACCAACGCGGCTCAGAAGACTGGCAAAAGCGTTAATGATGTGGCAGAAGCGCGCAAGAAAACCATACCCTCACAGCGCTTTGGAACGCCTGAGGAATTTGGTGCGATCTGCGCGTTTTTGTGCAGCCAGCAGGCCAGCTATATCAACGGCCAGAATGTGCTGGCCGACGGTGGCGCTTATCCCGGGACGTACTGATCGCACATATGGGTGCTGATGGAGGAAGCCTCACCGGTGCGAAGACACCAAAATGCCGCCGGCAATTAGCACAAACGCCAGCGCATGAAACAGGTGGGGCGCTTCCCCTAAAAATAGGCTTGACAACAGCGCCGTGAACAGTGGCGTCAGGTTGGTGAAGAAGCCGGCAATCGATGCGCCAGCGCGCGCCACGCCAGCGCCCCACGCCCGATAGGCCAGGATGGCTGGGCCGACGGCAATGTAGACCACAGCCCAAAGCAGGGCCCAGCTGGCTTTGAACTGGCCCAGTCCCAGTGCCCATTCGCCGCCAGCCAGCGCGACGGACCACACCATACCCAGTGCGATCTGCGCTACCAAAAAGGCGGACCAGTTGTAGCGGATGATCGACGGCTCGCTGGTGGGGTGGGCGAGCATCCAGCTGTAGTAGGCCCAGGCAGCGGCGGCCACCAGGACGTAGAGATCGCCGGGGACCAACTCGATGCTGGCCAGTACTGACCATTGGCCACGGCTCAAGACCACCATGACACCCACGATCGACATCACCGCGCCCAGCCACTGGCGTTTGCTGATGCCTTGTCCGAAGAAGAAGCGCCCGATGAGAAGCATCCAGACCGGCGTGATCGATGCCACCAGCGTCACGTTGATGGCCGTCGAGGTGTGCAAAGCCAGGTAGAGCATGGCGTTGTAGGTGCCCACGCTCAAAACTGCGAGCACCGCAATGCGACGCCAGTTTTGCCACAGGGGGCTGCCGGGTCGTAGCACCCAGCCTGCAAGCGGCAAGAGCAGGAGCAGCGCCAGCAGCCAGCGCAGCAGATTCAGCGTCATGGGTGAGACCATGGTCGACACCATGCGTCCGAGCACCGCATTTCCGGCCCAAAGCAGGGGCGGCAAGGTCAGGAGCAGCGCTGAAGTGGGTGTAACTTTGGGGGCTTGCATGGGCTGTGTCGCATCGCAGCCCATGGACTGCGCGGAGCATTTTCGCAGCAAAGCGACAGCGCGGTGCGGCAATCCCAGCGTATTCGTGGCAACATCTGCCCTTTTTCAAGACAACAGGAGAGAACATGAGTCAGCACACTTCCCGCGCCATCCGTATTGACCAGAACGGTGGGCCCGAAGAGCTTAAATTGGTGGAGGTGTCCGTGGGGGACCCCGGTCCCGGTGAGATCCGCATTCGCCACAAGGCTGTGGGCTTGAACTTCATTGACATCTACCAGCGCGATGGCCTGTACAAATTGCCCATGCCGCTCCAACTGGGCATGGAAGCCTCCGGCGTGGTCGAGGCGGTGGGCGAGGGCGTGACGCACTTGAAGGCTGGGGATCGCGCGGCCTATGCCAGTCAGCCCCCTGGAAGCTATTGCGATGTGCGCGTCATGCCGGCCAAGACTGTTTGCAAATTGCCCGACGAAATCTCCTTTGAGACGGGCGCGGCCATGATGCTCAAGGGCTTGACAGTGCAATACCTGCTCAAGCGCACCCAGCCCCAAGGTGGCCTGAAGGCGGGCGATTTCGTTTTGTTCCACGCAGCAGCTGGTGGTGTGGGTTTGATAGCCTGCCAGTGGGCCAAGGCCATGGGCTTACAGCTGATCGGTACCGCGGGCTCAGACGCCAAGTGCGCGCTGGCCAAGGAAAACGGCGCCTCGCATGTGATCAACTACAACACCGAAGACTTTGTCGCGCGTGTCAAGGAAATCACCGGCGGCAAGGGCGTGAAGGCGGTGTATGACTCGGTGGGCAAAGACACCTTCATGAAGTCGCTTGACTGCCTGCGTCCCTTTGGTCTGATGGCCGTTTTTGGCAATGCCTCGGGCAAGGTAGATCCCGTTGACGTCAACATGCTGGCTGCCAAAGGCTCGGTGTACGTGACCCGGCCGACCTTGTTTACACACATTGCGACACGCGAGACCACGCAGATCATGGCTGACGATTTGTTTGACGCGGTGACCAGCGGCAAGGTCAAGATTCAGATCGACCAGACCTTCAAGCTCGAGGATGTACGCCAGGCGCATGTGGCGCTGGAGGCGCGCAAAACAACGGGTTGCACGATCCTCACGCTGTGACCTTGCGCTTGAGGCGCCGAATCAGGCCCGCCTTGGGCGGGCCTTTTTTTGCTGGCGTTCGATGAGGGGTCGCGCCCGGCCGGGATTGTGCCGTTCAGCGCTGGCGCCGTACCCTAAGCAGTTCATCGAGCACCAGCGCCACAGCGCCCAGCGTGATTGCGCTGTCAGCCACGTTGAAGGCGGGGAAATGCCAGCTGGCGTGATGAAAGTCCAGAAAGTCCACCACGTAGCCGTACAGGAGGCGGTCGATCACATTACCGACCGCGCCTCCTAGAACGCTGGCCAGTGCAAAGGCGAATAATTTTTGCGTCGCGTGTGCGCGCAGCATCCACAAAATCAGGGCCGATGCGGCCACGCCCAGGGCCGTAAAAAACCAACGTTGCCAACCGCCGGCATCAGCCAGAAAAGAAAACGCCGCACCTTCGTTATGCACCCGCACCAGATTAAAAAATGAGGTAATCGGGAGGGATTGGTGCAACTCGAATGCACTGATGATCCACAGCTTGGTGGTCTGATCGACGATCAACACAAAAGCGGCCCAGGCCAGCCAGCGCAGCATGCCACCCTGGTGCTCAGAGCGCCGCATCAGGCGACCGTTCGAACTTCGCCAGCGCCAAAAAGGTTGTCGCTGCAGCGACCACACAGGCCGGGATGTGCGCCGTCGTGACCGACGTCGTCCCGGTAGTGCCAGCATCGCTCGCACTTGCTGGCTTCGGAGGGCGCCACCTGAATGGCCAGATCAGCGCCAAGCTGCAAGGTGACTGTCGATGTGATCAGAACAAAGCGCAGGTCTGCACCCAGGCTTTCCAGCAAGGCATGGTCGGCCTCACCCAGGGTCAGCGTGACACAGGCCTGAAGCGAGGAACCTACTTTGCCCTCTGCGCGCAGAACCTCGATTTCCTTGTTCACCAGGTCGCGCAGTTCCCGGATTCGTGCCCACTTCCCCATCAGTGCGGCCTGCGGTGCTGCCAGCCGCAGGTACTGATCCATAAAGATCGACTCGCGCGTGGCTGTCGGCGTTTTCCCTTCGGCGCCGAGCACAGACCAGGCTTCCTCAGCGGTAAAGCTCAGGAAGGGTGCCATCCAGCGCAGCATGGCATTGGTGATGCACCACAGCGCTGTCTGGGCGCTGCGACGTGCATGCGAACGGGGCGCAGTGGTGTAGAGCCGGTCCTTGAGGACGTCCAGGTAAAAAGCACCCAGATCTTCGGAGCAGTAAATCTGCAGCTTGGCGACCACGGGATGGAACTCGTAGCGCTCGTAATGCGCCATGATTTCGCTTTGCAACTGCGCAGCGCGTCCGACAGCGTAGCGGTCGAGTTCCAGCATCTGCGCCGCATCGACCGCATGCTGATCAGGGTCGAAATCGCTGATGTTGGCGAGCAGAAATTTCAGCGTGTTGCGAACGCGGCGGTAGGTGTCGACCACACGGGCGAGGATTTTGTCGTCACCGGCGATGTCGCCGGAGTAGTCGCTGGCGGCCACCCACAGGCGGATGATTTCCGCGCCGAGCTTTTTGCCGGTCTCTTGCGGATCAACGCCGTTGCCGGCGCTCTTGCTCATCTTGTGGCCCTTGCTGTCGACCGTGAAGCCGTGCGTGAGGATGTCTTTGTAGGGCGCGCGGTCGTACATGGCGCAGGCCGTCAGCAGGCTGGAATGAAACCAGCCTCGATGCTGGTCGTGACCTTCCAGGTACATATCGGCTTCCGGCCCGCTGTCGTGTCCAGCGCCGGGGTGGGAGCCTTTCAAAACTGTGGTGTGTGTTGTCCCCGAGTCGAACCAGACTTCCAGAATGTCGGTGCTTTTGGTGTAGTGCACCGCATCGGCTGCGCCCAGGATGCTCTCGACGCTGGCTTTGCTCCAGGCTTCAATGCCACCGGCTTCGACCATGTCGGCCGCCTGGTCAAGGATCTCCATGGTGCGGGGATGCAATTCGCCACTGTCTTTGTGCAGAAAAAAGGGCAGCGGCACACCCCAGCTGCGCTGGCGGCTGATACACCAATCGGGGCGGCCTGCAATCATGTCGCGCAGGCGAACTTTGCCGTTTTCCGGATAAAACTGGGTTTGCTCGATTGCCTCCAACGCAATCTGGCGCAGGCTGCGCGAGGCCTTGTCTTTGGTGAAGATGCCAACGCCTTCGTCCATGCGGATGAACCATTGGGCCGCGGCGCGGTAGATCACGGGCGTCTTGTGGCGCCAGCAGTGCGGGTAGCTGTGGGTGATGTTCTCGGTGGCAAACAGGCGGCCAGCTGCGCGCAAGGCCTCGATGATGACAGGGCAGGCTTTCCAGATGTTCAGGTCCGCAAACAGCGGCGTCTCAGGCGCATAGTCACCATTGCCTTGCACCGGGTTGAGGATGTCAGCATAGGCCATGCCATGCGCCACGCAGCTGTTGAAGTCATCCACGCCGTACGCTGGTGAGGAATGAACCAGACCGGTGCCATCAACCGCGGTGGCGTAATCTGCCAGGAAAACCGGACTGCTTCTGTCGTAGCCGGGGTCGACATGCGACAGGGGATGCTTGAATTCGATACCCGCCAGGGCCTGGCCTTTGGCCGTGGCCAGCACGGGCCCGCTCAGTCCGTAGCGCGTCAGGCAACTCTCGACCAGTGTTTCGGCCAGCAGCAACAGCCCACGCTCGGTGTCAACCAGGGCGTAGACCAGCTCTGGGTTCAGGTTGAGCGCCTGGTTGGCCGGGATCGTCCACGCCGTGGTGGTCCAGATCACGGCAAAAGCGTCTTTGCCCAATGTCTTCAGGCCGAAGGCCTTGGCAAGGCGATCGGGTTGCGCGCACAGAAAGCCAACATCCAGCGTCTGCGACTTTTTATCGGCGTACTCGATTTCAAATTCAGCCAGGCTGGAGCCGCAATCAAAGCACCAGTACACCGGTTTGAGGCCTCGGTAGACAAAGCCACGCTCAATCACACGCTTGAAGGCTCTGATCTCGTCGGCTTCGTTTTTGAAGTCCATGGTGCGGTAGGGATGGTCCCAGTCCCCCAGTACACCCAGGCGCTTGAAATCGGCCATTTGCTGCGCGATCTGCTCGGTGGCATAGGCGCGACTCTTGGCCTGCATGTCATCGCGAGCCAGGTTGCGGCCATGCTTTTTCTCGATCGCGTTCTCAATAGGCAAGCCGTGGCAGTCCCAGCCTGGGATGTAGCTCGCGTCCAGCCCCTTGAGCTGACGCGATTTGACGATCATGTCTTTGAGGATCTTGTTGACCGCATGGCCCATGTGAATCTGGCCGTTGGCGTAGGGCGGCCCGTCATGGAGCACAAATTTCGGCGCACCCTGGCGGGCGGCGCGCAGCTTTTTGTACAGGCCTTGCTCATCCCATTGCTTGGCCCAGATCGGCTCGCGTTTGGGCAGGTCCCCGCGCATGGGGAATGCGGTGTCAGGCAGGTTCAGCGTGCTGCGGTAATCGGCTTTGCCGCTGTCAGATTTAGGGTCGGTCATGGTGGCGCAAGTTGGCAAAGAACGCACGGGCATCTTCGCAATCCTGGGCGATGCCGGCCTTGAGTTCGTCCAGGCCGCTGTAGCGGCGTTCGTCGTGCAGTTTGTGGAGCAGCTCCACGCTCACAATTTTACCGTAGCCTCCCTCTGTGCCCAGAGCGTCCGGCCAGTGCAGACAGTAGGTCTCAAGCAAGACGCGCCCGCCGTTGACGTCGTCGGGGTCGAGGGAGGGGCGTACGCCCATATTGGCCACGCCTGGCAGAGGCTCTTCGCTCAAGCCGATTACGTTCACCGCGTAGATGCCGCTGGCGGCTGGCTTCCAGTGCGCAAAGCGAAGATTGATCGTTTTGAAGCCCAGGCTTCGCCCCAGCTTGCGGCCATGCACCACGTGTCCAGAGATGCGATAGGGATGCCCCAAGAGCGCAGCGGCATCCTGCTGGCGGCCTTCACGCAGGGCCTCGCGCACCGCAGAGCTGGAGACGCGTTGGCCATGCACTTCGTAGCTGTTCATGCGGGCCACATCAAAACCCTGGCGCATCCCCGCGGCATCGAGCTGTGCATAGTCGCCAGCCCGGCGCTGGCCGAAGCGGAAGTCGTCGCCCACCAGCACGTAACGCGCGCCCAGACCTTGAAGCAGGACCTGGTCAATAAAGGCTTGCGGGCTCAGGTTGGCCAGGGCCTGGTCGAAGCGAAGAATGACCACCTGGTCAACGCCGCAGGCCCGCAGGTCGATCAATTTGTCGCGCAGCGTGCCTACGCGCGCTGGCGCGAGGTCTGGGTTGTGGGTCAAGGCGGCGAAGTAGTCGCGCGGATGGGGCTCGAAGGTCAGCACGCAGCTGGGCACGCCACGCTGCTGTGCCTCGCCTTTGAGCAGGGACAACATGGCCTGGTGCCCGCGGTGCACGCCGTCGAAATTGCCGATAGTCAGCGCGCACGCCTTGGCGATGCCGCGACGGTGAAGGCCTCTGAAAATATTCATGCGTCCAAGTTCTCAGCAGGCAAGCACCTGCTTGAAAAAAATCAGCTTGTTTTGGCGGCGGGCCGGCCCAAAAAGGGTATATTGTCTCCCAGCCTGCCAAGGGGTTTTGACCCGCGTGTGACAGCCAAACAGCCACACGCAGGTCTGGTTCGTGACCTTGCCAGCCTCTCATGTGTCGAGGCCTGGCGTGATGTTCAGGAGGTTGCTGTTGAAGGTTTTGAAGCTATCCGCCCAGGGTTTGCCGCAGTCGTGGATCTCTTTGGAGGAGGCTGTGCTGCACTATGCGGCGCAGGAAGTCCGGTGGGAGCTTGGCCGCGAGGTTGCTGTTTTTCACGGTGGACACAACGCGCTGACCGGCTTGCAGTCCAAGATCGCGGTCAGCAGCATCATCGGAACCCGGGGCGTGCCGCGCATCAATCCCTTTGCGATGACCCCCTCGCTGACCAACAGCAAGCTGTTTGCGCGCGATCGCAAGCTCTGTGCGTATTGCGGCCAGGCGCACGTCGAGACCGAACTCACCCGTGAGCACATCATTCCGTTCGCGCAAAACGGGCGTGATCACTGGATGAATGTGGTGACCGCCTGCAAGGGCTGCAACCATCGCAAGGGGAGCCGAACCCCAGAGCAGGCCCACATGCCGCTGCTGTATGCGCCCTACGTGCCCAGTTTGTGGGAAGACTTTATTCTTTGCAACCGTCGCATCCTGGCCGACCAGATGGAATTTCTGATGGCGCATGTGCCACGGTCCTCCCGGCTGCTCATGTGAGCTGAAAAAGCCCGACGGGGTTTAGCTGAACACCCCCGCGCTGTCTTGCATATGCGCTGATACCTCGCCAAGATGGTGCAGGCTGTCGCCGAACGTCATCTCAAGCTGCGTTAAGGCCTTAAAGCAGTGGCTGATGGTGGCCTCGCGCGTGACGCCAATGCCGCCATGCAATTGCACCGCTTGCTGACCCACGAAGCGCATTGACTGCCCCAGCTGGTATTTGGCACGCGCTAGGGCGATGTGCCGCTCAGCCGCGGGTGCCTCGAGTTTGAGCGTGGCGTAGTAGCTCATCGAGCGTGCGAGTTCGAGTTGCATCTTCATGTCAGCAACACGGTGGCGCAGGGCCTGAAAGCTTGCCAGCGTCGTGCCAAATTGCTGCCGGGTTTTCATGTAGTCCACGGTCAATGCGAGCGTGCGATCCATCACACCAACGCCTTGCGCACATGTCGCGGCAACGCCCACATCGATGGCGGCTTCTAACAGGGCTTGCCCGTCTGCGCTGATCAACTGCCCGGGCACGTCTTGTAGGTGCAGGTCACCAAATCGGCTTCCGTCCTGCGTTTGATAGCCCCTGCGCGTCAGCGTTGGCGCCTTGGCATCAACCAGAAACAGGGCGATGCGGTCGTCCATCGTGGCAGGCACCACAAAGGCGTCGAGCCGGTCGCCCAGGCTGACCAGGTGTTTTTCGCCGTTTAACAGATACTGCCCATGGGTCTGGCGGGCTTGCGTGGCGCATTGATCAAGTGCGTATCGGGCGCCTCGTTCCTGGTAAGCCAGTGCAGCGCGCCAGGTGCCCGCTGCCAGGCCCGGCAGACATTGCTGCTGCATCGCCTTGGGTGCGGCCTCTTGCAGGAGCATGGCGATCATCAGCGTCGGGATCAATGGCTCCAGGACCAAGCCCCGCCCCAGTTCTTCCATGGTGACCATGGCCTCCACCGCGCCATAGCCCAAGCCGCCGTGGTCTGGGTGGACCGTGAGTGCGTAGAGACCCAGGTCGGCCATCTCCTGGCTGGCTTCTTCGCTGTAACCACCTTGTTGCAAGATGTCTTTGCGTCGCTCGGCACCGTAAGCGCGCTCCACCCAGCGCGCAACGGCCGCACGCAACTGGTTTTGTTCGTCGGAAAAATCAAAATCCATTGGCTTGGCCTATCCCAACACGGTTTGCGCCACGATGTTGCGTTGAACCTCGTTGCTGCCACCGTAAATCGTGGTTTTTCGGTAATTGAAGTACTGGGGCGCTAGCGGTGCGCACCAGGCATCACCGCCGGGAAAACCGCTCAATGCGCCACCGTCGGGCTGCCAGCCGGCTTCCATCGCCTCACTGATCATGGGTAATGCATAAGGGCCAGCCGCCAGCATCATGAGCTCGGTGTAGCGCTGCTGGATTTCACTGCCGCGGATTTTCAGCAGACCCGCGACGTCCAGTGCGCTTTTTCCCGAGCGCTCAGACGACAGTACACGAAGCACCAGCATTTCCAACGCCACGATGTCAACTTCCAGTCGGGCGATCTCATCACGGAATCGAGCGGCCGTTGTACCACCAGAGGCTGTGTCCCAGACGCCTTCCTTCTGTGCGATGCGTTTGAGTCGCTCAAGTTCGCGCTTGGCGCGGTTGACATCTGCGATATTGCTGCGCTCGTGGGCCAGCAGATATTTGGCGTAGGTCCAGCCCATGTTTTCCTGCCCGATCAGGTTATCGAGCGGCACTTTGACATTGTCGAAAAACACTTCATTGACTTCCGCTTCGCCATCGAGCAGAACAATCGGGCGCACCTGCACGCCGGTCGATTTCATGTCGATCAGCAAAAAGCTGATGCCCGTCTGCGGCTTACCCTCCCATCCGGTTCTTACCAGACAAAAAATCCAGTCCCCGTGTTGCGCCAATGTGGTCCAGGTTTTTTGTCCATTGACCAGATAGTGGTCGCCTTGGCGCTCGGCCCGGCACTTGAGCGATGCCAGGTCAGAGCCAGCGTTCGGTTCACTATAGCCCTGGCTCCACCACACGTCGCCACTGGCAATGCCTGGCAAAAAGCGTTTTTGTTGCTCGGTGCTGCCAAAAGCCATGATGACCGGCGCCACCATGACAGGACCAAAGGGGACGACCCGTGGCGCGCCGGCCAGGGCGCACTCTTCCTCAAATAAATGTCGCTGAACGGCGCTCCATCCTGGTCCACCGAATTCTTTCGGCCAGGCATGGCCCAGCCAGCCCTTGGCCCCCAGAATACGCGCCCAGCTCTGCAGGTCTTCACGGCTCAGGCGCAGCGCGTTGTGCACCTTGTGCGACAGCGCGCCTGGCAGCGCAGCGCGCACCCATTGCCGGATGTCGTCGCGAAACTGCAACTCCTCGTCTGTGAATGCCAATTGCATGGGTCTGGCTCCGATGGGTAAGGTGATGACCGCTTGTAGCCTGGACTCTGGGCAGGCCTTGCTTTGAGACCACTGGTGGCAGGTTCTAACCTTGGCGGCCGCTTTATTGTGCCTGTGTTCGGGCACGGACCAAACCGATAATCCCTGTCATGCGACAGATTGTGATTCTGATTTCGGGTGGTGGCTCCAACATGGCAGCCATTCTTCGCGTTGCCAAGCGCGATGGCTGGGCGGAGACGTTTGACGCGCGCATTGCCTGTGTCATCAGCAATGAGCCCCAGGCCAAGGGCTTGTTGCTGGCGAAGGAGGAAGGCGTACCCGTGCATGTCTTAAGTCATCGGGCGCATCCGAGCCGCGAGGTCTTTGACGCCGCGTTGACACAATTGATTGACCTCTACGACACGCCAGAAGCCCCTTGTCTGGTGCTGTTGGCGGGTTTTATGCGTATTCTTACGCCCGGTTTTGTGGCGCATTACGCCGGGCGTTTGCTCAATATTCACCCCTCGTTGTTGCCGGCCTTTACCGGTTTGCACACCCACCAGCGCGCGATTGAGGCGGGCTGTTGTTTTGCCGGGGCGACAGTCCATGAAGTAACCGCGGAACTGGACCATGGTCCCATCCTGGCGCAAGCCGTGGTGCCGGTGCTGGCTCAGGATGATGCACAGACTCTGGCCGCACGGGTGCTGACACAGGAGCACCAAATTTATCCGCAGGCCGTGGCGGCTTGGCTCGAACGCAACCGGCTCGCTTAGCGCTTATTCGTGCCGCAGGGCATCGATGGGGTCCATTTGCGCTGCGCGGCGCGCAGGGAAATAGCCGAAAACGACGCCGATGACGGCGGAAAATACAAAGGCCAATAGGTTAATGCCGGGGTCGAAGATGAAGGGCACATCCATGGCGCTGGCCAGGCCGACCGAGGCGCCCACTGCGAGTAGCAGGCCTAGCAAACCGCCCACGCAGGCCAGGACAACTGCCTCGATCAGAAATTGCATCAGGACTTCGCGTTCGCGTGCGCCGATGGCCAGGCGCAAGCCGATCTCGCGGGTGCGTTCTGTGACGCTGACCAGCATGATGTTCATGATGCCGATGCCACCCACGAGTAAGCTGACTGCAGCAACTGCACCCAGCAAGGAGGTCATCACGCGTGTGGTGCCGGAATACGTTTCAGCCAATTGCTGGGTGTCGAGAATATTGAAGTTATCCTCATCGCTGCGACTCAACCTGCGCCGCTCGCGCATGACTTCGCGCAAGCCGGCCTTGATCTGATCGGGATTGGCGCCATCCACCATCGAGACCATCAAGGTGTTGACCCGGCTGGAGCCCGTGATGCGTCGTTGCAGCGTGCGCAGCGGAATCAACACAAGGTCATCCTGGTCGTTGCCAAAAGCGCCTTGACCTTTGGCAGCAAGCACGCCGATCACTTCGCAGTGCATGTCGCGCAGCCGCATCGAGGCACCTGGCGCACTTCGCAGGCTGAACAGTTCGCGGTGAATCGTGGCGCCGATCACGCAGACCGCAGCGCCCGAGCTTTCTTCGTCGGCTGTGAAGATCCGGCCATCAAGGAGTTTCCAGTTGCCAGTGGTCAACCAGCTTCGCGTGCTGCCGATGAAATTGCTACTCCAGTTGCGGCCCTCCACCACCACAGTTCCATTGCTGCGCGCCTCGGGTGCTGTTGCCAGAACGCCGCCCACCTGCGTGGCCAGCACCGCGGCGTCAGCCTCCTTGAACCAGGGTGTGCCGCCGCTGCTCCAGTGGCTCAGGCGCTGGCCTGGCCTGAGTTGCAGCAAATTAGTGCCCAGGCCTGCGATCTGGCTCTGCACGGCCAGGGTTGCGCCGGTGCCCACGGTCACCATGGTCACGACCGCACTCACGCCAATCACAATGCCCAGAATCGTCAAAAAGGAGCGCAGAAGATTGCGACGAATTGAGCGAAGCGCCAGCAGCAATGAACTGAAAAACATCAGATCGCCTGTGCTTTCCAAACCCGGCCTTGCACCGCATGGTCATCCAGAACCATTCCGTCGTTGAAGCGAACCACGCGCTGCGCGTACGCTGCCATATCGGCCTCATGCGTCACCATGAGTACCGTGACACCTTGGCGGGCATTGAGTTCACACAGCAAGTCCATGATCTCGTGGCTTTTGCGGCTGTCGAGGTTGCCGGTGGGCTCATCGGCCAGCAACACATCGGGCTGGGTCACCATGGCGCGGGCAATGGCCACGCGTTGCTGCTGGCCGCCTGAAAGCTCCGACGGGGTATGCGACTCCCAGCCGCTCAGGCCAACCGTGGCCAGCGCCTGGCGGGCAGCGGCATGCCGGTTTCTGGCTTTTTCGCCGCGGTACAACAAGGGCAGCTCAACGTTTTCCAGGGCTGTGGTGCGCGCCAGCAAGTTAAAGCCCTGGAATACAAAACCCAGGTATCGGCGCCGCAGTTGGGCCTGCTGATCGCGGCTCAGGGACTCGACAGCTACGCCTTTGAACAGGTATTGGCCGCTGCTCGGGTGGTCCAGGCAGCCCAGAATGTTCATGGCAGTGGATTTGCCAGAGCCGCTGGGCCCCATGATGGCCAGAAACTCACCGGCTTTAATGCGAAGGTTGACGCCGCGCAGGGCCTGCAGCGCTGTGGCGCCTTGCCCGTAGGCTTTTCGAATACCTGTGAGTTCGATCAAAGGGGCCGTTGTCATGGTTCAGGATCCCGGCGCTTTTGCCCCTTGGCTTTGTTGCTCAACGATCACGTCCGCCCCGGGCGAGAGTGCACCTTCCAGAATTTCAGTCATCCGCCCGTCACTGATGCCTACCTTGACGGGGACCGCACGAGGAAGCCCTTTGTCCAACACCCAGACCTGCCGGCCCGGCTGGCCCCCGGTGACAGCTTTGGGTGGGCCGCCACGGGAAAAGCGGGGAATGACCGAAGCCAGAATGCCGCTTGCACCTCTGGATGCAGGCTCGCCGGTTGCGCGGGGCCTGAAACGCAAGGCCTTGTTGGGTACGAGCAGGACCTGCTTTTTTTCCAGGGCAACGATGGTGCTGGTCGCCGACATGCCCGGTCGAAGGCTCAGGTCCGGGTTTTGTACCGAGAGTTGGGTGGCGTAGGTCACGACGTTGTCATTGATCGAGGAGCCGAACGCAACACGTGTCACCTTGGCCGGATACCGGCGGTTGGGATAGGCACTGACGCTGAAACTGGCTTTTTGACCCGCTGCGATACGGCCGACATCCGCTTCATCAACATTAACCTGAAGACGAAGCGCGCGTAAATCTTCGGCGATGGTGAACAGCGTGACAGCTTGCAGCGAGGCAGCCACCGCATTACCCGGATCGACGGATCGGGTGAGCACTACGCCGTTGATGGGTGAGCGGATGGACGCTTTGGCCAGATCGGTTTCATCGCTGGCCAGGGCTGCCTGGGCCGCATTGACATTGGCCTGTGCACTGGCCTGTGCGGCCAGGGCTCGCGCATGCGCCGCCGAGGCTGCGTCAAGCTCTGAGCGCGCCGGCAGTTTGCCTGCGGAGAGCCGCGCGACTTCCTGCAAACGGGTCAGCGCGGTTTTGGTTTCTTGAACGGTTGCGTCCTGCTGTTGCAGTTGCGCGCGCGCCGAGGCCAACGCCGAGCGCGCCTGGCTGACGCGGTCCTGAATTTTGGCGGTGTCGAGTTCGACCAGCACTTGCCCTGCTTTGACCGCGTCGTTGACATCGACCAGTACCTTGCGCACCGTACCGGACAACTCACTGCCAATGTTGACGGTGCGTGTTGGATGCAATGTTCCGTTGGCCGTGACGGACAAAGTGATATCGCCCTGCGTGGCTTTCTCGCTCAGGTAAACCGGTTTGGCCAGGCGATCCTGCTCGTCCTGCCAATAAGTCCAGGCAGCATAAGCGGCGGGCAGGGTGATCAGGGCTAGCCACAGTCGCTTGCGGCGCCACCACGACCGCTGCTGCTGCCCCTGCCCCAGGAGGCTGGCAACATCGCCATCGACCGCTGGATGGGCTGGCGGGGTGGTTTGGGGCGACTGCGTGTTTGTGGATGTCATCGGTTGATTCATCGTACCGCCTTGTTTCAGTCTCTTGCCTGCCATCCGCCACCCAGTGCCTTGACCAGCCGCACCAGGTCTGTGCTGATGGCGGCCTGGGCCTCGGTGATATTGTCTCTGGCACTTTGCGCGCTGCGCTGCGCTTGCACGACGGACTGGAAATCGGCCAGGCCAGCCTCATAGCGCTGCTGGGTCGTGCTGGCCGCCTGATCGGCTTTGTCGGCAGCGTCGCGCAGGAGTTTGAGGCGCATGCGATTCTGGCGCCAACTGTTGCTTGCATCATCGACTTCTTGCAAGGCACGTTGCGTCGTGGCCTGCACATCGATACGGGCTTGTTCCAGGGCGATCTCCTGGGACTCTACCCGCGCGGCAGCAAGGCCACCATCAAACAGTGGGACAGACCATGCGCCCAGCACGCTTCTGGCCAGGCTTCCAGCCAGCAGGTCGCTCAGATTCAGACCGCTCAGGCTCAGAGAGCCCGTCAGGCTAAAACTGGGATAGCGCTGGGCGCTTGCTTCGCCCAGCCGCGCCCGCGCGGCCTGGACACGCCACTGGGCACGACGCACATCGGGTCGCTGGCGAAGGATGTCTGCTGCCACGGCGGCGGGCGGATCTTGCTGAAAGACCGGTATGGGGGCGGCTTGGTCCACCAAGGCCTGCAGGTCGCCTACTGGCCTGCTGGTCAGCGTTGCCAAGACGTTGGCGGACTGGCGCATCGCCGCAGCCAGCGTTGGTGCTTGGGCCAGTGTTTGCGCGAGTGCGACCTGTGCCTGATCGACGTCTGCGGCACTGGCCAGGCCAGCCTGCACCCGCCACTGGCTCAGTTCCAGAAGCTGTTTCTGGGTCTCAACATTGGCTCTCTGCGTGGCGCTTTGCGCCTGGGCCAAGCGGAGCTGGATGTAGCTCAGGGCAACCTCGGCTGTGACGCTGACCTGAACATCGCGAAGGTCCGCTACCGCCGCCTGGGTGTCTGCATCGGCAGCGGCCATCCCCAAATCACGTTGGCCAAACCAATCCGACTCCCAGCGCGCGTCGACGCCGGTTGATAGGTTTTGCAGAGAGCCCGAGCTGCTTTGCCCTAGTCTGGCGCTGGCGCCAAAGTTTAAGGTGGGTCGTCCAGCCAATCGGCTGATCTGATGCTGTTGGCGGGCCTGGCGCAGGGCCGACTTGGCAGATTCGATGCGGTTGTTGGCAGCCAGCGAGCGCTCGACGAGTGCCTCCAAGCTGGGGTCCTGAAAGCCCTTCCACCAGCTCGTGATGGCCGGCACCGGTGGTCCACTGGCTGCAGGGCCTGGTTTTTTCGGCGTTGCCGTGCAGGCCGCCAGCCCGAGGGCGCTGATCAGCAGGCCTGAAAACAAGCCGCGCTTGAAAATCAGGCTGACCCTGTGTGTGCCTGGTCTCAAAAGGCCTGGTCGAGAGGTGCGGCTGCTTGGCATGCGAAAACGATCTCGGATGTCCAGGTAGTCAGGTTATGCAGCTGCTGTCGGTGCGCTTTCTTGCAGCCCCGGCATCAGGTTGGCGCCGGATAACGCCCCAGTTCGGTCTTGGCAATTGCGTTGCGATGCACCTCGTCAGGACCATCCGCGAAGCGCAGGGTTCTTGCGCTGGCGTAGGCATAAGCCAGCGGAAAGTCGTCACACATGCCACCGCCGCCGTGGGCTTGAATGGCCCAGTCGATCACCTCGCAGGCCATGCGCGGTGCTACGACTTTGATCATGGCGATTTCATTGCGCGCGCTCTTATTGCCAGCTCGATCCATGATCCAGGCCGTCTTGAGGGTCAGCAGGCGAGCCATGTCGATTTTGCAGCGCGCTTCGGCGATGCGCTCTTGCGTCACGGTTTGCGCAGCGACGCTTTTGCCAAACGCAACACGGCTGGCAGCGCGTTTGCACATCAGTTCCAGCGCGCGTTCGGCCTGGCCGATCAGTCGCATGCAGTGATGGATGCGGCCCGGTCCGAGGCGGCCCTGCGCAATCTCGAATCCGCGCCCTTCACCAAGCAGCATATTGCTCGCGGGAACGCGCACGTTGTCGTAAATGATTTCCATGTGCCCGTGCGGCGCGTCGTCATAGCCCATCACATTCAATGGCCGCAGAATGTTCACGCCCGGCGTATCGGCCGGCACCAGAATCATGCTTTGCTGCGCATGACGGGCAGCCTGCGGATCTGTTTTGCCCATCAGAATATGGATCGCGCACCGAGGGTCACCGGCGCCGCTGATCCACCATTTGCGCCCGTTGATCAGGTAATCGTCGCCGTCTCGCTCAATGCGAGTTTCGATATTGGTGGCATCGCTGGAGGCTACGGCCGGCTCCGTCATGGCGAACGCAGAGCGAATTCGGCCTTCGAGCAGGGGTCCAAGCCACTGCTGCTTGTGTGCCGCGCTGCCGTAGCGGGCAAGTGTTTCCATGTTGCCGGTGTCGGGTGCCGAACAATTGAAGACCTCACTGGCCCACAGGACCCTACCCATGATTTCCGCTAATGGGGCGTATTCCTGGTTGTTCAGGCCAGCCCCGGCGCCCTCAAAGCCGGCTTCGCGCGCGCTGTCACTGGGCAGAAACAAGTTCCACAAGCCTTGCTCTTGTGCCTTGTGTTTGAGCTTTTCAATCGTCTCCAGCGGCGTCCAGCGGCGACCCGCGTCGGTATTGGCCTGGATCTCAGCCCAGTAGGCCTGTTCGTTGGGGTAGATGTGCTCGTCCATGAAGGCCAGCAGCTTGGTCTGCAAGGATCGGGTTCGCGGCGAAAAGTCAAAGTCCATGGGGTACCTCAGGGGGAGAAGGAGTCAGGAATGCGAGGATGCTTTTTGGGCATAGTGCCATGCCAGTTCTGCCAGCGGCCTTGCGCCAGAGGCTGCCTGGCGCGCCTGGGCGCTCGCCGCCGTGCCGGCTTCAATGCGCTTGGCAATTCCTTGCAGGATGGCAGCCATGCGAAACAGGTTGTAGGCCAGGTAGAAGTACCAGTCGGCAGCCAGTTCTTCAGGTCGCGCGAAACCGGTTCGTTCGCAGTAGCGCCGGATGTAGTTGCTCTCGCTGGGAATACCCAGCGCATCCAAGTCGAGGCCGCCGATTCCTCGAAAGGAGCCGGGCTTGATGTGCCAAGCCATACAGTGGTAGCTGAAGTCTGCCAGCGGATGCCCAAGCGTTGAGAGTTCCCAGTCCAACACCGCAACGATGCGCGACTCGTCAGGGTGAAAGATCAGGTTGTCCATGCGGTAGTCGCCGTGAACAACTCTGGCCAAGGATGCATCCTTGGCCATTGCCGGGATGTGGGCGGGCAACCAGTCGATCAAGCGGTCCATCTCGATGATCGGCGCGGTGATCGAGGCTTGATACTGTTTGCTCCAGCGTCCTATCTGGCGCTCAAAATAATTGCCCGGTTTGCCATAGTCGGCAAGTCCACACGCCGCAGGGTCCACGCTGTGCAGCAGTGCCTGAACACGATTCATTTCATCGTAAATGTCGCCGCGTTGGGCTCGGCTCAGGTCTGCCAGAGTCTGGTCCCAAAAGATTCGACCTTCAACGTTCTCCATGATGTAAAACGCGCGACCGATCACCGACTCGTCCTCACAAAGTGTGTACATCTTCGGCACGGGCACACCAGTATTTGACAGACTACGCATGACTTTGAATTCGCGCTCGATGGCGTGTGCCGACGGCAGCAGGTTGGCGACGGGTCCTGGTTTGCTTCGCATGACGAAGCTTTGCGTTGGCGTGGCAAGCCGGTAGGTTGGATTGGACTGCCCGCCTTTAAAGGATTCAACCGCGAGCGGGCCTTTGAAGTCCGCCAGATGTCCCTGTAGCCATGCTTGTAGGGCTTCGGTGTCGAAGCGTTGGTGGGCCTGGACAGCTTGTGTGCCGCTGAAGTTTTCGGTGTGGTTCATTCTCTGGACGCTAGCTGGTGCATTGGCATGCGCACTGACGATATTTTTAGCCGCAAACTCGCCGCATCAGACAGATCATTCGCGAAGTCCCTCTGCCAGTCATGGACTCACCAGTGTTTGCGCGGCTCGATGAGTGTGGATGCGGCGACGGCTGAATCAACGTTTTGCAACTCTGACCTGCAAAGCGCCGGGGTTTACGATATTGCTCGGACGGCCTCTCATGAAGTTAACGACATTGTCGAAGGCGATCCCAAAGTAATGTTCGTAGTTCTGTAGTTCGACATAGCCGATATGTGGCGTGCAGATGCAGTTTTCCAGTCGTAGCAGCGCATGGCCTTGCAAAATGGGCTCAGAGTCGTATACGTCAATGGCAGCCATGCCGGGGCGGCCTTTGTTGAGCGCACCCAATAATGCATCAGCCTGGATCAATTCAGCCCGTGAAATATTGATCAGCGTGGCCGTTGGCTTCATACGCGCCAGATCGTCAGCGCTCACCAATCCCGCGGTTTCCTCGGATAGCCGAAGGTGAAGAGAAAGAAAGTCTGATTGCTCAAACAGGCTTTCGCGGGATTCGGCTAGCGCAAACCCATCGAGAGCGGCGCGTTCCATGGACGGCTTGCGTCCCCAAATCAAAACCCGCATGCCAAAGGCTTGACCATACCTGGCGACCAGCTGTCCGATTCTTCCGTAGCCCCAGATGCCAAGGGTCTGCCCCCTGAGCGTGGTGGGCAGGCAGAAATTGGGTGGCATTTGGCCCGCCTTCAAGCCCGACTGTTGCCAGGCGCCGTGTTTCAGGTGGGCAATGTAATGGGGCAGGCGCTTGGCTGCGGCCAGCAGTAAGGCCCAGGTCATCTCGGCTGGCGCCACGGGTGAGCCGCTGCCTTCTGCCACAGCGATGCCCAGCTCGGTGCAGGCTTCAACGTCAATGTGGTCGCCCACATGACCCGTCTGGGAAACCAGCTTGAGTTTTGGGAGTTTTTCGATCAAGGCGCGCGGCAGACGCGTGCGCTCGCGATTCAAAATAATTATGTCGGCGTCTTTCAAGCGAACGGAGAGCTGCCCGATGCCTTTGACTGTATTGGTGAAGACCCTGGCCTGGTAGTCCGCCAGTTTTGAGGCGCATTCGAGTTTGCGCACCACGTCCTGATAGTCGTCCAGAATCACAATGTTCATCCCTCACATTGTGCCCTGAAGCCGATCCCGTCATCCGACGGGCCCGGCAGTTCGTGTCAGCTTAAGTTGGCTGGCAAATTGGCTTGATCGCCAGCGACGCGTCAACTGACAGCGTGGCGTATCGGCTTTGCTGTTTGTGCTTCGGCCGTTGCCAGACGCTCGAGCTCCGCGCATACATCGGCCATGCGCCCCGAAATCCGCAACTGGCCGTGGCCAGGCCTGGCGCCGGCCTGCTGAACGCATAAAACCCGCAGCGGTCTCGCAGGGGCTGGTTTGTGCGCGCTGGCCGCGTTTTGTTTCACCCCGGCGGGCAGCGTGTGGGTGCTGCAGACGCGGTGGCTTTGAGCCGAAAAAATGCGCGGCTCGTCGACGAGCTGATACCAAAGTGATTTCAGAATTTGGAAAAACCCTGGCTCGGGCTGCGCGACGTGAATCAGGCTGGGGGTGATCATGTTCGTCCTTTTAATTATTTTGGGACTGACGAAGAGTGCTCGACAGAGTGACTGGTGGCTTTGACAGATGCATGGCGGGGGTGTTGGCACGCTCTGCTTCACATCAGCATGGTGTTGCGGATCAGTCCCACTGCAAGGCCTTCAATTTCAAAGGGTTCACCAGGCTCAACCACGATGGTCTGGTAGTCGGGGTTCTCAGGATGAAGCTCGATGTGTTGCTTGTTGCGCATAAAACGTTTCACCGTGACTTCATCGCCGAGGCGGGCGACAACGATCTGCCCGTTTTTGGCGTCCTTGGTGCTTTGCACAGCGAGCAAGTCGCCGTCCATGATGCCGGCATCGCGCATGGACATGCCGCGGACCTTGAGCAGGTAATCGGGCTTGCGTTGAAACAGACTGCTTTCCAGACTGAAGGTCTGGTCAACGTGTTCCTGCGCCAGAATCGGCGAGCCCGCCGCCACGCGCCCTATCAGCGGTAGCGTCAGTTGGGCCAGGCTGGGGATGTCCAGGGAGAATTGTTTGGCGCGTGACTGGTTGATACTGCGCAAGGTGTCGCCGCGCAGGCGAATGCCGCGTGAGGTGCCGCTGAGCAGTTCAATCGCACCTTTACGTGCCAGCGCCTGCAAGTGCTCCTCGGCGGCATTGGCAGATTTGAAGCCCAACGCCGCAGCGATTTCCGCCCGCGTTGGGGGCGCCCCTGTCTTCGCCACGGTGCTTTGGATCAGTTCCAGGATCTGCTGTTGCCGGTCTGTCAGTTTTGATTTGCTTAACATGGCGACTCCTTGTTCGGGTGTTTTGCGCTGGGCGCTTGAGCTATAGGACTGTTTATATATCCAGTAACTGTATTTTTAACCAGTTTTTTAAGGATTGCAAGTGGGTACGCAGAAAAAGTTGAAAAAGCTGCTTGTTTTGGGAACCGGTGGCACGATTGCCGGGCAGGCAGAGGACCGCGGCGACAACGTGGGTTATCGCCCAGCCCAGATCAACATTGGCCAGTTGCTGCAGGCATTGCCAGGCCTGGCGACACGACTGGACGGCCATGCGTTGGACTCTGAGCAGGTGGCGCAGGTTGACAGCAAGGACATGAGCTTTGCGATCTGGCGTGACCTGGCTGCCAGGGTGTCGACGCACCTGATGCGCCCTGAGGTCCGTGGCATCGTCGTGACCCACGGAACCGATACCCTGGAGGAAACAGCGTATTTTCTGCACCGGGTTCTGCCCCGCACGATGCTGGAGAGAAAGCCGGTCGTGCTGACCTGCGCCATGCGTCCCGCTTCGAGCCAGAACCCGGATGGTCCTCAAAATCTGCTCGATGCCGTGACTGTGGCCTTGGACCCGCAGGCCAAAGGCGTGTCAGTGGTTTGTGCCGGGGTGGTTCATGGTGCGCTCGACGTGCAGAAGATGCACACCTATCGACTCGACGCGTTCGCCTCTGGCGACAGCGGCCCGATTGCGTACGTGGAAGAGGCGGCGCTTCGGGTCTTGCGTGCCTGGCCGACGGCCGACTCGGCTCAGACTTCAGCGCGGCTTCGCCATGTGCTCAGCTTGCCGGAGTGGCCGCGCGTTGAGATTGTGATGAACTACGCTGGTGCAAGCGGACAGCCGGTGTTGTCGATGTTGCGCGACCGTTCCACCAGGCCCTTGCTCAAAGGCTTGGTGGTGGCCGGCACCGGCAATGGAACGGTGCATGAGGATTTGTCTCGCGCGCTGCAGAAGGCTGCGAAGGCGGGGGTACAGGTGCTGCGCACAAGTCGATGTGCCAACGGTCGCGTTCTGGCCAGTGGTCGCAATGCGTTCGCCGCTGCAACGGGACTGTCGGCGCCCAAGGCGCGTATCGAGCTGATGTTGAGGCTGATGTGACCGGCCAAGCCGGCCTTGCTCCCTGATCTAGGCCAAGGCTTGAACAATGCGCGCCGACACATCGGAGATGCCGCCCGTGCCATCAACCTTGCGGTATTTCGGCGCGGTGCCTGGTTCGGTCTTTGCCCAGTTGGTGTAGTAATCGATCAGCGGCTGCGTTCGTGACTGGTAGACCTGCAGGCGTTTGCGCACGGTGTCCTCTTTGTCATCATCGCGTTGGACCAGGGGCTCGCCCGTGACGTCGTCAACGCCAGGCTTTTGCGGCGGATTGAAGGTGAGGTGGTAAGTGCGTCCTGAGGCTGGGTGGGAGCGGCGACCGCTCATGCGTTCAATAATCGGCTCGAAAGGCACATCGATTTCCAGCACGTAGTCGATCGCGACCCCTGCCATGCGCATGGCTTGCGCCTGCGGAATGGTTCGTGGAAAGCCGTCAAACAGGCAGCCGCCTTTGCAGTCCGGCTGGCTGATGCGCTCTTTCACCAGATTGATGATTAATTCGTCGTTGACGAGGTTCCCGGCGTCCATCACCTTGCTGATTTCCTGACCCAGGGGTGTGCCGGCCTTGATCGCGGCGCGTAGCATGTCGCCAGTGGAAATTTGAGGAATGCCGAACTTCTCGCAGATCATGCGAGCTTGCGTTCCCTTACCCGCGCCTGGAGCGCCCAACAGAATCAGTCTCATCAAAGATACCTTGTGGGGTGATTAATTCTGCACAGGAATTTGTGATAGCCGGCAGGTTTTCGTCGTCGCGAGCGAAAGCGCGCAAGGATAACACAGTTGACACTCTGGCTGTCCGCGCCGCGCAGGGCCTCAGGTACGCAGTTGCTGCCTCACGCGCTCCAGGTCTTGCGGGGTGTCGACGCCAGGTCCGGGTGCTTTGTCGGTCACGTGTACCACGATGCGATGTCCGTGCCAAAGGGCTCGCAGTTGCTCGAGCGACTCCAAGCGCTCGGTTGGCGCCTGTGGTAATGCCGGAAAACTTTGTAAAAAACCGACGCGGTAGCCATAAATGCCGATGTGGCGTAGAGGCGCTGGGTGGGGTAGCACCGTCGGGTTCTGCCTCGGATACGGAATCGTGGCGCGGCTGAAATAGCTGGCCATGTTCTGGCTGTCGAGCACGACCTTGACCACGTTAGGGTTTAAGAACTCTGCCAGGTCGTTTATCGCGTGTGCGGCGGTGCTCATGCTGGCTTGCGGCGTCAGTGCCAGCAAATCTGCAACCTTTTGCACCAGGTCAGGATCGATGAGCGGCTCATCGCCCTGTACGTTGACCACAATGTCGTTCTGACCCAGACCAAGCTGCGCGCTGGCTTCGGCCAACCGGTCACTGCCCGATGGGTGGTCTGGACGTGTCAGCAGGGCTGTGATGCCATGGGCATGGCAGGCCTGAAGGATCGAAGAGGCGTCTGCCGCAACCACCACCTGTTTGCTGTCAAGCCCTAGCCCATGCTGAACCCGCTGGGCGACCCTTACCACCATAGGTACCCCTGCAATGTCAGCCAGAGGCTTGTTGGGCAGGCGCGTGGAGGCCAGCCGCGCCGGAATGAGGACAGTGAAGCTCAACGCTCGATTTCCTCGTCGCTGAGCGTGCGCGCCTCACTCTCGAGCAGAATCGGTACGCCATCGCGAATCGGGTACGCGAGCCGCGCGCTTCGAGAGATCAGTTCCTGGGTCGTTGCTTGGTACTGCAATGGGCCTTTGGTGACCGGGCAGACCAGCAATTCAAGCAGCTTGGTGTCCATGCTGGGATGATAGCTTTGCGGCGAGCTGGTGCCCGCTGCACCGCGCTTGCAGGAGCGCTTCAAGGGCGGCATAAAAGTCCGCTGGCAGGCTGCATTGAAGGGGCACAGCCAGAACTTCAGGATCGACGGTCCAGAGTTTGACAGCGTCCTTTTCGGTGCACAGCACGGTGCAGCCCGCTGGCCGCCGTGCTGGCCACTGCGCAAAAGAATCATGATCACGCATGGCAATGGTCTGGCTTAACTGCAGTCCGGCATCGCGCAGCATATCGAAAAATGCCTGTGGTCGGGCAATGCCTGCAACTGCGGCCAGGGGCGAAGGGCCTTCCGAGGCACACCAGGGCTGAAGACTGACCCTACGGCCATCGCGATGCAGGGCCTCCAGATCGAGTTGTCGATTCACTCGAAATCCCGGCGCCGGTGTCCAAGGGCCAGCGTAGACCACCAGGTCTGCCTGACGCGGCCAAGGCTCTCTGAGCGGGCCCGCCGGCAGCAGCCGACCGTTGCCAATGCCACGCTCGTCAAACACCACAATCTCTAGATCGCGTTGCAGGCTCAAATGTTGGAGGCCGTCATCGCTGATGATCAGCTCAGTGCCTGGGTGGCTAGCAAGTAAACGGCGGGCCGCCTCGGCTCTGGCAGGCCCTACAAACACGGGGCATCCTGCGCGTTGGCGGATCAGCAAGGGCTCGTCGCCCACCAGAGCGGCCGGGCTTTCGCGGGTGACCTCGTGATAACCCTGGTCCTGTCGGCCGTAGCCGCGCGAGATCACGCCCACGGCAAGGCCTCGCTTCACGAAATGCTTGGCCAGTTCAATCACCACCGGCGTCTTGCCTGCGCCCCCGGCAAGTACATTGCCCACCACCATCAAGGGAACCGGCAGTCGATGCCTGGGTCGCAAACCAAAGCGGTAGAGCAGGTGGCGCAAAAAGAGCAGGGCCCGGTAAAGCACGGAAAACGGCCAGAGCAGGCCAGATGTCCAACCCCGGGTTTGCCAAGCTTGAAGCAGATGGTTTTGCACGGTGCGCACGGAGCCTGTTGGTCTTGCTTAAGGTGTCTTGGCTGCACCCGCGCGCTGGGCGGCGAAACTGATTCGGCTCAGGCCTGCACGGCGGGCGGCGTCCAGCAAGGTGACCACAGACTGGTGACGCGCATCTGCGTCTGCATGGATGACCACGATCGGGTCACTGGCCTCTTGCGCGCTGAGCTGCAGCGCAGCCGACAACGACAGGGCATCCGTGCCGGCAAAGCGCACGCGGTTGATGCTGTAGCGACCTAAAGGGTCAACCGTGACCAGAATTTCGACGGGCCGCTCCTGCAAAGCCTCGGCGTTGGCCGCCGGCAATCGAACCTGCAATTCCCGGTATTTGTCGTACGTGGTGGAGAGCATCAAAAAGATCAGGATTACCAACAACACATCGATAAATGGAATCAGATTGATCTCGGGCGGCTCCTTGTCGCGCAAACGAAACTTCATGGCGCTACCAGCTCAGCCGCGCAGCACCAGGAGGTGTTTGGCCAGGCGATCGGCGGCCAATTCCATGGCGAGCAAATAGCCGTCGACGCGGGCGCGGAAGTAACGCCAGAAAATCAGTGACGGAATGGCAATGATCAAGCCAAAGGCGGTGTTGTACAGCGCCACTGAGATGCCGTGCGCCAGTTGTGCAGGGTTGCCAGAGACCCCGGCGCCAGGCGCCTGGGAGCCGAAAATTTCGATCATGCCCACCACGGTTCCAAAAAGCCCCAGCAAAGGCGCAGCCGAGGCGATGGTCGCCAACGCACCCAGATAGCGTTCGAGCCGATGTGCAATCAGACGGCCTGCGTTTTCCATGTTGGAGCGCAGGTCCTCTTCGGAGCATTGAGGATTCTGGCTGAGCGTGCGCAGTCCGCTAGCAAAAATCTCGCCTAAGGCTGAGTGGCTATGGAGCCGGAGGATGACGTCTTTGGCTGGCACGCCGTTGCGCGACAGGATCAGCACCTCATCAAGCAGCTTGGGCGGTGCGATTTTGTCCACGCGCAAACTGACCGAGCGCTCGATGATCAAGGCCAGGGCCACAATCGAACTGAAAATCAGGAACCAGATTGGCCATCCGGCGGCTTGTATGATGGAAAACAAAACGCTTGCTCCTCTCCAGGTTTTGCTGTGGGAATTATGGCTTAGGGCATTTTGAGGACCGGCGGGGCACCGCCCGCCAGCCTCAGCGAATCCAAGCCTGTGGATAAATTTGTGGAGAACTGCGTGGGTGTCCCCCGCTCAGGGGGGTGCAAACAGGTTGACATGGAAGTGATGCCGCTGTTTCGTAAAAATTGTCTTTATAAATCAATAAGTTAAAAGACTGCATCTAGCTCGAATGCTATGGCTTTGATACAAGGAAAACGTCATATTCGCTGTGGAGTACTAGGCCAGCCGCTATCGTTTGCAGCGCGCTTGGAGGCTGCTGATTCGGGAACTGGCGCCGGGGGATGCGCGTGAGCGGCCAGGACATGGTCTGGACCGTCGGTGCACTGTGTCGGGCGGTGGCTGATCACCTGGGCAGCCGGTTCCAGCGTGTGTCAGTGCGTGGGGAAATTTCGGGCTTTTCCAGTGCCGCCAGCGGGCATGTTTATTTCAGCCTCAAAGACGACGCGGGGCAGTTGCGCTGTGCCATGTTCAAGCGTGCTGCAGCGGGCCTGACATTTCAACCGCGGGATGGCGATACGGTTGAGGTGATCGGTCGGGTTTCGGTCTACGAGCCCCGAGGGGACTTGCAACTGGTGATCGACGAGATGCGTCGCTCGGGTCAAGGCCCCTTGTTCGAGCAGTTCCTGAAATTGAAGGCCAAACTGGCCTTTGAAGGACTTTTTGAGGCCAGCCGAAAGCGCGCCTTGCCCCTGATGCCTCGAGCGATCGGGCTGGTAACTTCGCTGCAGGCTGCAGCCTTGCGCGATGTGCTCACGACCCTGCGTCGTCGGGCCCCCCATGTGCCAGTCGTGCTCGCGCCTGCGTCGGTGCAGGGAGCGCAGGCCCCTGCCGAGCTGGTGCAGGCGCTGTCGGGTCTGTACGCGCTGGCGTCATCGGGCGCAGGGCGATCCGGCGCGGCCCGTGCTCTGAATGGGCCCAACATTGATGTGATTTTGCTGGTGCGTGGTGGCGGGTCTTTGGAAGATCTCTGGGCTTTCAATGACGAGCAACTGGCGCGGGTAGTGGCCCAGAGCCCGGTTCCGGTGATTTGCGGTGTTGGCCACGAAACCGACTTCACCATCGCCGATTTTGTTGCCGACCTCCGGGCGCCGACGCCGACCGCTGCGGCGGAGCTGGTCGCGCAAGCACGCGAGACCATGAACCTTGCGTTAGATACCCTGCAGCGTCGACTCAGCCAGGCCGTTGAGCGCGTGCTTGATGAAAACGCGCAGGGGCTGGATGCTTTGCAGCAGCGACTTGGGCGACCCTCCCAGCGCCTGGCCTCGCAGCGCTTTGTGCTGGGCCAGCATGCCAGCGCACTACGCTCTGGGCTTCGCCAGGCGTTGAGCACGCAGGCCCATCGCCTCGAACGATTGGCTCAGAGCCTGCCGCGCGCGCGCCTAACGGACATGCGACGGCATACAGAACGTCTGGCGCGCGCCGGGTTGGGTCTGGGGCTGTTGGATCCACAACTGGTGCTCAAGCGCGGCTTTGCCTGGCTCAGTGATGAGCAGGGCCGCGCGGTGACGCGTGCCGATCAAACCCGGGTGGGGCAGGCCATTGAGGCTAACCTGCAAGATGGCAAGGTTGATTTAACCGTGCGTGGTCGAAAAGGCTGAAACTTTTACAATTTGATTTTTTGCAACACAAGAAGAGGTCACTATGGAACACACATTACCTGCTTTGCCTTACGCGATTGACGCGCTGGCACCCCACTACAGCAAGGAAACCCTGGAGTTTCATCACGGGAAGCATCACAACGCCTACGTGGTGAATCTGAACAACCTGCAAAAGGGAACTGAGTTCGAGTCGATGTCTCTGGAGGACATCGTTAAAAAGTCCAGCGGTGGCGTCTACAACAACGCAGCGCAGATCTGGAACCACACGTTTTTCTGGAACTGCATGAAACCAAATGGCGGCGGCGAGCCCGGTGGGGCTTTGGCCGCGGCGATCAACGCCAAGTGGGGTAGTTACAGCGCGTTTCGTGAGGCCTTTGTGAAGTCTGCCGTGGGCAACTTCGGCTCCGGCTGGACCTGGCTGGTTAAAAAAGCGGACGGCTCCGTCGATATCGTCAACATGGGCGCGGCCGGCACGCCGCTGACCACCGGCGACAAAGCTTTGCTGTGCGTTGATGTCTGGGAGCATGCGTATTACATCGACTACCGCAATCTGCGTCCGAAGTTTGTTGAGACCTTCCTCGATAAACTGGTGAATTGGTCGTTTGCTCAGGCCAACTTCGCTTGATGCGGACCATGCCGCTGGCTACAGCGGCGATAGCCGCCCGCTATGGCTGATGCTGCAGCGGGTGCGCAACAGGGCTCTTGGGCAAGCTTGTGCCCGGGTCATGAGCCTGCCGCCGCATGAGTCCACCCGGGGCTGGTCGGGCCTGACCAAAACCGTTTGAAGAGGGAAGGCGCCATCCCCGCACAAGCCAAATCCCCCAAGACCCATCCTCTGACGCCAGCCGTTGGCGCAGACTGGATGGTCGAGGCGCGCCAGAAGATTTACCCGCGCAGCGTGCAAGGCCGCTTCAGCAATTGGCGCTGGCTGATGGTCTGGCTCACGCAACTCATTTTTTACGGCTTGCCTTGGTTGCCATGGGGCAATCGCCAGTCGGTTCTGTTTGACCTCGGCGCGCGACGCTTTTATGTCTTCGATTTGGTTTTGTATCCGCAGGATTTCATTTACCTGACCGGATTGCTGATCATTTCGGCGCTTTCTCTGTTTCTCTTCACGGCAGTCGCGGGGCGCTTGTGGTGCGGTTTTGCCTGCCCCCAAACCGTCTACACCGAAATTTTTCTGTGGGTTGAGAAACGTTTCGAGGGCGATCGGTCAGCACGAATTCGTCGTGACGCGTCGGCTTCGTTTGTCGACAAGTATGTGCGCAAGATTGGCAAACACCTGGCCTGGCTTTTGATCGGGCTGTGGACTGGCCTGACGTTTGTCGGCTATTTCACGCCAATTCGGGAACTGCTCGCGCAATTTGTGCTTCTCGATCTGGGTTCCTGGGAAATTTTCTGGACGTTTTTTTATGGCTTGGCCACTTATGGCAATGCAGGTTTCATGCGCGAGATGGTCTGCAAACACATGTGTCCCTATGCCCGTTTTCAAAGTGCGATGTTCGACAAGGACACCCTGATCGTGACGTACGACAGTGCGCGTGGGGAGCCACGAGGCGCGCGAGCGCGTCAGGCCGACTTGGATACGCTGTCGCTGGGTGCCTGTATCGACTGCCACCTGTGTGTCCAGGTTTGTCCGACCGGCATCGATATCCGTCGGGGCTTGCAGTACGAGTGCATCAGCTGTGGGGCTTGTGCCGATGTCTGTGACTCGGTTATGGACAAAATGCACTACCCGCGGGGCTTGGTTCGTTTTTCCACGCAGAACGCGCTGTTACGGAAGTGGCGACCGTCGCAGATCTGGCATCGGGTTCTGCGACCGCGCGTGTTGGTGTATGCGGCAATTTTGGCTGTGCTGACCGGTGTCATGGTGATCAGCCTGGCGATGCGTCAGGCCTTCAAGGTTGATATCGAGCGTGATCGCGGCGTGGTTGCGCGGGTGGTGCAGGCCGGATATGTTGAAAACGTTTACCGCCTTCAAATCATGAACGCTAGCGAAAGTGCTCAGCAATACCGCCTCAGCGTTGGCGGCTTGCCCGGGCTCAGGCTGATGTCTGGCAAGATGGTGCAGATTGGTGCGACCCTTGCGCAAACCGTTCCGGCCCGATTGCAGTTAGCGCCTGACGCCGCCGTGCCAGGCGTGCACGAGGTGTATTTTGAAATTGAGGCCATCGCCAGTGGCGCGCGATTGCGAGAAAAGACCACATTTGTCGTGCCACGCTGAAGAGGCGTAAGCGATCGGACCGCTCAATGGCGCTTGTCCCGGCATCAGCAGCAGGCCTTGTTCGAATGCCTTGTGCGAATGGCGCAACCTACAATGCGCCGACCCCTTGAGCGCATCATGAAAATACTGATCTCCAATGACGACGGTTATCGTGCCCCTGGTATCGTGGCTTTGCACGATGCTCTTAAAGATATTGCTGACGTTGAGGTGGTTGCGCCTGAACACAACAACAGCGCCAAGTCCAATGCGTTGACGCTTCACACACCGCTGTATGTAAACACCGCGGACAACGGCTTTCGTTACGTCAACGGCACGCCCGCGGATTGCGTGCATATTGCACTCACAGGACTGCTCGACTACAGACCAGATCTGGTGGTCTCGGGCATCAACAATGGTGCCAACATGGGAGACGATACGATCTACTCTGGAACCGTTGGGGCAGCCATGGAAGGCTATTTGTTTGGTGTTCCGGCCATTGCGTTTTCTCAGGTTGAAAGAAACTGGCGGCATTTGGATGCTGCGGCCGAGCGTGCACGCGACATCGTGTTGCAGATGATGACGCAGGGCCTGATCGGCGATGCGGCTTGGCTGCTCAATGTCAACATACCCAGCCTGCCACGCGAGGCCTTGGGCCCGCTCAAACTCTGCCGTTTGGGTCGGCGTCATGCGGCCGAGCCGGTGATCAAACAGACCAGCCCGCGAGGGGAAACCATGTACTGGATTGGTGCTGCCGGTGGCGCCAAGGATGATGCTGATGGGACCGATTTCCACGCGACCGCGCAGGGCCAGGTTGCAGTGACGCCTTTGAAAGTCGATCTCACGGATCATGAAAGCCTGGGTTATTGGGTGCAGACGGCGGCCCTGCTGCGGGGCTGATACGGTGTAATCGACGCTGCTTTTCGTGCCAGATCCCTCTAAAAAGCGCCCCGGTTTTCCAGCGCGTCTGGAACCACTGGCCGGCGACCGTCTGGCATCGACGGCGCGCGACAAGATGATGACTGCGCCGCCCATTGCGCCGGCTTCGCGTTCGGGTGTTGGGCTGGATTCCAGCGTGGCGCGTCACCGGCTGGTCGACCAGATTGCCCGCAGGGGTGCTTGTGACACGCGGGTGCTCGAGGCCATGCGGCAAGTCGAAAGGCACCGCTTTGTCGATACCGCGCTGGCCGCCCAGGCTTACGAAGACACCAGTTTGCCCATTGGGCTGGGTCAAACCATTTCCAAGCCCGGTGTCGTGGCTCACATGCTATCCCTGTTGTGCGAGGGACGAAGCGATCGCTTGGGGCGTGTGCTCGAGATCGGCACAGGTTGTGGCTACCAGGCGGCTTTGCTCAGTGCGTTGTGTACCGAGGTTTACTCCATGGAACGCCTGCGTGGCTTGCACGAAAAAGCGCGGGAAAACCTGCGCCAGTTGCGTATTGCCAATCTGCATTTGTTGCTTGGCGACGGCATGCTGGGCTTTCCCAAAGGTGCGCCCTACGCCGGCATCATCGCAGCCGCCAGCGGCGATGAAATTCCGCAGGCCTGGTTGGATCAGCTGGCGACTGGCGCCCGGCTGGTCGCACCAGTGGCCAGTGGGCATCGCGCCAGCCAAGCCCTGGTGGTCATTGACAAAACCCCTCAGGGCCTGCGACGTCAGGTACTCGATGCGGTGCACTTCGTCCCCTTAAAATCCGGCCTCGCATGACATCTTTGAATGAATTGAGCTTTCGCAGGCTGCTCACTCTGGTCGCCGCTGGCGTCTTGACGGCTTGCGCCTCGGGCCCTGCCAGGAAGGCGCCTGTCGAGGATCGCACAGCGCCGGTGAGCGTCGCCAGTAAGGCGCCGGTGCCGGTCGAGACGCCCGTGCAGCCGCCGCAGGGTTTTGAGAATGCCGGCAAGCCGGGTTATTACACCGTCAAGCCCGGCGACACCCTGATCCGAATTGGCCTGGAGCATGGCCAGAGCAGCCAGGATATCGCGCGCTGGAGCCAGGTAAAAGACCCCAATCGCATCGAGGTAGGACAGGTGCTGCGCGTGGTGCCGCCCGAGGGCGAATCAAGCGTGGTGATTAAGCCGATTTCCAGCCCATCTGTCGTCGCGAAGTCGGTCAACACGCCCAGGGCTGCTGCGGCGCCCAATGGTGCCGAGAAACCAGCGGCGCCCGCTGCAGCAGGCGCACAGGCTGCCAGCGCCAGTGAGGCCATCGACATCACGCAGTGGGCGTGGCCGGCACAGGGTCCTGTGATCGCTGGCTTTGACGAAGTGAAAAACAAAGGGCTGGACATTGCAGGCGAGGCTGGATCGCCTGTGCTGGCCGCGGCTGACGGCCGAGTGGTCTATGTGGGCTCAGGGCTTCGGGGCTATGGAAATTTGATCATCCTGAAACATGACAACGTCTACCTCACAGCGTATGCGCACAACCAAACGCTTTTGGTGAAAGAAGATCAGACTGTGACCAAGGGGCAAAAGATCGCCGAAATGGGCAATAGCGATGCCGATCAGGTCAAGCTGCATTTCGAGGTCCGGCGCCAAGGCAAGCCAGTCGACCCGTCGAAATACCTTCCCGCTCGCTGAGTCAGGCGCATCGGGCCGCTTCGCTCTAGACGCTCGTATTGACTGCGCATGAGTGATACCGTTTCAACTGAGCTTTCGGCGCTCGCGCCAGGCGCTGAACACCTTTGGGTGGAATCGCTGGACCTTGACGCCCAGGGGATTGCGCATCGGTCTGATGGCAAAGTTGTCTTCATTGAAGGCGCACTGCCATTTGAGTCGGTCAGCGTCAACGTCCATCGCAAGAAAAACAACTGGGAGCAGGGTGTGATGAGCGCCTGCCACCAGGCTTCCTCGCAGCGCGTCACGCCGGCGTGCCCGCATTTTGGGCTGCACGCTGGGGCCTGTGGCGGTTGCAAGATGCAGCATTTGCATCCCAGTGCGCAGTTGGCGGTCAAGCAACGTGTGTTGGAAGACAACCTCTGGCATTTGGGAAAAGTACGTCCGCAGCAGGTCTTGCGACCCGTTGATGGGCCGGCGTGGGGCTATCGTTATCGGGCGCGGCTTTCGGTGCGCTACGTGCAGAAAAAGGGCACCGTGCTGGTAGGCTTTCATGAACGCAAGAGCCGCTATGTTGCGGACATGCAGGTCTGTTCGGTGCTTCCGGCGCACGTCAGTGACATGCTCATGCCTTTGCGCGACCTAGTGGCCTCGCTGGCGGCGCGAGACAGTTGTCCTCAAATTGAATTAGCTTGCGGCGATGAGGTCACGGCACTTGTTCTGCGACATCTGCAGCCTTTGAGTTTGGGTGACCAGAACCTGCTGCGCGCATTTGCCAAGATTCATCCGAGCGTGCAGTGGTGGTTGCAGCCCAAGGGTCCTGATAGCGTGCATCTGCTCGATGCGACGGGGCCACAACTGGCCTATGGCCTGCCAGAGTTTGGCGTTCGTATGCCGTTTCGGCCCACCGATTTCACTCAGGTCAACCCGCACATCAATTCGGTGCTGGTCAGCCGTGCCCTGCGCCTTCTCGGGGCGCAGGCACACGAGCGCGTGATTGACTGGTTTTGTGGCTTGGGCAATTTCACCTTGCCACTGGCTACGCAGGCAGGCGAGGTTCTTGGCGTGGAGGGTAGTCAGGCGCTGGTCGAGCGCGCCATGAGCAACTTGCGTCTGAATCAGCAGCAAGATGCGTCAAGGCGATGGGCTGCGACAGACTTTGTTGCCCGGGACCTTTTTGAGATGACGCCAGAGCAGCTGGTGCAAGATGGCGTGGCAGACAAATGGTTGATTGACCCGCCGCGAGAAGGTGCATTCGCCCTGGCGCGCGCTTTGGCGGACCTGCATCAGGCTGCGGAGCTTACGTCGGCCCGACAGGCCTGGCAGCCGCCCAAGCGCATCGTTTATGTCAGCTGCAATCCTGCGACCTTGGCGCGCGACGCAGGCCTCTTGGTCCACCGGGCAGGGTATGACTGCGTGGCAGCTGGCGTGGTCAACATGTTTCCCCACACCGCGCATGTGGAAAGCATTGCGGTCTTTGACCGAGTCCGGGCCGCTTGAATGATTGAATAAAAAAATGGCCCTCAGCGGGCCATTTTTTTGTTAGACGGTGGGGCCGCTCAGTCGCGCTCACCGCCGAGCAGGCCAAGCAGGGCCAGCAGGCTCTGGAACACATTGACGACATCCAGATACAGGGCTAGCGTGGCGCTGATGTAGTTGGTTTCGCCACCGTCCACGATGCGCTTCAGGTCGTAGAGCATATATGCGCTGAAAACCCCGATGGCCATCATGGAAATGGCCATCATGCCGGCTGTCGAACCAACGAAGACGTTGATGATGCCACCAACGATGACCACGATGGCACCCACGAAGAGCCATTTGCCCATGCCACTGAGATCACGCTTGATCACACTGGAGAGGCTGGCCATCAGGAAGAACACGCCCGCTGTTCCACCAAAAGCCGTCATGATCAGCTCTGGGCCATTCTTGAAGCCCAGCACCATGGCGATCAGCCGCGAGAGCATCAGACCCATGAAAAAGGTGAAGCCCAAAAGGACCGCCACGCCAGCCGACGAGTTTTTGGTTTTTTCGATGGCATAGATGAAACCAAAGGCACCGCCCAAAAAGAGGATCAGGCCTAAGCCTCCACTTAAGGATTGGGTAATGCCGGTGGCAACACCCAGCCAAGCTCCGGCCACAGTGGGCACCAAGCTGAGCGCAAGAAGCCAATAGGTGTTGCGAAGAACGCGGTTGCGTTCCTGAGCGCCAAGGCCGTATGCAGACGAGGTATCAAATGTTTGCAAGCGATCGTTCATCGGTTTACTCCTTTGCTGACGAATGAAAGCGATAGATGGCATTCTAAAAGCTTTGGGTTCTTGGCCCAAATGGTGCGCCTGACCACCTACTTTTTGTGCGGGTTTTCCCGATGGGCGGCCTCGCGTACGGCTTGGCCGATAGGACGCTGTGGCAGGTGGATGCCTCAAGCGAGGCGTGTGCGCCTTCGAAGGCCTCAGTAATTCAAACGCTCGGGGTGGAGTTCTTGCAGAATCGTTGTCGAAATTTCTTCAATCGACTTGGTTGTGGTTGACAGCCAGCGTATGCCGTATCGGCGCATCATCGCCTCGGCCTCACGCACCTCGTGGCGGCAGTTCTCCAGTGAGGCGTACTTGGAGTTGGGGCGCCGTTCATTGCGGATTTCACTCAGGCGTTCGGGTTGAATCGTCAGCCCGAACAGTTTGTTGCGATGCGCTTTGAGCGCCGGTGGCAAATCGTTGCGCTCGAAATCCTCTGGGATCAGCGGGTAGTTGGATGCCTTCAGTCCGTACTGCATAGCCAGGTAGAGGGATGTCGGTGTTTTTCCGCTTCGGCTCACCCCGACAAGAATGACATCCGAGCTTTCCAGGTCGCGATGCGACTGGCCGTCGTCATGGTCCAGGGAAAAATTGATGGCTTCAATGCGCGACTGATATTGCTCGCTCTTGCTGGAGTCACTGAAGCGGCCAATACGATGGTTGGACTTGATGTTGAGTTCGCGCTCGAGCGGTTGCACAAAAGTGCTGATCATGTCCATTAAAAAACCATGGCAATGCTGACGGATGACATCGAGAACGTCGTTATTGGCAAGTGTCAGAAACACGATCGGTTTCTCATGGTCTTGCTGGCCCGCATGGTTGATCTGGCGAACCGCCTGATGCGCTTTATCGACTGTATCCACGAAGGGCAGGCGAACACGGTGCAGTTCGGACTCGAATTGCGCGAGGATCGCATTGCCAAAGGTTTCAGCTGTGATACCGGTGCCATCGGAGACGAAAAAGACGGTGCGGTTGGACATGGTGGCGAGATGGGTCAGGTGGCAACGAAAGCAGGCTTTGGGCGTCGGTTTAACATTGTGTTGACACATTGTGCCAAAAGCACAGACCTACAATCGCCACCATCGATTCGACAGCTTGCCACAAAACACTGAAAAGCTTCACGTCAAAGAAGCGTGTTTTGCTCAGGCAGGGCTTGATCTCAGATCTGTCAACCCCGCGACTGAATTCAACTCAAGGAGTCCCTGATGTCAGCATTGTTTTCTGAGACCGACTTGGTTGTTCCATTCGAAAAACTCCGAATGGACGATGTGGAGTCGGTGGGTGGAAAGAACGCCAGCCTGGGCGAAATGATCTCCAACCTGCCCTCTGGCGTAAAAGTGCCCACGGGGTTTGCCACGACCGCACACGCGTTCAGGGAATTTCTGGCCTTTGACGGACTGGCCGACAAGATTAAGGCGCGCCTGGATGCGCTCGACACCGACGATGTGAACGCGCTGGCTGCAGCTGGCGCAGAAATCCGTTCGCTGGTCGAAAACCAGCCCTTTCCCAAGGCGCTGGAATCCGCGATTCGGGAGGCTTTTACCGCCTTAAGCGCGGGCAGCGGCCAAGCCTCTTTTGCGGTGCGGTCCTCCGCTACGGCCGAAGACCTGCCAGATGCCTCCTTTGCCGGTCAGCAGGAGACCTTTCTCAATGTCAGCGGCGTTGATGCGGTTCTGCACAAGATCAAAGAGGTGTTTGCGTCCCTGTACAACGACCGTGCCATCAGCTATCGGGTGCACCGAGGCTTTGCCCACGAGCAGGTGGCGCTCAGCGCGGGCGTGCAGCGCATGGTGCGATCTGATGTGGGCGCTTCTGGGGTCATGTTCACCATCGACACCGAGTCTGGTTTTGATCAGGTGGTCTTCATCACCTCGAGTTACGGCTTGGGTGAAACCGTGGTGCAAGGCGCAGTCAATCCAGATGAGTTTTATGTTCACAAGCCGATGTTGAAGGCCGGTAAGCAGGCCATTATTCGCAAGAGCCTGGGCTCCAAGCTGATCAAGATGGCTTTCAGCTCAGAGCAGGAAAAGGCCCAGACCGGTCGTCTGGTTGTGACCTCAGACGTTGCAGTCGATCAGCGCAACCGCTATTCGCTGAGCGATGCCGATGTGCACAAGTTGGCGGGCTACGCCGTTGTGATCGAGGCGCACTACGGCCGACCCATGGACATTGAGTGGGGCAAAGACGGTGTCGACGGCGAGATTTACATCCTGCAGGCACGGCCGGAAACCGTGAAAAGCCAGGCTGCTGGCAAAGCCGAGCACCGCTACGCACTCAAGGGCAGCAGTGCGGTGCTGGTTGAGGGTAGGGCGATCGGGCAGAAGATCGGCACGGGCCCAGTGCGCGTGGTGCACAACATCAGCGAGATGGACAAAGTCAGGCCCGGCGACGTGCTGGTCACCGACATGACCGATCCCAATTGGGAGCCGGTGATGAAGCGCGCCGCAGCGATTGTGACCAACCGTGGCGGGCGCACCTGCCATGCGGCCATCATTGCCCGTGAGTTGGGGATTCCCGCCGTTGTGGGCTGTGGCAATGCAGACCAAGTGCTGCAGGACGATATGCTGGTCACGGTGAGCTGCGCGGAGGGCGACACCGGCATGATTTACGAGGGCTTGCTGGAAACCGAAGTCACCGAGGTGCAGCGCGGCGAAATGCCCGACATCCCGGTGAAGATCTCGATGAATATTGGTAATCCGCAGCTCGCCTTTGATTTCTGCCAGTTGCCCAACGCGGGTGTTGGTTTGGCGCGGCTGGAGTTCATCATCAACAACAACATTGGCGTGCACCCGAAGGCGATTCTGGACTACCCCAATGTTGACGCCGACTTGAAGAAGGCCGTGGAGTCGGTGGCCCGTGGGCATGCCAGCCCCAGGGCTTTTTATGTGGACAAGGTGGCTGAGGGTGTTGCAACGATTGCTGCGGCTTTCTGGCCCAAACCGGTGATCGTGCGACTGTCAGACTTTAAGAGCAATGAATACCGCAAGCTGATCGGGGGCAGCCGCTACGAGCCCGACGAGGAAAACCCGATGCTGGGTTTTCGTGGCGCGGCGCGCTATGTCTCAGGCGACTTTGTCGAGGCCTTTGCCATGGAGTGCGAGGCGCTCAAGCGCGTGCGTGACGACAACGGCCTAACCAATGTCGAGTTAATGGTTCCTTTTGTGCGCACCCTGGGCCAGGCCCAGCGCGTCTTGGAGCTGTTGGCCAGCAAGGGCTTGCGTCGCGGGGAAAACGGCTTGCGCATCGTGATGATGTGCGAGGTTCCGAGCAATGCGATTCTGGCCGAGCAGTTCTTGGAGCATTTCGACGGTTTCTCCATTGGCTCGAACGACCTGACCCAACTCACGCTGGGCCTGGACCGTGACTCCGGCATGGAGTTACTGGCGGCCGATTTTGACGAGCGTGATCCTGCGGTCGAGGCGATGATCGAGCGCGCCATCAGCGCCTGTCGCAAGCAGGGTAAGTACGTCGGTATCTGTGGGCAAGGCCCCAGTGACCACCCGGATTTTGCCCAGTGGTTGGTCGCTCAAGGCATCACTTCACTCTCGCTCAATCCCGACTCGGTGATTGAGACCTGGAAGCGTCTGGCGAACTGAGTGCTGTCCAGGTCCGGGCCATGCTTGGAATTGGAGTTGCTAGCCTGGCTTGCGCTATTAGGGAAAACACTTAGTTCCCAGGGTCGAAAATAAAGCGTTTTCCCTTGGGAAATGGGCCTATCCAGTACATAATCCGGCAAATTTTTTGTGGGATTAGGGATGCTGGTTCTGGCGAACGTGCTCAAGCTCATTGCGGAAATTGCGCTGATGGCCATGTTGGGCCAATGGGTGTTGGGTCTTTTAGCCGGGGCCCGCAGAGAGCAAAACATTTTTTACCAGGTCCTTCAGATCGTTGGCCGGCCCTTTGTCATGCTGGCTCGCGTGGTGAGCCCGCGATTTGTTCTGGATCGCCACGTGCCGCTGGTGGCCTTCTTCCTGTTGGTGTTCATGTGGCTGGGTGCCACCATCTACCGCATCAAAGCCTGTGTGGAGATTGGTGTGGAGTACTGCAAGTGAACGACCCTTTGACCTACTGGAGCCTGAAGCTGCAGGCGATTGTCAGCCTCGTCTTCAACCAGAAAGAGGCTGCGCTGAGCCGTTTTGTCGAAATGCAGTCCTTGCGCCCAGCCGATGTGTATGCCATGGCCAGCCAGGCCCACGTGCTCGCTCAATTGGGCCGGCGCCGCCAGGCCATCGAGGTTTTGCAGTCGCTCACGCAGCGTCACCCCAACAATGCCGCGGCTTGGTTCAATTTGGGCTATCTGTTGGAGGAAGAGGGTTCGCACCAGCGGGCCGAGCTTGCCCTGCGCCAGGCGGTGGAACTCAATCCGAAACTGGATCGGGCCTGGTATGGCCTGGGCCTGGTGCTGATTCAGGCTAAGCGATACGACGAAGCTGTCGTCGCCCTGAAGAAAAACACGGAATTGCAACCCATGAGCCCGTACGGCTGGTATCAGCTGGCGCGGGTTCATGTTGATCGGGACGATACCAAAGAGGCGGTGAAGATCATTCGCCACCTCAAAGGTTTCGAACCAAAATTCGCCGCCCAGCTGGAGCGGGAGACTGGGCTTAAAAGCCCGCAGGTGTCCTGAGACGGTATGGGGCGAAACGGTGACCTGGGCTTGAAGGGGTCATCGAAAACGACGCGGTTGGGCTTGCAGGTTGCGTGGAAACACGCAGCGACCGCGATCCGCCCGAAAGGGTATTGTTGATAGAGGGGTGTTCAGGTATGGAGTTGACTGAATCTCACCGCCACTACTGGCGGAAAAACCTAAATATCACCAGCGTTTTGTTGGCGATTTGGTTTGTTGTGACTTTTGGGGTGGGCTACTTCGCTCGCGACCTGAGTTTCACATTCTTTGGCTGGCCGTTTAGTTTCTGGGTGGGCTCGCAAGGCGCCTTGGTCGTCTACGTGGCGATCATTTGGTACTACGCGCGCTACATGAACAAACTGGACATTGAGCACGGTGTGCAGGAAGACGAGGAATAAATCATGGCTGGACTATTTGAAACTGGCTCTGGCGCCCCCTCTAATCAAGCCTTCAAGCAGGGTTTGAACAAGGTGTACCGCTGGTACACCGGCGGCTTCTTGGTCTTCGTGATCGCCTTGGCGGTCCTGGAGCAAATGGGCCTGCCGCGTAACTGGATCGGTATGATCTTCTTGCTGGCTACGATCGGTCTGTACGCTGGTATCGGCATCATGAGCCGCACCACGGATGCAGCCGAGTATTACGTGGCTGGCCGACGTGTGCCTGCGGTCTACAACGGCATGGCAACCGGCGCAGACTGGATGTCAGCGGCGTCCTTCATTGGTATGGCTGGAAGCTTGTACCTGTTGGGCTACGGCGGTCTTCAGTTCATCATGGGCTGGACTGGCGGTTACTGTCTGGTGGCCTTGTTTCTTGCGCCCTATATGCGCAAGTTCGGACAGTTCACAGTGCCCGACTTCCTGGGTGAGCGCTACGGCGGAAGCCTGCCGCGCTTCATTGGTATCGTGGCTGCCATTCTGTGTTCCTTCACCTATGTGGTGGCGCAGATCTATGGCGTGGGCCTGATCACCGCGCGTTTGACTGGCGTGGCGTTTGAACTCGGGATTTTCTTGGGTCTGGGCGGTATTCTGGTCTGCTCCTTCCTGGGCGGTATGCGTGCAGTCACCTGGACGCAGGTTGCGCAGTACATCATCCTGATCGTTGCCTACATGATCCCTGTGGTCTGGTTGTCGGTGAAGCAAACCGGCGTGCCGATTCCTCAGGCTGTGTATGGCTACCAGTTGCAAAAAGTGACCGAGCAGGAGAAGCGCCTAACGAACGACCCGAAAGAGTTGGAAGTCCGCGAAATCTTCAAACAGCGCTCGGCTGAACTGGCTGAGAAGCTGAAGGATCCGGGTCTCTCGCCGGCTGACAAGGCTGCTGCGACCAAGGCCAAAGCTGGCGCAGACACCAAGTCCAAGCCTCTGAATGGCATGGCGCCGCACGCGAACCAGTTCGCCGGGGATCCCAATGGCGATGCCGCGGCGAAAAAAGCCTATGACGTATCACGTCGAAACTTCCTGGCGCTGATCTTCTGTCTGATGCTGGGAACGGCTGCGTTGCCGCACATTTTGATGCGTTACTACACCGTTCCGAGCGTGAAGCAAGCACGAGAGTCAGTGGCCTGGTCGCTGTTCTTCATCTTCTTGCTGTATTTCACGGCGCCGGCGCTTGCTGTGCTGGTGAAATACGAGGTGTTTACTGTGTTGATCGGAACGCCGTTTGACAAGCTACCCGAATGGATCGCAGCCTGGAACAAGGTTGATCCGGGGTTGTTGTCGGTGACCGACATCAACAAAGACGGCATCCTTCAGCTCAATGAGATGAGTATCGGCGGCGACATCATCGTGTTGGCGACCCCTGCGATTGGGGGCTTGCCGTACGTGATTTCCGGCCTGGTGGCTGCTGGTGGTCTGGCTGCTGCGCTGTCCACAGCGGACGGCCTGCTGCTGACGATCGCTAACGCCTTGTCGCACGACCTGTACTACAAAATGTTGGACCCGAACGCCTCGACCGCTCGTCGCGTGACCATTTCCAAAGTTCTGCTTTTGGTTGTGGCCTTGGCGGCTGCCTTGGTGGCATCGCAGAAACCTGCTGACATCTTGTTCCTGGTGTCTGCAGCCTTCTCGTTTGCGGCTGCTGCCTTCTTCCCGGCGCTGGTGATCGGCATTTTCTGGAAACGTGCAACCGGTATCGCTGCCTCTTTGGGCATGGTCGCCGGTCTGGGCACCACGTTCTACTACATGGCTACAACTCAGGCCTGGTTGCGTGGCATGTTCGGCGTGACCAAGCCGGTTGAACTGTGGTGGGACATCCAGCCGATCTCCGCTGGCTTGTTTGGCGTGCCGGTCGGCATTGCGGTAATTATTCTGGTGAGCTTGGTAACCCCTGCGCCGAGCAAGAAGATCCAGGATCTCGTCGACCACGTCCGGTATCCGCACCTTAAAGGCGACATTGACACCCAGGCGACCTAATCGGTTCGTCCGTCAAAGCATCCTCTAAGATGCAAAGGCCCGGCAGTTAAAGCTGCCGGGCTTTTTTTTGCTAAGCTGTCTGTTCGAGATACGCTTTTCATCCATGGCTACAAACCCCAAGCCTGTAAACGGTGTGCCAGCGCAGAGCCTGATGGCTAATTTGCGTCAAGAACTGAGTCGCTACACGCCCTTCAGTCAGATGAGCCGTGCTGATGTGGATGACTTTCTGGGTGCTGTCGAACAACTGTATTTCGCACCCGATGAGGTCCTGCTGGGACCAGGCTTGCCAGGCCTGCCCGGCTTGATGTTCATTCGTCGCGGCGAGGTCACCGCCCGACCGATTCGCAGCGCTGATGAAGCGGACAACTTTCATCTGGAGGCAGGTGACCTGTTTCCCTTAGGGCGAGACCTCAACGCCGGCGAGATTGAATATGTTTACCGTGCGGTTGGCGACGTCTATATTTTTGTTTTGCCCGTTGGGGACTTGCAGGCGCTTCGTGCGCGAAGCCAGGGTTTTGCCGATTTTCTGGAAAAGGGATCTCAAACTTTTGCCGAACTCTCGCGGCACAACACCCAGGCGGTCTTTGCGTCCCAAACCATGGCCGAGCAACCACTGGAGACGCGCTTGGGCGAGCTCATACGCCTCCCGGTTTTGACCTGCCAGCGATCAGCGAGCTTGCGCGAGGTGCTGACCTCGATGCATGAACACAAGGTGGGTTCGATGCTGGTGTGTTCGGATGCTGGTCAGGCCGTTGGTATTTTTTCGCAGGCCGACATTTTGCCCAAGGTGGTCTTGGGGGGCGCATCACTGGACGAGCCGATCGAGCACTATATGGTCCAGCCTGTGCACACGCTCACGCTAGAGCACACGGCTGGCGATGCGGCTTTGCTGATGGGCCGGCAGGGGATCAGGCATGTGCCCGTGACCCGTGATGACGTACCCGTGGGCATGGTGTCTGAAAGAGACTTGTTTGCCCTGCAAAAGCTCAATATACGGCGTTTGGGCGACGTGCTGCGCAGCGCAACAGACCTGGCGACGCTGCGCGAGGGGGCCGCTGACATCCGGCGCCTGGCGCGCAACCTGCTTGCCCAGGGACTGTCGGCCCGCCCCCTTACGGCGATGATCAGCGGCCTGAATGACGCCCTGACAAAACGCTTGTTGACCCTCAAAGCGAAGGCGCATCAAATTGACCTGGCGCGGCTGTGCTGGCTGGCGCTGGGGTCTGAGGGGCGCAGCGAGCAGACGATTTCAACCGATCAGGACAACGCCCTCATACTGCCCGATGACGTGACGCCAGAGCAGGTGGCGCAAATTTTGAACTTTGCTGCTGAGGTCAACCAGGTGCTCGACGACTGCGGCTATCCCTTGTGCAAAGGTGGGGTGATGGCCGGCAATCCGGCATGCTGCCTGACCCTGTCGCAGTGGCGAGCGCGCTTCGCGCAGTGGATTGAGCATGGTGCACCGCAAGACTTGTTGAATGCCAGTATTTACTTTGATTTCCGACCCTTGGCCGGAGACGCTGAACTGGCGCACACCTTACGTGAGGCGGTCAGCCGGCTCGCGCAAGATACGCCACGCTTTTTGAAGCAACTGGCGCTCAATGCGCTGGGACGACGCGCGCCTTTGAACTGGCATGGCGGCATCGCAACGGACGACGGTGGCTGCGTTGATTTGAAACTGCAGGGCACTGGGATTTACGTCGATGTCGCCCGGCTCTATGCCCTGGCCCATGGTGTAGCCGAAACCAACACCCGTGCGCGCCTGGAGCACATCGGGCCCAAACTGGGTCTGGCCGCGACAGAGTTCCAGTCCTGGATCAGCGGTTTTGAGTTCTTGCAGATGCTGCGCCTGCAAAAGCAAATTCAGCGCGACTTGCCGCTTGAGCAGGCCAACAAGGTGAAGGTCGAGGACCTCAATGACATTGATCGGCGCGTCCTCAAGGAAGCTTTGCGAGAGGCGCGCTCGATGCTTTCGCGAATGCAATTGGACTACGATCGGTAACGCAGGTGGCTTGGCGTTCCTGGCTCAGACGCAAGTTCGGGGCAACCCCAGTCGACGAAACCCGCTGGGTCATGGTCGACGTGGAAAGCAGTGGACTCGATACGGCCTCAGACGCCCTCTTGGCTGTTGCGGCCGTGGCTGTCCGGGTGGACTGGCCCAACGGGCGACTGGCCATCAACCCGGCTGACAGCTTTGAGGCCTTGCTGTACCAGCCTGACATTGTTTCGAGTAAAGACAACATCATGCTGCACGGCATTGGTGTTGACGCGCAACGCCAGGGCTTGGCGCCTGATGTGGCTATGCAGGCCTTTTGTGCGTTTGTGGACTCTTCTCCGCTTCTTGCCTTTCACGCCGCCTTTGACAGGGCCATGATCGAGCGCCAGCTGCGTCAGTTGCGCATGCCTGCCTTGCATAGCCCCTGGGTCGATGTAGAGCATTTGTGTGGCCTCACCCATGAGGGTGTCAAGGCGCGGTCTCTGGACGACTGGATGGCCTATTTCTCGATCGATTGCGCGGTTCGACACCAGGCCGCATCCGATGCATTTGCTCAGTGCGAGGTCTTACAGCGCATTTGGCCAAAGATACGCGAGCGGGGCAAAAACTGGCACGCTGTGGAGCGCCTGGCGCGGCAGCGTCACTGGCTTAAGCCCTAAGCCCGTTCCGTCACACCCTGCACGACGTTGGGCCTTTGTTCCACGGCCAGACTATAATGTTGGGCTTGCCTTGCCGCACCCTGTCTTGACGCCAGGGGTGGCACATTGCCCCGCATGGGGTTTATTCCACAAGGAGTGTCGATGCGTCACTATGAAATCATTCTCATGATCCACCCGGATCAGAGCGAGCAGGTGCCAGCCATGCTCGACCGTTACAAAAGCATGATCACCAACGGCGGTGGCAAGATCCATCGCGTTGAGGACTGGGGCCGTCGCCAGATGGTCTACATGATCAACAAGCTGGCCAAAGCACATTATTTGTGCATCAACATCGAAGCGGATCAGGCTGTGATGGCTGAACTGGAGCACGCCTTCAAATTCAACGATGCGGTGTTGCGCCACTTGACAGTGCAGAAGAAGAAGGCCGAGACTGGCCCGTCTTCCATGATGAAAACTGTTGAGCGTGAAGACTCACGTCGCTCTCAACAGGCTGAAGCACAGGCCTGAGGTCTGGTGTAACGGCACAAGGTGAAGTCGGCCAATCGATTTGAGATAACAGCACACATCACCGAACTCGAACCGCTGCGATATACACCGTCAGGTGTCCCGGCACTCAATGGTTACATTGAGCACGAGTCCCAGGCCCAAGAGGCCGGACACGAGAGACAGGTTCGAACGATGGTCCGGTTTGTGGCAATGGGTGCAGTGGCGGAGCGCCTCGCATCCCAGCCCGTTGGAAGTATGTGGTTCTTCTCAGGTTTTATGGCCAGCCCGAAAGGGAAAAAGTCGCTTGTGTTTCACATCCAAGACCTCGTCAAGCATTGATTATTTTTTGATTTAAAGGAGTCCATCATGCCCGGACCGAAACGTTTTAACAAAGACAAGCGCCCCAAGCGCCCGGCTCAAAACCTGCTGTTCAAGCGCAAGCGCTTTTGCCGCTTTACTGTGACAGGCGTCGAGGAAATCGACTACAAAGACATTGACACGCTGCGCGACTTTATTGCGGAGAACGGAAAGATCATTCCTGCGCGTCTGACCGGAACGCGCGCGATCTTTCAGCGCCAACTCAACACCGCCATCAAGCGTGCGCGCTTCCTGGCCCTGTTGCCCTACACCGATCAGCACAAGATTTAAGGAGCAGCACCATGCAAATCATTCTGCTTGAAAAGGTGGTTAACCTCGGAAATCTTGGCGATGTAGTCAAGGTCAAAGACGGCTACGCCCGAAACTTTCTGATCCCCAGCGGCCAGGCACGACGTGCCACTGCTGCTGCCAAACAAGAGTTCGAGGCACGCCGTGCTGAACTCGAAAGACTGGCGGCTGAGAAACTGGCGCAAGCCAAGACGCTGGGCGAGAAGCTGGCAGGCACAACGCTCAAGCTCACACAGAAAGCCGGTGTGGATGGCCGACTGTTTGGCTCGGTGACCAATGCGGACATTGCCGAAGAGTTGAAAAAATCCGGCTTTGACGTATCCAAGGCGCAAGTGCGCATGCCCAACGGCCCCATCAAGACTGTGAGTGACAGCGCTGTGAACGTGTCGCTGCATACGGATGTGTTGGTCGAAGTGCAGGTCACGGTGTACGGCGAAACGGCCTGATCGCCGGATTGCACGATCCCAAAAGCCGCAGGCTGATGGTCTGCGGCTTTTTTATTGCTCACTTGATCTACACATCTTTTTAACAGGCTCGGGCGAACTTATCCACAGCTTGTTACTCGACAGTGATCCAGAAGCCCTCTAGGATGCGCGATGCTGCACTGGCAGCTGCTCCAGTGTGAAAGTCATGATTGATGTCAGCCGTTTTTTCGGACCTTGAATCCAGTTCATCGCTACCTGACCTTCAGGTGGCGCAGCTGCGCATTCCGCCCCATTCGGTGGAGGCTGAATCCAGCGTTTTGGGTGGCTTGTTGCTAGACAACGCCGCCTGGGACCGCGTCAATGATGTGGTCACCGGCAACGACTTCTACCGCTACGAGCACCGCGCGGTTTTTGAGTCGGTTTCGGCTTTGGTCAACGCGGGCAAGCCCGCGGATGTGATCACGGTGTACGAGCATCTGCAAAGTACGGGTAAGGCCGAAGAGGTCGGCGGCCTGACCTACCTGAACGCCTTGGCGCAGTATGTGCCCGGCGCAGGCAATATTCGCCGTTACGCCGAGATTGTTCGGGACCGCTCTATCTTGCGACGCCTGGTCTCGACGAGTGAAGAGATCTCTGCCAACGCGTTCAACACGCAGGGGCGACCGGTTTCGAGTATTCTGGATGAGGCGGAGCAAAAAATCTTCAACATCGGCGAGGAAGGCGCGCGTACCAAGCAAGGCTTTCAGAGTATGGATTCTCTGGTGGTCAGTTTGCTTGACCGCGTGCAGGAAATGGCCGACAACCCCAACGATGTCACCGGGGTGCCCACTGGTTTTTATGACCTGGACCGCCTGACCGCTGGCTTGCAGGCCGGTGATTTGATCGTTCTGGCCGGCCGTCCCTCAATGGGAAAAACCGCATTGGCCATCAATATGGCCGAGCATGTGGCCTTGAATGAAGGCCTGCCTGTAGCCGTTTTTTCCATGGAGATGGGCGCTGCGCAATTGGCGGTGCGCATTGTGGGCTCGATTGGTCGGATTGACCAGGGACATTTGCGCACGGGCAAATTAACGGACGATGAATGGCCGCGTTTGTCGGAGGCCATTGAAAAACTGCGCACGATTTCCCTGTACATCGATGAATCCGCAGGGCTCACGCCTGGTGAACTCAGAGCCAATGCGCGCCGCCTGGCGCGTCAGTGCGGGCAGCTTGGCCTGGTGGTGGTGGACTATCTGCAGCTCATGAGTGGCTCGGCTGGCAGCGAAGGCGAGAACCGCGCCACCGAGCTGGGGGAAATCTCGCGCGGCTTGAAGATGCTAGCCAAAGAATTGCAGTGTCCGGTGATTGCGCTGTCTCAGCTGAACCGTAGCGTTGAAACCCGGCCTGACAAGCGGCCGATGATGAGCGACTTGCGCGAGTCGGGTGCCATTGAACAGGATGCCGACATCATCATGTTCATTTACCGCGATGAGTATTACACCAAGGAAGCTTGCAAGGAGCCAGGTGTGGCTGAAGTCATCATCGCCAAGCAGCGCAATGGCCCGACAGGCGTGGTCAAACTGGCTTTCCTGAACAAGATCACCAAATTCGAGTCCCTGGCCTCTAGCGCTGGGGAAAATTTCTAGCGGCCGCCTATGTGGCCGATAGCCCGTGCCTTACCCGCGTAGCGGCTATAGCACCTCGCTGGCGAAGTCCGCCAATCTGGAGCGTTCGCCGCGGGCCAGGGTGATATGGCCACTGTGCTGCCAGCCTTTGAACTTATCGACCGCGTAGGTCAAACCTGAGGAGCCTTCTGTCAGATAGGGCGTGTCGATTTGCGCGATATTGCCCATGCAGATGATCTTGGTGCCTGGCCCTGCGCGGGTGATCAAGGTCTTCATTTGCTTGGGCGTGAGGTTTTGTGCCTCATCGATGATCAGGTACTTGTTCAAAAAGGTGCGCCCGCGCATGAAATTCATGCTCTTGATTTTGATGCGGCTGCGAATAAGCTCGTTGGTGGCAGCCCGCCCCCACTCGCCGGCCGAGGTGTCGGTCTTGCCCAGTACCTCCAGGTTGTCGTCGAGCGCGCCCATCCAGGGCCCCATTTTTTCCTCTTCGGTGCCGGGAAGAAAGCCGATGTCTTCACCGACGCTGACAGTGGCCCGTGTCATGATGATCTCGGTGTAGCGCCGGTCGTCGAGCACCTGGGTCAGACCAGCAGCCAGTGCCATCAAGGTCTTTCCGGTGCCTGCCGTGCCGGTGAGCGTGACAAAGTCAACTTCTGGATCCATGAGCAGATTCATGGCAAAGTTTTGCTCGCGGTTACGAGAGGTGATACCCCAAACCGCATTTTTCAGGTGCGTGTAATCTTTCAGGGTTTTGAAGACCGCCACCTTGTCGCGAATCTCGGTCACCCGGGCATACAGGCTGGGCTCGCCAGGCGCTTCGAAAAAGACAAACTGGTTGACTTGTAGTTGCGGCACGATGGGCCCGCTGATGCGGTAAAACGTGTGAACGCCTTGTTGCCAACTCTCGACTTTGCTGCCGTGGGTGCCCCAGAAGTCCGCCGGCAGGGCCAGCGCGCCGGCATACAGCAAGTCGCCGTCGTCCAGCGTCTTGTCGTTCTGGTAGTCGTCGGCCAACAGGCCCAGCGCGCGGGCTTTGACGCGCATATTGATGTCTTTGGACACCAGCACCACTTCGCGACTTGCGTGCTCCTTGCGCAAAGCCTCAACCACACCCAGGATTTGATTGTCCGCCTTGCCTTGTGGCAGGCTGTCGGCCAGCGAGTAGTTCAGAGCTTTGGTCTGAAAGAACAACTTGCCCGATGCTTCGATATGCCCGGTGGCATTGAGCGCAAGGCCTGCGGTGATGTCCTCAGCTTGGGATTCGGCCAGGGCATCGAGCGAGCGGCTGGCCTGGCGTCCGTTGCGCGCCACCTCGGTCATCCCTTTTTTGTGCCCGTCGAGCTCCTCCAGAACAATCATCGGGAGGTAAATATCGTGCTCTTCAAAGCGAAACAAACAACTCGGATCGTGCAGCAGAACATTGGTATCGAGCACAAAGAGCTTTTTGGGGCCGCTTGACTTGGCCTTCTTGGGTTTACCCTTGTCGCGCAGGGCGTTGACCACCGCCACCGCCACCGGCGCCTGGGCTGCCGGTACCACTGGTGCCACAGGCTGCAGCAGTTTGGCCGCAGGCGCCATTTTCTTTGCGACCGCGCCTGCCTTGCGCTTGGGCTTTTGCCCGACCTCTGGCTTGGTCGGGACGGTTTTGGCGTAACTTTGGAAATTGAGTACGGTGGCGCGCTTGGATGGGGCAGGGGGTAATGGCATTGAAATACTCGACGCGGTTGGTGGGGTCTGGGTGTATTGTCTTTCAAATCCGCGTGGTCAACGATCGTTCTATAAAAAAACAAAAGCCGCCCGGACGCCAGGGCGGCTTTTGATGAGGGTTCCAAGCGGTCGTGCTTGAGGCATGAGCCCATTATGCACGACTTGCACGCGCGCCCTGGGGACGCTATGAGAGAAAAAATCCTCTTAAGCGGCGGCGACTTCGGCCTTGTTAAGGGCCTTGACAGCCTTGAGGACTTCGTCCACGTGGCCGGGCACTTTGAGTCCGCGCCATTCTTCTTTGAGCAAGCCGTCGGTACCGATCAGGAAGGTACTGCGCTCAATGCCTTTGACTTTTTTGCCGTACATGATCTTGTTCTTGACCACGCCGAACATATGGCACATTTTTTCTTCGGTGTCGGCGATGAGATCAAAGGGAAGCCCCAATTTTTCTTTGAAGTCTTCGTGTGATTTCATGTTGTCGCGCGATACGCCGAAAACGGTGGCGCCCGCCTTGACGAAGTCTTTGTATTTGTCACGAAACTGCATGGCCTCAGTGGTGCAGCCCGGCGTGTTGTCCTTGGGGTAAAAATACAAAATCAGCACTTGGCCGAGGTGCGATGTGTGGGTCACCCGCACACCGGAGGTGGCATTGGATTCGTACTCTGGGATGGGTTTGTTGACAGCGATTGACATGGTTTTCTAATCTCTTTTTTGAACACCGTTTGGTGCGCCTGAGGGCTTGACGCAAGTCCGGGGCCTCCGCTGTGGGAGAGCCTGTCTCTGAGGCCAACATTTTAACCCGAATCGATGGACGTCCTTGGCTACGAGCCCGCTTGCGCTCAAAGCCCTTGATCAAACCAGCTGATGTTCAGCCAGCTTCGATCAGAATAGCCAGCGCGACTCTCCGCCCTTCGGCGGCCAGAATGTTGTAGGTTCGGCATGCCGCGTGCGTGTCCATGGTGTCCAGGCCGATCTGGGCCTGAATCAGAGAGCGGGCCAGGGCGGGGGGCGGGAATTTCAGGCGTCGGCCGCTGCCGAAAATGACGGTTTCCGAGCCC
>JAYQPP010000013.1:0-23607 GCA_038145425.1 Comamonadaceae bacterium | reverse complement strand
CCGCCCCCCCCCCCCCCCCCCCCCCCGCCCCCCCCCCCCCCCCCCCCCCCCCCCCCCCCCCCGCCCCCCCATCTCAGGCGTCGCCCACTGCCGAAAATGACGGTTTCTGAGCCCAGTGCGACTAGGCGGTCAAAGTGCTGCTCGGTGAGGTCTTCAAACCGTCGGCACCCCCAGTCAAAGCGTTGGCCCGTCGTGTCCATCACCAGACTGTTGGCGAATTCTTGATCCCCTACCCTGACCCAGCCGTCGCCATAGCTGTGCACGTAGGGCACGCTGATCGGGTCGGGGTGGATTTTCATGACTAGGGTCGCGCAAAGTGTCGCTGATAACGCGCTTGGCCGGTGCAGGAGTTGTGGTCAAATTATAGGTTTCACCGTTCGGCAGCCACCCTCTGGAGTTATCTTGAAAACCGTTCGCAAATCTGCAAAGCTGGCCAATGTCTGTTACGACATTCGCGGTCCGATCATGGACGCGGCGCGCCACATGGAGGACGAGGGGCACAAGATCATCAAGCTCAATATCGGCAATCTGGCCACGTTTGGCTTTGATTCGCCCGAAGAGATTCAGCAGGACATGATTCGAAACCTGCCGAATTCGGCAGGGTATTCTGAGAGCAAGGGAATTTTTGCGGCGCGTAAGGCGGTGATGCACGAAACCCAGCGGCAGGGTATCAAGGGCGTTGAACTTGACGATATTTATTTAGGTAACGGTGCCAGCGAGTTGATCGTGATGGCCACCAACGCTTTGCTTGACAACGGTGACGAAATTTTGTTGCCCGCGCCGGACTACCCGCTGTGGACAGCGGCCGCCAGCCTTTCTGGTGGTACGCCCGTGCACTATCTGTGCGACGAGAGCAAGGGCTGGATGCCCGATCTGGATGATTTGCGCGCCAAGATCACTGACAGGACCCGCGGCCTGGTCGTGATCAACCCCAATAACCCGACCGGGGCGCTCTATTCTGATGAGGTACTGCTCGCGTTGGTGTCGATTGCGCGAGAGCATGGCCTGGTCTTGTTTGCCGACGAGGTCTACGACAAAGTGCTCTACGACGGCGTTTCACACACGGCCATTGGCTCACTGAGCGAAGACGTCCTCACGCTGACTTTCAATTCGCTGTCAAAAAGCTATCGCTCCTGTGGTTATCGTGCGGGCTGGATGGTGGTCTCCGGGGACAAAACGCTGGCTGCCGACTACATCGAGGGCCTCAACATGCTCTCGAACATGCGTTTGTGCTCCAACGTCCCGGGGCAGTGGGCGATTCAGACCGCTCTTGGGGGCTATCAGAGCATCAACGAACTGGTTGGCGAGGGCGGACGCTTGCGTCGTCAGCGCGACCTGGCTTATGAGCTGATCACGGCCATCCCTGGTGTGAGCTGCGTCAAGCCGTCTGCGGCCTTGTACATGTTTGCCCGTCTCGACCCTCAGATGTATCCAATCCAGGATGATCAGCAGTTTTTCCTGGAGTTGCTGCAAGAGACCAAGGTGATGTTGGTGCAGGGCACGGGTTTTAACTGGGAGCAGCCCGACCATTTCCGAATCGTCTTCCTGCCACATGAGGATGATTTGCGCGAAGCCATCGGTCGGATTGCCACCTTTCTGGAGGCTTACCGCCGACGCCACGAAAACTGACGCTGCCCTAGCGGCCGGACCCCAGCGAGAGTTGCCAGTTGGCGCGTGAGATTTAATTCAAGGAAAGACATGAAAGCAATTCAAGTAGGTTTGCTGGGCATCGGCGTCGTGGGCTCTGGTACCTACAACGTGCTGCGGCGTAACCAGCAGGAGATCGTGCGCCGCGCTGGCCGTGAGATCCGCATCAGCATGGTGGCTGATCTCAACGTGGAGCGGGCGCGTACCCTGGTGGGCGACGACGTGCAGGTGGTCAGTGACGCCAGGGCTGTGATTGCCAACCCCGACATCGATATCGTGATCGAACTCATCGGTGGCTACGGTATTGCCCGTACCCTGGTGCTCGAGGCGATTGCGGCCGGCAAGCACGTTGTCACCGCTAACAAAGCGCTCCTGGCTGTCCACGGTACCGAGATCTTTGCTGCTGCAAGTGCCAAGGGTGTGATGGTCGCCTTTGAGGCGGCTGTGGCTGGGGGCATTCCGATAATCAAGGCGCTGCGGGAAGGCCTGACGGCGAACCGTATTCAATGGATCGCGGGCATCATTAACGGCACCACCAATTTCATCTTATCCGAGATGCGTGACAAGAACCTGGACTTTGATGTGGTCTTGAAGGAGGCGCAGCGCCTGGGTTATGCCGAGGCTGACCCCACCTTCGATATCGAGGGTGTCGATGCCGCCCACAAAGCCACCTTGATGAGCGCGATTGCGTTTGGCATTCCTGTCCAGTTTGACAAGGCCTACATCGAAGGCATTACCAAGCTTGGCGCGGCCGACATCAAATACGCCGAGCAGTTGGGTTACCGCATTAAATTGCTGGGTATCACCAAGCGGTCTGAGGCCGGTGTGGAACTGCGTGTTCATCCCTGCCTGATACCTGCAAAACGCCTGATTGCCAATGTGGAAGGGGCTATGAATGCGGTGCTGGTACAAGCCGATGCGGTGGGCTCCACGCTGTATTACGGCAAGGGCGCTGGCTCAGAGCCCACTGCCAGCGCGGTTATTGCGGACTTGGTTGATGTCACCCGCTTGCACACGGCAGACCCCTTGAATCGGGTGCCGCATCTGGCGTTTCAGCCTGGTGCCATCAGTGACCTCAGCGTCTTGCCCATGGACAAGGTGCAAACCAGTTACTACCTGCGCCTACGGGTGGCCGACGAGGCCGGTGTTTTGGCCCGCGTGACAGGCATTCTGGCTGAGTCCGACATCAGCATCGACGCGGTGCTGCAGCGCGAGGCCGAAGATGCCATCAACTCGGCAGCCGCAGCCGCAGATGTGGCGCAAACCGACGTCATCATCCTGACCCATGAGTGTCTGGAGGCGGACATGAACCGGGCCATCGGCCTGATGCAGGACTTGCCGACGGTGCTGGAGCCGATCACCCGAATTCGCAAGGAAGAACTGGCCTGATGCGTTACCTGTCGACCCGTGGGCATGCCCAGCGCAAGCAATTCTGTGAAATCCTCCTCGAAGGCCTGGCGCCCGACGGCGGGCTGTACCTGCCGGAGGTCTATCCGCGCCTGAGCGGCGAAGACTTAAAAGCCTTGCGCGATGTGCATGCGCAACAGGGCTACGGCGAGTTGGCATTTCGCATTCTGTCGCTCTATATCGACGACATCCCATCGAAAGACTTGCAGGCCTTGTGCCACAAGACCTACACGCAAGAGGTCTTTGGCACCGCGCAGATCGTCCCCTTGCGCCCGCTGGAAAACGGTATCTGGCTGGAGGCGCTGTCGAACGGTCCGACGCTGGCCTTCAAAGACATGGCCATGCAATTGCTCGGCCATCTTTTTGAATACGAGCTCACGCGCCGAGGCGAGCAGCTCAATATTTTGGGTGCGACCAGCGGTGATACCGGCAGCGCAGCCGAGTACGCGATGCGGGGCAAGCGGGGTGTTCGGGTCTTCATGACCAGCCCGGCCGGCCGCATGAGCCCGTTTCAGCAAGCGCAAATGTTCAGCCTGCAGGATGCGAACATTTTTAACGTCGCGGTGGAGGGTGTATTTGATGACTGCCAGGACATGGTCAAAGCCGTCAGCAACGACCTTGCCTTCAAGGCCCGCTATCACATTGGCACGGTCAATTCAATCAACTGGGCGCGCCTGCTAGCGCAGGTGGTGTACTATTTTGCGGGTTATTTTCAGGCGACGTCGAACAACAGCCAGCAGGTTTCTTTCACCGTGCCCAGTGGCAATTTCGGCAACGTCTGCGCAGGCCATGTGGCGCGCATGATGGGCTTGCCGATCGCGCATCTGGTGGTAGCCACCAACGAGAACGATGTGCTCGATGAATTTTTCCGCACTGGGGTTTACCGGGTTCGTTCCAGCCAGAACACCTTTGAGACATCGAGTCCTTCGATGGACATTTCTAAAGCGAGCAATTTTGAGCGCTTTATTTTTGACCTGCTTGGGCGCGATGCCAAGCGCAACAAAAGCCTATTTGCGCAGGCGCTCAGCCTGGCGGGTAGCTTTGATTTGCGTGATGACCCGGTGTTTGCGCAAGCAGCATCGCAGTTTGGTTTTCTCAGTGGCAAAAGCACGCATGCCGATCGACTGGCGACGATTCGTGACTGTTATGAGCGCTTGGGCTGCATGATTGACACGCATACGGCTGACGGCGTGAAGGTTGCCCGGGAACACCTGCAGCCGGGCGTGCCGATGATTGTTTTGGAAACCGCACTGCCGATTAAGTTTGCCCAGACCATTCTTGAGGCGACCGGGCGCGAGCCTGATCGGCCTGCCAAGTTTGAGGGTATTGAGCGCTTGCCCAAGAAGGTGGTCTCGATGAAGGCCGATGTGGCTCACATCAAGCAGTTCATTGCAGCGCATTGCGCCGATGGCGTTCAATGAGGTCGCGACCATGCAGACCCGGGCTCGGCGTATGAGGATGGTTCGATGAAGGTCATCGGATTTGCCGGATTCTCTGGCGCGGGAAAGACCACACTGGTGGAGCAGCTGGTTGCTGAGCTGAAGTTGCGCGGGCAACGCGTGTCAGTGATCAAACACGCCCACCATAGTTTTGATATTGACCATCCCGGCAAAGACACTTTTCGTCATCGTGAAGCCGGCGCTTTCGAAGTGGTGGTGGCCTCCGACAAGCGCCTGGCCCTGATACGTGAATTTGAAGTCCCGCAGAAACTCAGCGTACATCATCTTTTGAGCGAGGTCTTCGACGGCGTTGACTGGGTCTTGGTGGAGGGGTTCAAGGACTCCGATCTGTTTAAGATTGAAGTTTGGCGCGCGCAAGCACAAAAGCCTTGCCGCTACGAGGTGGATCCGTTTATCGTAGCGGTGGCTACCAATTCGGCGGGTGAGCTCCCTGTCCCTACTGCCTTGCCGATCCTGAATCTGGATCGGCCCGCTGAAGTCGTGGACTGGATGGAAGCGCACTCGGATCGCTTCATCTACAACCCGGAGAAACACGGATGACGGCCAACACCCACGGCAAGCCCGTTGCGAAGGGCTTGAAATCGCTGGATGCGGCGATGGATGAATTGCTGGTGCATGCCCAGCCCTTGGGCGAGACCGACTGGGTATCGACCTTTGCCGCAGACGGGCGGGTGTTGGCGCAGGACCTGGTGTCCGCTCTACAGGTGCCACCCCAGGACAATAGCTCCATGGACGGCTACGCCTTGCGCTGCGCGGACCTTGCCAGTGGCGAGTCTTTGCCAGTGACGCAACGCATTCCAGCTGGGTCCTCGGGCCATCCCCTGGCGGCTGGATCCGCGGCGCGCATTTTTACCGGCGCTCCGATTCCCCCAGGCGCCGATGCCGTGGTGATGCAGGAGGCCTGCGAGGTGCTGGCCGATGGGCGCATTCAGGTGCGCGAGGCCGTCGAGCCTGGCCAGTGGATTCGGCGCAGCGGCGAGGACGTTCGCCGTGGGGAGGTGGTTCTCTCACGAGGCGAACGCTTAAACCCCGCATCGCTGGGCCTAGCCGCGGGGATTGGGCTGGCCGATTTGCCCGTTGTACGCCAGCCGCGCGTGGCCTTGTTCTCAACCGGTGATGAATTGGTCATGCCTGGCGATGTGGCGCCGGAACGTATGGCGCCCGGGGCCATTTACAACTCCAACCGTTTTTTCCTCAGAACCCTGCTGGAGCGTTTTGGCTGCGTTGTGAGCGACCTGGGCATCGTCCCGGATCAGCGCGAGGCCACTTTGGAAGCCTTGCGTCAAGCCAGTCAGGCCCATGACCTGATTCTCACCAGCGGGGGTGTGTCAGTCGGCGAGGAGGACCACATCAAGCCCGCTGTGCAGGAGTTGGGACACCTCGATTTGTGGCAGATCGGCATGAAGCCGGGTAAGCCTTTTGCGTATGGTCGTGTGGGTGGCGCGCACTTCATGGGTTTGCCGGGCAATCCGGTCAGCAGTTACGTCACTTTTTTGTTGTTGGTCAGGCCGTTTTTGCTCAAGCTGCAGGGCGCCTCAAACTGGCAATGGCCGTCCCAGCAGCGGCGCGCTGGATTTGATTGGCCACGTGGCGACAAGCGCCGCGAATTTTTGCGGGTGCGTGAGAGCGAGGACGGCGACTTGGCGCTGTTTGCCAACCAAAGCTCGGGCGTGCTGAGCTCTGTGGTGTGGGGCGACGGCCTGGTGGACAATCCAGCGGGCCAGACCATTGCAAAGGGTGATCTGGTTCGGTACTTGCCGTTTTCCGCTGTTTTGTCATGAAGATCACGGTTCGCTATTTCGCATCGATTCGGGAGGCGCTCGCGCAGTCGCTCGAGGTGCGCCAAACCCAGGCCACGACGTTGGGCGGCTTGCGTGACGAATTACTAGCACTTGGCGGAGAGTATGCAAAGGCCCTTTCGCGTGCCAAAGCAGTGCGCATGGCGCGCAATCAGGTGATGTCGGACGAAGCGGTTGCGCTGCGCGAGGGCGATGAAGTGGCCTTCTTCCCGCCTGTGACCGGAGGCTGAGCGATGGATGCGGCAAGCGCCCGGGTTGTCATCCAGCACGAGGACTTCGATGTCAGCGCGGTCATCGCTGCGCTACGCCAGGGCGATGGCGGGGTTGGTGCCGTGTGCTGTTTTGTGGGCACCGTACGAGACCGCAACAACACGCAGACGCCGGATATTTTGGGCATGGAGCTCGAACACTACCCCGGCATGACCGAGCGCGCCATTGAGGCCATGATCGATGCCGCACACCAGCGCTTTGATATTCGCAAGGTGCAGGTCATTCACCGTATCGGTGCGCTTCAACCCATGGACCAGATTGTGCTCGTGGCTGTAAGCTCCGCGCACCGCGGCGAAAGCTTTGCGGCTTGCGAATTCCTGATGGACTACCTCAAAACCCAGGCGCCATTCTGGAAGAAGGAGCAAACAGCCAATGGCTCCGTCTGGGTCGATGCGCGCGTCAGCGACGACGCGGCCTTGGCCAGGTGGGGCATTCAGGCCAGTAACAGCTAAGGACTTCCGGCTGTCGCCCTCATGTGCTTGGTAGAGGCGCTGGTTAGTTCAGGTAGTTGCTGGGCTCGGCGCGCTCAAAGAGCTCAGCCGCCTCATCTGTGGCTGAGGCCGACACCCCGGCCAGCGCAATGCCCCAGTCTGCCCGCGCAATCGCTTGTTTTAAGAGCTGCATAAAGCCGAAGGTCAGCTCTGGCTTGAGCTCCATCTGAAACTCACGTGGCTTGGCGCCGTCTTGTAGCGCTTCGGTCACGCGTAAGCGAAGCTGTCGAGCCTTGCCGATGGTGATGTCGATTTTGGTGACCAGCAGAGGCTCCTGGCCCAGCGGCTGGCGCAGGCTCCCCGATTTATAGGGTGTCTCAAAGTCCGCGCCCTGCAACGAAGCCTCTTGCTGTGCCTGGGCCAGCACAGCTTTGCTGTCGTCATCGAGCGCGTCGAGGTCCACATAGCCGTCGGTTTGGGCGTCGTCAGGGACCGCGAAATGTTCGATCACCAGCGTATTCAAAGTAGGCCACAAACGGTCCATCAGGCGGCGCGTCAGCCAAAAACGTAATTCCTCATCGTCGGTCGTGTTCAGACTGACCAGAATACGGTCTTGCTCCTGATCGTGACGCGCCGACATTTGGTGAATGTTCATCAGCCCATTTTAGGGACATGCCCACAAGCCCTGGGGACTTGAAATTGGCAGATGAAGCCCTATTTGCAAGCCAATCGGAGGTTTTATGCGACAGGACAAACTAACCACCAAATTCCAAGAGGCTCTGGGCGACGCGCAGTCGATCGCCCTGGGTGAGGACCATGCGTACATTGAGCCGGCGCACTTGTTGCTGGCCATGTTGCGCCAGCAAGACGGCCCTAAGGCTTTGCTCCAGCGCGCGGGTGTGAACGTGGCGGCCCTCACGCAGGCGACAGAGACCTTGGTCAAAAAACTGCCGCAGGTCAGCGGGCAAGACCAGGTCCAGGGCAGCCCTGACCTTGGCAAGATGCTGCAAGCCACGGAAAAAGAGGCGATCAAACGAGGCGACCAGTTTGTTGCCAGCGAGCTGTTTTTGCTGGCGCTCTCCGATGCGAAGAGCTCGGTGGGTGATATGGCCCGAAGCCATGGCCTGACACGTAAAAGTCTGGAAGCGGCCATCGACGCGGTTCGCGGCGGCCAAAGCGTCGACAACGCCGATGCCGAAGACCAGCGCGAGTCCTTGAAGAAATACTGCCTGGACCTGACAGAGCGTGCGCGTTTGGGCAAGCTTGACCCTGTGATCGGGCGAGACGATGAAATCCGGCGTGCCATACAGGTACTGCAGCGGCGCACCAAAAACAACCCGGTTCTGATCGGTGAGCCCGGCGTGGGCAAAACGGCTATTGTGGAAGGCCTGGCGCAGCGCATTGTGGCCGGCGAGGTGCCTGACTCGCTCAAGGGTAAGCGGGTGCTGAGTCTGGACATGGCCAGTTTGCTTGCCGGTGCCAAGTTCCGTGGCGAGTTTGAAGAGCGCCTTAAAAATGTTTTAAAAGACCTGGCCAAGGACGAGGGTCAGACCATTGTGTTCATCGATGAGTTGCACACCATGGTCGGTGCGGGCAAGGCCGAAGGCGCGATGGACGCCGGCAATATGCTCAAACCCGCATTGGCGCGTGGCGAGCTGCATTGTGTGGGCGCGACTACGCTGGACGAGTACCGCAAGTACATCGAAAAAGACGCTGCGCTGGAGCGGCGCTTTCAAAAAATTCTGGTGGGCGAGCCCTCGGTCGAGGCCACGATTGCGATTCTGCGCGGTCTGAAAGAGCGTTACGAAAAACACCACAACGTTGACATCACCGACCCAGCCATCGTGGCTGCAGCGGAATTGTCGAACCGCTACATCACCGACCGCTTTTTGCCGGATAAGGCCATCGATTTGATTGACGAGGCAGCCTCCAAGATCAAGATCGAGATGGACTCCAAGCCCGAGGTCATGGACAAGCTGGATCGGCGCTTGATCCAGCTCCAGATCGAGCGTGAGGCGGTAAAAAAAGAAAAAGACGATGCCTCGCGCAAGCGCCTGGACCTCATTCATGGCGAAATCACCAGCCTGCAAAAGCAGATCTCAGATTTGGATGAAATCTGGAAGTCCGAGAAAGCCAGCGCGCAAGGCAGTGGTGAGTTGCGTGACAAGATCGATCAGCTGCGTTTCCAGATTGAAGAGCTCACGCGCAAGGGTGACTTCAACAAGGTTGCTGAGCTGCAGTACGGCCAGCTGCCCGCGCTGGAAAAGCAGCTCAAGGAAGTGCAGGAGAAAGAGGCCAGCAAAGACAAGAGCGACGCTACGCGGCTGCTGCGCACGCAGGTGGGCGCCGAAGAGATTGCCGAGGTGGTGAGCCGTGCCACCGGCATTCCGGTTTCCAAAATGATGCAGGGCGAGCGCGACAAATTGCTGCTGATGGAAGACCGCTTGCATCAGCGTGTGGTGGGACAGGACGAAGCGATTTCGGCTGTGTCCAATGCTATTCGTCGTTCTCGCTCGGGTCTGTCAGATCCAAACCGGCCAACCGGCTCGTTTTTGTTCCTTGGCCCGACTGGTGTTGGCAAGACCGAGCTGTGCAAAGCCTTGGCGGGCTTCTTGTTTGACAGCGAAGACCACATGGTGCGCATCGACATGAGTGAGTTCATGGAAAAGCACTCGGTGGCGCGTTTGATTGGGGCGCCGCCCGGTTACGTGGGCTATGAGGAGGGTGGCTACCTGACCGAGGCGGTGCGGCGTAAGCCTTACAGCGTGCTGCTGCTCGACGAGGTGGAAAAAGCGCACCCGGATGTGTTCAATGTGTTGCTGCAGGTGCTCGACGATGGTCGCCTGACCGACGGCCAGGGTCGCACCGTGGACTTTAAAAACACTGTGATTGTGATGACCAGCAACGTTGGCTCCCACCTGATTCAGAGCATGGTCGGACAGCCACCTGAGGACGTCAAGGATGCTGTGATGGCCGAGCTGAAAAACCATTTCCGCCCGGAGTTTCTCAACCGCATTGACGAGACGGTGGTGTTCCACGCCCTGGCTGCAGACCATATTGCCGACATTGCGCGCATTCAGCTTGCCGTGTTGACCGAGCGCTTGACCCGCATGGAGCTGAGCCTGCAGGTCAGCGATACGGCAGTGGCCGAGCTGGCCAAGGTGGGTTTTGACCCGGTGTTTGGCGCGCGACCGCTGAAGCGTGCCATCCAGCAGCGCATTGAAAACCCGCTGTCCAAGCTGTTGCTTGAGGGCGCGTTTGTGCCCAAGGATCAGATCAAGGTCGATGTCGATCCGATCCGCGAGCCCGGCAAGTTCCAGTTCGCCAAAGCCTAGTTTTTCCAGGGGCGCCAGCAGGGGCTTGCGCGTGGACATTGGCTAAGATACGGCCATGTCCGCAGCGAGCGCCCTTGACGAGCCATCCGGTGCAGTGCCCTGGAGGCAAGACGCCAGCATCATTGGGCTGGTGGGTATGGCACATGCCGCATCGCATTTTGGGCATTTGTTGCTCCCGCCCTTGTTCCCGGTTTTCATGCAAACCTTTGACCTGAGCTATGCGCAGCTCGGCCTGTTGATGACGGTGTTTTTTGTCATCTCTGGTGTGGGTCAGGCACTTGCCGGCTTTGTGGTGGACCGCCTCGGTGCACGACCCTTGCTGTTTGTGGCCATCGGCTTGTTCATGCTGGTGTGCCTGCTTGCAGCCTGGGCCAACAGTTATACAGGCTTGTTGGTTGTGGCGGCACTCTCGGGCCTGGCCAATGCCACTTTTCATCCGGTGGACTTCACCATACTTAATCACCGTGTGTCGGGTCCTCGTCTGGGGCACGCCTTCAGTGCGCATGGCTTGGCGGGTAATTTGGGTTGGGCACTGGCACCGGTGTTTCTGGTGACCTTGAGCCTACTGATGGATTGGCGAAAGGCCTACCTGGCTGCGGCGATGGTCTACGCCTTGGTACTGGCGGTCCTGTATCTCAACCGGGGCAAATTGTTGACCGCTGTAGTGGCCCGCTCGGCCCAGCAGCCAGGCGAACACAGCCTGGCTTTTATGCGTCAGCCCGTGGTCTGGTGGTGCTTCGCTTTCTTCACCTTCTCAACCATCACGCTGGCCGTGATCCAGAACTTCTCGGTGTCGATACTGCGTGCCATGCATGGCATCAGCTTTCAGTCTGCGACCCTGACCGTGACAGCCTACATGCTGTGCGGTGCGGCCGGTGTGCTCGCCGGTGGTTTTGTGGCAGCGCGCGCGCGGTCCGTGGACCGCGTGGTGGCAAGCGCCATGGCGGTTTCCGCGGCCCTCATGGTTCTGTGTGCAACGGGTTGGCTGGGTGCGACGGTGACCATGGTGGTCCTGGCCAGCACCGGCTTTGCCATCGGTATTGCCGGGCCGAGCCGGGATTTGATGGTGCGTAAAGTCACCCCGAAAGGTGCGACTGGCCGTGTGTATGGCCTGGTCTATTCCGGCTTTGACACCGGTCTGGCGCTCGCGCCTTTGATGTTCGGACTGCTGATGGACCAGCAGCAGTACGCCCTGACTCTGGTGGGTGCGGCTATGACGCTGGCCTTAAGCGTTTTTATCGCGTTGGGCGTTGGCCAGCGCACTCTTCAAGGCACAAGTCCTGCGCGTGCCTGACACATTATGAGCTCTACAACTGATCAAGAATTTGGTGGCCATTTGTTGGTGAAATGCCTGCTGGCCCAAGGCGTGACACATGTCTTTGGCGTGCCGGGCGAAAGCTATCTGGCGGTGCTGGACGGCTTTTACCAGTACCGTGATGACATTCAGTTCGTCATCAACCGACAGGAAGGCGGCGCGGCGTTCATGGCCGAGGCGCATGGCAAGCTCACCGGTCGGCCCGGTGTGTGTTTTGTCACGCGCGGTCCCGGCGCCACCAATGCGTCGATTGGCTTGCACACCGCGTTTCAGGACAGCACGCCCATGGTGATGTTTGTCGGTGACGTGGCCGGCAGCATGCGCGACCGCGAAGCCTTTCAAGAGGTGAACTACCTGAGTTTTTTTGGGCCCAGCACCAAAGGCATGGCCAAGCTGGTTGAGCGCATCGACCAGGTCGAGCGCATCCCAGAGTACGTGTCGCGCGCATTTGCCACCGCCATGAATGGGCGGCGCGGCCCGGTGGTGCTGGTACTGCCCGAGGACATGCTCACCGAACCGGTGCCACTGGATGCGGCCGGGCAGGGCCCTCAGGCCTTTGCGCAGGCCGATGTGGTGGAAACAGGGATCACCGCGCGCAGTACCGACGCCTTGGCGGATCTGCTGCGCAAAGCCCAGCGCCCTTTGGTGCTTGCCGGCGGCAGTGGCTGGACGCCGCAGGCAGCGCGAGACCTGCAAACCTTCGCGGAGAAATGGTCCTTGCCGGTGGCCAATGCCTTTCGTTTCCAGGATACCTTTGACAACCATCACCCCTTGTATGCGGGGGATGTGGGCCTTGGCGTTAACCCGGCGCTGGGCAAGCGCATTGCGCAAAGTGACCTGATCCTGGCCTTTGGGCCGCGCTTGGGTGAAATCACGTCTGGCAGTTACGCGCTCATTGCAGCACCGAAGCCAACGCAGGCCCTGGTGCATATTCATAGCAGCGCAGATGAGCTCAACCGGGTTTTTCAAACCAGGCTGGCGATTCATGCCGGCATGCCAGCCGCGGCAGAAGCATTGGCCGCACTGTCACCGCCCGAGCGTGCACCCTGGCAAGAATGGAGCCAGGGCTGCAATCAGGACTACTTAGCCAACACGCGCCTTGCCGCCTTGGCCAGCCTGCCCGAAGACACCAGCCAAGGACTGGTGAACATGCCCGCGGTGATTGCGACGCTGCAAAAGCATTTGCCTGCCGATGCGGTGCTGACCAATGGCGCGGGCAATTTTGCAAGCTGGCTACACCGCTATTTTCGATACCACGGCCTGGTCAAAGGGCTTAAGACCCAACTCGCGCCCACCAATGGTGCTATGGGCTATGGTGTGCCAGCCGGCATTGCCGCGGCCATCACGACGGGACGCACGGTGGTCACGCTGGCCGGGGACGGTGACTTTTTGATGACTGGCCAAGAGCTTGCTACCGCGGCACAGCATGGCGCCAAGACCATCGTGATCGTGTTGAACAATGGCATGTATGGAACGATCCGCATGCATCAAGAGCGCGAATACCCTGAGCGTGTGGCGGGTACCGCGCTGGCCAACCCCGACTTCGCGGCGCTGGCCAGGGCCTATGGTTATGCCGGTGTGCGCATAGAGCGCAGCGATGAATTTGAGGCGGTCTTTTTAGAGGCGCTGGCGCGTCCTCAAGGCACGCTGATAGAGATCATCCAGGAGCCGCAGGCGATCACCACGCGCGCCAGCCTGAACGACATTCGCCAGGCGGCGTTGAAGCGCAAGGCAAGCTAGCCCGGCGCCCCTGCGCGGGGCCGGCTGAACAAGCCCAGCGACAGCGCGGTGCCCAGCAGGATGATGGGGGCGCAGATCAGCATCCACGTGGTGATGGTCTCATCCAAGAACGCCATGCCATAGATATTGGCAAATACCGGAATCAAAAAGGTGACGGTCAACGAGGTGGCCGCGCCCAGTTTTTCGATCAGGCGAAAGAACAGCACATAGGCGATTGCGGTACAAAAAACGCCCACCGTGAGCACAGACAGCCACGCGCGCAAACTTGGCGCCTGTTCGGGCCACAGCCAGAGGGTTGGCAGCGCCAGTGCCAGGGTGGCACCCACCTGGCTGCCCGTGGCGACCACCAGGGCGTTGATGCCGCTGAGGTGACGTCGGGTAAAACTCGCGGCAATGCCGTAGCACAGGCAAGCGGCGAAGCAGGCCAGTATGCCCAGCGCGCTCGAATAACCGCTGGCGTTGGGCTTGAAACTCGCTTTGCCCCAGGCCAACATCGCCACACCTGCAAAGCCCAGGGCCAACCCCAGAATCTTCAGGCCTTGCGGACGGTCTTTGAGCCAGATCCAGGCTACCAGCGCGCCAAACAGGGGAACGGTGGCATTGATCAGCGAGGTCAGGCCCGTGGAAACCGAGAGCAGGGCGTAGGAGAAAAATGCAAAAGGCAGGCCTGAATTAATCGTGCCTAAAAAGAAGATCTTTCGCCAGTGCTGCATCATGCTGGACAACTGCTTTTTGGCGATGACCAGCGGCAGCAAAAAAAGCGTTGCCACCGCAACGCGCACCCCAGCGGGCGGCAGGGGACCGAATTCAGTGGTGCTCAGGCGCATAAACAAAACCGACGAACCCCACAAGGCGGCAAGCAGCAGAAATTCGGGCAACCACTGCCCCAGGCGGCTTGTGGAATTCAAATCAGGCCTTCCAGGCGCAGCAGCGCTGCTTTACGGTCCAGGCCACCCGCGTAGCCGGTCATTTTGCCTTGCGCGCCCAGCACCCGATGGCAAGGGATGACGATGCTCAAGGGATTGCGGCCAACTGCTGCGCCCACAGCGCGGGCCGCTTCTGGCTTACCCAAGCCAAGGGCGATATCAAGGTAAGTGGCGCTTTGCCCGAGCGGAATTTTTTGCAGGGCCTTCCAAACGGCCTGTTGAAAAAGCGTCCCGAAAACAAAGCGTACAGGCAAGGAAAAGCGTTGCCTGCGACCTGCAAAGTACTCACTCAGTTGCTCTTTGGCCTGATCGGTGACCGGGTTGGCAATCGTCACTGCCACATGGTGCAGGTCTGGCTGGTGTGCCTGCGCGTCAAACCAAACACCGATGAGGTGACTGTCCAGGGTCATCAGGTGCATCAGACCCAAAGGACTGTGAAACTTGGCGCGCACCGCCGTGGCTGGAATCTGCATGGCTGAATCATAGATGAGCGCCTCTTGTTTGCTGTAACGCTTGGTAACAGTTGATGTCGTCCACGCCTTTTTGCTGTGTTCCATCATGCGATTGGCTCCGCCGACCCCAGCGGACATCGGCTAACCCAAGCACCGCTGGGCGGGCTTCTAGAATCTCAGTCAAGGTCGGGCCAGGGCCTGCGCGCTTGATGGCCTGCACCTGAGGAGTTTTTCTGTGAATCTTTCTCCATCGATCTTCAAGGCTTATGACATTCGCGGCATCGTGCCCGCCACGCTTGACGAACAGACTGCCAGAGGCCTGGGCCGAGCCTTTGCCACCGTTGCCCGCCGCGAAGGCCAAACCCGCATCGCAGTGGGGCGTGATGGTCGCTTGAGCGGACCTGCTTTGGCAGCCGCTTTGATACAGGGCTTGACGGAGGCGGGCGCAGAGGTGATCGATATTGGCATGGCCACCACGCCTATGTTGTATTTCGCGGCCAATACCGAATGCCAAAGCGGCATCCAGGTCACCGGCAGCCATAACCCCAAGGACTACAACGGCTTCAAAATGGTTATGGGCGGTCGCGCCATTTACGGCGACGAGATCCAGGCTTTGCGCCAGATGATGCAGGACGAAGCCTGGGTGCTGTGCGCAGGTGGCCAAGTGCGGTCTGTCGAGGTGTTGCCGGCCTACACCGCGCGCATCGTGGAAGACATTAAGCTCGAGCGTCCGCTCAAGATCGTGGTGGATTGCGGCAACGGCGTTGCCGGCGCGTCGGCGCCAGACATTTTGCGTGCCATCGGGTGCGATGTCACCGAGCTCTTTAGTGAGGTAGACGGTGAATTCCCCAACCATCACCCGGACCCAAGCAAGCCAGAGAATCTGCGTGACCTGATTGCCGCACTGCAGGCCGGCGATGCAGAGATCGGGCTGGCGTTTGACGGCGATGGCGACCGCCTGGGCATCGTGACCCGTGACGGTGAAACGATTTACCCGGACCGTCAAATGATGCTCTTTGCAAAAGACGTGCTGAGCCGGGCGCCGGGCGGAACGATCTTGTTTGACGTGAAGTGTTCGCAGCGATTGGCTCCAGCCATTAAAGCGGCTGGTGGCGAGCCGCTGATGTTTAAAACTGGGCATTCGCTGATCAAGGCCAAGATGAAGCAAGTTGACTCGCCGCTTGGCGGCGAGATGAGCGGTCACATCTTTTTCAAGGAACGCTGGTACGGTTTTGACGACGGCACCTACGCGGGCTGCCGCTTGCTCGAAATTCTGGGCCGCTCGCCAGATGCCAATGCGGTTTTATCGGCGTTGCCCAGCAGTTTCTCTACCCCAGAGCTCAACGTCAAATGTGCTGAAGGCGAGCCGCATGCGCTGGTTCAAGAACTGGTGAGCCAGGCGCGCTTTGCAGCGCCGGCTGAGGTGAGCACGATCGACGGCCTACGGGTTGATTGGCCCGATGGCTTTGGCCTGATTCGTGCATCCAACACAACGCCGGTCTTGGTGCTGCGATTTGAGGGCCACACGCCAGACGCCTTGGCGCGCATCGAGCATGACATGCTGGCCGCGCTGCGCCAGGTCAAGCCCGAAGCGCAGCTTGATGCTGCGGCGCATTGAAGGCACCGATCAGCATGGCTGACCAAGGCAGTCGCCAGGTGCTTCAGGGTGGCTGGCGTTTCGCGGTGGCGATGTGGCTGTACAGCGGCTTGATGGTGTTGATGCAGCCCTTGCTGCGATTCAAACTCAAACGCCGCGGCCGTGCAGAGCCGGGCTATTTGCAAAACACTCCAGAGCGTTTCGGACAGTACGCGCAGACCGCGCTGCAAGCCAGCGGCCTTACCGTGTGGGTGCATGCCGTGTCGCTGGGTGAGGCCAGGGCGGCCGCGCCCTTGCTTGAGGCGCTTCGACAGCGCTGGCCGGACATGCGACTGCTGTTGACCCACGGCACGGCCACAGGGCGTGCCGCAGGCCAGAAGTTGTTGAGGCCTGGGGATGTGCAGGCCTGGCAGCCTTGGGATACGCCCACTGCTGTGCAGCGTTTTTTGCGGCATTTCAGGCCGGACGTTGGTATCTTGATGGAGACCGAGGTGTGGCCGAATCTCGTCGCACAAAGCCGGCAGGCTGGTGTTCCCTTGGTGCTGGCGAATGCCCGGATGAGCCCGCGGTCTCAAAACCAAGCGCAACGGTTGCGCCTGTTGTCTAAACCCCTGTTCGGTGCGTTTACTGCGATCTATGCCCAAACCGAGCACGATGCGGAGCGTCTGGTGGCTTTAGGCGCGCCAGCGGATTGCACCTCAGTGATGGGAAACCTGAAATACGACACCCAGCCTGACCCACGGTTACTGGCCCGTGGACGGCAATGGCGCAGCGCTGGCGCTGTGCCGGTGGTCTTGCTCGCAAGTTCCCGCGAGGGCGAGGAACAACTTTGGTTGACAGCGCTCCAGGAACTTCTTGCACGAAAGGATGTCAGCCCTGTGCAGTGGTTGGTGGTGCCCCGTCACCCCCAACGTTTTGGGGAGGTGGCGGATTTGATTGTTGCCAGTGGTTTGACCGTTTCGAGGCGTAGCCAGTGGGCATCATCCGGTCCGGCGTTGACGGGTGGACCGCAGCTTCTTCTGGGTGACAGCCTCGGTGAAATGCCGCTCTACTATGGCCTGGCTGATCTGTGTTTGCTGGGCGGCAGCTTCGAGCCGCTGGGTGGGCAGAACCTGATTGAAGCGGCCGCTTGCGCCTGCCCTGTCATCATGGGTCCGCACACCTTTAATTTTTCGCAAGCCGCAGAGCAGGCCTTGGCATCTGGCGCAGCCTGGCGGGTGCCAGATATGGCTAAGGCTCTTGAGTTGGCCTTAGGGCTGCTGGCTGATACCCATGGCCTGAAGCTTGCGCAATCTGCCGCCAAGACATTTTCTGATGCGCACCAAGGCGCTGCCAAACGCATGGTCGATGCGCTATTCGGTTTACAGCATGGCCGCGGTGCTTGAGTGCAAGGCACGGGCTGCTAAAGCATGGCATGGGTCTCACAGCCGTCTGATTCGCCAGTTGGCTTGAGGCCTTGGCGTTGCTGTTTTTTGTCTTCTGAAGGCACACCCGGTTGAGCAGCGATCTTGCATTCGAGCGACAGCGCGCAGCTATAATTTGGCCCCTCGGTGGCTGTAGCTCAGTTGGTAGAGTCCAGGATTGTGATTCCTGTTGTCGTGGGTTCGAGCCCCATCAGCCACCCCAATAAATAAGCAGCCCGCTATTTTTTAGATAGCGGGCTTTTTTGTGACCGCGGCGAGGGTTTATCCCAGCTGTACCTCAATGTGTCGCGGCTGTGCGTGCTGTGCCTTGGGGATGCGAAGCGTGAGCACGCCTTGATCAAACTTGGCGCTAACCTGGTCCACGTCGAGTTCTTTAGACATGGTGAATGCATGCCGATAGCGCGGCAGGTTGACCTCGATGTGGCTTGCGTCCATGGTCGACGGGATGTTTAGGTCAACCTCGCCTTCGATGGTGAGTGTGTCAGCCTCGACATGCAGTTTGAGTTTGTCTTTTGACACCCCAGGCATGTCTGAGTACAGCGTGATGCCGTTGGCGTCTTCCATCACGTCTACAGCCGGCAGCAAAAAGGCTTGCGATTCCTGCGCGTGCGATCCGGCTTGTGCCTTCAACTTGTTGGTGTTCATTCTTGCTCTCCTGGCTTAATGAATGGTGATGCGCCGTGGCTCGGGGGCAGCGCTTCGCGGCACGCTGATGTGCAACACCCCGTCGCGGTACTTGGCAGAGATGTTGTTGCCGTCAGCGTCGTCGGGCAGTGCGATGGCACGGCGGAACTTGCCGGCAAAACGCTGGTCCATCTGCAGTGTTGATTTTTCGGGCAGCTCGGGCACCTTGCGCTCGCCCGCAACCGACAGCGTGCCCTTCTCCAAGCGCACTTCAAAGTCGCCCGGGTTCATGCCGGGCGCGAAGACATATATCTCAACCGATTCTGGCGTCTTGCCCACGTTGACAGACGGGTAGCCCGTCCAGGCGCCACGCACATTGGGACCCAGGTCAAACGCCTGTTGCGCCGCCCGGTGCAGTTGATTGAGCTCAGCGTACAAATCACGCGGAAACATTGAACGGTAAAACATGCAAGACTCCTTGATGAGGTTGGTCAGTGCATAGTAGGTAGGGCGCCTTGGCGTGATTTCAAGGGTCGGACCTGGAGATTTTTGATGGGCTTGGTTGGACGGGTCCCCAGCGCCTGTAACGGCGGCGTTTTGCAGCCCGGGGCTGATCCTCAAGAACGAATACTTGTGGACAGCGTTGAAGAAAAACCTTTCGCGGCGATGCTTCGCTATTGGGTTTTAAGCGGCCCCGTTGCGCTCTGGTCTTCAGCGCTGGTTGACCAAATGACCATTCACATACTTGTGCAGGACGCTGGCGACAAATGTTTGGTAGGGAACGCCTTCTTCTAGTGCTCGAGCCTGGATGTTTTTCAAGTCTCTGCTTGAAATTCTGATGTTGATTCGCTGATCTTTCTTAAATGTAGCCTCTGCCGCCACTTGGTGCGCTTTGATAGCCCGGCTCATTTGCTTGACCGGTTTGAGCGCCCCGGCCTCCCAGGCCTGCAAAATTTCCAGTTCTTCTGCGTCATGCGTTGTGGTCTTTTTCATGGCTTTCTCCTGAATGTGCGTCTAGCTTTTCTGCTGGGGATGATTGTTTTCAAAAAAATCTCGGCCTCCGTTTCAACAAAAGGCACGGCGTATACATAGTCGTCAACTTGCACCATAGAGATGTGTTGCCCTGGGTACTTTTTCTGATTGGGGTGCTCCACAACGGCCAACTCATTGCCGCTGCCAATTTCAAAAACAATTCGCTCAAAAGAAATGCCTCGATCGCGAATCAATAGTTGGTTTTTGTCATGGTTCCAGTTAAAAACTTTTGGCGCTGACATGTGTGTATTTTAGGCACACATTTTGATTCGGTCAATCTAAGGCCCTGTACGCTAAATGCGTGGATGCAGCGGCTCCAGGCCTGTTTGTTTGATTGCAAGCGCCGCTTCAGCGCTGGCCAGGAAACGCAAGAACTGTTTGACGCGCGCCACCTGATCCGGCTGTGTGCAGTGGGCGCCAATCGCAGCGCTGAAATAAAACGGTTTGCGAAGCTCTGCTGGCAGCATGCCAACAAGTTTCACGGTTTTGATCGGCAAGATTTCGCTCACCTGCTGAAAACCCAAATCTGCTTCGCCACGCGCGAGCACATGACCCACCCGCTCACTGTAGACCGTGAATGCCGTCCTGGTCATTTCTTCCGCGATGCCCAGTTTTGGAAACACCTGTGTGCGCAAATAAATGCCGCTGGCGCTAGCGGCTAGCGCAACGCGCTTTGCCGCAAGCAGGGTTTGTTTGAGCACCTCCAGGTTCGAGATGTCTGGCGCGGCGTCGCCGGCACGTACGGCCATACCAATATGCGATTCAACCAAATCCCATCCCTGACCTTCGGCTAGGTGCCCTTGATTGGCGTACTCATCAAGCGCCTGGCGCGCCAGGATGAAAACGTCAAAGCGCTGGCCCTGCGCGAGCCGGGTGGGAATCGAGTCATGTGCCGCCCCCAGCGACGATCCAAAATGCAGGTCGATGGCTTCACCGTGCGTCTGAGCATAAATCGGGGTAAGTGTTTGCAGGGCAGCCGCAAACGCGCCAGAGGTGATAACTTGGATGGGCGGCAGGGCAGGGGGATTCATGTGCGCTTTCGATTGTGGCGCAGACTGTGCGCGCCATACTGCGCGTGAGGTCGCGAACGTTGCGATGGCCTGGATGCTGACCAAGCACCTCGGCGCGGCCTGGCAACAGATTTTGGTGACGTTTGGTCAATTAATTGGACTCTGACCCCAATTAGTTGTAAGAATCCCTTCGCCTAGGGTTTCTCCTAATCCGGGCCTTGCAAACATTACCACTACAATCGTTCATATTCGAACAAAATCGCTGCCAGACTGACACCGCTTGGCGATCTGTTCGAGCCATCAAATGCCCCTGATTTGCCGTGCTAAACGCTGTTTTGGCATGGCGGTAGCGTGGTAAAGGCATTTTTAAAAGTCTCCCTCGGCGCGCATGCCCACCCGACACACCCAGTTGCAGGAAGACACGCACTTTCGCGTGATGCGCCTGCTGCAAGACAACCCAGACATGACCCAGCGCGAGCTCGCTGCCAGCTTGGGTGTGAGCACCAGCGGGCTGAACTACTGCCTCAAGGCTTTGATCGACAAGGGCTGGGTCAAGGTACACAACTTTCGGCACTCTAAAAACAAGTTCGGCTATGTCTACGTGCTCACCCCGGCCGGAATCACCGAAAAGGTGGCACTGACCACCCATTTTTTGAAGCGCAAAATGGCGGAGTATGAAGAACTCAAAGCTGAAATTGACGGTCTGCGAGCGGAGCTCAAAGTCAAGCCGGTGAGGGAGGGTGATGGACGTCAGGCACTTGGCTGAAGACCGACGTTAGGGTAGTACGTCCATGTGGCAACTGATTGGAAAGCGAGTCATTTCCAGCCCGGCTAAGCGCCATACAGCGGATTTTGCGTGTTTTAAGCCATGTGAGCAGGGCTTGGCGCTGAGTATTAGCAAGCGATGGGTATCACCTCAGCGCCAGCAGCGCCGCGACCCTCGCGAAATTTGACTGTCCCTGTAATTAACAGTCCCCGATTGATACGGCAAAATACCGTATTATTTTGGGGTTGTCATGACAGCAATTGCTCGATTTGATCTCAAGCTTGACGCAGAGGATAAGGATCTTCTTGCCCGTGCTGCCAGCCTGATGGGCACGACCATGGCCGGTTTTGTTCGCAGCGCGGCCAAAGAAAAGGCACAGACTCTGCTGGAGCAGGAGACGCGCGTCCTGCTCTCGAGGCGAGATTTTGTTGCACTCAATGCGGCGATCAACGGCGCATTCAGTCCAAATCCTGCGCTGCAATCTGCCTTGAAGGCCGCATCTAAAGTCATGCGTGCTTGAAGAGCAGGTTCTTGACGTCTCTCGGCATGATCGGACGGGATTTCATTGCGGGGTGGCGGCGCTGGATGACTATCTGAAAAAGTACGCAGCGCAACAAAGTGTAAAAGGCGTCAGAACCGTTTTCGTTTTGGTCGACGATGCAGCTCCTAGCAAGATTCTTGGGTTCTATACGCTCAGTGCAGCACAAGTAGGTGTCGAGCAACTCACCGGTGCAGAGCGCAAGAAGCTGCCACGGTATCCGGTTCCTTGCTTTCGGATGGGTCGTCTGGCACGTGATATTGAACATCGCGGCGCCGGAGTAGGCGAGGTGCTCATTGGTTGCGCGGTTGACAGATGCCTGTACGCCCGCAGTCTTGTTGGTGCTTATGCGCTATTGGTAGACGCCAAGGATGAAAGCGCGAAATCGTTCTACGAGCGATACGGGTTTGTGCCGTGTGTCGATGCGCCAATGGCGCTTTACCTGCCTCTCCGTTGAGGTCCTGGCATTCCCCCAAACATTGCACTTGTTGAGGTGGTTGGCCAACGTCGTATTCAAGCATCTGGCAGATTCGATAGGACAGCACCGTCAGGCAATCCGATGCCAAGTGGGGCGAGATGCTCGCTGAAGTGCCGCTGCATGCGTTTCGACAGGCGCGGAATCTGATTTTGAGATATGGCGCGTGGTAAGGGTTTTGGAAGAAATGCATGGGTTTTGTATCTTGATCTGTGGCATCAATGTGACTACAATTGATGTGCAGCACCAAAAGGAGTTCAGATGACCACAGCAGACACCTACGTCAGGGCCAGGATAGATACCCAGACCAAGCAGCAGGCCACAGATGCTTTGCAGGCGATGGGGTTGTCGGTTTCCGATGCAATTCGGCTGATGCTGATGAGGGTGGCCGCGGAGCGGCAGCTCCCTTTCTCTGTCAGAGCCCCCAATGCCCGGACGAAGAAGGCCATCGATCAACTGGAAGACGGCAAAGGAGAGCGGTTTGAAAGCGTTGATGCGTTGATGGCAAACCTGCATGAGGGCGATTGAGGCGTCCACGGCGTTCAAGCGTGACTTCAAGCGCGAATCCAAGGGTCGCTACCGCAACAACCTTGCCCTTGAGTTGAAGTCGGTGTTTGTGGCCTTGGCGAACGATGAAGAACTCGGGCCACGTTTTAAGGACCACGAACTGGTCGGTAATTGGTCTGGTTACCGCGAGTGCCACATCAAGCCTGATTTATTGTTGATCTACAAGAAACCAGATGCGTTGACCCTACGCCTGGCTCGACTTGGCTCCCACAGCGAGTTGTTTGGTTGATGGCAGTCTTGTTGGCCCGATTGTGAGATCTTGAGCGCGTTGTCTGCATTATTTTTGTTGACCGCTTGCCCCGTACCAAAAAACCGTTTCAACTTGTGCAATGAATTGATCAGGTAGGAGTTTCATGCCATGCGAGTGATTAACTTTTCTGCGGCTAGGGGTAGCCTCAAGGGCGTGATCGATCAGGTCATCGCTGACGCTGATTACACAGTGATTGCGAGGCGCGATGCGCCAGACGCCGTGGTCATGTCCCTGGACACGTTTAATGGCCTGATGGAGACGGTGCACCTGTTGAAGTCGCCCGCGAACGCAGCGCATTTGGCCCGCTCGATTGAGCAGTTCCGCAAGGGTGAGGTGAGGCGCCAGGGTTTGGTTGATGCCGACTGATAGCGTCCACCATTTAACTTGGACCATAGCTGCTTGGGATGACTACACCTACTGGCAGGGTCAAGACAAGAAGGCCCTCAAGCGCATCAATTCATTGATCAAAGATGCGCTTCGTCAGCCGTTTGACGGTATCGGCAAACCTGAGCCATTGAAAGAAAACCTCTCAGGCTTTTGGT
>JAYQPP010000012.1:0-88363 GCA_038145425.1 Comamonadaceae bacterium | reverse complement strand
CTGGGCAGCTTTTTGCTCACCCTGAGCCTGGCTTCGGTGCTGGTCTTTGTGGTGCTCGAACTGCTGCCGGGCAACGCAGCTGAAGTCATGCTGGGAGAGACCGCCAGTCCCGAGGCGGTGCAAGCCTTGCGCCAGAAGCTTGGCCTGGACCAGAGCGCCTGGCAGCGCTACTTGCAATGGACGTCGGGCTTGCTGCAGGGGCAGACCCAGTTGAGCACGGCTTATGACACCCCCACGGCGACACTGATCGCTGAGCGCCTGGTTGTGAGTTTGCCCCTGGCCGTGATGGCCATGGCGCTGACCGTGGTGCTTGCGCTGGCGCTGGGTCTGTACGCGGCGGCACGGCATAACCGGGCCGGTGATGTTGGCGTGATGGCGCTCAGTCAGGTCGGCGTGGCCATTCCCAATTTCTGGCTTGCCATTTTGCTGATCCTGTTGTTTGCCGTCGAGTTGCAGTGGGTCAACGCTGGCGGCTTTCCAGGCTGGCGCGAAGAGGACGGCGGTGGGCTACTTGATGGACTGCAGGCGCTGATCTTGCCCGCCGTCGCGCTGGCCGCGGTGCAGGCGGCGATTCTGGCGCGCATCACGCGCTCGGCTGTGCTCGAGGTGATGCGTGAAGATTTTGTGCGCACCGCCCGTGCCAAGGGCCTATCTTCGCGTGCCGTGCTGTGGCGTCATGTGCTGCGCAATGCCATGATCCCGGTGCTGACCGTGATGGGCCTTCAGTTTGGCAACCTGATCACGGGCGCCATCGTGGTCGAGAACGTGTTTGTGCTGCCCGGCATCGGGCGGCTGGTGTTTCAGGCGATTGCCAACCGTGACCTGGTGCTGGTGCGCGACGTGGTGATGCTGCTGGCAGCCTTCGTGATTCTCATCAATTTGGTGGTCGATCTGCTCTACCTGGTGGTCGATCCACGTTTGCGTGCCCGCCATGCCTGAACACTTGCGTCGTGCGCGGCGCCACCCGAGTTTTGTGCTGGGCTTTGCGCTGGTGGCCTTGCTGCTGTGCAGCGCATTCATCAGCGTGTGGTGGACACCCTGGCCGCCAGCCGAGATTGACATCCCCAACAAGCTGGCCGCTGCCAGCGCGGCGCACTGGTTTGGCACCGACAGTCTGGGGCGCGACGTCGCCTCGCAGTTGCTGGTGGGCAGCCAGAACTCGATTCTGGTTGGCTTGATGGCCGTTGGTATCGGTGTGTTTTTTGGCGTTGGCCTGGGTTTGCTCGCAGCCGCGCAGCGCGGATGGGTCGACGAAGTGGTGATGCGCGCGGCTGACTTCACCTTTGCCTTTCCAGCCTTGCTCATGGCCATCATGCTCAGTGCGATCTATGGGCCTGGGCTGTACATCAGCATTCTGGCCATTGGCATTTTTAATATTCCGGTGTTTGCCCGAATCACGCGCGGCGCAGCGGTGGCGATCTGGGCACGGGACTACACGCTGGCCGCGCGGGCCTGTGGCATGGGTCGCTGGCGCATTACGTTTGACCATGTGCTGCCTAATCTGCTGGGCCTGCTGATCGTGCAGGCCACGGTGCAGTTTGCGATTGCCATCCTGGCCGAGGCGGCCTTGTCTTACCTGGGACTTGGCACGCAACCACCGCAGGCGAGCTGGGGGCGCATGCTCAATGAAGCGCAAACCCAGCTGTTTCAGGCGCCGCAGCTGGCGCTCTACCCAGGCCTGGCGATCGCTTTGTCGGTGCTGGGCCTGAACCTGCTGGGTGACGGCCTGCGCGATGTGCTCGACCCCAAACTGGCGCGGCAGCGATGAGCAGCGATATGCACCCAGCTTCGAGCGAACCGGTGCGTGCGAATGAGCCCGCACTCGAGGTGCGCGATCTATGGCTCACACTCAACAGTGGAAAAGGCCCGCTGAGCGCTTTGCGTGGCGTGGACCTGTGTCTGCCGCGTGGTCAGATCATGGGCCTGATTGGGGAGAGTGGTTGCGGCAAATCGCTCACTGCTTTGAGCATCATGGGCTTGCAGCCCGAGCGTGCACAGCTGCGTGGCTCGATTCGCGTGAGCGGCCAGGAAATCGTCGGCCTGGGTGAGCCGGCGCTGGCCCAGCTGCGAGGCGCGCGCATGGCAATGGTGTTTCAGGAGCCCATGACTGCGCTCAACCCCTTGCACACGGTCGAGCAGCAGCTCACCGAGCCGATGCGCCTGCATTGGGGCATGAGCCGTGTTGCGGCCAGGGCCAGGGCACTGGAATTGCTTGAGCGGGTGCAGTTGCCTCAGGCGCGTGCGCGCCTGCAGGCCTATGCGCATCAGCTCTCGGGCGGGCAGCGTCAGCGTGTGATGATCGCCATGGCCCTGGCCTGTGAGCCCGAGCTCTTGATTGCTGATGAGCCGACCACCGCGCTGGATGTGACCTTGCAGCAAGACATTCTGAAGCTCTTGACCGAGCTGGTGCACGAAGACGGCATGAGCCTGCTGCTGATCTCGCATGACCTGGCCCTGATGCGCCAGTGGGTCGAGCGTGTGCTGGTGATGTACGCCGGCCAGGTGGTCGAGGACGCGCAGACCGAGGCGCTGTTTGCGCGGCTGGCGCACCCCTACACGCGGGGGCTGCTGGCAGCCAGGCCGGATTTGTCGCTGGCGCGTGGCACGCGTCTGCCAGTGATTCCGGGGCGGGTGCCTGAGCTGTCCGACCTTGGCCACGCTTGCGCGTTTGCGCCGCGCTGTGCCTGGGCGCAAGATGACTGCCGGCAGCGCATGCCCGCGTGGCAAGCGCTGGACGAGGACCACCGCGTGCGCTGCCCGCTGGGGAGCCAGCCTTGAGCGCGGTCCCTCACTGGCGCGCCGAGACCGCCGCAGAGGCACCCCTCTTGCAGGCGGTGAACCTGGGACAGCGTTATGCCCTGTCGGCGAGCCTGCCCTGGCGGGGGGGCGATGTGCTTGAGGCCTTGCGTGGCGTGAATTTTTCGCTGCCGGCGGGCAAAAGCCTCGGCGTGGTGGGTGAGTCCGGTTCCGGCAAGTCCACGCTGGCACGGTTGATCATGGCGCTGGAGCAACCCGCACAGGGCGCTGTGCTCTTCAAGGGGCGCGACCTCGCCACCTTGAGCCCCAGCGAGCTGCGACGCGAGCGCGCTGGCTTTCAAATGGTGTTTCAAGACCCTTACAGCTCGCTCGACCCGCGTCAAAGCGTGCTGCGCATTCTCTCGGAGCCCCTGCGTGCGCAAGGGCTCCAGCCTGCCTCAGCGTGGCGCGGCTTGGCGCAGGATGCGCTGGCCGAAGTGGGTTTGCGAACCAGTGACCTGGACAAATACCCGCATGAGTTTTCCGGCGGGCAGCGTCAGCGCATTGCGATTGCCAGGGCCCTGATCACACGCCCGGCTTTGATCGTGGCTGACGAGCCGGTCAGCGCGCTTGATGTGTCGGTGCAGGCGCAGGTGCTCAACCTGATGATGGACCTGCAGGACCGCCACCGGCTGTCCTACGTGTTTATCAGTCACGATCTCTCGGTGGTCAAGCTCATGGCTGATGAGCTCTTGGTGCTGCAGGCTGGCGGCGTTGTGGAACAGGGCGACTGCGCGCAGATTCTGCGCGCCCCGCGTGAGCCCTATACTCAAAAACTGCTCGATGCAGTGCCCCGCTCCGCCCTGACCTGAGCGAAGCCTGGCGAGGCGCTGCGAGCCCCTATTTGATTGGAGGAGACATGAACCTGATGCGTCAACATTTCATCAAGCTCTCTGGTGCGCTGCTGCTGGCTGCGCTGACTTTGGCACTGAGCGCACCGGCGACGGCCCAGAGCAAGAAAACCAGCGTGGTGCTGGGCATGATTCTGGAGCCGCCGGGGCTCGATCCGACGGTGGCGCCGGCTGCTGCCATTGGCGAGATCGTGCACTACAACATCTTTGAGGGGCTGACCAAAATCAATGTGGATGGCTCGGTCACGCCTTTGCTGGCGCAGAGCTGGACCATGGACCCGGACGGTAAGGTCTACAGCTTCAAGTTGCGACAAGACGTCAAATTTCAGGACGGCAGCGCATTTGACGCTACGGCGGTGAAGTTCAGCTTCGAGCGTGCCAAGGCAGAAAAGAGCACCAACAAGGCAAAAAAGGCGGTGTTCGACAACATCTCGCGCATTGATACGCCCGATGCCCATTCGGTGATTCTGGTGCTCGATAAGCCCGACGGCAATTTCCTGTTTCGCATGGGTGAAAACACGGCGGTGATCCTGCACCCGGGCAGCGCTGACAAGGCCGCGACGCAGCCCGTGGGCACCGGCCCGTACAAGCTGGCGTCCTGGGCCAAGGGCAGCGCGGTGACGCTGGCCAAGTGGGACGGTTACCGCGACGCGAAAGCCGTCAGGCTTGAGAAGGTGACTTTCCGCTTCATCAATGATGCAGCGGCCCAGGTGGCCGCGCTGCTGGCTGGTGACATTGACGGCATGCCGCGCTTTGGCGCATTCCAAAACATCAAGCAGTTCCAGTCAGACAAGCGCTTCACCGTGGCCATGGGCAGCACTGCCGGCAAGGGCATCATGACCATCAACAACAAGCGAAAGCCTTTCGACGATGTGCGCGTGCGCCAGGCCCTGATGCACGCGATCGACCGCAAGGCTTTCATTGACGGTGTGTTCGAGGGCTTGGCCAAGCCGATTGGCAGCCACATGGCGCCAACAGATGCAGGCTATGTGGACCTGACCGGCGTCTACCCCTATGACCCCGAGAAGGCGCGCGCGCTGCTCAAGCAAGCGGGCGTGGCCACGCCCTTGAACGTGACGCTGACCTTGCCACCGCCGCCTTACGCCCGCAAAGGCGGCGAGGTGGTTGCCGCCCAGCTGGCCAAGGTGGGCATTAACGCCAAGATCGAGAACGTGGAGTGGGCGCAGTGGCTGGGTGGCCCGTTCAAGGGCAACTTTGATTTGACCATCATCAACCACGTCGAGCCGCTGGACTACATGGCTTACGCCAACCCGAATTACTACTTTGGCTACGACAGCCAGGCCTTCCGGGATTTGGCTGCGCGCCATGCCGCCAGTTCCGACGCCAAAGAGCGCGGCAAGCTGTTCGGTGATATTCAGCGGCGCATCACCAGCGACGCGGTGAACGCGTTCTTGTTCAACCCCGCGCAGGTGGCTGTCAGCCGCAAGGGCTTGCAAGGCCTGTGGGCGAGCTCGCCGATCTTTGCCAACGACATGGCCAAGGCTTTCTGGCAATAAAAGAGAGCCTGGCATGAAGCTGGATGCGCTGCTGTCGCGCATTGATGCCAAGCGCGACGAGCTGATTGCGCTCACGCAGGACCTGGTTCGTATCCCCACGGTCAACCCGCCGGGCGATGCTTACGAGGCCTGCGCGCGCTTGCTGGGCGAGCGTTTGCGTGCGCGCGGCTTCGAGGTGTCCTACTTGCGCGCCCAGGGTGCGCCGGGCGACTCGGATGCGCACCCGCGCATGAACGTGATCGCCCGGCACGAAGGCAGCGCCTCGGGCCCGAACGTTCACTTCAACAGCCATATTGATGTGGTTGAGCCCGGCGAGGGCTGGGCGCGCGATCCATTCGGTGCGCAGGAAATCGATGGGCGCATCTACGGGCGTGGCACCTGCGACATGAAAGGCGGTCTGGCCTCAAGCGTGATCGCTTGCGAAGCCTTGCTGGAGTCGGGCCTGGCCCTACCCGGCGCGCTTGAGATCAGTGGCACGGTGGACGAGGAGTCCGGCGGCTTTGCTGGCGTGGGCTATTTGAGCGAGCTGGGCTATTTCAGCGCGCCGCGGGTGCATCACGTGATCATCCCCGAGCCGCTTGGCGTGGACCGTGTATGCCTGGGTCACCGGGGCGTCTGGTGGGCCGAGGTGCAGACGCATGGCCGCATCGCACACGGCTCGATGCCGTTTTTGGGCGAAAGTGCGATCAGCCACATGGGCGCTTTTCTGCATCTGCTGGAGCGCGACTTGCAGCCGCAGTTGCGCATGCGGCACACCCAGGAGCCGGTGGAGCCCGAGGGCGCGCGGGTCTCAACGCTCAACATCAACAGTATTCATGGCGGTCAGCGCGAGCAACACTATGCCTGCGACGACAAAGGCCGCCCGATCGGCGACTTACCCTCGCCGCTGGTGGCACACAGCTGTCGCGCGGTGCTGGACCGGCGCTTCATCGCAGAAGAATCACTCGAAGCGGTGAAGGCTGAGATCATGGACATGCTCGAAGAACTGACGCGAACGCGCCCCGGCTTTGCCTTCAGCGTGCGCGAGATCATGAGCTTTGTGCCCACTGCCACGCCCAAAGACGCTCCGGTGGTCGTGGCCACCGCTAAGGCAATTGCCCGTGTGCTCGGGCGCGAGCCCCGTTACATTGCCAGCCCAGGCACTTACGATCAGAAACACATCGTGCGCACTGGCAAATTGCGCGATTGCATCGCGTACGGCCCGGGCATTTTGGAGCTCGCGCACCAGCCCAATGAATACGTTGGCATCCAGGAATTGGTCGACTCGGCCAAGGTGATGGCGCTGGCTAGCTTGCAGCTCAACGGGTTGGCGTTGCCGGCTTAGGCCATCGCGGCTGGCTTTGCGCCAGCAAGGCTTGGCTCTATACTAGGGCGCACGCGCCGATTTGATCCAGATTGCGGGCGCCGGGGTTCAAGAAGCTCCGAAATTCAGCTAAACAGGCTTGTGTTTCGACGATTTGTACCCGGCCGCGCTCTTTGCTCAGCCGGGTTTTGTTTTTTTGCACCGATCAGCCTGCGATGATTGTTTCGCCACAGACTTTGTCCTTCGACACCGCTCTGCCTTTGCAATGCGGCGCGTCGATTGGCGACTATGCGCTGCGCTACGAAACCTACGGCGAGCTCAACGCTGAGCGCTCCAATGCGGTATTGGTTTGCCATGCGCTCAATGCCGACCACCATGTCGCCGGCAGCTATGAGGGCCAGCCCAAGTCACTGGGCTGGTGGGACAACATGATTGGCCCGGGCAAGCCGGTCGATACCGATCGATTTTTTGTGATTGGCGTGAACAACCTGGGCTCCTGCTTTGGCTCAACCGGGCCGATGCACCTGAATCGGCAAACCGGTCGTGTGTACGGTGCCGATTTCCCGGTCGTGACCGTCGAAGACTGGGTCGACGCGCAGGCGCGATTGCTCGATGCCCTGGGCATCGAGACGCTGGCGGCTGTCATGGGCGGCAGTCTTGGGGGTATGCAGGCGCTCAGCTGGACGCTGCAGTACCCCACGCGGGTTCGCCACGCGGTGGTGATTGCCAGCGCACCCAATCTGACAGCGGAGAACATTGCTTTCAATGAAGTCGCGCGGCGCGCCATCGTGACCGACCCTGACTTTCATGGTGGCCATTTCTATGAACATGGGGTTGTGCCCAAGCGCGGCTTGCGCATTGCGCGCATGATCGGACACATCACCTACCTGAGCGACGATGTGATGAACGACAAGTTTGGCCGCCAGCTGCGCGACGCGGTGCTCGCCGAGGCGGGCCAGGCCGCAGATCCTCGGGCGTCATACAAGTTCAGCACGCAGGAGATTGAATTTCAGATTGAGAGCTATTTGCGCCATCAGGGTGACAAGTTTGCGGAGTACTTTGACGCAAATACCTATTTGCTGATCACGCGTGCGCTGGACTACTTTGATCCGGCCAAGGCTTTCGATGGGCAGCTGAGCAAGGCGCTCGCCCGCGCCAGCGCCGACTTCCTCATGGTCAGCTTCACCACCGACTGGCGTTTTGCGCCCAAGCGCAGTCGAGAGATGGTCAAAGCCTTGCTCGACAACCGGCGCAAGGTCAGCTATGCAGAGATCGATGCGCCGCACGGGCATGATGCCTTCTTGCTGGACGATCCGCGCTATCTGGGCGTAGTGCGCGCCTATTTCAAGAACATCGAGGTGGGCGCATGAGCGACTTGAGGACGCTTCGCCGGCTTGCGTCCCTGGTGCCGCATGGCTCGCATGTGCTTGACCTGGGCTGCGGCGATGGCGCCATGATGGACTATCTGCGGCGCGAGCGTGGCTGCACCGGTTACGGCGTCGAGCTCGATGATGCCAATGTGCTGGCCTGCGTGCAGCGTGGGGTTGAGGTCTTGCAGCTCAACCTGGACGAGGGCCTGTCGATGTTTGCCGATGGTTCTTTTGACGTGGTGCTGCAGGTCGACACCTTGCAGCATCTGCGGAACGCCGAGGTGATGTTGCGCGAAACCGTCCGGGTGGGTCGCATCGGCATCGTTGCTTTTCCCAATTTTGCGCACTGGCCCAACCGTCTGAGCGTGTTGCGTGGACGCATGCCGGTGACACGTCGCCTGCCTTATCAGTGGTACGACACGCCCAATATCCGGGTGGGCACGCATGCAGACTTTGGCGTGCTCGCGCATCGCAACGGCATGCGTGTGATCGACAGCTTTGGCTTGCAAGAGGGCCGGCTGGTGCGCTTCTGGCCCAATGCGCTGGCTGGCACCTCGGTCTACCAGCTCACCGCTCAGGCCTCGCCCGCTTTGCTCAGCCAGACCTGACGGCCGCGCTCAAAGTGACGTGTCTTCGACGCTGATCTGCGCTGCCATCTCATGCTCGTCGCCGACGCCGAGCAAAACCTGATCGACGCCAGCGTTGCTGGTTTCAACGCACAGCATGTCGCGATAGCTCTCGGCCGGCATGTCTGCGAGGGCAGCTGCGCGCGCCTGCCAGGGGTTCCAGACCACGGTGGAGCGGCTGCCCTGCTTGGCCACGCGGATGCGCCGATGCCAGGCCTGATCCTCAATCACGCAACTCTCGGCAGCGTCGGCATAAATACGATCCGTCTCGTCGGAAAAAGTCACAGGCCCTTGCTGACGGTCCCAGGCGAAGTCACGTAATTTGTCCTGGTACAGGCAGTCTTCCAGCCCCAGCACGCGGGTCTGGCCGATGTTGCCAACAGCCAAGTAGGTGTGCAGCGCCTGCGTGATGGTCACTGGCATGCGATCACGATTGACCGTGCGCAGACGCAGCGACAAACTTTGGCCGATCAGGCATTCGAGCTCCAGGGCGAAGGCGTGGTTCCACAGGGACCGGCTTTGGTCGTCGTCGGTCAGCTCCAGGCGCAGCTGTACAGAGCCGTCGTCAAGCCGCGCGCTGGCGCGCAAGCGCCAGACCCGGTTGCGGGCAAAGCCGTGTGCGCTGCGTTGGGGCTGGTTGCCGAACCAGGGCCAGCAGATCGGAATGCCGCCTCGAATCGCCTGCCTGTCGGCGAACAGCGCTGTGGGCGAGAGCCAGATCACCGGCCGTTGACCTGCGGGCTGCCACGCCACGAGGTGGGCCCCTTGCAGGCACAGGCGCGCCTGTGCCTGTTCGGTTTGAATCACAGCAAAGTTCAGCCGGCCTGCGCCAGACTCAAAGCGCAAGGCGCCAGGCAGTGTGAATTGCGATTGGAGTTGCTCGAGACTTTGCATGGTGTCCTTTGATGGAAATGCCGGTCGGTGTGCGCCCTATTTTCAGCGATGCGTTGTGGCAAGACGGTGCAGACCGTGGCATCATTTGCGCCTTCCATTCTGTCGGGACGACGTTCATGAACTCTCCACTACCCTCGGCTGCAACCGACACCCTGCAACTGCTGAAACACGCCAACCGTGCATGGGACGAAGACATCGTCGCACGCATCAGCCAGTACATCGCCGTGCCGGCCAAGTCGCCCGCCTTTGATCCGGACTGGGCGCAACACGCTTACCTCTCGACCGTGGTGCGCGATGCTGCCCAGTGGATCAGCTCGCGCAAGATCGAGGGTTTACGCCTGGAGATTGTGGCGCTCGAGGGGCGCACGCCAGTGCTGTTCTTTGAAGTGCCCGCGAGCAAGGGCGACGGCAGCCGAGCTGCCAACGGCCCTTTGAAAAACCAGACCGTGCTGATGTACGGCCACCTGGACAAACAACCAGAATTCACCGGCTGGCGCTCAGACTTGGGGCCCTGGCTTGCCAAGTACCAGGACGGTCGGCTGTATGGCCGCGGCGGCGCCGATGACGGCTATGCGGTGTATGCGGCGCTCACGGCGGTGCAGGCGCTCAAGGCGCAGCAAGCGGCGCATCCGCGCATCGTGGGGCTGATTGAAACATCGGAAGAAAGCGGCTCACCTGACCTCTTGCCCTACGTCGATGCGCTCAAAGACCGACTCGGCGATGTGGGCTTGGTGATTTGTCTGGATTCGGGCACGGGTAACTACGATCAGTTGTGGATGACCACCAGCTTGCGTGGCCTGTGCGGCGGCACACTCAAGGTGCAAATCCTCACCGAGGGCGTGCACTCGGGCGACGCCAGCGGTGTGGTGCCTTCGAGCTTTCGCATCATGCGCCAGGTGCTCGAGCGTCTCGAAGACAGCGCCACCGGGCGCCTGCTGCCGGCAGACTTTTACTGCGAAGTGCCCGAGCAGCGCATGGCGCAGATGGTCACGACGGCCGACATTCTGGGTGAGCAGATTTACAAGCGTTTTCCCTGGGCCCACTTTGACTGCGGCGGCTCGGTGCAGACTGCCCTGCCCACCAGCACCGACCCGGTGCAGGCGCTGCTGAACAGGACCTGGTTGCCGGCGCTGAGCGTAACGGGCGCAGAAGGCTTCCCCGACCTGCAAGGCGCAGGCAATGTGCTCAGGCCCTACACCGCGTTTAAATTAAGCCTGCGCCTGCCGCCAACGGTTGACGCGGCACAGGCCACGGCACGCCTGAAAACTCTGTTGGAAGACAACGCGCCGTATCAAGCCAAGGTGACGTTCGAGCCAGGGCAGGCTGCCACCGGCTGGAATGCGCCGCAGACTACTGACTGGTTCGAGCAGGCGATTCACGCAGCCTCCAACAGCCAGTTTGGCGCGCCGTGTGGCTACATCGGCCAGGGTGGCACGATTCCGCTGATGAACATGCTCTCCAAGGGCTTTCCGAAAGCACAGATGCTGGTGTGCGGTGTGCTCGGGCCACAAAGCAATGCGCATGGCCCGAACGAATTCCTGCATGTGCCGTATGCCAAGAAGCTCACCGCGGCGGTTGCCCAGATCATTGCAGCCACAGTTTAAGCAACCGCGCCCGCCGGGACGCTCTGCTGGGCGGCTCAGGCCAGCAAAAGGGCCGAGCCCACGGTCAGCAGCGCCAGGCCCAGATTGACTTCCACCATGTGACGAATGCGGTCTAAGGCCCGCGCTGCCGCCGGCCAGTCCTGGGCGTCACAGCCCCGGCACAGCTTGGGGTAGAGGTAGGCATAGACGTAGATGAAGACCGCCGTCATCAAGAGGCCAAGCCCAAGCATCAGGTGCCAGCCCAGGGGCGCAGCAGCCATGCCGACTTGTCCTAGCACGACGCCCCCGCTGAGCACGATGGCTGCTACGGCGACTGCGGTGATGGGCAGGAAGCGGCCAAAGGTCTTGCGCCACAGCGGCAGGCGTTGGGGTGGCGCCAGCTCGGAGGCGGCCGCTGGCCTGAGACAGAAATAGGCGAAGAACATGCCGCCGACCCAAATGATCACGCCCAGCAGGTGGAGAAAAACCAGAAATGAATGCAACATGTCGGCAAGCCCGTCCTTAAAGATTGAGGGCTTTGATTGTGCGCCAGACAGCAGGCGCGCTGTTGGGCGCGATCGCTCAGGCCAGCGCCACCGCCCGAAGCTCGTCGGGCGTGGGCACCGGAAAGCCGAAATATTCAAGGTAAGCCGGTATTTGCTCGAACAGCATGTCCGAGCCAATCTGAATCTTGCAGCCTTTTTGTGCAGCCGCCTTCAAAAAAGGCGTCATGTCGGTTTTCATCACCACCTCGCCCACAAAGGTGCTGGCGTCGAGTTGACTGAGATCGGCGGGCAGCGGGTCGCTGGCGTTCATGCCCAGTGGCGTGGCATTGACCAGCAGGTCAAGGCCCGCGGGGTTGGGTGCGCTGACTTGGGCTCGCATGTGCGGGTAATGCTGCAGCAAGCGTTGCGCCAGCCCTTGCGCAGACACTGGGTTCAGGTCGAAGAGTCGCAGCTCGGCCACGCCGGCTGCCGCCAGCGACGCGGCAATCGCGCTGCCAACACCGCCCGAGCCCAGTACCAATGCCCGCTTGCCCTGCGGGACGAAGCCCTTGCGCTTGAGGCCGCGCACAAAGCCCTCGCCATCGAACATGTCGCCCTGCAAACGTCCATCGTCGAGTCGGCGCACCGCGTTGACGGCGCCAGCGATCTGCGCGCCCGGCAGCACCTCATCGAGCAGGCCGACGGTGCTGACTTTGTGCGGCATGGTGATCAAAGCGCCGCGGATGTTGCTCAGGCGAAAAACCGACCGTAGCAGATCGGCATAGTCTTCGGGCCGGCTGCCCATGGGGACAAGCAGCGCGTTGATGCCGACCTTGGTAAACCAGGGGTTGTAGATCAAGGGCGCCCGAAACGCGTGGGTCGGGTAACCGATGTGCGCAATGATTTCTGTGTTGCCGTCGATTCGCATATCGCTGTGCCGTGAAAGATGAAAGTTTGCTGGCGCTCAGTTGCGTTTGCGTGCCTGGGCAGCCGATACGCCGGCGCGCAGAGCCAGTAGATAGCTGTCAGCACCAAAGCCGCAAATCTGTCCCAACACGATGTCGGCAAGCACTGATTTGTGGCGGAACTCTTCGCGCGCGTGAATGTTGGACATATGCAGTTCGACCACCGGGCAGGTCAGGATGGCCAGGGCATCGCGGATGCCGTAGCTGTAGTGCGTCCAGGCGCCAGCGTTAATCAGCACGGCGTCAACCTGATCCACATAGGCTTGGTGGATCCTGTCGCACATCGCACCTTCGTCGTTGGTCTGGTAGGTTTGCAGCTCGGCGCCGAGTTCGCGACCCAGATCCACCAGACTTTGATTAATCTGATCGAGTGTGATGGTCCCGTACTGCTTGGGGTCGCGCTTGCCGAACATATTGTGGTTGATGCCATGGAGCATGAGAACTTTCATCTGGATTTCCTCGTCAGTTTGAAATAAAAACAGTTTTTTCTTTCCGAACCGTTTGCCCAATAGCCTTGGTGACGCGCAGTTGCTTGGGCGTTGCTTGGGAGCAGGCGCGAATGAGTCCGGCCAATCCGGCCGGCGCCGGCTAGCGCAACGCGGCACGGCGACGAGGGGGTCGTCTGCTTCCTCATGGCCTTAAAACCTGCGCATGTAGCGCAAAATCATCTGCACGATGTTTTCACGCCGGTTGGCAATATAGGCGGGCGACTGGATGTCCTGGTTGAAGATCAAGCCAAACGTGTGACGGTTGGAGACGTTGAAAAAGGTCAGCGCCGAGATCGAGGCATGGATGTCGGCCGGGTCCAGGCCATCGCGAAACACACCAGCAAGCCGACCGCGCTCATAGACCTTGCCGATGAGCTCAATGGCCGGGCGGTTAAGCGCCTGGATGTTCTGGCTCTGGGACAGGTAGCGGCCGCGATTAATGTTTTCAGACATGACCATGCGCACATAGTGCTCGTCGTGCAAATGGTGGTCAAAGGTCACGCTCACCAGCGTGCGCATGGCGGCTTCAGGCTGTAGCGCGTCCAGGTCCAGCGCCAGTTCACCGTCGCGGGTCTGCGCGTAGGAATGCTCCAGCGCCGCCAGGTAGAGGCCGACCTTGCTGCTGAAGTAGTAGTAAATCATGCGCTTGCTGGTGCGCGTGGTTGCAGCAATCGCGTCGACTCGGGCGCCATCCAGGCCTTTTTCACCAAACTCCTGCATCGCCGCGGCCAGGATCTCGGCGCGCGTGCGCTCGGCATCATGCGAGCGCCGCTTGTTACGGCGCTTCGATGGCGGTGTTGCTGCTTTTTGTACCAAATTGTTCATTTACTCGGTGGGGCGAGCGCCCGTGGCTCTTTTAACCTCACAAGTCAGCATTATGAACCAATCGACATATTTTGAACCAAATGGTACAAAATGTTCTGTGTGCTAGCATGCTGTCATCAACGGTCCGGCCTTCATCAACGGAGGACGGGTTTTTGAGCTATCGTCCACTTCTTTTTTTTGGAGACTTTTGTGATGAACATGTCTTTTCTTCGCCGGAAACTTTTGACCGGTGCTGCGCTGAGCGCTTTGGCTTTGGCTGCTGGCACGGCTTTGGCCGCTGAGCCCATCAAGCTGCGTTTGTCCTCCCCGGCGTCCCCGACCGATCAGCGCGCTGTGGCCCTGACCGAAGTTTTTGCGCCAGCTGTCAAAGAATTTGCCACCTTCCAGCCGCACTGGAGCGCGTCCTTGTTCAAGCAAGGCACCGAACTCGAAGCCATCTCGCGTGGCAACCTGGAAATGTCGATTGCCTCGGCGCAAGAGCTCTCCGAGTTTTTCCCTGAGTTCAGCGTGTTCTCGGCGGGCTATGTGCACCGTGACGCAGCCCATCAGGTGAGCGTGTTCAATTCAGACTTCTTCAAGCCCTACAAGAAAAAAGTCGAAGACAAGCTTGGCGTCAAGCTCCTGAGCGTGATGTATCTTGGCCGCCGTCAGCTCAACCTGCGCGTGGACAAGCCGATCAAGACCCCTGCCGACCTGGCTGGCGTGAAGCTGCGTATGCCTGGCTCTGAGGCCTGGATGTTCCTGGGTAAAGCGCTCGGTGCAAACCCGACGCCCATGGCCTTCACCGAGGTCTACACCGGCCTGCAGACTGGCGCGATTGACGGCCAGGACAACCCGCTGCCCACCAACAAGGACGCCAAGTTCTTCGAAGTGACCAAGCAAATCGTTCTTACCAGCCACTTGGTAGACCTGAACTATGTCACGCTGAGCAAAAAGGTCTGGGACAAGCTGACCCCGGCGCAGCAAGCCACTGTTCAAAAAGCGGCTGATGCTGCTGCCGAGAGCGGCCGCCAGAAGCAGCTCAAACTCGAAGGTGAGCTCGAGCAGTTCTTCAAAGACAAAGGCCTGAAGGTCTATGCACCTGACGTTGCCGCTTTCCGCGCGCAAGTTCAGGGCGCTTACCTGAAGTCTGACCTGGCCAAGAACTGGGAAAAAGGCGCGCTCGAGAAAATTAACGCGCTTTAAGCCGGATGGGCTAACCCCATATGTCCTCCAAGCCCGATTGGCTCAGGGCAAGGGCAGATGACGTGGCCGTGGGCTTGCTCACGGCCATGTTTTTGGCCTTTGTGGTGCAAATCACCGCCCGCTATGTCTTCAACCATCCACTGCCGTGGACCTTGGAGCTGTGCCTGACCACCTGGCTGTGGACTGTTTTCTGGGGCGCGGCCTTCTGTCTTCAAAACGATGAGCATGTCCGTTTTGACATGCTCTACAACGCGGTGCCCCGGCGCGTGCGGCGCTATTTTGCGGGCGCTGGCGCGCTGGCCATCGTTGTGGGCTTGCTGGTTTCGATGCCGGGCAGCTGGAGCTTCGTGAGCTTTCTGATGATCAAGAAAAGCGCGACGCTTCGCATTCCCCTGACTTATGTCTTTGGCATCTACATGCTGTTCTTGCTGGCCACCGTCGTGGCTTATGGCTGGCGTTTGCTGCGCATCATTCGCGACGAAGAAGACCTGAGCAGCGGTGACGAGGTCACAACATGACACTGGCCTTGGCCTTGTGCCTCTTATGCCTGTTCGCGCTGGCGGCCATAGGCGTGCCGATTGCACATGCCACCATTTTGAGCGCCCTGGTGTATCTGGGCGCGGCCGGGCAGGACCTCGGTCTGGCCAGCGAACAAATCATTTACGGCATTTACGACAGTTTTGTGCTACTTGCCGTACCGCTGTTTATCGTAGCGGCCAACATCATGAACGCGGGAACTATCAGCGAGCGCCTGCTGGATTTTTGTGTTGCGCTGGTGGGCCGATTCAAGGGTGGTCTGGGCCACGTGAACGTGGTCTCGAGCCTGATTTTTTCGGGTATGTCGGGTTCGGCCGTGGCCGATGCGGCCGGCATCGGCAAGGTGATCATCGAGATGATGGTCAAAAGCGGGCATTACACGCGTGGCTATGCCGCAGCGATCACTGCGGCATCGGCCACGATTGGCCCCATCATCCCGCCGTCGATACCGATGGTGATGTACGCATTGATCTCCGATGCATCGATCGGCTATCTCTTCCTCGGGGGCATCCTGCCTGGTTTGCTCATGGGTCTGATGCTCATGGTGATGAACACCGTGATCTCGCGCCGTCGCGGCTTCAAGGCCGATGCCGTGGTGCCGCTGAGAAAAATACCGGGCCTGACAGCGCGCGCTTTTCCCGCGCTTCTGTTGCCCGTTATCCTGCTCTACGGTATTTACGGCGGTGCGACCACGCCGACCGAGGCTGCGGCGGTCGCAGCAGCCTATGCCCTGTTCATTTCAGCGGTGGTCTACCGCGCGTTGTCCCTGAAAAACTTGCGCGAAATCGTGTTGGCGAGTGCCAAATCGTCAGCCTCGGTTGGGCTGGTGATCGGCGGTGCCCTGATCCTGAATTACGTCGTGGCCTCAGAGAACATTCCAGCACAGTTGGCCGAGATACTCAAAGGCATGGACATCACGCCGATGATGTTCATGCTAGGCGTCAATCTGCTGCTGCTGGCGCTGGGCTGTGTGCTGGACGCGACCACCATTATTTTGGTGATCATTCCCTTGTTCATGGCAAGCTGCAAGGCGCTGGGCATTGATCTGGTTTACTTCGGTGTGGTGGTGGTGGTCAATTGCATGATCGGCCTGATCACGCCGCCCTATGGCATCTTGCTGTTCGTCATTAACGGCGTGACCGGCATCAAGCTCGTCGAGATGATTCGCGAGATTTGGCCGTTCTTGCTGGCCTTGCTGATCGCGCTGACCCTGATGGTTCTTTTCCCGCAGATCATTCTGTGGTTACCTCAACAATTCGGCTACGCCGGTTGATCTCTTCTCTTTTCATATGAAACCCACGAACCCTGGCCTGCGCGGCATCTGGCCTGCGCTGCTAACACCGCTCACACCGAGCCTGGACATCGATCACGCGCGCCTGCTCAGGCATTGCCAGGGCCTGCTGGCGGCGGGCTGTGGCGGACTCACCCTGTTTGGTACCACCGGTGAGGGCCCATCGTTTTCTGTGGCCGAGCGCAAGCAGGCGTTGCAGGCGCTGATTGATGGGGGCATCGCGCCAGCGCAGATCTTGGTGTCGACCAGTTGCGCGGCCTTGCCGGAAACTGTTGATCTGAGCCGACACGCCACCGAGCGGGGTTGCGCAGGTTGCCTCATCCTGCCGCCGTTTTTCCTCAAGGGCGTGCCTGATCAGGGCGTGCTCGATGCGTATCAGTGGATCATCGACCGGGTTGACCATCCTGAGCTCAAAGTCATGCTCTATCACATCCCGCAAGTGGCTGGCGTGGGGCTGAGCGTGGAGCTTGTGGCCGAATTGCACAAACGCTATCCGCACTTGATTCTGGGCCTCAAGGACAGCAGCTGCCAGATCGAGCAGTCGCTGGCTTTTGCGCGTGCTGTGATGCCGCCCATGCAGGTCTGGGTAGGCAATGAGCTCGATGTGCAGACCATGTCCGCGCTGGGCACGCGCGGGGCCGTCAGTGGCGTGGCCAATATGCTGCCGCGCCTGGTTGGCAAATTGGTCACCGAGGCAGGCAGCTCGCAGGCCAAAGTGCAGCTGACACGGGTGCAGCAGTTTTTGCAGATCCTGGGCGGCTATGGCCTGACCGCGGCTTTGAAGGGCGTGATGGCAGAGCTCGATCAAGATGCGGGCTGGCGCCGGGTGCGCCCACCCCTGGTCTCCTTAAGCGATGCCGAGGTGCAGCGCTTGCGTGGGCAGTTGCAGGTGTTTGCCCTGGACCGATCCGCAGACTGAACGCTGGCCCTTGTGGCCTCAGCGCCGAGGCATGAAGACGCTGCGCATTGTGGCGATGAGCCTTGCTGAGCGGGCTGTCTCGCTGGGCGAAAGCGCTTCGGCAGGCGCGCCTTAGACCAGGGGCACGGTGAGCGCCTCGATGGCGCTTGCTGTATTGGGGCGCACACCACGCCACCAGGCAAAGGCCTCGGCCGCCTGTTCACACAGCATGCCTACCCCGTCGGCCAGTTTTTTCGCGCCAGCGCTTTGGGCCAGCTTTAAAAACGGTGTCAAGCCCTTGCCGTAGGACATGTCATAGGCCAGGGCGCATTGCTCGAACACCGCCGCGGGCACTGGGGGAAGTTCGGCTTTCAGGCTGCTCGAGGTGCCGTTGAACACGACGTCGAACACGGCGCCTTCAAGCTCTGTGTAGCTGCAAGAGCGTACGCGCCCATAAGGCGCGCCGATGCTGGCCAGGTCATAGGCTTTTTGAACGGTGCGATTGACGATCACGATTTCTTTAGGCTCTTGCGACAGCATGGGCAACAGCGCACCACGGGCTGCACCGCCAGCCCCTAGCAGGAGCACGCGCTTGCCGGTCAGTGGCGTGGCCAGGTTATCGCTGACATCGCGAACAAGCCCGACGCCATCAAAGTTTTCGGCAAACACCAGTCCTTGCTCAAACTTGAGCGTGTTGGCTGCGCCGGCGAGTTTGACGGCCTGCGAGCGCTCAGTGGCGTAGTCGCTGGCCTCGAGCTTGAAGGGGGCCGTCACGTTCATGCCTTTGCCGCCAGCTTGAACAAAGGCATCTACCGTCTGCGCGAACCCGTCGAGGGGCGCTTCGAGTCGGGTGTAGCTCATGTCCTGGCCGCAGGCTTTCGCGAACAGGCCGTGAATGATGGGGGATTTGCTTTGGGCGATCGGGTTGCCGATCACACAGTATTGGTCAGTCATGCCGCGCTTACTCCACAGGCGTGTGGTGACTTGGCTCTGGCCAAGCCCCAACACAAGCTTGCATCATGCCACAGGCGCTGCAGCTGCTCGAGCCGCGCTGCGTGTGGCCCGTCATGCATCGCCCTTGCCAAGGTGCTGGCCAACAAGGCCGGCGATCTCGAACATCGACACCTGGGCTTTGCCAAAGACCTTGAGAAGTTTCTCGTCGGCACGGATGGTTCGTTTGTCACGGGCGTCCTGCAAGCCTTTTTGCTTGATGTAGTCCCACAGCTTCTTGATGACCTGGGCCCGTGCCACGGGCTCTGGACCAATGACCGCGGCCAAGGCTTCACTCGGCACCGACCCACTGCTGCCCACTGCTTTGCTCTTGCGCGCTGGCGCTGGCTTGACCGATGATTTTTTGGCCGCCTTCGCTGAAGCCGTGGTTTTGCCTGTCGACTTGGCGCTGCTTTTGCCTGCCGTCTTGACAGCGGCGCTGCCCGCGCCCGGTCGGGGTGGAAACCGGCTTGGCGCAAATTCAAAACCGACTTTGCCAGCTTGCGGGTCCCAGCGCAGCATGGCTTTGAACGCCCGGCGTGTCTTGTTGGAAATGAATTTTTCCAGCATGTCGGTCTTGCCGATCTCTAGGAGCTTGCTCATCTGCTCGCGCTCGATCACCTGTTGCAAGATGATTTGTCCGCTCTTGAAGTCGCAGCTGGGTTCGGCCTGACCGGCTTGAGCAACTGATTTTTCGCAGACGTAGCTCTTGCCATGCTCGAACACATTGGCGCCGCATTTTGGGCAGGCGCCCAGGCTGGTTTGCGCGCTGAAATCGACGGGTGTGGCCTCGTCCTGGGTGGCTTTGTCATCACCGAAATCAAATTCGAGCTTGTAGTTTTGGCTGTCCTCGTCGAAGCGGATCAGCATGTCGGCCGTGAATGGCCACCCCGCTTTGGAGCGAAAGCCTTCGAGCGGGCCGATACGCCGATCGCGCAGGAATTGCTCCACCTCGTGCAGCTCAAAGGTGCGTCCGGCCGGAGACTTGCCGAAGGAAAAGCCGCAGCCCTGGCTTTTGCCGTTCGCGCCGCAGCAGCTGTAGCGGCGGTAGTTTTCTTTCATCACCCCGCCACACTTGGGGCAGGGCTGTTGCAGCGTGGCGTAGTCGCCTGGCACGGTGTCGCGGTCGTATTCGCGCGCCTTTTGGACCATGCGCTCGGTCAGGGCCGCAATGTCGGCCATGAAGCGCTCGCGGCTCAGGCGCCCATGCTCCATCTGTGAGAGCTTGTATTCCCACTCACCGGTGAGTTCAGGCTTGGAGAGCTCTTCAACTTCCAGGCCACGCAGCAGAGTCATGAGCTGGAAGGCCTTGGCTGTGGGAATCAGCTCACGGCCTTCGCGCAGCATGTATTTCTCGTTGAGCAAGCCTTCAATGATGGCAGCGCGCGTAGCTGGTGTGCCCAGGCCTTTTTCCTTCATGGCTTCGCGTAGCTCGTCATCCTCGACGTTTTTGCCCGCGCCCTCCATGGCCCCGAGCAGCGTGGCTTCCGAGTAGCGGGCCGGTGGGCGGGTTTTCAGGCCCTTGGCCTCGGCGCTGTCGGCGTGCACAGCCTCGCCGGGCTTGACGGCCACCAGGGTCTTGGCGTTTTCGTCGCCTTCCTTTTCGGCCTCCTTGCCCCAGATCGCTTGCCAGCCCGGGTTGACCAGTACCTTGCCAACACTTTTGAAATGATGGGTTTCACCAGTCCCTGGGCCGGCGCCGGCGCGCGCCTGGCTGCCGCCCGATGTGGCGCCTGCTTGCTTGGAGCCACCCGGTGCTGCAGCGACCTGGCTGATACGGGTGGTGACCATGAACTGCGCGCTCGGGAAGAACACCGACATGAAGCGCTTGGCCACCAGGTCATAAAGCTTGAACTCGGCCTCCGACAGCCCGCTGGGCGCTTGCAAGGTGGGGATGATGGCAAAGTGGTCAGACACCCTGCTGTTGTCAAACACACGCGGGATTTTTCGGATGTAGTTGTTGTTGAGGGCGGTCAGTGCATGCGGCTGCAGGTGCGAAAAACCCGTGTCGGCCAACATCTCGAAAGTCTGCTTGACCACGGGCACATAGTCTTCGGGCAGGTGGCGCGAGTCGGTACGCGGGTAGGTCAGTGCTTTGTGCCGCTCGTACAGGCTTTGCGCCAGCGCCAGCGTGGTTTTGGCCGAGAAGCCAAAGCGGCCGTTGGCTTCGCGCTGCAAGCTCGTCAGGTCAAACAGGCCAGGCGAGGCTTCGGTTTTTGGCGTGGACTCTTCAGAGACGGTGGCGGTCTTGCCCTGCACCGCGTTGGCAATCTCGGTCGCACGGCGCATGTCCCAAATGCGCTCGGCTTTCTTTTCCTTGTCGCCGGCATCGTCCTTCCAGGCCGGGTCAAACCATTTGCCGCTGTACTCGCCCGCGTTGGCCCGAAAAACGGCGTGAATCTCCCAAAAATCGCGCGTGACGAACTTGCGAATCAGTTCCTCGCGCTCGACCACCACCGCCAGCGTCGGCGTTTGAACCCGGCCCACGGTGGTCAGAAAGAAGCCACCATCGCGCGAATTGAAAGCGGTCATGGCCCGCGTGCCGTTGATACCGACCAGCCAGTCGGCTTCCGAGCGGCAGCGCGCCGCATCGGCCAGGGGGCGCATCTGTTCGTCGCTGCGCAGGGTCTCAAAGCCTTCGCGAATGGCCTGGGGCGTCATGCTTTGCAGCCACAGGCGTTGGACCGGCTTGTTGAGTTTTTTCGCGCCACCGGCGTATTGCTCGATCAGGCGAAAGATGAGCTCGCCCTCGCGGCCCGCGTCGCAGGCATTGATGATGGCATCGACATCTTTACGCTTGGCCAGCTTGACCACGGCGCTGAGCCGACTTTTGGTTTTTTCGACTGGCTTGAGGTCAAAGTGTGGCGGAATCACGGGCAGGTGGGCAAAACTCCACTTGCCGCGCTTGACGTCAAAGGCTTCGGGTGCCTGAATTTCGAGCAAATGGCCGACCGCGCTGGACACCACAAAACGGTCATTCTCAAAATAATCATCGTGCTTTTCAAACTTGCCCGCGCTCGGTGTGAGCGCACGCACAATGTCCTGTGCCACAGAGGGCTTTTCGGCAATTACCAGCGTTTTCATCTGTCTACAATTCGTCCTTCCCGCGCGCGCTTGCGCACACACGTGCACGCACGCACGCGCACACGTCAATTCACGATACCAAATTTTTTCCGTGCCCAATCAAAGTCAGAATTCCAGCGCGCGGCGCATTCAGGTGCGTCGCTCCGGCATCCACGGAAGGGGCGTGTTTGCCCTGTGTGCCATCGCCAAGGGCGAGACCGTGATTGAGTATGTGGGTGAGATCATCACCTGGGAGGAGGCGCAGTCGCGCCATCCGCATGACCCGAATGATCCGAACCACACTTTCTATTTTCACGTTGACGCTGAACGTGTGATCGATGCCAAGAAGGGCGGTAATTCCTCTCGTTGGATCAACCACTCATGCGACGGCAACTGTGAGGCCGATGAGGTCGACGGTCGCGTCTTCATCAAGGCCACGCGTGACATTGCGCCCGGCGAAGAACTGCACTATGACTACGGGCTGATCATCGAAGAGCGCTACACCGCCAAGCTCAAAGCGCAGTACCCTTGTTGGTGTGGCAGCCAGCGATGCCGGGGCACGCTGCTCGCGCCCAAGCGGCCCAACCGTTAACGCGTCATGACGCCAACCGAGTCTGCAGACCTTTGGCCGGGCCAGCCGGCGCTGCAGCAAGCGATTGCCGACCGGCTGCCGGGTGTGGCGCTGGAGGTTGTGGCGGAGCTGGATTCGACCAACGCCGAGCTCATGCGCCGCGCACGTGCTGGCCGCGTTGACCCCGTGCTGCTGTTGGCTGGCGTGCAGACCGCGGGTCGCGGGCGTCTGGGCCGCATCTGGCATGGCGAACCTGGTGCGTCGCTGACTTTTTCACTCGGTCTTGCGCTGGCACCTGGCGACTGGTCCGGCCTGTCTCTGGCCGTGGGCCTGAGCCTGGCCCATAGCCTGCACCCCGACATTCGTCTCAAGTGGCCCAACGACCTCTACTGGGCCGGCCAGAAGCTTGGTGGCATCCTGGTCGAGACGGCAACCATGGGCCATGTGTCCTCGCCCCAAGCGCCGGCTCGCTATGTGGTGGTGGGCGTCGGCCTGAACCTGCAAACGCCCTCGGGACGGGCGCTAGCTACACCGGCGGTTGGCCTGAGCCATCTGCTGCCTGAGTGCCATGGCCCAGCCGTCTTGCAGCGTGTTGCCCCGGCCTTAGTGCAGGCTTTGTTGGACTTTGAACGCCAGGGTTTTGCGCCTTTGCAAGCGCTGTTTGCCCAGCGAGATGCGCTCGCTGGGCAAGCGGTGCGCCTGAGCGATGGCACCGACGGCCAGGCGCTCGGTGTGGATGCACGCGGTGCGCTGCGCGTGCAAACGGTCTCTGGCGTGCGCAGCATTGACACGCTGGAAGTGTCGGTGCGTCCTGCGCAGCACCACGCTGCAGGGCAGGCTGTGTGATGCGCGTGCTGGCCTTGCTGTTGTTGCTGGCCAATCTGTTGTACGCGGCCTGGGCCCAGGGCTGGCTGGGCGCTTACGGCTGGAAGCCCCGAGCCCAACAGGAGCCCGAGCGTCTGGCGCAGCAGGTCAACCCCGAGCGCTTGGAGCTGGTGGACCCGGCGCAATTGAAAGAGCCGAGCGACGCCACGCCGAGCAGCCTGTCGTGCCTGATGACGCCTGAGCTGAGTGTGGCCGAGCGTGACGCGGTACAGGCTGCAGCGCAGGCGGTGTTGCCCGAAGGCAGTTGGCGCATGGAGGAGCAAGCTGCGGCGCTGCGCTACGACGTGTACATGGGCCCCTACCCCGGCCAGAAAGAGCTCGATGCCAAAGCCGAGCAGCTCAAGGCCCTGGGTGTGCGTTTTGAACTCACGGGTAATGGTGCGCAGTCAGCCGGCCTGTCGCTGGGCAGCTATGCCAGTCAGGCGCAGGCTGAAGAAGCTTTGAAGGCCTTTGTGGCTAAAGGCGTGCGCACTGCGAAGGTGCTGGCCATGGCCTCGAGCGGACGCAGCTACCGTTTTCGTGTGCCCCTGGTGGATGTGCAGATCCTGACCAAATTGCCCGAACTCGCCAGCGCCTTGCCTGGCCAGGGCCTGATGCCTTGCCAATAAGCCTCGCGGTTGCGCCAATCCTGTGCGGTTTCTTGTGCCGGGGACCGAGCCTGGTCTGACCTATTCGGCTTGCGGCCGTGGCTCGCCAGGCCTTGTCTTTGAGCGGCGCAGGTGCCTGGGTCGCAGGCCTCAGGCCGCGTAAGCTTCCAGGCCGAGTCGGATCACCGTTGCGACCTCCTGGCCAACCGATTGGCGCAGCTCCTCGTCGGCCTGGCGGACCGCCTGCGCGTAGGCGCCCAGCCAGGCTAGGCCGGCCTCGGTGAAGCGAACCTGACAGGCCCGCGCATCCTTGGGGTCGTCCTCACGCATCACCAGGCCCCAGGCCGCGCATTGGTCAACCAGCCGGCCCATGGCCTGCTTGCTCACGCCGGCGCGTGCTGCCAGTTCACCCAGCCGCATGCCTTGCGGCGCGAGGTGTCGTGTGATGTGCACATGCGAGGCCGTCAGGCGGCCACGGGCGGCCAGGTTGGACAAAGCCAGGCTGACGCGCACGTTTCGGGCCATGAGTTGCAACACCCGAGCCTGAAATTTCTTCAAAGCCAGGTTCAGCCAGTAGCCGGTGTGGCTTTGACGCCAAAGCGGGTCAGAGGGGAGTAGCGACATATAGCATTTAGTAAACCAAATTGACTAAATAATTTTACATTTTTTAGGAACATTCGCTAAACTACTGTTCAAGCATCCAGTAGTTGAATTGGTTTTGGGATGCATTTCAAGTTCTCAAGCTGTTGATATTGAAGGAGATTTCCATGGACGATACCGTTAAAGCCAGTACAGCCGCTCAGGCCGAAAAAGCCAAGGCCTTGCAAATTGCCCTGGCACAAATCGAAAAGCAATTTGGCAAGGGCACCATCATGCGCCTGGGCGAAGGCGAGACCATTGAAGACATTCAGGTGGTCTCCACTGGTTCGCTGGGACTGGATATTGCGCTCGGCGTTGGCGGTTTGCCGCGTGGGCGCGTGGTCGAGATTTACGGCCCGGAGTCCTCAGGAAAGACAACGCTCACCTTGCAGGTGATCGCTGAAATGCAAAAGAACGGTGGCCAGTGCGCTTTCGTCGATGCGGAGCACGCACTCGACATCCAATACGCGCAGAACCTGGGTGTGAACCTGCAGGATTTGCTGATCAGTCAGCCCGACACGGGCGAGCAGGCGTTGGAAATCGTTGACAGCCTGGTCCGTTCGGGGGCGGTTGACCTGATCGTGGTCGACTCGGTGGCGGCGCTGACGCCAAAAGCCGAACTCGAGGGCGAGATGGGTGATTCCCTGCCGGGCCTGCAGGCGCGCCTGATGAGTCAAGCCTTGCGCAAGCTGACCGCGCACATCAAAAAAACCAATTGCATGGTGATTTTCATTAACCAGATCCGCATGAAGATCGGTGTGATGTTTGGAAGCCCGGAGACCACCACGGGCGGCAATGCCCTGAAGTTCTACGCCTCCGTGCGCCTCGATATCCGGCGGACCGGGACCCTGAAGAAAGGCGACGAGGCGATCGGTAATGAAACCAAGGTCAAGGTGGTGAAGAACAAGGTCTCGCCGCCGTTCAAGACAGCCGAGTTCGACATTCTGTTTGGGCAAGGCATCAGCCGCGAGGGTGAGGTGATTGACATGGGTGTGAATGCCGGTGTGCTGGAAAAATCTGGCGCCTGGTACGCCTACAACGGCGAAAAAATTGGCCAGGGTCGCGACAACGCGCGTGAGTTCCTGCGCGAAAACCCGGACCTGGCCCGTGAGATCGAGAACAAGGTGCGCGCATCAATGGACATCCCATTGCTGGCCGAAGGAGGCGAGCAGCCCCTTGCCAAAGCCGGCGGCAAAAAGGCTTCCTAAGCGGGGCTTGCCAACATGACGCGCGCCCCCTTGAGCCTGAAGGCGCGCGCGCTGCGCCTGTTAGGCCAGCGCGAGCATTCACGCGCCGAGCTGCAGCGCAAGCTCAGCCCCCATGAGCCCGACAGCGACCTTGTCTGCGCTTTGCTCGATGACTTTGAGCGCAAGGGCCTGGTGTCGCAGGAGCGGGTGGCTGCCTCGGTGCTGCACCAGCGCGCGCCCAAGTTTGGTGTGTTGCGGCTGCGCCAGGAATTGATGCGCAAAGGCCTCGATCCGCAAGTTATTGCCGAAGCGGTGGCAAGCGTGCAGGCCAGCGAAGTCTCGCGCGCCCGCGCCGTCTGGTGGAAGCGATTTGCCGAGCAACCCGCGTCCGTGAGCGAGCGCGCCAAGCAGACGCGCTTTTTGTTGGCGCGCGGTTTTTCCGCGGCGACAGTTGCCCAGGTCCTGGGCAAGTCTGGCGCTGATGCCCAGGCGTTTGAGCCCGGCATCGATGATTGAATGCAGGCGCTTGCGCTCTGAGCAGGCCTTGCACGTGAACTGAGGCCTTGGGTGCGCCTCAGTCTTTGGGCGAAGCGAACACGCAATGCCACAGCGCCAGAATCGCCTGCTGCTCAGCCGACAGTGTGTCGGGCGGCACCTGCGTGCTGGCTTCGTTTAGCCGAGCCCTGTGCTGCGCCTTGCGCAAGCTGCGGTAGGCGTCGGCCGCAGCGTGGCCCATCGGCTCGGGAATCAGACCCAGCGTTTCGGCGCGTTCGAGCAGGGCAATATTGCCGGCATTGGCTAGCAAATCCTGATGCCGTCGTGCGTGCAACAGGATCAAATACTGCATGACAAATTCTGCATCGATCATGCCGCCTGGGCTGTGCTTAAGGTCGAAGAAGCCGCTTTTGACCGGATGGGCTGCGCTGACCTTGTCACGCATGCTGATAATTTCCTCGCGCAAGCTGCCGGGGTCGCGTTCAGCCGTCAAGACCGCCTGGCGCACCGACTCGAAACGCGCCGCCATATTCGCATGGGCGCTAACACAGCGCGCGCGCGTCATGGCCTGATGCTCCCAGGTCCAGGCTGAGTTGTTGCCGCGCTGCGTCTGGTAGTTTTCAAAGGCGGCAAAACTGGTCACCAAGAGCCCTGAGTTGCCATTGGGGCGCAAGGCGGTGTCGATCTCGTAGAGGTCGCCCTCGCCGGTCTTCACCGTCAGCCAGGTGATGAGCTTGCGTACCAGGTTGGCGTAAACCTCTGGCGCATCGTCGTGCGCGTCATCGAACACGAACACGATGTCCAGATCACTGCCGTAGCCGAGCTCCTTGCCGCCGAGCTTGCCGTACGCCAGGATGCCCAGCTGCGGTTCGGGACGGTGTGTTTTTCGCAGTCGTGACCAGCACCAGCGGGTGGTGATGCGCAAAACCGCATCGGCCAGGGCGCTCAGGTCATCAGCCACCTGCTCTACGCTCAGGCGCCCTTCGACGTCGCGCGCCAGCGTTCGAAACACCTCGGCATGGTGCGCACGCCGCAGCAGGTTCAGCAAGGACTCATCATCGTCCTCACCCGTGCCCGCCAGCGCCGCGCGCCGGTCGTCCAGCTCGGACTCGAAGGCCGCCGCATCGAAGCGCTCTTCCATCAGGTTGGAGGCGGCCAACTCGTCGATCACGCCCGGGTGCTGCAGAAGGTAGCGTGCTGGCCAGCGCGCGGCACCGAGCAGTCTTACCAGGCGCTCGTGCACATTGGGTCGCTCAATCAGCAAGGCCAGGTAGCTTTCGCGCCGCAGCAGTGGCTCCATCCAATCCACCAGGCCGACCGCAGCGGCCTCTTCAATGCGACCCTCTGAGAGCCAGCGTCCAGTCCGACTGAGCAAGCGCATGAGTCTTTGACGCGCGTCTTCGCGCAGTGCCAGCACCCGCGGGTGCGCGCGCCAGGCCTCCAGGCGATCGGCAAAACCCTGGCTGAGCTGCGGAATGAGTTCCTCGAAGCTTTGCGCGCTGGGTGCTGTGCTGGTGGCGCCCTTGGGCGCGGGCTCGTCCTGACCAAGCAGCGTATCAAACTCCTGCTCAACCAACTTGCGGTGTGCTGCCAGTGCTTCAAGCAGTTCGGCGCTGGCCGCATAGCCCATGGTGGCAGCCATCCAATCCAGATCCTGCGCCGCAGTGGGCAATACATGGGTTTGCTGGTCGTCGAGGTATTGAATGCGGTGCTCCACGCGGCGCAAGAAAACGTAGGCCTGCTCGAGCAGGCGCGCTTTGTCCGCCTGCATCAGACCGGCCTTGACCAGGCGCGCAAGCGCACTCAGGGTAGGACGGGTGCGCAGCTCCGGGAACTGACCGCCGCGAACGACTTGCAGCAGTTGCACGATGAATTCGATCTCGCGGATGCCGCCGCGACCAATCTTGACGTCGTTGGCACGCTCCGGGCGTCCGGCACTCATACGGCTGGCCTGCTCGCGCACCTGGCGGTGCAGGGAGCGCAAGGAATCAAAAATGTTGTAGTCCAGGTAGCGCCGAAAAACGAAGGGCATCACGGCCTTACGCAGGGCTAGCGTCGAGCCGCTGCGCACACTTTCAAGCGGTGCAACCACCCGGCTTTTGAGCCAGGCAAAACGCTCCCACTCACGCCCCTGCACGTACAGGTATTCCTGCAGGGCATCGAGCGAGATTGCGGGTGGGCCGGATTTCCCGTTGGGCCTGAGCGCCAGGTCAACCCGAAAAACGAAGCCGTGCTCGTCTGTGTCGCCAATCAGGCCGTAGACACCGCGTACGACTTTGGCAAAGAACTCGCTGTTGCTGATGCGACCGCGTTGCTGGGCATCGCCAGCGGTTTCGCCGTCTTCGTCATACACGTAAATCAGGTCAATGTCGCTGGAGACATTGAGCTCACGCGCACCGAGCTTGCCCATGCCAATGATCCACAGCTCGGCGCTCTGGCCGTCCGCACGCAGCGGCTCGCCGTGCCGGGCCGCAAGGTCGCCGCGAACCGAAGCCAGCGCCTGGTTCAGTGCCAGTTCGGCCAATTCGGTCATGCCTTGTGTGACAGCCTGCAGATCTGCTTCTTGCGCGCAGTCCAGTGCGGCCAGGCGTTCGAGCACCAGTGCACGCAGGATGCGCAGCGCGCTGCCCAGCGCGTGGCCGTCGGCTCTCAGGCCGTCCAGGCATTGCTGCATGGATTGGGCATCGGGCACGCCACTGGCCAGTCGGTGCAAGTCGGCCTCAAAGCGTCTGCGCACACGCTGTACGAAGCGTGAATGGTGGGCTGCGGCCGATAAGCTCATGAGGCCAATTTTGACCGCTTTTCAGGTCAACACAGGCTGCAGGTGGTGGCGCTTTTCAGAATCGAGCGGCCGACAGGACTGTTGCGTCGTCTTAGACGGCAGGCGCCTGATCACGCCGCGCGCGTTGGCGTAGCCGCGACAGCCATTGCGACAGGTCATCGACCACCGTGAACGCCGAGGGCACCACCAGCAGGCTGAGTACGGTCGAGGTGATCAACCCGCCAATCACGGCCACCGCCATGGGCGATCGAAAACTGGCGTCTGCGGCGCTCCAGCCCGCGGCCAAAGGCAGCATGCCCGCACCCATGGCCAGGGTGGTCATGACAATCGGCCGCGCCCGCTTGTGACAGGCGTCGAGCAAGGCGTCGAGTCGGCTCATCGGTGCGACCACCGGGTGCCCGTCTGAGCCGTCATGGCCTCGGCGGGCCACGATGGCGTATTCGACCAGCAGGATGGAGTTTTTGGTTGCGATGCCCATGAGCATGATCAGTCCGATAAGCGAGGGCATGGAAAAGCTTTTGTCTGCCAGCAACAGGCCAACAAAGGCGCCGCCGAGTGACAGCGGCAAAGCGCACAAAATAGTGATCGGTTGCAGAAAGTCTTTGAACAGCAGCACCAGCACGATGTAGATGCACAAAATACCTGTGAGCATGGCCAGGCCGAAGCTGGCAAACAGTTCACCCATGATTTCAGCATCGCCAAGTTCGAGTTGGCGCACGCCGGGTGGCAGCTGACGAATGCTGGGCAGGTCCCGCACGGCTGCCGTGACGTCGCCCAGCGCAGCGGTAGAGAGTTCGACCTCGAAGTTGATATTGCGCGAGCGGTTGAGCCGGTCGATGACGGCCGGCCCGCCCGAGATCTCGAGCTCAGCGACCTGACTGAGCATGACGGGGCCGTTGACGCCGGGCACGCTGAGCCGGCGGATTTGCGCCAGGTCCTGGCGCACTTGGTCATCAAGACGCACAACAATCGGGATTTGGCGTTGGCTCAGGTTGAGCTTGGCCAGGGCGTTGTCGTAGTCGCCCAAGGTGGCCACACGCAGGGTGTCGCCGATGGCTGCGGCACTCACGCCACGCTCGGCGGCACGGGCGTAGTCTGGTCGCACAGCGATCTCGGTGCGCGTCAGGCTGGCGCTTGAGGTGATGCTGCCCAAGCCGGCAATGGTGCGCAGGTCGCGCTCAACCGCGCTGGCCGCCTCAGCCAGCGCTTTCGGGTCTTCGCCAGTGAGCACCAGCTGGTATTTTTCGCCCGAGCCGCCCAAGCCAACTTTGCTGCGTACGCCGGGCAGCGCGCTCATGGCCTTGCGGATGTCGGCCTCAATGGCCTGTTTGCGCGGGCGCTGGCCACGCGTTGACAGCAAAATCGTGAGCGTGGCTTTGCGCACCTCGGATGTACCCTTGGGTGCGAAAGGATCCGAGCCTGCTAGGCCTGCGCCAATCGTGGTGTAAATGCTCTGCACATGCGCAACACCTGTCAACAGCTGGCGGGCCGCTTCCGCTGCCGCTTGTGTTTGCGCCAGGGTCGAACCCGGCGGCAGCTCCATGTAGACCTGAGTTTGCGAGTTATCGTCTGCAGGTATGAATCCTTTGGGCAGGAGCGGTATGAGCATGAGCGAGCCGACGAAAAAACCTGTGGCCGCAAGCAAGGTGATCCAGCGGTGCCGTAGCGCCCAGCGGCTGGCCACCAGATAAGCGCCCATCCAGAACGGGTCTTTGTGCGGCCGTGCGTTGTGCTTCATCAGGTAGGCAGCCATCATGGGCGTGAGTGCCCGGGCAACCACCAGCGAGGCAAACACGGCTAAGGCCGCTGTCCAGCCGAACTGCCGGAAAAACTTGCCCGGTATGCCCGACATGAAGGCCGTTGGCAAAAACACGGCAATCAGCGTGAAGGTGGTGGCAATCACGGCCAGGCCAATTTCGTCAGCAGCCTCCATCGCGGCCTGATACGGGGTTTTGCCCATGTGCATATGGCGCTCGATGTTTTCCACCTCGACGATGGCATCGTCAACCAGCACGCCAATCACCAGGGATAGCGCAAGCAAGGTCACCACATTGATGGAAAAGCCCAGATAGGCCATGCCAATGAACGCTGGGATCACCGACATGGGTAGCGCCACAGCCGAGACAAAGGTGGCGCGAAGGTTGCGCAGGAACAGCCAGACGACGATGACTGCCAGGATGGCACCTTCGGCCAGCATGGTCAGCGATGCCTCGTATTCCTCGGCCACCGGCTGCACAAAGTTGAAGGCTTCGCTCAGTTCAATGTCAGGATGTTCAGACTTGAGCTGACGCAGCGCAGCTTGAACGGACGCGCCGACCTCAACCTCGCTGGCACCTTTGCTGCGCGTGATCTCGAAGCCGACCACAGGCTTGCCGTTGAGCAGGGCCAGTGAACGGCTTTCTGCCGTGGTGTCGCGGATTTGGGCCAGCTGACCCAGGCGCAAACGACGCCCTTGCCCCACACTGAGCTCAACGCGTTCCAGGGCAGCTGCGGAGTCCACTGTGGCCAGGGTGCGCAGGGCTTGTTCGCCCTGGCCCAGGTCCGTGCGCCCGCCAGCGGCCTCCATCTGCACTTGTTTGAGGCTGCGCGAGACTTCGGCCGCGGTCACACCCAGAGCCTGCAAGCGCACCGGATCCAGAATCACCTGCACTTCACGGTCCACACCGCCAACACGCACCACCGAGCCCACGCCCCTGACGCCAAGCAGTCGTCGCGCCACGGTGTTGTCCACAAACCAGCTGAGCTCTTCCGCATCCATCTTGTCGGAGCGAATGGTCAGTGCCAGGATGGGCGCGCCCGTCAAGTTGAGCTTGTTCACCGAGGGCTCGCGCAAATCAGCGGGCAGGTCACTGCGAACGCTTTGCACGGCACTGCGTACATCATCCAGTGCTTCCTGCGTGGGCTTTTCCAGGCGGAATTCGGCCGTGATGGTGACGCCGCCGTCTTGCACCTTGGTGTAGATGTTTTTCAGGCCTTCGAGCGGCGCGATCGCGTTTTCAATCTTGCGCGCCACCTCGGTCTCAAGCTGGGCGGGTGCCGTGCCGGGCAGGGACGCCGTGACATTGATGGTGGGCAGGTCCAGGTCGGGGAATTGCTGCACCTTCATGCTGTTGAAGCCGATCACGCCGGCAAAGCTCAACAGCACAAACAGCATCACCGCAGCGATGGGGTTCCTGATCGACCAGGCTGATACGTTCATGGCGCGCCCAGGCTCAGGGTTTGCTGCCTGGGGTGCCTGGCACCACTTGCACCAGGTCGCCGTCATTCAGGAAGGCAGCGCCGCTGGCCACGATACGTGCTTCAGCGCCCAGGCCGCTGCTGATCTCGATGTGCTCGCCGTCAATGCGGCCGGTTTGGACCTTGCGTCGTCTGACACGGTTATCGGGCTCGAGCGCGTACACATAGGCAAAGCCATCGCGGCGGACCACCGCCGTCAGGGGAAGCGTCAGGGCTTGTGATTGACTGAGGATCAGTTCGCCTTGCACAAAGCTGCCGGCACGCGCCGGGTTTTGGCCCATGGGCGGCAGGTCCACGTAGACCAGCGCGGTGCGCTGGCGCAGGTCGACAGTGGGCGCCAAAGCACGCACCACCCCCTGCACCAGCGTGCCATCGGCCAGCGTGATATGCGCACGCAGGCCTGGGCGCAAGCGGCTCAATTCAGCCGCGGTGACCTCGGCACGCCATTCCAGACGGCCTTGCCGGATCAGGCGAAACAACTCCACCCCACGGCCATGAACCGCACCAATCGTCGCGCTGCGCGAGGACAGCATGCCCTGGTCTGGGGCGCGCACCTCGGTTTGCTGCAAGCGCAACTGTACAAGCGCCACCACGGCTTCGGCACGTGCCACCTGGGCCTGAGCCAGCTGTTCGCTGGTGCTTTGTCGCTCGGCGCTTTGCGCGCTGAGGAAACCCTGGCGCAGGAGTTCCTGGGTCCGGCTTGCGTTCGCGCGCACATTGGCCAAATTGGCCTGTGCCTCCATGAGGCCAGCCTGCGCCTGTTTCAACTCAACTTGCAGGCTGTCGCTGGCGTAGCGGGCCAGCACCTGACCGGCTTGCACGCGCTCGCCGATCTGAGCCCTTAGCTCCACCAGGCGCAAGCCATCCACGTCGGCGCTGATGATGGCTTCCTCCCAGGCGGCGATATTGCCGCTGGCCTGTAAGCGCACCGCCATCGTCTTTTGCTGCGCTTGCACCAAGCTGACCGTGAGCGCGGCACGGGGCGGGTCGCTTGATGGCGCGGTTTGGGCGATCGCCAAGGCGCCGTTCGCCGCCAGCAGGCATAGCGAGAAGTTGCAAATCGCAGCCCGCATCACGGGGGGCAGGAAGAGGTCACGCCTGGTGGCGCTCTGAGGCCTGAGGCGCTGAGGTTTGAGAAGCAGCATGGGTCGATCGGTGCAGACAGGGGGTCTGAATGCGCTGGCCGGGATTCTTTGAGCCCCAAAGCGCAAGGGGCCCGCCGGATGGCCATGGCCCGCCGGGCATTTTATCGACCCAAGGCTTAGCTGGCCCTGCGCCTTGGTTGAGGCGCACATGAAAGTTTTCAAGGGCAGGCGCCAGGGGCTCAGGCTGGCCCTGATAGAGTGTGCACCTGCGCAAGGAGCGCAGCAACAGGCAAAGAGGGCGTTATGAAAGTTGCGACGATTCAGATGGTGTCAGGCGCAGATGTTGGCGCCAACATGAAATCGGCTGGTGAACTGCTCGCGCATGCCGCCACGGCTGGCGCGGAGTTGGCCATCCTGCCCGAATATTTTTGCCTGATCGGGCAGAGCGATGTCGACAAGTTGCGCATCCAGGAAAGCGACGGTGCCGGCCCGCTACAGGACTTTCTGAGCGCTGCCGCCCGAGAGCACGGCATGTGGGTGGTTGGTGGCACCATCCCCATAAGGCCCAAACAGGAAGCATTCAAGAACAGGGTGTTCAACACCTCGCTGGCCTACGGCCCGAGAGGCGAGCGGGTCGCGCGTTACGACAAGATTCATTTGTTCCGATTTGACAATGGCCGCGAGCGTTACGACGAGTCCGAGGTCTTGTGCCCGGGCGATCAGCCCGTCATGTTTGACCTGCCCAGCAAAGATGGCCATGTTTGGCGCGTTGGCATGAGCGTGTGCTATGACTTGCGGTTTCCTGAGCTCTATCGCCGCTACGCCGACGATGGTGCCGACCTCTTGCTCGCGCCCAGCGCCTTCACCTACACCACGGGCAAAGACCATTGGTCCTTGTTGCTGCGCGCGCGTGCGGTGGAAAACCTCGCATTCATGGCAGCTGCCGCACAAGGCGGCCGTCACGACACGGGGCGACGCACCTGGGGTCATGCCATGTTGCTCGACCCCTGGGGCGAGGTGCTGGCCGTGCAGGAGGAAGGAGCCGGCATCGCAGTGGCTGAGCTGAGCCAGGAGCGATTGCTGGAGTGCCGCAAGCGCCTGCCTGCGCTCGATCACCGCTCGGCATGAGCCGGCGCTGGCTCAAGGTCCTGCCCGCGTCGGGGCTGGCGGCCTTGTTGTCTTGCACCAGTGTGACGGTTCAGCCACCGCCTGAAGCCCCAGCGCCACAGCCCGAGCAGCCGCAGCCCCAGGCGAGCAGCCCCCAGGCCGCAGACCCGCTGCCTGTGCGTATGCGCAGGGCCGGCAGTCTGTGGGAGGCGGTGGACTGGTCAACCTTACCCGGCTTCGAGAGCGACACCCTGGCCGAGGCATGGAATGCCTGGCTTAAAAGTTGTGAGCGACCACCGGCAGCCTTGGCCGCTGTGTGCCCACAAGTACGCCAACTCAGCCTGGCAGACGATGCAGGCAAGCGGGCCTGGCTGCAAAGCAATTTTCAACCCTACAAGGTGTTGGCGCCCGATACCGACGCGGACCGTGGCCTGCTGACCAGTTACTTTGAGCCCGAGCTGCAAGCCAGCCGCCTGCCGCAAGGGGCCTTCACCGTGCCGCTGTACGCAGCGCCACCCCAGCTGCGTGCGCGCCAACCCTGGTTCAGTCGGCAGGAAATCGACACCTTGCCACAGGCCCAGGCCGTACTGCAAGACCGTGTGATCGCGTACCTGGACAGCGCGGTCGATGCCATGTCCTTGCAAATTCAGGGATCCGGACGTGTGCGCATCACCGAGCCCGATGGACAGATCCGGCTGGTGCGCCTGGCCTTTGCCGGCCACAACGGGCACTCCTACGCCAGCATTGGCCGTTACCTGATCGATCAGCATGGCCTTCGGGATGCCTCGTGGCCGGGCATCAAGGACTGGCTGGCGCGTCATCCGCAGTGGCTGCAGACCGTCTTGTGGCAAAACCCTCGCGTGGTTTTTTTCAAAGAAGAGGCGCTCACTGCCTTCGAGGCGGGTTTTGGGCCGCGCGGTGCGCAAGGCGTTGCGCTCACCCCTGGGCGCTCGATTGCGGTTGACCCACGCAGCATTCCTTATGGCACGCCAGTGTGGCTGTCCTCCCCGGGGCCGCTGCAGAACCTGCAGCGACTGGTGCTGGCGCAGGACACGGGCGGGGCGATTGTTGGCGCGGTGCGCGCCGATTACTTTGCCGGCTGGGGTGCGCAGGCCGGGGAGTTTGCCGGGCGTATGAAGCAGTCTTTGCAGTTGTGGGTGTTGTGGCCCAAAAGCGTAAACTGAGCGCTAGCAAGTGAGACCCCGATGAACGCTCCCATAGATGCCGCTGTGCGACAAGCGCTGGCGCAAGCCAGCCTGGATGACAAATACCTGCAAACGCGCGGCCGGGTGTTCATGAGCGGCATCCAGGCGCTGGTGCGCCTGCCCATGATGCAGCATCAGCTTGACCGCCGAAGCGGGCATGACACGGCCGGCTTTATCAGTGGTTATCGGGGCTCGCCCCTTGGTAGCTATGACCAGTCTTTGCAGGCTGCAGCTGACCACCTCGCTGCCAATCAGGTTCACTTTCAGCCTGGGGTGAATGAAGAGCTGGCAGCCACCGCCTTATGGGGCACGCAGCAGCTCGACATTTACCCCGAGAAGAAAAAGCACGATGGCGTGTTTGGTATTTGGTATGGCAAAGGCCCCGGCGTTGACCGCAGCGGCGATGTCTTCAAACATGCCAACATGGCGGGCACGGCGCGGCTCGGTGGGGTGCTGGCTGTGGCAGGTGACGACCATGTGAGCAAGAGCTCGACGGTGGCGCATCAGAGTGACCATGTGTTCATGGCCAGCGGCATGCCTGTCTTCTTTCCCGCCTGCGTGCAAGACATTCTCGACCTGGGCTTGCACGCGTTTGCACTGAGCCGTTTTTGCGGCCTGTGGTCGGGCATGAAAACGATTCAGGAGGTGGTCGAGTCTTCCAGCTCGGTGCTGGTGGATCTGGAGCGCTTTGCGCCGGTTTTCCCCGATGTGGCGGGACTGCCAGAGCAGGGCCTGCACATTCGCTGGCCCGATGTGCCGCTGGCGCAGGAGGAGCGCCTGATGAACCACAAATGGCGCGCGGCCATGGCCTATGTGCGCGCCAACCGTTTGAATGCCAACGTGATCGAGGGCCCGAACGACTGGTTTGGCCTGATGGCCAGCGGCAAGGCCTACAACGACACGCGCCAGGCGCTCGATGACCTGGGCCTGGACGCCGACGCCTGCAGGCGTGTGGGCATTCGGGTGCACAAAGTGAACCTGGTGTGGCCGCTGGAGACCGAGTTGGCGCGCTCGTTTGCCAAAGGCTTGTCCGAGATCATGGTGGTGGAGGAAAAGCGCCAGGTCATGGAGCAGCAACTCAGGGATGCGCTCTATGAATGGCCTGATGCCCAGCGCCCCAGGGTTTGCGGCAAGTTCGAGGTCAGCGGACAGGAGCGAACGGCGGATGCCCAGCCGCACACCGAGCAGGTCTTGCTGCGCGCCAACGCCGATTTGAGTCCGGCACTGGTGGCCCGAGCGATCGCCAGCCGTTTGCTCAAGCACGATCTGCCCGAAGACGTGCGCGCGCGTGTGCGCACGCACCTGGACATGCTCGATGCCAAGGAGCGCGCCATGGCTGCTGCAGGCGGCCAAGGGGCGGAGCGGACCCCCTGGTTTTGCAGCGGATGCCCGCACAACACCAGCACACGGGTCCCCGAGGGTTCGCGGGCCATGGCCGGCATTGGATGCCACTTCATGGCCTTGTGGATGGACCGCTCCACATCGACCTTCAGCCAGATGGGTGGTGAGGGTGCGGCATGGGTCGGCCAACAGCCTTTCTGTCACGACAAGCACGTGTTCGCCAATTTGGGCGACGGCACTTATTTCCACAGCGGCCTGCTTGCGATTCGTCAGGCGATCGCAGCGGGCGTGAACATCACTTACAAGATCTTGTACAACGATGCGGTGGCGATGACCGGTGGTCAGGCCATTGGCGAGCGGCCTGAGGGTCACTCGGTGTTGCAGATCATGGCCAGCGTGCTGGCAGAGGGCGCTGTCTCGGTGGCGATCGTGACCGATCAGCCGGACAAATACCGCGGCCAGCCGCTTGCACCGGGCGTGGCGCTGGCGCACCGCGATGAGCTCGACGCGGTGCAGCGCCGCATGCGTGAGATACGCGGCACCAGCGTGATCATTTATGACCAGACCTGTGCCACTGAAAAGCGGCGTCGCCGCAAGCGCGGCACCATGGCCGAGCCTGACGAGCGCGTCGTGATCAACCCGCAAGTCTGCGAAGGCTGTGGCGATTGCTCGGAGCAGTCCAACTGCCTGAGCATCGAGCCTTTGCAAACGCCCTGGGGCCGCAAGCGCGTGATCAACCAGAGCAGCTGTAACAAGGACATGAGTTGCCTGAAGGGTTTTTGCCCGAGTCTGGTCACCGTCCGTGGCGCTCAGGCCAAGCGCGCCAAACAGCCCACAGTCACCCTGCCCCAAGACAGCCTGCCCGAGCCGTCCGTACCTGCCTTGGCCCAGCCTTACCGCTTGGTGGTGGCTGGTGTGGGTGGCACCGGTGTGATCACAGTGGGCCAGTTGCTGGGCATGGCCGCGCACCTGGAGGGCAAATCGGTGGTGGTGCAGGACTCGGGCGGACTGGCCCAGAAAGGCGGTGCCACCTGGAGCCATGTGCAGGTCGCTGCTAGTCCGGTGCCGATTCACACCACCAAGGTCGATACCGCCAGCGCCGATTTGGTGATTGCGTGTGACGCGATCGTGGCCAGCGCCGCAGCCAGCGTGGGCGTGATGCGCCAGGGGCGCACCTCGGTGGTGCTCAACGCGCACCCCACGCCCACAGCCGCTTTCGTGCACGACCGGCACTGGGCGTATCCGCAGGCCGATTGCGATCGTGCGCTGAGCGAGGCGGTCGGCGCACAAGCGGTGTCGACCTTTGATGCGGGCGAACTGGCGCGCCAGACCATGGGCGATGCGATTTACACCAACGCCATGTTGATGGGCTATGCCTGGCAAAAAGGACTGATACCGATTGGCATGCCGGCCATTGAGCGGGCCATGGAACTCAACGGCGTACAGGCTGAAAAGAACAAGCAGGCGTTTCAGTGGGGGCGTCTGTGCGCGCATGACATGTCACGCGTCAGCAGCGCGCTGGCCACCGAGGCGGTGATTGCTTGGGTGAAAAAACCGAATTGGCGCGAAAGCCTGGCGCATGGCGTGCAATGGCTGAGCGCTTACCAGAACGCGGCCTACGCCAGCGGCTACCGCGATCGGGTGCAGACACTGGCACAGGCCGAGCAGGCCTGGGGACGCAGCAGCCTGACCGAAGTGGCTGCGCGCGAGTTGTGTCGGCTCATGGCCTACAAGGATGAATACGAAGTGGCGCGACTGCACAGCGACGGTGCATTCGCACGGGATGTTGCAGCACAGTTTGGTGGCGATGCACAGCTGCGCTTTCACCTCGCGCCACCTTTGTTTGCGCGCAAAAACGACAAGGGCGAGCTGGTCAAGCGCGCGTACGGCCCGTGGATGATGTCTGTTTTTCGCTGGCTTGCCCGCTTCAAAGGGCTTCGCGCAACGCCGCTCGATCTGTTTGGCTACAGCGCCGAGCGCCGCGCTGAGCGTGCGCTGATTGCGCAGTATGAGGCGCTGCTGGACCAGGTGTTGGCGTGTCTTCGGGCCGGGCCGGATCAGGCTGATGCTGCGCAACGCTATGCGCTGTGCCTGGATCTGCTCTCGGTGGCTGAAGAAATCCGTGGCTTTGGCCATGTGAAAGCGCGCAATATGGACAGGGCACAAGCGCGCTGGCAGGAGCTGCAGGTGCGCTGGGACGCTTTGAACGCCGTGTCGATAGCCCCGTCTGCCTGAGGGAAAGCCGCCAAAGCCCAGGGGCGTGCTGTACTGCCCCGCATACAATCAATCTCTTTTGATTCGCCCTGGATTGGCAGCACTTTTCTGCCAGCTGAGCCGGGGTGCCCATTTCTTGTAGGGAGCCCGTCGTGTTTATTTCCTCTGCCTATGCTCAAGCCGCTGCTGGTGGCGATGCCCAGTCGTCTCTGATGGGCATGTTGCCGCTGATTTTGATGTTTGTGGTGCTGTATTTCGTCATGATCCGCCCGCAGATGAAGAAAGCCAAAGAACACAAGGCCATGATTGAAGCCTTGGCAAAGGGTGACGAGGTGGTCTCTGCCGGCGGCATGCTGGGCAAGGTCGCCAAGCTCGAAGATGGTTACCTGACGCTGGAAGTGGCCAACGGTGTCGAGGTGCAATTGCAGCGAAGCGCAGTGGTTCAGGTTCTGCCCAAAGGCACGATCAAGTAAGTCGGAGGCCGCGTGCTGCGGCCTGCCGGGCGCCTGCAAAGCCTGACATCAAAAGGTTGGTCATGAATCGTTACCCGCTTTGGAAGTACGTGATCATTGCGATCTCGTTGTTGCTGGCTGCGCTCTATGCCCTGCCCAACCTGTTTGGTGAAAGCCCGGCGGTGCAAATCTCGTCGGCCAAGTCGATGGCAAGGCTCGATGCCGACTTGCAAAGTCGGGTGGAGCAGACCCTCAAGACAGCCGGTATCGCCGCGCAGGACGTGTCGCGCGATGCCACCTCGGTCAAAGTCCGTTTGGCCAATACCGATGACCAGCTCAAGGCCAAGGATGCCTTGCAAAAGGCGCTGGTGGCAGACCCGCGCAGCCCTGACTATGTGGTCGCGCTCAACCTGTTGAGCCGCTCGCCGGCCTGGCTTTCTGCGCTCAATGCCGCGCCCATGTACCTCGGGCTTGACCTGCGCGGCGGCGTGCACTTCATGCTGCAAGTCGACATGCAGGCTGCGCTGGCCAAGCGGGCCGAGTCGCTCACTGGGGATCTGCGATCCGGCATGCGCGAAAAAAATATTCGCCACAGCGGTATTTCCCGCGAAGACCAAACCATCACCATTCGTTTCAAGGACGCCCCGACGCTGGGCGCGGCCAAGGCGCTGATGGCAGAGCAGTTTGATGACCTGCAGGGCATCGATGCGCCCGATGGCGCAGAGTTCAAGCTCACCGCCACCATCAAGCCGCTGGCAGCGCGCAAGATTCAGGAGCAGGCGCTGCAGCAAAACATCACCACGCTGCACAACCGGATCAATGAGCTGGGCGTGGCCGAACCCGTGATCCAGCAGCAGGGACTGGACCGTATCGTGGTGCAGTTGCCCGGTGTGCAGGATACGGCCAAGGCCAAGGACATTCTGGGGCGCACCGCAACACTGGAAGTGCGCATGGTCGATGAGTCGGCCGAAGGCCTCTCGGCCGAGCGCGGCACGGGCATGGTTCCATTCGGCTCTGAGCGCTACGCCGATCGCAACGGGCAGGCTGTGATCGTGAGAAAGCAGGTCATCCTGACCGGCGAAAACCTCACCGATGCGCAGCCTGGTTTTGACAGCCAGACGCAGGAGCCTACCGTCAACCTGAACCTGGACGCCAAGGGCACGCGCATCTTTCGCGAGGTGACCCGTGAAAACGTTGGCAAACGGATGGCGATTCTGCTGTTCGAGAAAGGACGCGGCGAGGTGGTTACCGCGCCGGTGATCCGTACCGAGATTGGCGGCGGTCGGGTGCAGATTTCGGGCCGCATGACCACGGTTGAGGCCAATGACACCGCCTTGTTGTTGCGTGCGGGCTCGCTGGCCGCGCCGATGGAGATCATCGAAGAGATGACGATCGGCCCGAGCCTGGGCGCCGAGAACATTGCCAAGGGCTTTAATTCGGTGGTCTGGGGCTTTGTGGCAGTGGCTGTGTTCATGTGTGCCTACTACATGCTGTTTGGCATTTTTTCGAGCGTGGCTCTGGCCTTCAACCTCTTGCTGCTGGTGGCGGTGCTCTCGATGCTGCAGGCCACCTTGACCTTGCCGGGCATGGCCGCGATGGCTTTGGTGCTGGGCATGGCGATTGACGCCAACGTGCTGATCAACGAGCGTATCCGCGAGGAGTTGCGTGCCGGGGTTGCGCCGCAGGCGGCCATCAACGTGGGCTACGACCGCGCGTGGGGGACGATTTTTGACTCCAATATCACCACCCTGATTGCCGGACTGGCCTTGCTCGCGTTTGGCTCAGGGCCGGTGCGCGGCTTTGCCGTGGTGCACTGCCTGGGCATTTTGACGAGCATGTTCTCTGGTGTGTTTTTCTCGCGCGGCCTGGTGAACTTCTGGTACGGTCGCAAGGCACGCCTCAAGGCCTTGTCGATCGGTACCGTCTGGCGTGCGGACTCGGGTACGGCTATTCAAGCCAAACAGGACTGAAGCCATGGAATTTTTCAGAATCAAGCGTGACATTCCGTTCATGCGCCACGCGCTGGTGTTCAACATCATCTCGCTGGTGACCTTTTTGGCGGCTGTGTTTTTCCTGTTCACGCGCGGCCTGCATCTGTCGGTGGAATTCACGGGCGGCACGGTGCTTGAAGTCGGCTATGCGCAGACAGCCGACGTGGGCGCGGTGCGCGAGACCGTCGCGCAAATGGGTTATGCCGACGTACAGGTCCAGAACTTCGGCAGCGCACGCGATGTGATCATTCGCCTGCCGGCTCAAAAAGGCGTGAGCTCTGCCCAGCAGAGCAACCAGGTGATGGCAGCGCTGAAAGCCAAGGACGCTAGTGCGACCATGCGCCGTGCCGAGTTTGTCGGCCCGCAGGTCGGCGAGGAACTGGTGGTCGATGGGCTCATGGCGCTGGCCTTCGTCGTGGTGGGCATCATGCTTTACCTGGCGGTGCGCTTCGAATGGAAATATGCGGTCTCCGCGATCCTGGCCAATTTGCACGACGTGATCATCATCCTGGGCTTCTTCGCGTTTTTTCAGTGGGAGTTTTCGCTGGCAGTGCTGGCCGCTGTGCTCGCTGTGCTGGGCTATTCGGTCAACGAATCGGTGGTGATCTTTGACCGGATACGCGAGAACTTTAGGCGTTACCGTAAGATGAGCACAGTGGAGATCATCAACAGTGCCATCACCTCTACCATCAGCCGCACCATCATCACGCATGGATCGACGCAGATGATGGTGCTCTCAATGCTTTTGTTTGGCGGAGCCACCCTGTATTACTTTGCCTTGGCACTGACCATTGGCATTTTGTTTGGCATCTATTCGTCGGTGTTTGTGGCTGCGGCGATTGCCATGTGGCTGGGCATCAAGCGCGAAGACCTGCTCAAGGGCGGGCCTTCGCGCAAGGACCTCGACCCCAACGACCCCAATGCAGGTGCTACGGTCTAGTAGGTTTCAGGGCTCATGACGGCGTCGCCCCCACCTGGTCCACAAACAGCGCAAGGTGAGCCGATGCGCCACCGGCTGATTGACTTGCTCGAGGGCCAGCTCGATGGCCTGGTGGGCGCCGCAGGGCAAAAGCTCTCTGACCTGATGGACGAGGCCGCGCCCTCGAGGGTTTTGCAAATTCGCCAGGACGCCTGGTTCGGTTTCAAAAAGCACCAATCCGCGTGGCGCAGCGCTATTTTGCAAGGCTGGCAGGACAGCCTGGCCGGGCCAAGCGAAGCAGGTGCCCGTTCGCAGCGGGGCAAGCTTGAGCTGATTGAGACCGGCACGATCGAAAATAAGATAATTGCTTCGCGCATGGCCTTGGCGGTGACCGAGGAGGCCGCAGTTCAGGTCAAGGAATTGCGCAAACGCTTCATGGCCTTGAACCGGGGCCAGGAGCTGCCCGAGGGCGATATCGTGCACCCGGAATCCCAGGTGCTGGCCATCTTGCAGGCCTGGATGGGCGTTGGCATGAGCCAGGAGGCCTGGGAGCTGGTGGCCGGGACGGTACGCCGGTTTCTGATCCAGAAGCTGCCGCCGATCTATGAGCAGTGCAATGACGAGTTGCAGGCACAAGGTGTTTTGCCGCTGGCGGACCCGTCGCTGAAGCTGAAAAACCCTGGCCAGGCTGCGCCGCCCACATCGTCCGCACCGAAGCCGCCAACGCCCGCAGCGCCAGAGCCCCGGACGGCGCCAAGCGCTGGTGCTGCGGTGGCGCCCACGGCCGCGGCTGGCCCGACGTTTCCGGGGCGTGTGCAGCGCGCACAGAATCTGCTCAAGCAAATGGGTCAGCTGGTGTTCGGGCCGCCCATTCCTGCCGATCAGCAGGATCAGCGCACACAGGTCATGTCCGACTGGCCCGCGCAAGAGTCTGGCGCCGGCGCTGTCGCTGGGGTCGATGCGAGCCCGTCTTTTTTTCAGCCGGCCTCTGCAGCGCTGATCTCTGCTACGCACCAGGCTCTTGAGGCTGCCACAGCCTATTACGAACAAGCGGTCGGCGAACCAGCGGCCTTGGCCACGCCGCAAATGGTGCAGGAGGTTGCGCAAAACCTTCGGCAGTACAGCGCAGAGGTCAAGCGCCAGGCCGGCAACGACAACGAGAAAGCCATCGTCGAGCTGGTGTCGCTGATGTTTCAGGCAATCTTGCAGGAAGAGCGCATTCTGCCGGGCATTCGGGTCTGGTTTGCGCGTCTGCAGATGCCGGTCTTGCGCCTGGCTTTGGAAGACGCGGGTTTTTTCAATGATGTGCGGCACCCTGCGCGTGCCCTGATTGACCAGATGGGTTCGTGCGTGATGGGCTTTAGTGCCAGTGACATCACGGCGCAGGCGCTGGAGGTCGAGATTCGGCGCATTGTTCAGATCATCGAGCAGTACCCCGAGACCGGCCGGCGCGCGTACGAGAAAACGGGCGAAGAGTTCCAGGCTTTTCTGAAACAGCATCTCTCGGCGAACCCCGAAAACCAGAAGCTCTTGACCGTGGCCGAGCAGCTTGAGCTGAAGGAAACGCTAACAATCCAGTACACCATCGAGCTGCGCAACCAGCTGCAGGATATGCCGGTGCGCGAGGAGATTCGTGATTTCCTCTTCAAGACCTGGTCTGAGGTGCTCGCCATCATCACCGTGCGTCAAGGTGCTCAGCACGACGACACCCTGACTTTGAAGAAAACCGCCTCGGACCTGATTTGGGCAGCCAGCGCCAAGCCGACCCGGGCCGAACGCGCCCGCGTGATCGCGGGCTTGCCGCAGATCCTGAAAAATCTGCGCTCAGGCATGGCGCTGCTCAACACCGGCGAAGCGCAGCAAGAGGCCTTGTTTCAAGGCATTAACAACGCGTTGGCCGATGCCTTCATGGCCAAGACGCAGGGTATTGACGACGAGCGAATCCAGGCTTTGTCCCAGCATCTCGAGCATCTCGAGGATTTTGTCAGTGCGGATGGTCTCGACGAATTTCAGCTCGACGCACAGGCCATTGAGGAGTTGCTCGGCATCGACGTGGCTGGCATGCACGTGATCAATGACGGTGGCCAAAGCCCAAGCGCTGAAATGAGCGAGTGGGTCGCCCAGGTCAGCCTGGGCAGCTGGTACCGGCTGACCTACGAGGGCCAAGATCTTCAGGTTCAGCACATATGGCGCAGCCCGCTAGGGCATCTGCACCTGATGGCCAGCGCGGCGTCCGAGAGTTATCTGATGCAAACCGGGCGTATGGCGGCTTACCTCGAGGCCGGTTTGATGCAGCCTGAAGAGACCGAGTCCCTGACCACGCGTGCAACACGCGACGCGATGGCCAAGCTGCAGGCCCAGCCCGATCTGTTGCTGCTTTAGTGCGCCTGGCGTTGGTACAGACCGCCAGGCAAGCGCGCCACCCGGCCTTCGAGTTCGAGCGCCATCAGGCTGGCCTGTAACTGCCCCGTGCTCAGGGCTGTGCGCGCGCTCAGTACCTCCAGGGACACCGGGTCATACGCCAGTGCATCCAGCAGCAGCTGGTCCTGCGGCGCTGTGGCCGCTTGGCTGGGCTGCGCCGACTGGCTTGTCGTGGCAGGTGTTGGCGCCCCAGGCCAGCGCATCTCCTCCAAGATGTCCTGCGCCGACTCGACCAGCTTGGCGCCCTGCTTGATCAGGGCGTGACAACCGCGCGACTGGGCGGCGTGGATCGAGCCTGGGATCGCGAAGACCTCTTTGCCCTGCTCCATGCTCAGCCTGGCGCTGATCAGCGAGCCTGATTTCAACGCGGCTTCAACCACCAGCGTACCTTGCGCCAGGGCTGCGATCAAACGATTGCGCTTGGGGAAGTTGGCCGTCAGTGGCGGCGTGCCCAAGGGGTATTCACTGATGATGAGGCCGTGCTCGGCGATGCGGTGCGCCAGTGCCAGATGTGCTTTGGGGTAGACCCGGTCCAGTCCGGTGCCCACCACGGCGACGGTGGCCGGCTTGGTCTGGCCATCATCAAGGGCGTCGAGCGCACCTGCGTGCGCGGCGCCGTCGATCCCGAGCGCCAGGCCGCTGACCACCGTCAAGCCGGCCTGCACCATGGCTTTTGCAAATTGACGGGCATTGTCCAGCCCCTGCGGCGTTGGATTACGACTGCCCACCATGGCCAAGCAGGCTTGGCTGTTGAGCCTCATGGTGTCGCTGGCTGCATCGTTGGCGCTAAACCCGGCTTTGCCCACCATATAGAGCATCAGGGGCGGATCGTCCAGGTTGAGCAAGCTCGCCGGGTAATGGGCATCGCCGAGCACGGCGATACGTCGGTTTTGATGGCCCGCCTGTTCGTCCTGCAGCCAGTTCCAGGTCTGCGCCAATGTGGCTGCCAGTGTGTCAGGTTCTGTCTGCAGGGCACGTACTTGCGCACCACTTAGCACTTGCCCCAGTGCGGCGCTGCTTTGCTGCCAGATGGCCTGGGGCAGGCCGAACGCGCTGAGGAGTTTGCGAGCACGTAGAGGACCGAGGCCCGGGGTCAGCGTCAAGCGCAGCCAGGCGCTGAGCTCCTCGCGTTGCATGGCGCTATCAACCGGGGTTGTTCAGCCGGTCACCGACCTTGACGCCGCGCGTGATCTCCAGGATCAGGGCGTAGGAAAGCTTGTCAAAGGGGCGAAAGACCATGACCAGACCATTGCGCTCGTCGGGCAGCTTGATCATCGCCTTGTTGGCATCTGTGCTGTCGACAATGCGCGCACCGTCATTGAGCACCGAGAGCACCTGGCCCGGGCGCAGCCCGTTCGCACGTCCTTTGTTGATCACCACCACCTGGTTTTGCGCGGCATTGTCGACGGCGCTGCCGTAGATCGAGACCACGCGGGCCTGGAACTCACCTTCGGCGGCGTGGGGCACATAGCTCTTAATCTCGGCAGGCGGCTCGGGCACGAGGCGGTCTCCGACGCGAATTTCTTCCTTGGCCGACACAATATCAATCGTTGCCGGGATGGCTTCTTCGACAGGCTTTCCCTCTTTGTCATTCACGCTGTGACTGCTTTCGCTGCGCATCAGGAGTGCGCGGCCGATGTACTGTGCCTCGTAGCCGAGCACGGCACCGGTTTCAGGGTCACGCAGCGCACGGGCGTTGCGAAAAATCCGGTAAGCCTTGTGTTTCTTCTGAGGGTCATCGATGAGGTCTTTGCCCGAGCTGCTGCGTGCGTAGGCCCGGTCCCCCCGAGTGATCAGCACACGGGCTTTGTCCTGGGCGGCCACAATGCGTGGGGCCTGGCTCAGGCCCTCTTCACCCAGAATGATGGGTTCGCTCAAAAAGGGCTCGATCAGACGGCTGTCAAGGGTGGGCAAGGCACTGTCAGCCAGGGCGGTGATGCGGACTTTGGGCGACAGACGCACCTGCGCCAGGTCTGCGCCTTCCGAATTGCTCATACCCAGCGTTGCGCGCCCGTCTCGTATGGTCAGCACCAGACGCTGGCCCGGGTAGATCAGGTGCGGATTGCGGATGCTCTCCAAATTCATTCCCCAGAGCTCTGGCCAGCGCCAGGGCGAATTGAGGAACAGTTTGGAGATGTCCCACAAGGTGTCACCCTTGACCACCACGTGTTCTTTGGGTGCGTCGGGGCGCAAGTCGGCCAGCGCAACGCCTTTGCTGGCCACAGCCTGGGCGGTGGCTTTTTGCGCATCCGTGATCGGGTATTTCTGGGCCTGCGCCATGAGCGGCACAAGGGCCAAAAGCAAGGCCGCAAGGCTTGCGTTGTGTCGAATCATGCGAGACGCAGCTGAGTTCATGGTGATTCTGGCCCCCTGTTTCCCTGAAAACACCTCTGCGATGGCATCACGTCTGCGCAGGGTTTCAGTCATTGGGCAGGCCATTTAGCGAGGAATCTTGCGAAAATACTACCACTACTCGATGCCTGATTTCTTAAACCGCCCTGTTTTCTCAAAGAGTTCACACTCACTCGACGATTGACGCTCATGGCCCTGATGCCCATTCTTTGTTATCCGGACCCGCGCTTGCATACGGTTGCCAAACCGGTGGCGCAAGTTGACCAGCGGGTGCGCGAGCTGGTGTCCGACATGCTTCAGACCATGTACGAGGCCAATGGCATTGGGCTTGCGGCCACGCAGGTTGACATCCATGAGCGCGTGATCGTGATCGATGTGTCGGAAAAGCGCGATGCACCGCTGGTGCTGATCAACCCGCAACTGGTGTGGGCCAGTGAGCAGACCCATGTGAACGAAGAGGGTTGTCTCTCGGTGCCCGGAATCTACGACAGCGTGGTGCGCCATGACGCTGTTCGCATCGAAGCGCTCGACGAGAAAGGCCTCAAACGTGAGATCGAGGCCGAGGGCCTGCTGGCGATTTGCATTCAGCATGAGATGGATCACCTGGTGGGCAAGGTTTTTGTTGAATACCTTTCACCGCTGAAACGCAATCGCATCAAGACCAAGCTGGTCAAGGCCCGGCGCGAGGATCGCCCATGAGGCTGGCGTTTGCCGGCACCCCGGAATTTGCTGCGCACGCGCTCGATGCTCTGGTTCAGGCCGGGCATGAGATCGCGCTGGTGCTGACCCAACCGGATCGGCCTTCTGGGCGAGGTCTGAAACTTCAGGCTTCGGCGGTCAAGCAACGAGCGCTTGCCCACAAGATACCTGTGGTGCAAGCACGTAGCCTGCGACTCGATGGCGCCTATGCACATGAGGCGCAGGCAGCGCGTGCGGCCTTGCTGGCTGCGGCGCCACAGGCTTTGGTGGTGGCGGCCTACGGGCTGATCCTGCCCCAGTGGGTGCTTGATTTGCCGCAACTGGGCTGCCTCAATATTCACGCCTCACTTTTGCCGCGCTGGCGCGGGGCTGCGCCGATTCAGCGCGCCATCGAAGCTGGCGATGCACAGACTGGCGTGTCCATCATGCAGATGGATGCGGGTCTGGATACGGGCGACGTTTTACTGATGCAGGCGCTGCCGATCCTGCCCACTGACACCAGCAGCAGCCTGCATGACAAGCTCGCAGCGCTGGGCTCGGCATTGATGGTTCGCGCCCTGGCCGAGTGGACTTCACTGGCTGCGCACAAGCAAGCCGAGCAGGGCGTGCGCTACGCCGCCAAAATTGATCGCTCGGAGGCGGCCATTGATTGGTCGCAGCCCGCTGTTGTGATCGAGCGGCGCGTGCGCGCCTTCAACCCCTATCCGGTTGCCACAGCGCGCTTGGGCGAAGAAGTCCTCAAGGTCTGGTCGGCACAGGTGCGGGCGCAGCCGGCTGCCGAGCAGCTTCTCCGCCCTGGCCAAGTGATCGAGTCTTCGCCCGAGGGTGTGCTGGTTCAGACGGGTGAAGGCGCCTTGCTGATCACCGAGTTGCAGCGCGCCGGCGCCCGGCGCATGCCTTTGGCCGACTTCTTGCGGGGCTGCCCGATGGCCCGCCATGACCTGCTGAGCTGAAGTGGATCGTCCATGTTCATGTTTTCCTCGCGCTATCGACACCCCGCTTTTCGGGCGGGCGTGGGTGAGGCGCTAGGCGCCTCACCGGGCTTTGCCGCCTGGGGCTTGATGACCGGCGTGGCCATGGCCAATTCGGGCTTGAGCCTGGTGGAGTCGCTGTCGATGGCCTTGTTGGTTTATGCGGGCAGTTCGCAGCTGGCGGCCCTGCCCCTGATTGCAGCGGGCGCACCGCTTTGGGTGATTCTGGCCACGGCGGCCTGCGTCAACTTGCGCTTTGTGGTTTTCAGCATTCATCTGCGACCTTTCGTGATGCATCTGCCTTTGTGGGAGCGTGTGCTGACCGGCTACCTCACCACCGACTCGAGCTATGTCTTGTTCGTCAGGCGTTACGAGCAGACAGGTTCAGACGAAGCAAGCCGGGCCGAGCAACAGGCTTTTTTGGCGGGTTTGTGTGCGGTGGTGTGGGCGTCGTGGATGGGTGCTTGTATCCTGGGTGTCTTGATTGCCCACGCGATCCCGCTGGCCTGGGGCCTGGGCTTTGCCGGCATTCTGGCCCTGGTGGGCATATCCTATTCTTTGGCATCGACCCGTTTGCGTTGGGTCAGCGCCGCAGTGGCTGGCGCGGTGGCGGTTGCAGCGTACGCCATGCCCTACAAGCTCAACATCATGTTGGCGATCGTGGTGGCTGTTGTGGTTTGTCTCTGGCTGGAGCCACCGCCTGCGCGTCCGTCTGCCCAGCACGAGCCCAGCGCATCATGACCGTCGAGACCGACGCCTGGACTTTGCTCGTGGTGGCCGGGCTGACGGTCATGTCAGTCTTTAGTCGCAGCCTTTTTTTCTGGTCCTCCCGGCCCTGGTCGATGCCTGGCTGGTTGCAGCGCGGCTTGCAATACGCGCCGATCGCTGCGCTCGCTGCCGTGATTGTTCCCGAGCTGGTGATGACGGACGGTCAATTCCTGCCGCAGCTGCTTGATGCGCGCTTGTTCGGGCTGGCCGCTGGTTCGGCCTGGTATGTCTGGCATCGGGGCAAGAGCCACGCCGTGCTGGGCACCATTGTGGCCGGCATGGCGGTTTATGTGCCGCTTCATCTGGGGCTGGGTTGGTAAGGCTGCGCAGCCCCAAGGACCGGACTTGGGCGAGAATTCTGTTTTTGCAACCTGCAGGCATTTTTGGGAGCAAGCTATGCCGACCCGCGCAACGAAGATCGTAGCCACTTTAGGCCCCGCATCGGGTGATCTGGAGACCCTGGAAAAGATGATCCGGGCTGGGGTGAACGTGATGCGTCTGAATTTCAGTCATGGGTCAGCCCAGGACCATCGTGATCTGGTAGATCGTGTGCGCGCTGCCGCGGCCAAGGTTGGTCGCGAGATTGGCATCATGGCTGACCTGCAGGGGCCCAAGATCCGGGTTGGAAAGTTTGCCCAGGGCAAGGTCAGTTTGAGCAACGGGCAGCCCTTTGTTTTGGATGCCGCCCGCACCGAGCCGGGTGATGTGCAAGGCGTTGGCCTGGATTACAAGGACTTGCCGCGAGACGTCAAAGCTGGCGATACGCTGCTGCTCAACGATGGGCTGATTGTGCTCACGGTCGATGCTGTCAAGGGGCAGGCGGTGCACACCACCGTGAAAGTCGGTGGTGATCTCTCGAACAACAAGGGCATCAACAAGCTCGGTGGTGGCCTGACGGCGCCGGCGCTGACCGCCAAAGACATGGAAGACATCGTCACGGCGATGAATTTGAAGGCTGACTATGTGGCGGTGAGCTTTCCCAGCAGTGCCACCGACATGCAGATGGCCCGGCAGTTGTGTTCGGTGGCTGCGCGTGATGGTCACCGTCCGGGGTTGATCGCCAAAATCGAGCGGGCCGAGGCGATACCGAATCTGAAAGAAATCATTCTGGCTTGTGATGCCATCATGGTGGCGCGTGGTGACCTGGCTGTCGAGATCGGCAACGCGGCGGTGCCGGCCTTGCAAAAGCGCATGATCAAGATGGCGCGTGAACATGACCGTGTGGTGATCACCGCGACCCAAATGATGGAGTCCATGATCAACAGTCCGGTGCCCACCCGTGCCGAGGTGAGCGATGTGGCCAATGCCGTGATCGATGGAACCGACGCCGTGATGTTGTCGGCTGAGTCGGCCGTGGGCAAGTACCCGGTCGAAACCGTGCGTGTCATGGCTGAGATTTGCCTAGAGGCCGAGCGAGCCGACCTCAACGCGCTCGATGCCGACTTCACGGGCAAGGTGTTCAAGCGGATTGACCATGCGATTGCCATGGGCGCGCTGTTCACGGCTTACCACATGGGTGCGAAAGCGATTGTGGCCATGACCGACAGTGGCTCGACACCTTTGTGGATGAGTCGTTACCTGATACAGATCCCCATTTATGCGTTGACCTCCAAGGTGGCGACACAGCGGCGCATGACGCTGTTTCGCAATGTGCGCCCGCTGTTTATCGACACCAGCGCCGATCGCGATACCGCACTGGCGCAATCGGAGGCCGATCTGAAGGCGCGTGGCATCGTGAAAAGCGGAGATGTGTATGCCATCACCTGCGGTGAGCCCATGGGCTCACCCGGCGGCACCAATATGCTCAAGATCTGCCGCGTGGCCTGAGCGCCGGTGGCCGGCGTGCGACCCGACCCGGCTTGATACGTTGGCAACAATATCTGATGAATGCAGCGCCCCTGTTGCTGATGGTAGTCGCGCGCGCGTCGCTAGAATGACCGAGCGCCCTTTCGGGCTGTTTTTTCATTTTTCCACGCAAAGGATTCCAAGATGGCACTCGTTTCCATGCGCGAACTACTCGACCATGCGGCTGTGAACCGCTACGGTATTCCCGCTTTCAATGTCAACAATCTGGAGCAGGTGCAGGCGGTGATGTCTGCGGCTGACGAAGTGGGCGCACCGGTGATCCTGCAGGCCAGCGCCGGTGCGCGCAAGTACGCGGGCGAGGCGTTCATCAAGCACCTCATTGAGGCCGCGATTGAAACCTATCCGCATGTGCCGCTGGTGATGCACCAGGACCATGGCCAGAGCCCGGATGTATGCCGCGGCGCCATCAACCTGGGCTTTAGTTCGGTCATGATGGACGGCAGCCTGGAGGCTGATGGCAAGACCATTGCCAGCTATGACTACAACGTCGACGTCACCAAGAAAGTGGTCGAGATGGCCCATGCCACGGGCGTCACGGTTGAAGGCGAGCTCGGCTGTCTGGGCTCGCTGGAAACGATGAAAGGTGACAAAGAGGACGGGCATGGCACCGATGCCACGATGACGCGTGAACAGTTGCTCACGGATCCGCAGCAGGCCGCGGACTTTGTGCAGCGCACGCAACTCGACGCCTTGGCCATTGCAATTGGCACCAGCCATGGCGCTTACAAATTCACGCGCAGACCCACCGGCGACATTTTGGCCATCGAGCGCATCAAGGAAATCAACCGCCGCCTGCCCAACACGCACTTGGTGATGCATGGCTCATCGAGCGTGCCGCAGGAATCGCTGGCCTTGATTAACCAATACGGCGGCAAGATGAAGGAAACCTACGGCGTGCCGGTAGAAGAGATTCAAAAGGCTATTCAATTTGGCGTGCGCAAGATCAATATCGACACCGATATCCGTCTGGCCATGACCGCGGCCGTGCGCAAGTTTCTGCATGAAAACCCGGACAAGTTTGACGCCCGTGAGTGGCTCAAACCCGCGCGTGAGGCCGCCAAAGCGTTGTGCAAGCAGCGCTATCTGGAGTTCGGCTGTGAGGGCCAGGGCGGCAAGATCAAAGGCTACACCCTCACCCAGGTTGCCGCCCAGTACGCACGGGGTGAATTGGCCCAGGTGGTTCAGTAAGAGGCGCTGCGCCAGCGCGCAGGCCTGAGGGCCTTGTCGTGTCGCCTGGCCCGGCGTGCCGCCGTGTTGGTGGCGGCGCCCATTTTTAATGCAAGGGCTGTAATGGAGGCACGGTGAGGTCGCCCGCGCGGACCCGCTGCCAGTGCACGCCCGATTGCGGCAGCAGCCACTGCAGGCCGTAGCCATGCACCTCTTGCTTGGCCTGCGCTGCAGCTGGTGTCAGTGTGGTGCTTTGCCGGGCGCAACGCATGCTGAGCGCATGGGCCCAGGCCATCAAGGTATAAGACAGGCCTTGCAGCACGTCGTCGGCGACATGCAAACTGTTTTCGGGACGCTGGGGCAGGCGCGCCAGCAGGTCCTCTAGCGCCGCGCTGGCTTGTTGAAGTTCCGCTTCGAGCCGGCTCGCGACCTCGGCCAGCCCCGCTTGCCTGCACTGCTGGGCTTCCTGCTGCGCCTGGCTCATCCAAGCTTTAAGGGTGGCGCCGCCGTCGGCCAGGATCTTGCGCTGAAGCAGGTCGATGGCCTGGATCTCGTTGGTGCCCTCGTAAATCATGGCGATGCGTGCATCACGCAGCGTTTGCTCGACACCCAGTTCTCGCACATAGCCGTACCCACCAAAGACCTGCATCGCTTCGCTGGCCCCCTGAAAACCCTGTTGGGTGAAAAAGGCTTTGATGATGGGCGTCATGAAGGCGGCCATTGCCTGTTCCCTTTGGCGCACCTGCGCATCCGGGTGGTGCGCCGAAAGGTCCAGCGCGAGCGCCGCGCGGTAGGCGATGACGCGTTGCGCTTCCAGCAGCGCACGGCGGCGCAGCAGGATGTGGCGAATGGCCGGGTGATGCGCAATCGCAGAAGTGCCCGCCTGCGCGGCCGATCGGCCCTGCTGTCGGTCCCAGGCCTGTCGCTCGGCGTTCTGGGTGGCGATCTCCTGGTGCGCCAGTCCCTGCAGGCCGACATGCAGACGCGCTGAATTCATCATCAGAAACATGGCGGCAAGCCCCTTGCCCGCTTCGCCAATCAGCCACCCGGTGGCCTTGTCGTAGCTGATGGCGCAGGTTGCACTGCCGTGGATGCCCATTTTGTGTTCCAGGCTGTCGCAGCTGAGGGCATTAGCTTGTCCGTCAGGCAGCACGGTGGGCACCAGCGCGAGCGAGATGCCTTTGGAGCCAGCGGGCGCATCCGGCAGCCGACACAAGACCAGATGCACGATGTTGTCGGTCAGGTCGTGCAGTGCGCCAGAAATAAAAATTTTGCTGCCACTGATTTGCAAACTGCCGTCGACTTGTGGCACAGCCTGGGTCCTGAGCAGTCCCAGGTCAGAGCCAGCCTGGGGTTCGGTCAAGGCCATCGCTGCCAGCCATTGCCCGCTGACGATTTTGCGCAGGTACTCCTGTTTTAGTGTGTCGCTGGCATGTGCCTTGATGGTCTCGTAGGCGCCGTGCAGCAAGTCGGGGTACATCTCCCAGGCCGGGTTGCAGGCGATGAGCATTTCGCGCACCGCCGCATCCAGCAGCATGGGCAGGCCCTGGCCGCCCCAGTCGGGCGCGCAGGGCAGGGCCGGCCAGCCGGCTTGTACAAAGGCCTGATAGGCCTCGCGGTAACCGGTCGGTGTGCTCACGCGCCCGTCAGCGTGGCGCGTGCAGCCCTGCTGGTCGCCTGGCGCATTGAGCGGCAGTAGCACCTCGCGGGAAAATTTGGCAGCTTCATCAAGAATCGCTACCACCGTGTCAGCGTCCAGGTCCGCCCACTCGGGCCGGCCCTCGCACTGCTGCCAGGCCTTGGGAGCCTGCAAGACCTCGTGCATGACGAAGCGCATGTCATCGATCGGGGCAAGGTAGTCGTAAGCCATGGCTTGTACCCAGCGCAAGTTCAGGCTTTTGCTGCCGTGCCCAGGTAGGTCTCGATCACCCGCGTGTCTTTGGCCAAATCAGCGGCAGGCCCTTGCAGGCTGATGTCGCCGGTTTCCAGCACGTAAGCATGGTCAGCCACACTCAACGCCGCACGGGCATTTTGTTCCACCAGCAAGATGCTCACGCCACTGGCGCGCAGGCGCTCGATGGTGTTGAAAACCTCGCGCACCACCAGTGGTGCCAGGCCCAGACTGGGCTCGTCGAGCATCAGCAATTTTGGTTGACCCATGAGGGCACGGCCCACAGCCAGCATCTGACGCTCGCCGCCCGAGAGCGTGCCAGCCATCTGGCTGTTGCGTTCCTTCAGGCGTGGAAACAAGGTGTAAACCTGCTCCAGTCCATCGCGCCATTTGCGCTGGCCCAGCTTCATGGGGCGAAAGCCACCCAGCAGCAGGTTGTCATAGACCGACAGGGTGGTGAAGAGCTCGCGCTTCTCGGGTACCAGCGACATGCCGAGCATCACGCGTTCTTCCAAGGTGGTGTCGGTGATGTCCTGGCCGTCGAACTCAATCTGGCCGGAGGCTGGCAACAAGCCCATCAAGGTGTTCAGCGTCGTGGATTTGCCTGCGCCATTGGGCCCGATCACGGTGATCACGCCCCCGGGCTGCAGTACCAAAGAGATGCCGTGCAAGACCTCCGCCTTGCCAAAACCGGCGTGCAGATTGCTGACTTTCAGGATGGGCTTGCTCATGCTCAGTGCTCGGTTCCCAGATAGGCCGCGCGCACCTTGGGGTCAGCCTGGACCTCTGCTGGCGTGCCCTCGGTGAGATAGGTGCCGAACTCCATGACCACGATGTGGTCGCACACATCCATGACCAGGTCCATATCGTGTTCAACCAGCAAAATACTCATGCCTTCTGACTGAAGCTGGCGCAAGACGCGTGCGAGCTCACGCTTCTCCAGGTGGCGCAAGCCCGCGGCAGGCTCGTCGAGCAGCAACAAGGTCGGGTCAGCGCAGAGCGCGCGGGCAATCTCCATCAGGCGCTGCTGGCCCATGGGCAGGTTGGCGGCTTGCTCGTGAATCCATTCGCTCAGGCCCACGCGCTCGAGTTGGCGCTCGGCCTCGGCCATGATCGATTTTTCCTCTTCACGGTTGCGCCGCAAGATGGCACTCAGCACCTCGCCGTGGCCGCGCGAATGGGCGCCAATGGCCACGTTGTCGAGCACGCTCATGTCAGGAATCATTTTGACGTGCTGGAAGGTTCGCATCAGGCCACGTTTGGCAATGTCGCGGGCGTGCAGGCCGTGTACCGCTTGCGCGTTGAACTGGACCTGGCCGCCACTGAGCGGCAGGGCGCCGGTGATCAGGTTGAAGGTGGTCGATTTGCCCGCGCCGTTGGGGCCGATGAGGCCCACGATCTGGCCGGCTTTGACCTGAAAACTGATGTCATTGACGGCGACCAGGCCGCCGAAATTTTTACGAATTTTTTGTACGTCGAGCACGACATCGCCGATGGTTGGCTTGGGCCGATGCGCCAGCACCTTGGCGTCGTCCCAGTCGCGCACACGCTCGGCCTTGCCCAGCCACACCTGCAGCCAGGACCACAGGCCGTCGGGGCGGTATTTCAGGATCAAGACCAGCATCACGCCAAAGACAATGATCTCGAAACTGCCGCTCATGCCCAGGATTTTTGGCAACCACGTTTGCAACTGCTCATCGAGCATGCGCACCACGCCAGCGCCAATCCAGGCGCCCCACAAATTGCCAATGCCGCCCACCACGGCCATGAACAGGTACTCAATGCCCCACTTCAAGCCAAAAGCCGACGGGTTGACCGCGCGCTGGTAATAGGCCATCAGCCAGCCCGCCACGCTGGCCAGCACCGCGGCAATTACGAACACCGTGACCTTGTAGCCAAAGGTGTCAACACCCATGGCCTCGGCCATTTGGCGACCACTCTTGAGTGCGCGCATGGCGCGCCCGGGGCGTGAGTTCAGCAAAAAGGTCAGCGCCACAGTGGCCAGCCACAGCAGGGACCAGCACACGATGAAAAAGCCCTGCCCCTGGCCGATTTCATGGCCCAGGAGCGTCAGGCTCTTCAAGCCAATCAGGCCGTCGTACTTGCCCAGCGCCTCCAGGTTGCCCATCAGGTAATACAAAGACAAGCCCCAGGCAATGGTGGCCAGGGGTAAATAGTGGCCTGACAGGCGCAAGGTGATGCGGCCGATGATCCACGCACTGGCCACCGTGAGGATCACGCCCAGCACCAGGGTGATGGTGGGCGGCCAGCCGAGGTTGAGCGCGCACCAGGCGGCGGTGTAAGCGCCAATGCCCACGAAAGCCGCTTGGCCGAACGAGGTCAGGCCAGCCACGCCGGTGAGTAGAACCAGGCCCAGACTGGTCAGGGCGAACAAGCCGATGTAATTGAGTTGGGCGATCCAGAATGCCGGCAAGGGCAGCAGCGAGACCGTCACGATTGCTGCCAGAACAAGCCACAAGTGATGTTGACGTAAGCGGTTCATCTCAGTGATCCTCTTCATCGTCTGTCACGTGGCGCGAACGCAGCCACAGCGCGGGCAAGATGAGCGCAAACACCACCACTTCCTTGAAGGCGCTGACCCAGAAGGAACTGAAGGCCTCGACCAGGCCAACGCCAAGAGCCACCACCAGCGCACCGGGGTAACTGGCCAGCCCAGCGATCACCGCGGCCACAAAGCCTTTGAGGCCAATCAAAAAGCCTGAATCGAAAAGAACGGTGGTGGTAGGCCCTAGCAACACGCCGGAGAGCGCGCCAATAAAAGCGGCCAGCGTGAAGGTCAGCTGACCAGCGGTGTGCGTGGAAATGCCCATCAGGCGCGCGCCGTTGCGGTTAACAGCCGTGGCCCGCAATGCCTTTCCAAACAGCGTGTTTTCAAAGAAAAACCACAGCGCGGCGATGAACACCAGCGCAGCGATAAAAATCACGATGGCCTGGCCATTGATGGGCACGGTGCCCAGTTGCAGGCGTTGATCCCAGAACGTGGGGTTGCGAAAACCCTCGGGTCCGAAAAACAGCAGCGCCAGGCCGGTCAGTGCAAAGTGCACGCCGACCGACACAATCAGCAAAACCAGGGGTGTCGACGACTCCAGCGATTGGTACGCCAAGCGGTAGAGCAAGGGCCCCATGGCCGTGACCAGCGCCAGGCTCAGAGCCACCATGGACCACATCGGCATGTCATGTGGGACCAGCCAGATCGACAGGCCAGCACACAGAATGGGAATCGGTAAGGGCTTGAGAGCGGCCTTGATTAGTTGCGCAGGTGAGGCGCCTGCTTTCCAGGCGGCCAGTGCCTCCTGCAGGGACACCGCTATTGCCATGATCATGAGCAGCCACACCGTGCCTGGTACTTTGTGCTCGATGAACATGGCCAGGGTGAGCGCGCCAAATGCGACGAACTCACCCTGGGGGATAAAGATGATACGGGTGACAGCAAACACCATGACAAGCGCCAGGCCGAGCAAGGCGTAGATCGCGCCATTGGTCAGGCCGTCAACGGCCAGCATGCCAGCGATCGTGATGTCCATGGTGATTGCGTACCCGCGCCTGGCTTACTTGATCACGTCGAAAGCGCCGTTTTTCACGACCACCATGACGCCGGTCTCATTGGTGTAACCCCAGTGGTCGGCCTTGCTCCAGTTCATCACGCCGTGCGAAATCACGGTGCGGCCCATGGTGTTGAGCGCATCGAGCAGTGCCAGACGGAAGGCCTCGGTGCCCGGCTTGGCTTTTTTGAGCGCCATCGGAATCGCTTTTTCCATCACGACGATGAAGTCATAGGCATGCGCCGCAAACGGGGTGAGCTTGTCGCTGCCGGTAGCGGCCTGGTACTTCTTGGCAAAGTCCATTGATACTTTTTTCGACGGATGGCTGTCGGGCAGGTTCTCAGCGAAGATCGCTGGGCCAGACACGACAAACGTGCCTTCGACCGTTTTGCCGCCGATGCGCATCAGATCAGGGCTGGCTGCGCCGTGCGTTTGGTACATCAGGCCTTTGAAGCCACGCTCACGCAGGGCGATCTCAGGCATGGGGGCAATCGAGCCGGAAGCCACCACCAGCACAGCGTCGGGATTGGCCGACACCAGCTTGAGCGCTTGCGGCGTGACGCTGGTGTCGGTGCGGGCAAAGCGCTCCACGCCGACCAGTTTGATGTTGGCTTCTTTGAGCATGGGCTCCATGGCCTTGAGCCAGCCTTCGCCGTAACCGTCAGAGTAGCCAATAAAGCCCAGGCTCTTGACGCCTTTGGCCTTGAGGTGCTGCATCATCGCGTGGGCCATCACGTTAAAGCCCTGCGGCAGGATGAACACAAACTCGCCGTCCTTGCCCGGTGCACCGGAAATCTGCACGGTCTTCGCCTCGGTGGCGATCGGGCCGATGGCCACAGTGGTCGGTGTCAGATTGGCGCCAAAAATCACGTCGACCTTGTCCTGGTTGACAAAGCGACGGGCGTTTTGCGCTGACTTGCCCGGGTCGGACGCATCATCAAGCACGATGACATTGACCTTTTCGCCGCCAATGCTTTGGGGGAAGGTCTTGATCATGGTCTGCATGGGCAGGCCCAATGCTGCGCCAGGGCCGGTGAGCGACAGGTTCACGCCGATGTTGATATCGGCGAGGGCCGTCGTGCTGACGGTACCCAAAGTGGCCAGGGCCAACAGGGTTTTCTTAAAGTTCATGGCTATCTCCTTTTGCATGGTAAAAAAACGAGAACACAAAAAAAATTTACTGACACACGAAACTACTGGCCGACTCCAGCGAGCCGCTGCCCTTATAGGTGGCAACACTGGGGTAGGCGCACAGGGGTCGGGTGCGCTGCGCAGACCAGTTGGCGGGCAAGTCCTTGTTGACACCCCCCGCGTTGCCCTCGCCCCGTGCCGATGCCACCACCGCTTGTGGCGCTTGCCCATACTCAACCCACTGCACCAGCGCGTTGAGTAAATCGAACTGATCGGTCGATGGTCCACCACGACAATGGTTCATGCCGGGAACGGGGAAATACCGCGCAAACTGGTCGGCTTGGCTGCCCAGAGCCTGGTTCAGGCGCAGCATCCACTGGCGGGTATCTTCGGCCGAAAAAATGGCATCTGACACCCCATGGTAGAGCACCATTTTGGCGCCGCGCTGCGCCAGTGGCGCCAGGTTTTTCGGGTTGGTCTCGCCAGGCGGCGTCATCAAGGACATGCCCGACTCCTGGTATGTTGCCGAGGTGGCGTGAATCAAGGGGAATTGTTGGTCGATGTCGACCTTGAGCGGGTCAACACGTCCGGGCGGTACGCTAAATACGCTGCCTACGGCAAGAGGATCCAGCGCGATGGAATTCCTAAACTTCCACTGCGCCCAGTCCGGGGCCGCGATGCCGGTGTCGTACATGAAGGGTGCATAGATGCTTTGCCCGGTGCTGGTACGCGCGCCGCCTTGCACCTTGCTCAGCGTTTGCTTCTGAGATGTGGTCAGGCACTGACCATTGCGCTGGCCTTGACAGGTGGGTACGTCACGCGTCAGATCGAACTTTGCCTGGCAGACCTGGCTGGCTTGGACCATGCCATCAGCCGCGCCATCGAGCGAATCGCATTGTTTCAAGATGGCCTGCGCCACGAGCTGTCGCTCTTGTGCCGTCAGGGCTGTTTCCAAGTCTGGGATCATGGCCTTGGGGTTCATCGGGTGCTTGGTCGTTGCCCCCGGGGTGGCCAAGCCAGCCCATTGCTGCGCGCCCCAGAGTTGGGCCGTGGCTGCCAGAGGCAGACGATAGCCGGGCGCGCCGACCAGGTAACCGTCATAGGCTTGGCCGCGGGCAGCCTCCACCATGGTGTGGCGTCCGCCATTGGAGCAGCCGCCAATGTACGAGCGGTCAGGTGCGCGCTGATAGGTGGCTGTCACCAGTGCTTTGGCCATGGGCGTGAGCTTGGCCACGGCCTGGTAACCATAATCCAAGCGGGCTTGGGGTTCAGCGCCAAAAAATGGGGTTTGCGGGCCGTTGTGGCCGGCATCGGAGCTGATCACGGCAAAGCCTTGCATCAAGGCGCCAGTGATGGGGCCTCCCCCGAGTGCACCTTCGGCGGGCCTGACCGAGCCGTCCAAGCCACCATTGCCCTGGTAGTAAAAGCGGCCATTCCAGCGGTCGGGTAGACGCATTTCAAAACCAATGGCGTAATCACGCCCGTCAGCCCCTTTGCGTGCAAACATGCGGCCCTTGACCAGGCAGTGCGAATCGATGGCTTGGCCGGCCAAGGTCAGAGCGCCTTTGGCCTGTGGGCTCGCGCTGTCGATGACGGTGTTGTCAAACTTGAAGCTGCCGCCCAGCGCGGCACATTGTTGTAAGCCGGAGGCTTTGGCCGCCGACAGTCTGGCTGTCGGCGTCGCGTTGTAGGCGGCGCAGGCCACCAGCAGCAGTGGCGAGGCCAGCAGGCCAAGTGTTCGAAGTCGTCGCGCTGACGGCTTCGCAAACAATTCATTCACCGGGACATGCGTCAACATCAACATTTCTCTTTGTCTGCAATGGCTTCATCCGTCAGGGTGCATGCATCGATGATGTCTGTTGGAACTTCAATCGCCTTGAGCCGCCCGCTTTGGGCATCGTGCACGACAAAGGCGCGGGTCTCGGTTCCTTCGCAAATCAGGTCATCGCCGCGGCGCACCACGTGGCGCTGGCGAAAGGTCTTGCGGTTCCATTGTTCCACGGTGGTGGTGATCTCCAGGACTTCGCCGTAGGTGGCCGCTTGCTTGAACTGGGTGTTGATTTCCAGCAATGGCGTGCCTACGATGCCGCGCGTCTTGACCAGCTCGCGCCAGGGCGGAATGCCGCAGGCCATGAAGAAAGCCAGCGAGGCCTCGTCCATCCAGCGGTTGAAATTAGGAAAAAAAACAATGCCTGCTGGATCACAGTCACCAAACTGGACGTTCACGCGGTAGACATGGCTGCGGGATGGACGGCTGGGTTGGTTCATGGGGACTGCGATCGTAATGGCTGCGCGTTCATGCAGCCTCGGGGTTTTCCATGAGAAGCGCAATACCCTGGCCGCCGCCAATGCAGGCCGATGCCACGCCCCAGCGCGCGCCGATGGCACGCAGTTGGCGCGCCACCGTCAGCGTCAGGCGCACACCGGTGGCCGCCAGCGGATGGCCCAGCGCAATGGCGCCGCCGTGCACATTGAGTTTGTCCTGATCCAGGCCCAATTCCTGGGCAACTGCCAGGGTTTGGGCGCCTTGCGCCTCGTTGACCTCGAAGCGGGCCACGTTGTCCTGGCTCAAGCCCGCGCGCTCGAGCAGGAGCTTGATGGCCGGCGCCGGGCCAATGCCCATGATCTCGGGTGGCACGCCAACCACGGCGGCTGCGGCGATGCGGGCCAAGGCCTTGCCGCCCCAGGCCTGCACCGCTGCACGGTTGCCCACCAGGGTGGCCACAGCCGCATCGGTCAGGGCCGAGCTGTTGCCACCGGTTTGCACGCCATCCTTGAAGACGCTGCGTAGCTTGGCCAGTACGTCCACCGGCGTGGGGCGCGGGTGGGTGTCGCGCTCAGCGACGCTGGCTTTGCCGCTGAGGCGAATCGAGCGTGTCTGGTAGCCTGCCAGTTCAAACGCTTCATTGCTCACCGGCACGATCTCGCCAGCCAGCCAGCCGCTGTCTTGCGCGGCCACGGCACGCTCAAACGAGCGCTCGGCAAATGCATCGACCGCTTCGCGCGTGATGCCGTAACGCTGGGCCAGGTTCTCTGCGGTGCGAATCATGTTGATGCCGGCGGCCGGATCGCTCAGGGCCTCCCACATATAGTCTTTAAAGCCGATCGGTGCGCCCAGCCTGAAGCCGCCGCGGTGATCAAACGCGGCAATCGGGTTGCGCGTCATGCTCTCGGTGCCCACCACCAAGGCCAGGCTGGCTGCGCCGGTGGCCATCTGCTCGCCTGCCTGGCGAAACAGCTCAAAGCCAGTGCCGCAAATGCGCTGCACCTGCAGCGCTGGAATGTCTTGCGGCACACCGGCATACAGGCCGATGTGACGGGCCAGGTAGAACTGATCGAAGCCGCCCGGGGCCATGTTGCCAGCGAGCACGCTGTCGACGCTTTCGGGCTTGATGCCGGTGCGCTTGAACACCTCTTTGGCGACCTTGATGCCCATGTCGATCGGATTGGCATCGGCCAACGCGCCCTGATAGTCCACCATGGGCGTGCGCACGCCATCGATGAGGAAGACCTCGTCGAAGCTTTGAAACAGGCCGCGGGGGGTGTTGTTCATGGTCAGGGCTTGGGGTCGCTCTCAGGCGGCTTTGCTCACTTTGGCTGCGCGCTTTTCCAAAAAGGCGCGCACGCGCTCTTTAGCGGCCTCGTCGCCTTGCGCAATCGAGGCCATGAGCGATTCGAGGAACAGGCCGTCACTGGCGGACAGGTCGGCGATGCGTGGCAGTGCCTGGGTGATGGCGTAGTTGGACAAGGGCGCGTTTTCTGCGATTTTTTGCGCCAGTGCCAGGCCTTTGGCAAGGCCCTGGCCGTCTGCGACGCGGTAATTCGAGACACCAAAAGCCTGGCCTTCGTCGGCGTCAAACACGCGACCAGTGAGCATCATGTCGGTCATGCGTGAAACACCCAGCAGGCGCGAAATGCGAACCGAGCCGCCGCCGCCGACAAAAATGCCGCGCGTGCCCTCTGGCAGGCCATAAAACGTGCTGTCTTCGGCCACGCGCAAATGCGTGCTCGAGGCGAGCTCCAGGCCGCCACCGACCACTGCGCCATGCAGCACCGAAATCACGGGTACCGGGCCGTACTGGATGGCATCAAAGCAGGCGTGCCAGGAGCGCGAATGCAAAATGCCTTCGGCCACGTTGCGCTCGGTGACTTCGCTCAAGTCCAGGCCGGCGCAGAAGTGATCGCCCTCACCGCTGATCAGCACAGCCTTGAAACGCTTGGGCAGGTTCACAAACACCGTGTGAATTTGTGCCAGCAGCTCGTCGCTGACCGAGTTACGCTTGGTTGCGCGGTTCAGGCGCAGGTGCAGCACGGCGCCGGATTCTTCCAGCTTGAGCATGGACAGCTGGGTCAGCAAGGCGGGTTCGCTCAGGCGAGTGAAGCTCATGGGGTGTTTCTCAGTGTGGGGTCGGTCTCAGAGGTGAATCACGCGGGCGTCGTTGGGGCTGACGTACAGCGCCTGCACATCCTTGGCGCGTTGCTGTAGCGACAGGCGCTGGTTGATATAGCCTTTGTCGGTGATCTCGCCGGTGGACATGCTGGGCGCATCGGGCAGGCACAGCACGCGGGCTGGCGTTTGTGAACTGCCACCACCGAGCGCTTTCATGGTGCGCAAGCCCTGCTGAAGATCGGCGCGCAGTTGAGTTTCGGGCAGGCTGCGTGCGGCTTCTGTGAGAAACAGCAAAGCACCGAGCTCGTCGCGGTCGTGACCAGTGATGACCGCGTCTTGCACATGGGGCGCCAGGGCGGCCACAAGTTTGAGGCGCAGCGTACCCACCGACACCCAGGTGCCGCTGGTGAGCTTGAAGTCTTCAGCCACGCGGCCGTTGAACACAATGCCGCTGGACGGGTCCTGCGCATCGGCGAGGTAGCCAGCATCGCCAATGCAGTAAAAGCCGTCGGCGTCAAAGGCCTCAGCAGTGGCCTTGGGGTTGTTGCGATAACCCGGAAAGATGTTCGGGCCGCGGATACGCATCTCGAGCTTGCCGCCGTTGGGAATGAACTTCACTTCTGCGCCGGGCATGGGCAAACCGATCACGCCCGGGCCTTTGAGTTGCCAGTTGGCAAACGTAATGGCAGGTGCAGTCTCGGTGGAACCCCAGGAGGTGGTGAACCAGACCGGCTCGCTGCGTACCTTGGCAGCCACGGCCTCCAGGCGTCGCCAAATCGTCTCGGGCATGCCTGCACCGGCATAAAACACCATGCGCAACTTGGCAAAGAAGCGCCGCGCCAGGTCCAGATCAGCTTCTAGTGCGGGCAGCATCATCTCGTAGCCCTTGGGCACGTTGAAATAAACCGTGGGTTGAATCTCGCGCAGGTGGGCGATGGTCTTGTCGACCAGCCCAGGCATGGGGCGCCCGTCGTCAATGTAGAGACAGCCACCGTTGCGCATGGCCATAAAGGTATTGTGATTGCCGCCAAAGGTGTGGCTCCAGGGCAGCCAGTCCAGCAGCACAGGCTTTTCCTGCTCTAGAAAACGCAGGGTTTGCGCCAGCATCTGCTGGTTGGCGCACAGCATGCGGTGGGTGTTGATCACCACCTTGGGGTGGCCCGTGGAGCCAGAGGTGAGCAGGTATTTCGCGTGGGTGTCGGGCGTGATGCGGGCAAAGGCCTCCATCACCGCCGGCGTTTCTGTGCTCTGCAGCAGCTGATCAAAACGCAGGGCACCTTGGATGCTCTCAGCGCCCTGGCTGAAGACCGCAGTGGCCTTCAGCCCGGCGTCTTTGAGGGCGGGCCCGTACACCGCGGCGTCCGCGCCATACACCAGTGCCGGTTGCAACGCCTGCAAGATGCCATGGATGCGCGAGAAATCGCCCTTGGCCAAGCGGGTGTAACCACTGCTGACGCTGCACACAGGGCGCCCGATGTGCATGCCAGCCAGCAACAAGAGCATGTGATCCAGGCTGTTGTCCGACAAGACCACCAGCGGTGCGTTGGGGGCGAGTTGAAGGTCGAGCAAACTTTGCGCGATGCGGCCGACCTGCACGCGCAGCTCGCCCCATCGCAATTTGCGCCAGCCGCCGTCGGCCTGCGGCTCGGCAAAGGCCAGGGCATCAGGCGTCTGGCGCGACCAGGTCTCCAGGTACTCGCCCACGCAGCGCGCGTACGGCGCCAAGGCCGTGGGGTTGCGCAGGATGAATTGGTTCTCCCCAAGGTCTTCGCGCTCGGCCTGGCGCGGGGCAAGCATATTGGGGTTGTGGAAAAAGTCTTTCGCCGTCATAGGGTTCATCGATGCCGGTTTCAATACAGTTCTGTATGGACAATTTGACCGATGTTATCCGAATAAATCCTATGACAAATAAGGGTTTTTACTAATGTCCAAACATTTGTGTATGGCATGATGGAGGCTATGGCTTTGAAAAAATCCGCCACCTCAACTGTTGCGCGGCCCCGGGTCGCGGTTAAAGCGGCCGCGGCTGGCAGAAAGCCTGGCGCGAGCGCGGCGCGCGTGACGCTGGGCCGAGATGACTGGGTTGAGGCTGCCACATCGGTGCTGGTCGATGAGGGCATTGACCATGTTCGGGTCGACCTGCTGGCCACCCGGCTCGGGGTGACGCGTGGCAGTTTTTACTGGCATTTTTCGGACCGCGAGGACTTGCTGCGCGAGGTGTTGCAGCGCTGGCGCCGCCTGGCCACGATTGAGCTGTCACGCCGCATTCTGGAGGGCAGTTCGGGCGACGCCCAAAGCCGTCTGCGCAATATGATCTCCCTGCCGCACCGTGGCCGCTCGGCGATTCGGGCTGCGCGCATTGAACTGGCGATTCGCGCCTGGGCGCGTCGTGATGCGCTGGCGCGCGAGGCCGTTGACGAGGCTGACCGCAGCCGACTTCAGGTGCATGTTGACACCTTTTTGGCCCTGGGCTTTGCGCCCGAGGAGTCGCGCCAGCGGGCCTTTGTCACCTACAGCTATGAGCTTGGCGAGGCCTTAATGCATCACCTGGGAAGCGACCTGGAGCGGCAGCAGCGCCAGGCTTTTGTCGAGCGCCTCGCGACCAAGCCGCTGCAGTCCCCGCCTTGAGGGCTTAGTGCCTGGCTGCTCAGCGGCCTTCATGCGACACTCGGGCGACGCCCTGTTGCGAATGGCAAGAGGGCCCTGCCCTATGACTTGCTGCACATTGCCATGACCACCGTTCACACCTCGTCTCTGACATCCCTGAAACTTTTGGCGCGGGGTAAGGTGCGGGATAACTACGCGGTGGGTGAAGACCGCATTTTGATGGTGGCCTCGGACCGGATCAGCGCTTTTGACGTGATCATGGGCGAGCCCATCCCCGGCAAGGGCGAGCTGTTGACCCAAATGGCGCTGTTCTGGTTTGCCAAGCTCGGACCTGCGGGCTTGAATATCTGCCCGATTCATTTGACGGGCGAGGCCCCCGAGCAGGCCGTGACCGAGGCCGAGCGCGCGCAGGTTGTGGGGCGATCGATGCTGGTCAAGCGCCTCAAACCATTGCCGGTCGAGGCGGTGGTGCGAGGCTATCTCGCGGGCAGCGGCTGGAAGGAGTACCAGGAGAGCCACAGCGTGTGCGGCGTGGCCTTGCCAGAGGGCCTGCGCAACGCCAGCGAGCTGCCCCAGCCGATTTACACGCCGGCGGCCAAGGCGCAGATGGGCGAGCACGACGAGAACATCACGTTTGAGCAGACCGTGGCCATGGTGGGCGCGGATCTGGCCGCGCGTATTCGCGACATCAGCCTGGCGCTCTACCAGGCCGCCAGTGAATTTGCGCGCACCAAGGGCATCATCATTGCCGATACCAAATTCGAGTTCGGTCTGGATACCGACGGCACGCTGGTGCTGATGGACGAGGTGCTCACGCCTGACTCGTCGCGCTACTGGCCAGCGGAGCAGTACCGGGTGGGGGAAAACCCACCGAGCTTTGACAAACAGTTTTTGCGTGATTGGCTGGAGTCGGTGCGCATTGATGGCAAGCCCTGGAGCAAGACACCGCCCGCGCCGACGCTGCCGCGCGAGGTGGTCTTGCAGACGGCAGCCAAATATCGTGAAGCTTTGGAGCGACTGACAGCGTGAGCTGTTGATCGCCCCGAGGCTTGATGGCGAGTCGCGGTGAAAGGCCGCGCACGGGCGAAAGGAGGGGGATCCATGGGCGATGCAAAAAACCTGCTGGAGCGGCTCGAGCAGCTCAATCACATTGGTGTGGCCTTGTCCAAGGAGCGCGACATCTCGCGCTTGCTAGAACTGATTCTTCGCGCGAGCAAATCCATCACCCATGCCGATGGCGGCACGCTGTACCGTATGGTGGATGGCAAAGCCTTGCGCTTTGAAATCCTGCTCAACGACACACTCGATATTGCGATGGGCGGCGCAAGTGGCAAGCCCATCACCTTTGCGGATTTACCCTTGTACCTGGCTGACGGCACGCCCAACAAAGCTATGGTCGCGGCCTATGCGGCACTGAACCGGAAAACCGTCAACATCAGTGACGCCTACACCGAGCCGAACTTCGACTTTGCAGGTACGCGGCGTTTCGATGCCAGCACTGGCTACCGCTCGCAATCCTTCCTGACCGTGCCCATGCTCGACCACGAGGAGCAGGTGATTGGCGTGCTGCAGCTGATCAATGCCACGCCGCCAGGCAGTTCAGGCGTGCAGGCCTTCTCGGCCTCGGACCAGCGTCTGGCTGAATCGCTGGCATCGCAGGCTGCTATTGCGCTGACCAACCGCATGCTGATCACACAGCTTGAAGAGCTCTTCGAGTCCTTTATTGGCATGATCAACGCCGCGATCGATGAAAAGTCACCCTATACCGGTGGCCATTGCCAGAGGGTGCCCTCGCTCACGATGCAGCTGGCACAGGCTGTCAACGACACCACGGAAGGGCCGCTGGCCGACTTCAGGCTTGATGAACGCGACATGTACGAGCTCAAGATCGCAGGGCTCTTGCATGACTGCGGCAAGGTGACCACGCCTGTGCACGTGGTCGACAAGGCGGCCAAGTTGCAAACCCTGTTTGACCGCATCGAGCTGATCGATACACGCTTTGAGCTGCTCAAGCGCGATGCCGAGATAGCCTGCCTGCGTGGGCAGCTGGCCTTGCGTCAGCCTGAGGACGACCAAGCCGAGCAGGTGCTGACCCAGCGCATGCAGGATGAGTTGCAAGCCATCGACGCAGACCGGGATTTTCTACGCCAGACCAACCAGGGTAGTGAATCCATGAAAAGCGAGGACCTGGCGCGGGTGCGTGAGATTGGCACCGAGCGGCAGTGGCAAACGCCCTCTGGGCAGACCGCCAATTTCCTGAGCGAAGATGAGCTTGAAAACCTGAGCATTCGTGCCGGCACGTTGACTACGGCCGAGCGCGAGGTGATCAATCATCACATCGTGAGCACGATCAAGATGCTTGAGAGCCTACCCTGGCCGCCACACCTGAAAAAAGTTACCGAGTATGCGGGTGGTCATCACGAGCGCATGGATGGCAAGGGCTATCCCAAAGGGCTCAAACGCGAGGAGATGTCATGGCCTGCGCGCATGATGGGTATCGCCGATATTTTTGAGGCCCTCACGGCTTCAGACCGCCCTTACAAAAAAGGTATGACGCTTTCCGAGGCGCTCAACATCCTGCGCAAGTTCAAGTTCAACGGCCATATTGACCCGGATCTGTTCGATGTGTTTGTGAAAAAACAGGTGTACCAGTCCTACGCCAAGCAGTTCCTGGATGCGTCTCAACAAGACGTGGTGGACCCAGCCGCTCTGCTGGCCTGAGCGGCAGCAGACTATTTGGTTTTAAAGGTGAAAGCGCCGTCCCAATCGGTGCCTGGCGGGTTTTGCTGAAGGTAGGCCACCCGCTCGGCGTACATGGGGTAGAGCGCATGCTGCGGGCACAACTGTTGCAAAGCTTGAAAAGCGTCAAGCGCGCCAGGCCAGTCTTGTTGTTTGTAGGCGGTCAAGGCTTTCTCGTAAAGTGCCAATTCTTCCAGCCTGCCATCGTCTTCCTGGCCCCTGGTGCAGATCGGCTCGAAGATGGCCACTGGCAGGTTTTTGCCCTTTACGCGGACGCGGTCGAGCTCCCGGTAAACAAAGTCGCTGGCCTGATCCTTGGTGACTTCGCTGACGATGATGTCCACGCCGTAGACCCGGGTCAGGGCCTCCAGGCGCGAACCCAGGTTCACCGCGTCGCCCATCACGGTATAGGCCATGCGAAAGCTCGAGCCCATATTGCCCACCGTCATCTCGCCGGTGCTAAGTCCCACGCCGATCCAGACCGGCGGCCAGCCGCGCGCCTTGAAGCCGTCTTGCAGCGTATGAAGCTTGGCAACCATATCCAAAGCCGCCTGCACTGCATGCGAGGCATGGGCAGCGTCTGCAACCGGTGCCCCCCAGAAAGCCATGATGGCGTCGCCCATGTATTTGTCGATCGTGCCCCGGTGATGGTGAATCACCTGCGTCATCGGGCTTAAGTACTGGTTCATCAACTCGGTCAGCTCGATGGGGCTGAGTCCTTCAGAGATCGAGGTAAAGCCGCGCACGTCGGAAAACAAAACGGTGAGTTCCCGGCTTTCGCCCGCCAGCGAATAGGCGCTCGGGTCTTTGGCCATTTCGCCAACCAGCTCCGGGGGCACATATTGCCCAAACAGGCCAGAGAGCTGGCGTTTGCCGCGCGACTCGATGAAAAAGCCATAGGCCATGGACAGCAGGTACTGCGCAGCCAGCATGAGCAGCAGTGGCGCAAGCGGAAGGACCAGGTTAGCGTGTTGCCAGGCGTAGAGGTTCAGGCCGGTCCAAAGCAGCATCGCGCCAAGGCCCACGGCGGATGCCCACAGGGGGCCAAGCGCCGGCAGCAGCAGACCCAGGATCAGCCCGGCGACGACGATGAGCGAGAGCGACAGACCCAGCGTGTAGGCCGGTCGCTCTTTGATCGTGCCGTCCAGGATGCCGCTGAGCATGTTGGCGTGTGCTTCCACGCCGGGATAGACCTCGCCGACAGGCGTGCTGCGCAGGTCCAGCAGCCCGGGCGCGGTTGTTCCAACGATCACCATAGTACCCAGCAAGGCCTCGACAGGCGCTTTGTCGGTCAAGACGTCGACGGCTGACACGTAAGGGAAGCTGCCCTGGCGCCCGCGATATGGAATCAGGGCACCCAGGTCAACATCCACCGGGATGCGCATGGGCCCAAGCTGAAGAGACTCCAGCGCATAAAAGACCGGCTCCCCACCAGCGTAGTTAAAGCCCACTGCGGGCTCTTCCAGCGCCAAGCGAGCCATGGCCATGGCCAGGTTCTCATACAAAGCGCCCTGATGCTGTTGCACCAATGAAATGCGTCGGAACACGCCATCGCTGTCAACCAGCGGAGAGGCATTGAAAAACCCGGCACTGGCGGCCTCGTTTTGCAGCCGTGGCAAATTCGCTGTGAAGGCGGGCTGAACCACGGCCGCCACCGAATCTGGCGCCACAAATTCCTTGGGCAGGATTGGCGCGGGCAGTTGCCCGATGCTGCCGATGCCCCCGGGGTCAGCGCGAAAGACATAACCCAGGGCGACTTTGCGACCTTTCAGGCTGCTGGCAAATGCGCCGTCAAAGTCCAGCTCAGGCTTGATTTGTGCCAGCGCCTGACGGTAGGCCGTGTTGTCTTTGAGGCTGCCTTGCGCGAGCAGTTCCAGTTGGCCCAGTCCGGCGCTGTCGTCCGGCTCTGCAAAAACCACGTCGAAGCCGAGCGTTTCAATTTTGTAGCGATCGAAGAGCTTGTTGACCAGCTGGGCCATGATGTCCCGACGCCAGGGCCACTGGCCCAGTGCGCGCAAGCTCTTTTCATCGATGTCGAGCACCACAATGCGTGTGTCCTGGGTGTTGGGCATCGTCCAGCGAACGCGCTGGTCATAAGCAAAGTTTTCCAGCCGGCTGATGGCGCCTATTTGGATCACGCCGACGGTGTTGAGCGCGAACACCACCATCATGCTCAGATTGAGCATCAGCACGAGTGCATGGCGTTTCAGGTAACGCATGGTTGAATAAAGTCATGGGGCCCGACCCAGGCGATCGCTGCCGGGCAGGTGCAAGGGTCGGCTCGCCGCCATGGTACGCCAAGGAGCGACGCTTGGCCTTTTGAGGCCAGCCTCGCCTGAAGGCCTAAGGGTCAAGGTCCTTGGCTCGGGTGGCTGCCCAAGGACCGATGCTGATTCTTGCTTAATTGAGCATCATGCTCAGCTTGCGCCGGTAGCTCGAGACCAGCGCGGTCTGCGGGTCTTCCTGGCTGGTGGCTTTGCCCAGCACCTCAATGCCGCCGGCGGTCTTGCCAGACTCGTTGCCGGGCTTGGGTCGGGGCGGCGTCATCAGCTCCATGATGCCAACCATCAGCTTGCGCGGCGCCTGTTCGCTCCAGTTCTTGTCGCGCATGATGATTTCCAGCAGCTCATCCATGGCCTGCGTCCACTCACCGGTGGCCACCAGCAGGCAGGCTTTGGCAAAGCGCGCGTCAAAGTCACGCTTGTTCGCCGCAATCGCCGCCTCAAACTGTGCGGGCTCCCACTGGGCATAGCTGCTGCTGGCGACGTGCTGAATCGCGCCCAGCCACTGCGACAGGGCCTCAAAGCGCAGTTTGACCGGTATTTCCACCAGCTTGGGCGCCAAGAGGGACTGTGCTTGCTGTAACTCGCCCATTTGCATGAGCAGCTTGATGTAGTCGAAGCGCGCATCGTCGTTGTTGGGGTCGGCCGCCAGTGCGTCGGCAAGCTTGCCAAGCGCTGCGTCGGTGTCGCCTGAGGCCATCAAGGCCTGCGCCTCGTCGGCCTCAGCCTCGGCAATCAGCTCGTTTTCACCGGGCAGGTGTTTGTCCAGAAAGGCGCGCACCTGAGTGGCCGGCAGCGCGCCCATAAAGCCGTCGACCGGTTTGCCACCCATCATCAGCACGCAGGTTGGGATGCTGCGCACGCCAAAAGCCTGCGCGAGCTGCTGCTCATCATCCGAATTGACCTTGGCCAGCGTGAAGCGACCCTGGTAGTCTTCTTCGAGCTTTTCAAGCACCGGGCCGAGCGATTTGCAGGGCCCGCACCATGGGGCCCAGAAATCCACCAGAACGGGGGTGTTCATGGAAGCGGCGATCACCTCGGCTTCAAAGTTTTGTATCGTGATGTCAATCATGGCGTGCGGGCCGTTCGTGCATCAAGGCACAAACGTAAAATCAGGGGATGAATGATACTCAGGTCGGTGTGTTGATGGGCTCCAGCTCGGACTGGGACACCATGCAACATGCGGTGCATATTCTCGAGCACTTCGCGATCAAGTTTGAAACCCAGGTGGTTTCTGCGCATCGCATGCCCGACGACATGTTTCGCTATGCCGAGACGGCCGCAGGGCGTGGGCTCAAGGCCATCATCGCCGGTGCCGGCGGTGCCGCGCACCTGCCAGGCATGCTCGCGTCGAAGACCTCGGTGCCGGTGCTGGGCGTGCCGGTGCCGGGCAAACACCTGCAAGGCGTCGACGCCCTGCACAGCATCGTACAAATGCCCAAGGGCATTCCGGTGGCCACCTTTGCCATCGGCGCCTCGGGCGCGGCCAATGCCGCCCTGTTTGTGGTGGCCATGCTGGCCTGTCACGACATCGTGCTGCGCGTCAAGCTCGAAGACTATCGCGCGGCGCAAACCCAGGCTGCGCGTGACATGACTCTGCCGCCAGCGTGAAATCACCCCACCTGCTGCCGGGCTCGTCGGCTGACCAAAACCCGGCGCAACAGGCCACTTTGGGCGTTATGGGCGGTGGGCAGCTCGGTCGCATGTTTGTGCATGCGGCACAACGCATGGGTTACTTCACCGCGGTGCTGGACCCCGACCCCGTCAGCCCCGCAGGCCTGGTCAGTCACTACCACATCAAGTCAGACTACCTGGACGAGCAAGGCTTGGCGCAGCTGATGCAGCGCTGCGCTGCGGTGACCACAGAGTTTGAGAACGTGCCTGCAGGTGCTTTGCTCACGCTGGGTGCGGCCCGTTTCACCGCGCCCGACGCACAGGCGGTTGGCATCGCTCAGGACCGCATCCTGGAAAAAGCCCATCTGGCCCGCAGCGGGGTGCCGGTCGCACCCTATGCCGCCATCACATCGGCGCAGGAGCTCGCGGATGTGTCGCAGGACTTGTTTCCTGGCATTTTGAAAACAGCGCGCCTGGGCTACGACGGCAAAGGGCAGGTGCGGGTGCGCAGCCGCCAAGACCTGGCCGAAGCCTGGCAGTCGCTCAAGCAGGTGCCGTGCGTGCTCGAGCAGATGCTGCCGCTGGCCGCTGAATGCTCGGTGGTCGTGGCGCGCGGGCATGACGGCGCAGTGGTGCACTATGCGCCCCAGCGCAACCTGCATCGCAATGGGATTCTGGCAGTGACCGAAGCTTATGCCGGCAATCTGCCAGATGCGCTTGCCCAGCAGGCTGTGGCTGCCACCACCAAGATCGCGGCCGACCTGGCCTATGTGGGCGTCCTGTGCGTGGAATTCTTTGTGTTGCAGGACGGCAGCGCTTCGCAGCGTGCACTGGGCTCGCTGGTGGTCAATGAGATGGCGCCGCGGCCGCACAACAGCGGGCATTACACGATGGACGCCTGTGATGAGTCGCAATTCGATTTGCAGGTTCGAACGCTGGCCGGCATGCCCTTGTCGATGCCGCGTCAGCACAGCGCAGCGGTAATGCTCAACCTGCTCGGGGACTTGTGGGTACAGGGTCGCACACCACCCTGGGACGCTGTGCTGGCTTTGCCAGGCGCGCACTTGCATCTTTACGGCAAGCTCGCGCCCAAGCCGGGACGAAAAATGGGGCACCTGACCCTGACGGCGGCCACACCCGAGCAGGCCAGGGCGCAAGCCCAGGCGGCCGCGGCGCTGTTGGGCATCGCGCCCTTTTAGCCATGATTATTGCGGGTGACCAGCTGCAGGGCTTGCAAATCGCGGCTCGCGCGATTCGTGAGGGCCAGCTCATTGGCTTGCCGACCGAGACGGTGTACGGCCTGGCCGCAGACGCCGAAAACCCGCAGGCGGTTGAAAAAATCTTTCAGCTCAAAGGGCGTCCCAAGGACCATCCCCTGATCATTCACGTGCTCGACCACGTTGCTGCATCCCACTTTGCCACGGACATTGCGGAATTTGCGCAGGCCTTGATGCGCGCTTTCTGGCCTGGGCCATTGACCGTGATCCTGCGCCGGCGCGAGGGCATTGCCGCCGCCGCCGCAGGCGCACAGGCAACGGTGGGCCTGCGTTGTCCGTCGCACCCGGTGGCGCAGGCTCTGTTGGCGCGCCTACAGCAACCAGAGCCGGGCTTGCGTGCTGTCATGGGCCTGGCTGCGCCGAGTGCCAACCTCTTTGGTCGGGTCAGCCCGACCACAGCTGCGCATGTGGTTGATGATCTTGGTGGCGATCTTTTGGTGCTTGACGGTGGTGGCTGCGCGGTCGGGATCGAGTCGACCATTGTGGATTGCAGCCGCGCACAACCCGTCTTGCTTCGCCCGGGCGTCATCACGCTAGCGCAACTCGAGGTGGTGTGTGGCATGCCGGTTGTCCTGGGCTCTGATGCCAGTGATGCGCTGGGCGCAACGCCCAAGGCCTCGGGAACGTTGGCCTCGCACTACGCGCCGCTGGCCAAGGTCCGACTGTTGGACAGAGCCGCGATCGACAAGGCACTGCAGGCGCGCGGGCCGAACGATGTATCGCCGCGCGTGGCACTCTGGTGTCGGGGCACGACGCCGACGTCGGGGCCGGGCGTGCGGGTGCAGCCCATGCCCGAAAGTGCGGAGGATGTGGCGCGCGTGTTGTTTGCCACCTTGCGATCGTTCGATGCACAAGGCGTGCAGGAAATCTGGATCGAAGCCGTTCCGTCGGGTGATGACTGGGCCGGCGTGCGTGACCGGCTGAGCCGGGCAGCGCACTAGCGCACTTTGCAGGGTTTGCGTTAGCGGTAGCGCAGCTTCATCACCAGAATCGCCAGCGCGAACGTGATGGTGATGACGTTGGCCACCACGATGGGCCAGGCCCTGAGCAAGAGGCCGTAAATCAGCCAGCAACTCACGCCGGTGATGAACACGGTGTACATGCCCAGTGAAATGCCGCGCGCGTCCTTGGACCGAAAAGTGTGGATGGCCTGCGGTAGAAAACTGCTGGTGGTCAGCACGGCCGCGATGGTGCCAATGGTGTCAACAAGATCCATGATGCGCAAGGCAGGGTTTCAATGCACGCATTGTCGGGGAGTTGGCTGGTTTTTGTACGCCGCTGTGATGCGGCGGCAACAATTTAAGGGCGCGTTGCTGCCCACTGAACCAGCGCGTCCAGCGCGTCGCGCGCGGCCTGCGCACGCTCATGGTTGACGATGGCCACCAGCGTCAGTGTTTCGCCCTTGTCTGTGTGCACATAGCCCGCCAGCGACATCACGCCACGCAGGCTGCCAGTCTTCAGGTGAGCCGCGGCGAGCTTCGATTTGCTGCGCTTGAGCGTGCCGTCCAGCCCGGAAATTGGCAGTGAGGCCATAAGCTCTGACATAAAGGGCGAGCCGTAAGCTTTTTGCAGCAGTGCGTGGAGTTCGGCTGCGCTGAGGCGCGACGCTCTCGAGAGGCCAGAGCCGTTGTCGACCATCAGGTGAGGCGCGGCGCCAATGCGCGCTGTCCACCAGTTGCCCACGCGTTCACGGGCGCGCTCGAAGGTCGCGCTTGGCCATTGGCGCAGCGCCTGATCAGACACGCTGCCACCACGGTTGGCCTCTGATGGACGCTCGGCGCCCGCAGGCAGGCGCCCGAGTGTCAAAAACAACTGTTGTGCCATCACGTTGTTGCTGAACTTGTTGATGTCGCGCACCACCTGGCCCAGTGGCGGCGAACTGACGCTGAAGCTTGGCGGGCGCTGCGGCGCAGGGCCGTTGAGGACTTGCCCGCTGAGCTGACCACCCATACCGCGCCAGAGGCCTTCGATGGCGCGTGCGTTGTAGCGCTCGGGCTCGGCGTAGGCAATGGGCCAGACTTTCTCACCGCAGACTGCGGCGAAATGGCCGCCGATCTGGATGTTCAGCGGGTCAGAAAAATTGGCCTGTAGGGCGGCGCGGTAGTCCACGCAGACCTTGACGTTGCGCGCCAGCGGGATGGTGGCTGGCAGCTGAACGCCCCACAAGGGTGGCTCCATCTGCACCCGCGCAACACCTGCCTCTGTATCGGGAATAAAGCTCAGGGCGATCGATCGGAAATTGAGCAGCAGCGCCTGGGGCGCCGCGTTATAGGGCCGCAGTGGCTCACCGTCGAAGGCGCCAGGGTCTTTGGACTGAATCGAAAAAGCCTCGTTATCCAGAACGATGTCGCCTTCGATGGCGCGAACACCCATGCCACGCACTTTGTGCAGCAAGAGCCACAGGCGCTCAAGCACCAGCGTCGGGTCCCCCTGGCCCTGAATCACCAGGCGGCCCTTGAGCACGCCGTTGTCGATGGGGCCATCGAGCCACACCGGCGTTTCCCAGCTGAAATTGGGCCCGAGCATATCGAGCGCGGCAAAGGTGGTCACCAACTTGATGACCGATGCGGGTTGCATGCTGCGGTTGGCCTGGTGGCTGATCCAAGCCGGCTTGCCGGGCTCTGTTGGGCCCAGCACCACGCTGAGTGCCTCGGGCGGGATGGCGGCCTGCTGCAGCGCAGCCAGCACGGGCGCTGGCAGCTTGGTCTGCGCGCTCGGGCAAGCTGCGCTCATCAGCAGGCTCAAGGCAATCAGCCAGGATCGAATGCCAAACATGGCCGCATTATCAGACGCCGTGTCTGGCGCTGGCTTGGGCTCAGCGCTTCGGTATTCGGCCTTGATGCGCCTGGCTGCACGGATAATTCGGGTCATGTCTTTCACGTCTGCGCGCCTGCCCTTTGTCTGGTCTGACCGCAGCCTGGGCCTGCTGGCCGCCTTGCTCACACTGCTGGTGTGGACGTCTTTTATTCTGGTCTCACGGGCCTCAGTCGACCCCGCGCGTGGCAGCAGCCTCAACAGCTTTGACATTGCCTACTGCCGCATGGTTGGCGCTGGATTGATCCTCTTGCCCTGGGGTTGGTGGATGGTGCGCCGTGACCGACAGCGCGCATTGGGGGTGGCCTCCTGGATGGGCCTGGCACCGCTGGGTATCGGCGTCACGCTGCCGCTGGGGCTGTTGGGTGCGGTCTTGTACGCTCAACTGGCCTACGGCGGCTTTATGTTTGCGCCAGCCTTGCACGCGTCGGTCTTGTTGCCGGGTAGTCTGCCTTTATGGACGGCGCTGCTGGCCTGGTGGTGGCTGCGTGAGCCGCTGAGCAGCGCGCGCATTCTGGGCTTGGTGCTGATCGTCATGGGCGATCTGCTCGTTGGTGGGGCCAGTCTTTTGCGTGCTTTCGACGGCGGTGAGCTGTGGAGGGGCGACTTGTTGTTCATGAGCGCGTCTCTATGCTGGGCAGCCTACAGCGTGCTGGCGCGTATGCACGGGGTGGAGGCGGTACGTGCAACGATCGCCATCACGGTGCTGGCCTGTCTGAGCTATGTGCCGGTGTACACCGTGCTGGGCCTGCTGGGCTGGATTCCTGCCGGGGTTTTTGATGCGCCCTGGCCCGAGGTGCTGCGGCAAATGGCTTTTCACGGATGGGGCACGGTGGTGATTGCGGGCATCTCGTTTACCGCCATGATCCGCTATTACGGCCCCGTGCGAACCACCATGATCACCGCGCTAGTGCCGGGCCTGTCTGCGCTGGGTGCTGTTTTCCTGTTGGGTGAGCCCTTGCAGTGGAACCTTGCCTTAGGCCTATTTTTGGTGACGGCGGGTATTCTGTTCGGTGTGCGCGTGGCCACGCAGCCGCAGACCCGGCTTAAGGCGAGCAAGGCATGAACCTGCTGGCCATCGATACCAGCACCGAGCGCATGTCGATTGGCGTGCAAAAGAGCGGCATCGCGCAGTCCTGGCTGCATGAGGGGGCCGGCGCGGCGGCTGCCTCGAGCGAACTGATTGCCTCAATTCAGTCTCTGATGCAAGAAGCAGCGCTGACTTTTGCGCAGCTCGATGCGGTGGTGTTTGGCGCCGGTCCCGGCTCTTTCACGGGGCTTCGAACCGCGTGTTCGGTGGCGCAAGGCCTGGCTTACGGCGCCGCCGTGCCAGTCTTACCCGTGAGCACCTTGCTGGCAGTGGCCGAGAACGCGCGCGCACAGCTGCCGCAGCAATCGCCTCTGCGAGTGATGGCTGCGCTGGATGCGCGCATGGACGAAATTTATGTATCGAGCTTCGAGTGGCGCGCGCAGCAGTGGCAGGCGCTCGCTGCGCCGGCCCTCATCAAGCCAGAGGCCGTGGCGTCCTGGCTCAGCCCGGAGGTGTCGGTACTAGCAGGTAATGTGTTTGAGGCCTATGGTGCCCGGCTGCCCGAACAAGGTCTGTCGCGCATCAGTGCCTGGCCGACGGCGGCGGCACTGCTGCGCCTGGCGCCGGCCTTGCTCAATGCGGGTGGCGCGGTCGCGGCCAAAGATGCGCACCCGGTTTACGTGCGGGACAAAGTGGCACAGACCACGGCGGAGCGTCAGGCTGCATCGCAGCCCCAGCCCAAGCCATGAGCGCAGCGCAGCAAGCCGGGCAGGCGCGCTGGGCAGCCATGAGGCCAGCGGACCTGGCGACCATCATGCCGGTGGAGCGCGCGGCCTACCAGCACCCCTGGCGCGAACAAAATTTTTCAGATTGTTTGCAGGCGGCTTATCACGCAGAGGTCTTGCGGCTCGATGGTGCGCTGCTGGGCTATTTTGTGGCGATGCGAGGTGTTGATGAGGTGCACTTGCTCAACCTCACCGTGGCGCCGGCTCTGCAGCGTCAGGGCTGGGGGCAGTTCATGTTGGAGGCACTGGTTGCCTGGTCTGTGCAGCAAGGCGCCCACTGGCTGTGGCTGGAGGTGCGCCTGAGCAACCGCGCCGCGATAGCGCTGTACCAGCGACGTGGCTTTGTCAACGTGGGGCGGCGCAAAAAATATTATCCGGATGCCAAGGGCACGCGCGAAGATGCCCTGGTCATGGGCTTGCCTCTGAAAGTGGCCGAGTCCGGATCTGCAAAAATCGTCGCATGAGTCTGAACCTGGATACCCGACAGCGCGCCATGCTGCGTGAGATGGGCGTTGGCGCCTGGCTGCTCGAGCCCTCCACGGTGCCGGCTATTCCTGAAGCGCCAGCGCAGTTGCAGGACCCTGCCGGCGCAAGACCTGTCAGCGCAGCGCCCGCAGCGCGGCGTTCGGCTACCGATTCGATGCCCCATGAGCCTTTGCACGCTTCAGGCCTGTCAGGCCTGCCAACTGGCCAGGCCCCTGCCACACCGCCGGTGATGGCGCGTCCCACGCTGGCGCAGGGCCAGGCGCCGACAAGCTGGTCTGCGCTGGGCGAGGCTGTGGCCTCGTGCCAGGCCTGTGTCATGTGCCAGGGCCGCAAAGCCCCTGTAATGGCGCCATTGCAGAGCCCGCCGCGCGCCGACTGGATGGTGCTCGGCGAGCCGCCCGATGATGAGCAGGAACGCGCGGGGCGCCCCTTTGCCGGTGAGGCCGGTGACTTGCTTGACAAGATGCTGGGTGCGGTTGGCGCGAAGCGGCTCAATGACAGCTGCCGAACCGACGACCCCGCCAGTCTTGCTTACCTGAGCCTAGTGCTCAAGTGTCGCCCGGCCGTGCCGGCGACGCCAGACGACCTGGCGGTGCAGGCCTGCGCCAGCCACTTGCAGCAGGAAATTGCGCTGGTGCAGCCCAAGGTCATTCTGGCCATGGGGCGTTTGGCCATGCGCCTGCTCTTGAGCGAGGCGCAGCCAGAGGGTCTTCGTTTGCCGCTGGCCAAACTGCGCGGACGCGTCTGGCTGTACCAGGGTGTGCCCGTGGTCGTGACCTACCCGCCGGCTTATTTGCTGCGCAATGCACACGAGAAAGCCAAGGCCTGGGAAGACCTCAAGCTTGCGCGCGCAGTGGTCGCTGCGCCAGCGTCCTAGGGTTTGCGATCGTCGCCTGAAGCGGCTGCGGTGCCTGCTGCCGAGCCAAGCGGCAGGTGATCGCGGTCGGGGCGTTTGTGCGGATCAACATGGGTCATGAGACTGATCACCCTGTGGCGCGTCATGACGCGCTCACGCGCGGCCACCGCGATGTCATGGCCCTGCTCGACCGACAGCGTGGGCTGCACCTCCAGGTGCGCGTCCACCGCAATCATGTCGCCCATTTTGCGGGTGCGCACATCGTGCACGCCGCTGACGCCTGGCGTCTCACGCAAGGTCTGGCGAATCGCCTGCACCTCGGCTTCATCGGCTGATCGGTCCACCAGATCATGCAGCGCGCCCCAGCCAAAGCTCCAGCCCATGCGCGCCACCATAAAGCCCACGATGGCAGCGGCGATCGGATCCAGAATCGGATAACCCGCCAGATTGCCCACAATGCCCACGCCCACCACCAGCGAGGAGGCTGCATCCGAGCGTGAGTGCCAGGCGTTGGCCGCCAGCATGCTGCTCTTGACCTGCTTGGCGACTTTGAGCAGATAGCGAAACAGCAACTCTTTGCTCACCAGCGTCAGGCCAGCGATCCACAGCGCGAAAAGGTGCACCGTCTCGACCGCTTCCGGGTGTTGCAGTTTGCTCGCCGCCGACCACAGCATGCCCGCGCCGACGATCAACAACAGAATGCCCAGTGCCAGCGAGGCCGCCGTCTCGAAGCGTTGATGGCCGTAGGGATGGTCGGCGTCGGCATCCTTCTGGCTGTGGTGGTTGGCCACGAGGACGACAACGTCAGAGACCAGGTCTGATAGCGAGTGCACACCGTCGGCGATCAGGGCCTGTGATTTGGCCCAAAAACCGACGGCGATTTGCAAGGCGCTCAAAAACAGATTGACCAGCACACTCACCCAGGTGCTGCGCGAGGCAGCCTGCGAGCGCTGCGCCAGCGTCTCGGCGTTGTGCTCGGTGTCGTCCAGAAGATTGCTCGGCTTCACGGTTTGCGGGTCATGGCTCAGGGCTTGCTGCACAGTCTAACCCCGCGGTGGAGCGGCGCATGCCAGTGCCATGGTGTCGATCAGGCGACCTGGCGGCGCGTGGGCCAGCACCGCCTGCCTACAATTCCGGTATGACCTTTCTAGAACAGCTGTCTGCCGCGGAACAGGGCAATGCGTCGATGCTGTGCGTGGGCCTTGACCCCGAGCCGAGCCGCTTTCCGCTCGGGCTGAAAAATGACGCCAGTCGCATCTATGACTTTTGCGCGTCCATCGTTGAGGCCACTGCAGATCTGGTCTGCGCCTTCAAGCCCCAGATCGCCTACTTCGCGGCGCACCGTGCCGAAGACCAGCTTGAGCGCCTGATTACGCAGATTCGCCGCAGCGCCCCGGGTGTGCCGGTGATTCTGGATGCCAAGCGCGGTGACATTGGCAGCACCGCCGAGCAGTACGCCATCGAGGCGTTCGAGCGCTACGGCGCAGATGCAGTGACCCTGTCGCCGTTCATGGGCTTTGACTCGCTTCAGCCCTATTTGCGCCGCCACGAGAAAGGCGCATTTCTGCTGTGCCGCACCTCCAACCCGGGCGGAGATGACTTTCAGCCCAAACGCCTGAGTGAGCTGCCTGGCGCACCGCGCTTGTACGAGCAGATCGCACAGCTGGCACAGGGCCCCTGGAACCTGAACGGCCAGCTCGGTTTGGTGGTGGGCGCAACCTACCCCGCTGAAATTGAACGGGTGCGCAGCCTGGCGCCGACCGTGCCGCTGTTGATTCCGGGTGTGGGTGCCCAGGGTGGCGACGCGCTGGCCACGGTCAAGGCAGGCTGGCGCGGGCACACCGATGCAGATGGCGTGGTGCGCAGCACCGGGCCCATTGTGGTGAATTCTTCGCGTGCAATCCTGTACGCCGATGCGGGCGCCAGCTATGCCGGCAGCGCGCGCCTGGTGGCCCAGCAGACCCGCGACCAGTTGCAGGCGGCACGGGGCTGAGCCTCGCGCCGGGTCAGCGCGGCGGGGGCACGTCTGCGCCCATCATGCGCGGGCCCAGCCAGGCCAGGCCGCGGCGCACGTCCATTCGCCCGCCCCGTCGCTCGGGCGTGACAGGCTCCCACCGAGCGCCCTCGCGCCGCGCCACGCGGAAAGAAAACACATAGTCTGGCTCCTGCCCCATGCGCAGGTCGGTGATGTGTGCATAGCCGTCCACCGCGTGTACCTTGTAAAAGCCCTGGGAGAAGCGGGTGATGCGCTGCACGGCCTCCAGCGGGCGCACCGCAGCTTCCAGCGCCGGGTCGCTGGCGAATCGCTCGAAGCGGATCGACCGGCCGCGATCGAGCAGCGAGTAGAAGCCCTCGTCGTGCCCGTCCTCTCGCATCACCACCACCCGCCACAACAGCGTGTTCAGCGGCGTGGGCGTGACCAGCACCCGGGCGACGGTTCGCCCCTGCTCAGCCAGCTGCGCCTGCACCACGCCCTGGACGTAACCTTGCGCCAGTGCGCTCCAGGCCAGGTAGGCAGTGGACAGCCATAGCGCTAGGCGGTTGGCGCCCAGGCCCGCATGCTGGCCTCGCCCGAGCGCGAGTGCAAGTCCCAGCAGCAGCGCCAGCGTGTACAGCGGGTCGATGATGAAGATGCTGCCCACACCGTAGGGATGATCGGAAAAGGGCCGCGCCAACTGTGTGCCGTAGACCGTCATCGTGTCCAGCAGCGGGTGCGTCACCAGGGCCAGCCACATCGCCAGCCACCAGCGCCGAAAACCATTGCCTAGGCGGGATTGGCGTTGCGCCAGCCAGGCCAGCACCGGCGCGCCCAGCGTTAGCCAGAACAGCCCGTGGCTGTCGGACCGGTGCAGCACCATGTTGCGCACAGCGTCACCGTGGTCAATAAAGGCGTCCAAATCGGGCACGGTGCCGGCGATACCGCCCCACAGAGCGGCCTTCCACACGGCGGTGCGCCGACCCATCACGGCCACGCCGACCGCGGCGCCCAGGGCAAGTTGGGAGAGGGAGTCCATGGATGCGCTAAAGCTTAGAGCACGTGTTTCAGGTACCGGCCCGTGTGGCTCTGCGGCTTGGCCGCCAGCTCTTCGGGCGTGCCCTGGCCCACCACCGTGCCGCCGCCGCTGCCGCCTTCGGGCCCCATGTCAATCAGCCAGTCGGCGGTTTTGATCACGTCGAGGTTGTGCTCGATGACCACGATGGTGTTGCCGTTGTCGCGTAAACGCTGCAAGACCTTGAGCAGCAGGTCAATGTCGGCAAAGTGCAGGCCGGTCGTGGGCTCATCAAGCACGTAGAGCGTGCGCCCGGTGTCGCGCTTGGAGAGTTCCAGCGCCAGCTTCACCCGCTGCGCTTCGCCGCCCGACAAGGTGGTGGCGGCCTGGCCGAGTTGCAGATAAGACAGGCCGACATCGAGCAGGGTGGCAAGCTTGCGCTTGATCGCCGGCACGCTGTCGAAGAAGGCGTGCGCGGCTTCGACCGTGAGCGCCAGAATTTCAGCGATGTTTTTGCCTTTGTAGAGCACCTCCAGGGTCTCGCGGTTGTAGCGCTTGCCGTGGCAGATGTCACAGGGCACATACACATCGGGCAGAAAGTGCATTTCTACCTTGATCACGCCGTCGCCCTCGCAGGCCTCGCAACGCCCGCCGCCAGCGCTCTGGCTGACGTTAAATGAGAAGCGTCCCGGGCCGTAGCCGCGTTCACGTGCGATCGGCATGTCGGCCATGAGCTCGCGAATCGGTGTGAAGACCCCGGTGTAGGTGGCCGGGTTGGAGCGGGGAGTGCGACCAATGGGCGACTGGTCCACATTGATGGCTTTGTCGATGTGCTCAATACCGTCGAGCCCCTGGTGTGCTGCTGGCTCTTCGTGGGCGCGGTAGAGCGTGCGTGCCACGGCCTTGTAGAGGGTGTCGTTGACCAGGGTCGACTTGCCCGAGCCTGACACCCCGGTCACGCAGGTGAAGAGCCCAATCGGAAACGCAGCGTTCACAGATTGCAGGTTATTGCCCTGCGCGCCCATCACGCGTAGCGCCAGACCCTGGGCTTGGGGGTCATCCGCAGGGCCGGGCACGGCAGATGGCCTGCGCGCAAGCGGCCCGAAGCCCTGGAAGCGTTGGCTAGCGGGCTCTGGGCTTTGCGCGGCGGGTGCGACCTGCCAGGGCGTGCGCCGCTCGGGCACGGCGATACGGCGGGTACCCGCCAGGTATTGCCCGGTCAGCGACTGGGGGTTGGCCTTGATCTGCTCAAAACTGCCTTGCGCCATGACGCGCCCGCCATGCACGCCGGCCCCAAGCCCTAAGTCGATGATCTGGTCGGCAGCACGCATCATGTCTTCGTCGTGTTCGACCACCAGCACGCTGTTGCCGATGTCGCGCAGGTGCTTAAGCGTGTCGATCAGGCGGTCGTTGTCACGCTGGTGCAGCCCGATGCTGGGCTCGTCGAGCACATACATCACGCCGGTCAGACCCGAGCCGATCTGGCTGGCCAGCCGAATGCGCTGCGACTCGCCGCCGCTGAGCGTGTCGGCGCTGCGGTCCAGGCTGAGGTAGGTCAGGCCGACGTTGTTCAGAAACTTCAGGCGCAGGCTGATTTCGCGCACCACTTTGGCGGCAATGTCGCCCCGCGCGCCCTGCATGTGCAGCGCCTCGAAGTAGGCCTGGCACTGCGCCAGGGTCAACTGGCCGATCTCAAAAATGGTTTTGGCCTGGTCTGCCTCGCCAATGCGAACATGACGCGCCTCGATGCGTAGGCGGCTGCCCTGGCAGCTCGGGCAGGCTTGCATGCCGCGATAGCGCGCGAGCTCTTCACGCACCACGCTGGAGTCGGTCTCGCGCCAGCGCCTCTGCATATTCGGGATGATGCCCTCAAAGGCGTGGACCTTGCTAAGCCTTTTGCTGCGCGTGGCCTCGACGTTGTAATCAAAACGAATCTGTTCCTCACCGGAGCCCAACAGAACGACCTGGCGCACACGCTCGGGCAGCTCTTCAAAAGCCTGCTCGACATCGAAGTTGTAATGCGCAGCCAGGCTTTGCAACATCACGAAGTACTGCGGATTGCGTCGGTCCCAGCCTTTGATCGCGCCGCTGGCCAGGCTTAAGGTGGAAAAGGCCACGACCTTGGCCGGGTCGAAGAAAGCCTGCTGGCCCAGGCCGTCGCAGTCCGGGCAGGCGCCCGATGGCGAGTTGAAGGAAAACAGCCGCGGCTCCAGTGCCGTCATCGCGTAGTTGCACAAGGTACAGGCGAACTTGGCGTTGAACCGGTGCTCCTGGGCCGGGCCCGAGTCGGTGTCAAGCTGCAAAACAATCGCGCGTGAGCCCGACAGGCGAACCGCCGCCTCCAGGCTTTCTGCCAGCCGCTGCTGGGCATCGCCGCGAACCTTGAGCCGGTCGATCACCACGTCGATATCGTGCTTTTCGTTTTTCTTCAGGGCCGGCAGGTCTTGGGCTTCGTAGATCTGGCCGTTGATCCGAAAGCGCACATAGCCTTTGGTTTGCATGTCGGCAAACAGTTCATGGAATTCCCCTTTGCGCTCGCGCGCCATGGGGGCCAGCACCATGATGCGCGCCTCAGCGGGCAAGGCCAGAACAGCGTCGACCATCTGGCTCACGGTCTGGCTGTTCAAAGGCAGTTGATGCTGTGGGCAGTAGGGGTGGCCAGCGCGTGCGAACAGCAGGCGCAAATAGTCGTGTACCTCGGTCACCGTGCCCACGGTCGAGCGCGGGTTATGGCTGGTGGCTTTTTGCTCGATCGAGATCGCGGGCGACAGGCCTTCGATCATGTCGACGTCGGGCTTGTCCATGAGCTGCAGGAACTGGCGCGCGTAGGTCGACAGGCTTTCCACGTAGCGGCGCTGGCCTTCGGCGTACAAGGTGTCAAAGGCCAGACTGGACTTGCCCGAACCGCTCAGGCCTGTGATCACCACCAGCTGGTTGCGCGGAATGTCCAGGTCGATGTTTTTCAGGTTGTGCGTGCGCGCGCCACGGATGCTGATGCACGGTGTTTGCAGGGCTTGGGCCAGGTAGGCGCCTTCGTCGGTGGTGTTCACAAAAAAGCAGGCCAAAAAAATTGCACAGGCCCCGATCGGGGCAACCCAACATGATAGTCGCAGCCTGCTTTGCGGGCGAGTTTGGGCGCTTGCCAAGGGTGTGCGCCAGGCCAGATCATGGACAATGCCGGCTCGTTTGGCGCTGCAGTCCTGCAGGTTATGACAAAGAAGGGGTTGGTGCTTGTTGGATCGAGGGGAGTCTGTGGCTGCTGGTGAGGGCGTTTTGGGCGTGCCCATGAGCGCTTTGGAGCGACGGGCGAGTGTCTCCCTGGCCTCGATCTTTGCCCTGCGCATGCTGGGCCTGTTTCTGATCCTGCCGGTGTTTGCGATCGAGGCCGTGCGTTATCCCGGCGGTGACGATGCTGCCATGGTGGGGCTGACCATGGGCGTGTACGGCCTCACCCAGGCCTTGCTGCAGTTTGCCTATGGGCTGGCATCGGACCGGCTCGGGCGCAAGCCCGTCATTGTTTTTGGCCTGTTGGTGTTTGCGGCGGGTTGCCTGATTGCGGCAATGGCGCCTAGCGTGACCTGGCTGGCCATCGGGCGTGCGGTGCAGGGCGCAGGCGCGGTGTCTGCTGCGGTCACAGCCCTGCTGGCTGACCACACCCGCGACGAGGTGCGCACCAAGTCCATGGCCCTGGTGGGCGTGAGCATTGGCCTGATGTTTGCCGTCTCCCTGGTGGCCGCGCCAGTGCTGGCGCATGCGATCGGCCTGGTCGGCATTTTTTTGCTCACCGGTGTTTTGGCTTTGCTCGGCGTGGCCGGCGTTATCTGGTGGGTGCCGCCTGAGCCGCAGGACCACAAGCACCTGCCGCGTGGGCGGCTCTCCGAGGTGTTGGCGTCGCTGCCTTTGATGCGGCTGAATGTGGGTGTGTTCGTGCTGCACGCGGTGCAGCTGGCCATGTGGCTGGCCTTGCCCGGCATGCTGGTGGCGGCCGGACTCGCGCATGCCCAGCACTGGCAGGTTTATCTGCCAGCGGTGCTCGGGTCCTTTGTGGTCATGGGGCTGAGCCTGTTTCAGCTGGAGCGCCGCGGCCACCTGCGCGCTGTGTTTCTGGGCGCGATTGTGCTCATGGGTCTGGTGCAGCTGATCTTGTGGCGCTTGAGCGGCCTGCAGGCCTCGGTGCTGGAGCTTGGTGTGGTGCTGTTTGTGTTCTTCCTGGGCTTTAACGTGCTCGAGGCCAGCCAGCCCAGCCTAGTGTCAAGGCAGGCGCCTGCCAGCCTGCGCGGCGCAGCCATTGGCGTTTACAACACCTTGCAGTCACTCGGTTTTTTTGTCGGTGGCCTGGCCGGTGGCTGGCTCATGAAGGCTGGTGGCAGCCAGGCCTTGTACGCCGCTGGCGCAGCCGCGATGGCGCTGTGGCTGCTGCTGGCCTGGCCGATGCGCCTGCCTGCGCCGCGCAGCCGGCACTGATCGCGTGATAATGGCCCGATCGACGACTCCAACAAAGATAAGGACCCCCCATGGCCTCCGTCAATAAAGTTATTCTGGTCGGCAACCTGGGTCGTGACCCGGAAGTGCGCTACCTGCCCAGCGGCGACCCGGTCGCCAACGTGACGATTGCCACCAGCAGCCGCTACAAGAACAAAAGCGGTGAAATGGTTGAAGAAACCGAATGGCACCGCGTCACCTTTTTTGGCCGGCTGGCAGAAATCGTCAGTCAGTACCTCAAAAAAGGGCGCTCGGTCTATGTTGAGGGGCGCATCAAGACGCGCAAGTACACCGACAAGGACGGTCAGGAAAAATACGCCACCGACATCATTGCCAGCGAGATGCAAATGCTGGGCTCGCGCGAAGGCATGGGCGAGCCCAACGACGGTGACGATGACGGCGCCGCGGGCGGCGCGCGCAGCCAGACACCAGCGCGCCAGCAGCAGGCAGGCGCCGCGTCCAAAGCCGGCAGTGGCTTTGACGACATGGACGACGATATTCCGTTTTAAACAGCCGAGCCTTGAGCGGGGACTGCGGCCCTTGAAAGCCGCGTGGGTGGGTCAGCGGATGTGTCAGACCCATACCCATACCCGTACCCATACTCAAGCGGTCCGCGCCGTCACCCCTGAAGAGGGATCGTCAGGCGCGTCCAGCGGCGACGCTCACCCTTGATCGCGCCGCCCTGCGCTTTTGGCGCCCTTAAGTCTGCAAATTGAAACGCACCGGCGCATGACCCTCGGCCGCCTGCATCACCCAGCGGCGCTGGTGGTGCTTGGCAACAGAGGGCCGGTGCGCAATCGATATCAGCGACCCACCCA
>JAYQPP010000011.1:19625-91363 GCA_038145425.1 Comamonadaceae bacterium | reverse complement strand
GGCTCTCTCACCGCGATCTACAGCGTGCTCCCCGAAGGCCACAACTAACACGACCCGATTGTCGACATTGCGCGCGCTTCGCTTGACGGACAGGTCATGCTCTCACGCAAATTGGCCGATGCCGCGCACTACCCGGCCATTGACCTGAACGGCTCAATTTCGCGGGTTATGCAAAACCTGCTCGAGCCGCAGGACATGAAGCTGGCCAGCCGTTTCAGGCGGCTGTGGTCGCTGTACCAGCAAAACCAGGACCTGATCCAGGTTGGCGCCTACGAAAAAGGCAGCAACCCCGACATCGACCACGCCATTCGCCTGCGCGAGGCGATGACGCAATTTTTGCAACAGGACATGCACGTCAGCCAGGACGCGCTCACCAGCCGCGCTGCTATCCAAAAATTAATGAGCCAGTAAACCCAGAAAGACTCTAGCCATGAGCCATCACACCGTACCTTGGGATGTGCTTGCCACCAAAGCACAAGGTGACCTGACTGCCCGCCAAAAGAAATGGGTTGACGCCAGGCAATACCAGGCGCAATTACAGGCCAGCATGCAGCGCATGACGGCCCTGTATGAAGAGTACCGGCAGCAAGAAACAAGCAATGCTGCCCAGGAATGGGACGCCCAGGTCCGCCTCAACCACCGGCAGTTCATGGCGCAGCTGCTCAGAGTGCAGGACCGGCAGCGCCGCGAACTCGGCCTGGCTGACCTGGCGGTCGAGCAGGCCGCACAGGCCATGTCCCAGGCAGAGCTTCAATTGCAGAAGGTGAGCACCCTGCAGGACCAGCAGACGCAACGCCAGCGCAAGGACCTGGCCGACATGGAACAGAGGCGTATCGACGAGTTGGCTATCATGCGCTTTGACGCAAGAGCCACGCATTGAGGAACTGTCCTCAGGCCACACTCCAGTGAAGCCCACGCAAAAACACAGCAAAACAAGTTCCGATGGCACCTTGAACACGGTGCTCACCACACTGCTGAGCCTGACTGTTTTGATTGGCGGGGCATTCGGCCTGTATTTTTTTTCTCAACCAGAGCCAGCACAGCCAATCACTGTTCAGGTGAGGCTCGACAACCGCTGCGATATTGTCAACGAAGCCTTTATGGCCATGGCCGAGCCCTATGGCTCAAAAGCCTATTTCACCGGGGACTTGGCCGTGCTCTCGACCAAAAGCGATGCCAAGATCTATGTGCACAGCAGTGACAAATACCCGTCCTTTTATTACGAATCCCCTCGGGTGGACGCCGCCAAGAAGGTCACCATCCAAGTGGTCTGTGACAGCGGACAGCGCATCCAGCGTACGCTGGATGCGCTGAAAGATCAATTCAAGCCAGAAAAGAACGCGGAGGAGCAAAAACCTTGATTGTTCACCGGCAAAGTTTCCCTCACCAATGCTGGGGCGCCCCGACAGAGTGGGCAATCATCTGATCACAGGTGTTTACAAGCAATGCAACATTCGACGCTGACCGACACCCCCTTGAATCAATGGACGATGACGCCATGACGCCCAGCAACAAGCGCCGTGCGAGCAACCAGATCCTTCGAGAAAGGATTGATCGATTAAAGGCGCTGCACCTGCAATTGCACAGCCTGACCAACAAGGCCTTTGAAGAGTTACTGGAGCAGGCTCGCCTCGACACTGCAGAGGACACCAATGCGGTGCTCGATGAGACCATCAAGCGCTATATCGAGCGCCTGCGCCGCCAGCAGATGCGCATCGAGCAAGAATTTCCCGAATTGGCAAGAGGCCCTGTCGTCAGCGAGGCTGAACTCGCGGCCCTGATCGGCCCGTACCAGGATGCAGACGGAGGCCAGTTGCATCCTGCTGCAGAACCTTAGCGCTGAGCGGCCGAGCGATTTGTGGACAAACCGTCAACTCTGGCAAGCCAGCAGCTGCCAGGAGAACGCGGCAGGCACGAAAATCAATCCTGGGCGCGCAGCAACAATAGTTGTGTGCAGAGCGACCGAACCTTAACCACATTAGCAGGTGCACGCACATGAGTGAGCTCATCATTGGCAATACCCAGCTGACCTTTGTCAACAATCAGCTAACGATCAGCGCGCTGGATCAGGGCAAGCTGGTCGCCAGTATCCCGGCAGACGAGTTGCTGATCCTGCATAACTTCATCGGCACTTTGCTCAGCCCAGGAGGCCAGCGCCAGGCGTTCCGCCTGCACAGAGAATCCCTGGAGGGTCTGAGCGCAAGCGTCAGCGTCAAAGGCACGCAATACCCAGTGACAGTGCATGACCTGAGCATCACAGGCCTACACTTTCAGGTGAAAAAGGAGCTCAATCTGGTGCTCAATGCGTCTGACACCTGCATGGTTAACCTGAGCTTTAAAAAGGAGCACCAAACCCACCGCGCTGAAGTACGCCGCAAAACCGAAGCCGGGTATACCGTCTCTTTTCCGAACTCGCTCAAAGGCAAAGAAATCGACCCGCCGCGCGAACTGACCAACCTGGTCATGACCTTGCAGCGCAGATGGCTGGCCAAACTGTCCAAACTGGCGCAGTTTAGTCAGGACGAACTGGCCTAACGGGCATCGACAACCAAAAGCCCGTCGCCCGGGGCTGACAAAGCGCTCAACAGGGTCGTTGCTAGACTTCGGCCCATGTCTGAACAGCTTCAAGCGCACACCCCCATGATGGCCCAGTATCTGGGCCTGAAAGCAGACTTCCCAGACACCTTGCTGTTCTACCGCATGGGGGACTTTTACGAGCTCTTCTATGAGGATGCGCACAAGGCAGCCCGGCTGCTGAACATCACGCTCACGCAGCGCGGTCAGTCAGCCGGCCAGCCCGTGGTCATGGCTGGCGTGCCTTTCCACTCGGTCGAGACCTATCTGGCCAGGCTGATTCAGCTCGGCGAGTCAGTTGCCATCTGTGAGCAAGTTGGCGATGTCGGCAGCAACAAAGGGCCGGTGGAGCGCAAGGTTGTGCGCGTGGTCACCCCCGGCACGTTGACGGACCTGGAGCTGCTGGCCGAAAAAACAGAGGCAACGCTGCTGGCGTTGCATCAAGGCGAGCGCAACAGCTGCGGCCTGGCCTGGATGAGCCTGACCCAGCACCAGATCAACCTGGCCCAGTGCACGCCCTCTGAACTGGTCGACTGGATCCTGCGCATCGCCCCCGGCGAAGTCATTTTCAGCGCCGCAGTGACCAGTGCATTTGAGGCCACCATTCGCGATAGCCTTGCGCCGCTGGGCACGGCAGTCACCATGCGGGCGGACTGGCAGTTTGACCCCGGCCTTGGCCTGCGTTGCCTCACCCAGCAATTGCAAACCAGCAGCCTGGACGCCTGGCGGGCGCAGGACTTGCCGCAAGCGCACGCTGCAGCCAGCGCCTTGCTGCACTACGCCGAACACACCCAGGGTCGTGCGATGGGACACATCAGCAACCTGCGTGTGCAGCGCGCGCAGGAGCTGATCGACCTGCCTGCAAGCACCCGACGCAATCTGGAGCTCACCCAGACATTGCGCGGGGAAGACCACCCTACCCTGTTTTCCCTGATCGATACCTGCATGACCGGCATGGGTAGCCGACAGCTGAAGGCCTGGCTGCTGTCGCCCCTGCGCGACCGACACGCGGCAACGCAGCGCCAGCAGTGCATCGCCGAGCTGCGCGATGAAACAGCCGAGGCCATCAGCGCACCGCTCTGGTCGGTGCTTCGCGAGGCACTCAAAGGCTGCGCCGACGTCGAGCGCATCAACGCCAGGATTTCGCTGCGGCAAGTGCGCCCGCGTGAACTGCTAGGTCTGCTGCAGACCCTGGCCAAAGCGAGCCAACTCTCCAGCAGCCTGCGCGCGCAACACAGCTTGCTCATAGAGATGCGGCATTCGCTGCAGGCGCCACCAGACTGCAGTGCGCTGTTGCAGCAAGCGATCCATCCACAGTGCGCGGCGCTGGTGCGCGACGGCGGCGTGATCGCAGACGGCTTCGATGCCGAGCTCGATGAACTGCGCGGCATTCAGGGTGGATGCGACAGTTTTCTCCTGAACCTGGAAAGCCGGGAGCGCCAGCGCACTGGCATTGCCAACCTGCGCGTGCAGTTCAACAAGGTACATGGTTTTTACATCGAGGTCACCCAGGGCCAGGTGAGCAAAGTGCCCGACGATTACAAGCGCCGGCAAACCCTGAAGAATGCCGAGCGTTTCATCACGCCCGAGCTCAAAGCCTTTGAAGACAAAGCCTTGTCGGCGCAGGAACGTGCCCTGGCCCGGGAAAAGTGGTTGTATGAGCAACTGCTCGATGCGCTGCAGACCTTTGTGCCAGCACTCTCTGGCTTGGCGCAGGCGCTGGCCACACTCGATGCTTTGTGCGCCTTGACTGAACGCAGCCTGACGCTGGACTGGGTGGCACCCCAGTTTGTCAAGGAGCCCTGCATCGACATCGAAGCGGGACGCCACCCTGTGGTGCAAGCCCGCCTGGACGAGACCAGCGCGGGCGCCTTCATTGCCAATGACACCCGTCTCGGACCTCGCCAGCGCATGCAAATCATCACCGGCCCGAATATGGGCGGCAAGTCGACCTATATGCGCCAGATTGCCGTCATCGTGCTGCTGGCCAGCATGGGCTCTTTCGTGCCGGCCCGGCGCTGCGTGCTCGGGCCTATCGATGCCATCCACACCCGTATCGGCGCAGCAGACGACCTAGCCAATGCGCGCTCGACGTTTATGCTGGAAATGCTGGAAGCCGCTCAAATCCTGCATGCCGCCACGCCGCAATCTTTGGTACTGATGGACGAAATTGGCCGTGGCACCAGCACCTTTGACGGCTTGGCGCTGGCCTCTGCCATTGCCACCCACTTGCATGACAAAACGCAGGCCTTCGCGCTGTTTGCCACCCACTATTTCGAGCTCACTGACTTTCCGGCCCAGCACCATCAGGCTGTGAACATGCATGTCAGTGCGGTGGAATCCGGGCGGGACATCGTGTTCCTGCACGCCGTGGAGGCCGGGCCGGCAAGCAAAAGCTACGGAGTTCAAGTGGCGCGCCTGGCGGGCATGCCCACCACGGTGCTCAACCATGCCCGTCACCTGCTGCAAACCCTGCAAGATCAGGCCAGTGCGCACCAGACTCAGGTTGACCTGTTCACATCGCCCGCCCCGGTTGATGCGCCTGAGGAAAGCGCCCTGGACCAGGCAATGGATGCCATCGACCCCGACGCCTTAAGCCCGCGCGAGGCACTCGATGCGCTATACCGTCTCAAGGCCGTCAAGGCGCGAAAGACCTGAAAGCCAAGCCGCAGGGTCAAGCCCTTACCAGGCGAGATAGGCGTAGCCCTCTTGCTGTAGGCGCATGATGGTGGCTGCGCCAAATTCTTCTATCTGCACAAAGTCATGCAGGTCTTTATCGGACCAGCCCAGGGAGCGCAAGGTGTTGTTGCAGGCAATGAAACGAACGCCGTAAAACTCAGCCATGCTGCGCGTGCGATCCTGCAGCAGCTTGGCAACCGGCCGCTTTGGGTTTTTCGCCAGCAGATGAATCGCAGGGCCCCAGACTGCCACGGCGATCTGGATGTCATCGACATACTTGCTTAGCAATGCACTCACCGAATTAAGCACATCCTCCTGATAGTGGGGATCTGCCTGGTTGAGCTGATACACGATTTTGTTGCCGGCGCCGCCCAAAACGCTGGTGGCCTTCTGGTTGGATGCGGCTGGCGTTTGATTTGTGGCTGCGCTGGCCAAGCCCGCAGCCGCCAGCCCAGCGGCCGCGCCAACCCAGCGGCGCCTCGAAGTGCTTTTTGCGTTCATCAGGACTCCTTCCTGTCATCGGCTTGATGTCTTGTTGCCGCCTACGTCACGCCTACAGGTCTTAGAGCAATGCGGCTCAAGCCCGACACCATGCTAGCGCCCCCAAGCGCCCAGCACAAGCACGATTGAAATCAAAGCCATCAAGCACCAGCCGCAGCAGGCCAGCGTCACAGCGGAGTTCATGCAAGCCAACTGAATCTGTGGCCCGTCATAACCAGGTTTCAACGACCTTAGGCTCCACTTTCACCCATGAACGCCCGGTTATTCCACCCACTGAACCCATCCCATGTGGTGTGTCACCAGAATCAAAACGCCGAACGCAATGCGGTAGTAGGCAAAGCCGTTGAAGGTGTGGGTGGCGATGTAGCGCAGCAGCCAGCGGATGCACAGCCAGGCAAAGATAAATGAGGTCACCAGCCCTACCGAAAACATCGGTACGTCGGATGCGGTCAACAGATGGCGATCCCGGTAAAGGCTGTAAACGCCGGCGCCGATCAGGGTCGGAATGGCCAGGTAAAAAGAGAAGTCTGTCGCGGCCTTGCGTGACAGGCCAAAAAACATGGCGCCAATAATGGTCGCGCCACTTCGGCTGGTGCCCGGAATCAGGGCTGCGCACTGGGCCAGACCCACCTTGAGCGCATCAAGCGGCGACATCTGGTCGACGTCACGGATGCGCGAGGCTTGCGGGTTCTGAGCCTGGCGCCGCTCAGCCCACAAAATCACGAAAGCACCAAGGATAAACGCTGTGGCCACCACGATCGGCGTGAACAAATTGGCCTTGATCGCCCGCCCAAACAACAGCCCCAGGATGACAGCCGGCACAAAGGCAATCAACACATTCAGGGCGAATCGCTGCGCCTGACGCTGACTGGGCAACTGGACCAAGGTATCGCGAAGCTTTTGCCAGTAGACCAGGATCACGGCAAAAATTGCGCCGGTCTGGATGGCAATGTCAAAAACCTTGCCTTTGGGATCGTCAAACCCCAGCAGGCTGCCCGCCAGAATCAGGTGCCCCGTGCTTGAAATCGGCAAAAACTCTGTCAGTCCTTCGACCAGCCCCATGACGGCGGCTTTGAACAACAACTCAATATCCACAAGCGCTTCCTTTACAGGGCGGATTATCCCTTGATGCCCGCGCGGGCCGATTCAGGCTTGAGCGGCATGGCTGGCCGCGCACAATGAAACCCACAGAAACCCGGCTCTGTGGCCTGAATCACTCAGAGGGTGAACCTAAAATCCGGGGCTTATGAGCAAACCTTCCTCCGGTAAGCCGAACGCCTCTTCGAGCGAACCAACCCGGCCAAGCAATTTTCTGCGGCAAATCATCGAAAACGACTTGCAGGCGGGAACCTACGCGAGCCGGCGCTGGGCTGGCAGCCCTGGTGATGCGGCGCACCATGCCGATGCGCCCATTGACGTTGCGCGCATTCGCACCCGCTTTCCACCCGAGCCCAATGGCTATCTGCACATTGGACATGCCAAAAGCATTTGCCTGAACTTTGGCCTGGCGCGCGACTATGGCGGCGTGTGTCATTTGCGCTTTGACGACACCAACCCCGAGAAAGAAGACATCGAATACGTCAACACCATCCAGAATTCGGTGCGTTGGCTGGGTTTTGAATGGAACGGGTCGCCCAACGCCAAGCCGTATCAGGCGAGTGACTATTTTGATTTCATGTACCGCGCCGCCGAATACCTGGTCAGCGCCGGGCATGCCTATGTCGACGAACGGACCTCAGAAGAAATTCGCCTGAGCCGCGGCGACTTCAACACCGCAGGAAGCAACAGCCCATTTCGTGCGCAAAGCCCTGAGGACAACCTGCGTCGGTTTCGCGAAATGCGTGACGGCGTGCATGAGGACGGCTCGATGGTCTTGCGCGCCAAGATCGACATGGCCAGCGCCAATATCAATATGCGCGACCCGGCGATTTACCGCATCCGCCGCGCCACGCACCACGCAACCGGCAATAAATGGTGCATTTACCCGATGTACACCTATGCGCATCCCATCGAGGACGCGCTCGAACAGATTACCCACAGCATCTGCACGCTGGAGTTCGAAGACCAAAGGCCGTTTTACGACTGGCTGATGCAACGCCTGTGCGAAGGCGGCCTGCTGGCCAGCCCGCCGCCCAAGCAGTACGAATTTGCGCGACTCAACCTGACCTACGTCATCACCAGCAAACGAAAGCTTGCCCAGCTGGTTTACGACAAAAAAGTGTCGGGCTGGGACGACCCACGCATGCCCACCATCGTCGGCTTGCGCAGGCGGGGCTACACCCCCGAGAGCCTGCAGCTGTTTGCAGAGCGCATCGGCGTCTCTAAAAGCGACAGCTGGATCGACTACAGCACGCTCGAAGGCTGCCTGCGGGAAGACCTGGACGCGCGTGCACCGCGAGCCATGGCGGTGCTTGATCCGCTAGCGCTGGAGATCGAGAACTGGGACGAGGTCATGCCCGCTCAGGACAGTGAGGACTGCAGCGCGCCCGTGCACCCGCATCATGCCGATTGGGGACGACGCGCGTTCAAGCTCAGCCGCACATTGTGGATCGAGCGCAGCGACTACGAAGACACGCCTGCGCCCGGATTTTTCCGGCTGTACCCAGGCAACAAAGTGCGCCTGAAGTATGGCTATGTGGTCGAATGCACCGGTGCGCGGCGCGACGCGCAGGGCCAGATCACCGCGGTACTAGCGCGACTGGTACCCGACACCAAAAGCGGCACGCCCGGTAGCGACGCGATCAAGGTCAAAGGCGTGATCACCTGGGTCTCGGCGATGGACGCCATTGACGCCGAGGTACGGCTGTACGACCGCTTGTTCTCAGAGGCGCAACCCGATGCCGGCGGCAAAGACTTCATCCTGGCTTTGAACCCGGACAGCCTGAAAGTGGTGCAGGCCAAGCTCGAGCCTGGCATGGGCAAAGCGCTCACGGGCCAGAAATTCCAGTTCGAGCGTCACGGCTATTTTGTGGCCGACGATCGCGACCACGCCAGTATTCATCCCGTGTTCAACCTGGCCGTGGGGCTGAAAGACAGCTGGGGCAAATAAAGCCCGTGGCCCGGCGCCTCACAGCAGTCGGCCACAGCGGTAGCCCTTAACCCTAGACCGGGCTATCGACGCGAATCCAGGTGGTTTTGGTTTCGGTGTACTTGTCAAAGGCGTGCAAGGACTTGTCGCGCCCGATGCCACTTTGCTTGTAGCCGCCGAATGGCACGGTGATGTCGTCTTCATCGTACTGGTTGACATGCACCGTGCCGGCGCGTAGCGCACGCGCCACGCCCAGCGCTTTGTTGACATCACGCGACCAGACCGCTGCCTGCAAGCCGTACACGCTGTTATTGGCCTGACGCACGACGTCGGCGGCATCGGTAAACGACAGCACCGAGAGCACCGGCCCGAAGATCTCTTCCCGGGCGATCGTCATCTCAGGCTTGACGCCGGAAAAGATCGTTGGCTGCACATAAAAACCACCGGAGTCGGCTCGGGCCTGCTGCCCACCAAAGAGCAGTTCAGCGCCTTGCTGCTGGCCGGCTTGGATATACCCCATCACCGTGTTGAGCTGGGTTTCGTCGACGATAGCGCCCATGACCGTGGCCTTGTCCAGAGGATCACCGGGCATGTATTTGGGCGCCAGTGCCACAGCTCTGGCCATGAATTCCTCTTGAATGCTGGCCTCGACAAACAGACGTGACGGCGCATTGCAGCTTTCGCCCTGGTTGAAAAAAATGCTGCCGACCGCAGACTGCACAGCGCGGTCCAGATCGGGGCAATCGGCAAACACGATGTTGGGTGACTTGCCACCCAGCTCGGTCCAGGCGCGCTTAAGGTTACTTTGGCCAGCCATCACATGGATTTGCTTGCCCACGCGCGTTGAGCCGGTAAACGCAATACAGTCCACATCCATGTGCAGCGCAAGCGCTGCGCCCGCCTCCGGGCCAAAGCCAGGCACCACGTTGAACACGCCGGGCGCAATGCCGGCAGCAAGGGCGAGTTCGGCCAGCCGAAGCGCCGTCAGCGGGGACTTTTCACTGGGCTTGAGCACTACCGAATTGCCAGCCGCCAAAGCTGGCGCAATCTTCCAGGCCGCCATGATCATGGGGTAGTTCCAGGGCACGATCACGCCGACCACGCCGACCGGCTCACGCTGAATCAGCGCCAGTGCCGTGCTTGGCGTGGGCGCGATTTCGTCGTAGACCTTGTCGGTGGCCTCGCCGTACCAGCGAATGCAGTTGGCAGCGCTGTTGACGTCCACCGAACGCGCAAATTTGATGGGTTTACCCATGTCCAGGGTTTCCATCAAGGCCAATTCATCGGCATGGGCCAGAATCTGGTCGGCAAACTTAATCAGGGCGCGCTTGCGATGGGCTGGCGCCATGCCCGCCCAGCTGCGCTGCTCAAAACTGGCGCGTGCGCTGGCAACTGCGAGGTCCACATCGGCCTGTCCACAGCGCGCCGCCTGGGCCAGCAAGCGCCCATCGACCGGCGACTTGCAGTCAAACACCTGGCCGTCCTGGGCCTGTTTTCTCTCGCCGTTAATCAGCGCGCGTCCATCGTAGTCCGTCATCCATCCACTCCTTGCTATCCCATGCACCAAGCCAGTACAGGCCCAGTGCAGCCATCAAAAAAAGCCTCAGCTCAAAGCCTGCACCTCAGCGCGCAGAGCCGCAGCCATGTCACGCTCGCGTTGACGCGTCTGCCGCGCCACCCAAACGCTGTAAGCAACCACCACTAAGGTGACCGACACAATCAGCAAGGTGGCTGCGGCATAAATCGTGGGATTGATGCCGCGCCGGGCGTAGCCAAAAATCACTTGCGGCAAGGTGTTCACACCCGGCCCGGACAAGAACTCTGAGATCACCACGTCATCAAACGACAGCGTAAACGCAAGCAAAAACGCCGCCAAAACAGCCTGAAAAATATTGGGCATGGTGACCAGAAAAAACACCTGCACGGGACGCGCGCCCAGGTCAAGGGCAGCCTCCTCGATCGAGCGGTCCATGGACAAAAGGCGTGACTGAATCACAACCATGCCGTAGGCCATACCCAGCAAGGTGTGGCCAAACACGATGGTCAGCATGCCCCGCTCTGGCCAGCCCAGCAGGTTTTGCACGCCCACCATCAAGAGCAGCAGCGACAGCCCGATCACCACCTCGGGCATCACCAAGGGCGCGTTGACCATGCCAGAAAACACCGTGCGACCCAGAAACCGGCGATAGCGCACCAAAACAAAGGCGGCAAAGGTTGCCAGCACAGCCGAAGTCAGGCCTGAGATGGCGGCCACCTTCACCGACAGCCAGAAGCCATCGACGATACGGTTGTCGCGCGTCAGCGCCTCATACCAACGCAGCGAAAAACCGGTGAAACGCGCGTCCTGGCGTGTGCTGTTGAACGAAAACACCACCATGAATACCAGTGGCATGTACAAAAACAGATAGGTCAGCGCCATCCACACCAGGCCGATGCGCGATTTTCTGTTGGCCACTGCTGACTTAGGCATTGGCCTGCGCCCTTTCGCCTGAATAGCGGTAGTACATCGCCAGCGGCACGATGATCAGAGCAATCATCACCACTGCCAGTGCGCAGGCTCTTGGCCAGTTGTTGCTGGTGAACATTTCGTCCCAGACAACGCGGCCAATCATGATGTTCTCTGGGCCACCGAGCAGTGAGGGAATCACGAACTCGCCCACCGCCGGAATAAACACCAGCATAAAGCCAGCGATGATGCCCGCCTTGGACAGTGGCACTGTCACCAGCCAGAAAGCCTTGATCGGACTGGCGCCGAGGTCGTAAGCCGCCTCAAGCAAGCGCTCATCGAGCTTGACCAGCGTGGCGTAAAGCGGCAGCACCATAAAGGGCAGGTAGACGTACGTCATGCCGACCAGCATGGACACGTTGCTGTAGAGCATCAGGATCGGCTCATCGATGACGCCGGTCATCATCAACAGCTGGTTGATCACGCCCTGATCGGCCAAGATGCCTTTCCAGGCGTAGACACGCAGCAAAAACGAGGTCCAAAACGGCAGCATCACCATCATGAGCAAGGCAGGACGCACGCTGGCCGGCGACCGGGCAACGAAATACGCAAACGGGTAACCAATGACCAAACACAGTAGCGCCGTGCACAGCGCGTACCACACAGAGCGCACGTAGGCCTCGACATAAATGGTTTGGAACAGGACGTTGGTCTCGAGTGAGCGAAAGATCGAGGTGTAGTTCTCGTACTTGAGATTGAGTACACCTTTTTCTTCGTCCCACAAAGGCTTGAATGGCGATATGTCGTTGCCCATATCGACAAAGCTGATGTAGAGCAGGATCAGAAACGGCAGCAGAAAAAACACCAGCAGCCAGGCATACGGCACGCCGATGACAAATCGCCGACCCGGAAGTTTCTTGATCAGACGACTCACGGCGCCTTCCTAGTCGCGCAAAACGACACCGGCCTTGTCGCCCCACCAGAAATAGATGTTGTCGCCCCAGGTAATCTCACTGAGCTCGTGCCGCGAGGTATTGGCCTCGGTAATGCGCACACGGATGCCATCCCCGGTTTGCACCACAAAACTGTTGTGCGCACCCAAATACGCGATCTCCTGAACCACGCCGGAAAACAGATTGAACGACTGCTGGGGTCGCTCCTTGCTGATCTCGATTTTTTCAGGGCGCACCGCCAGAGTCACAGGCATTCCCAGCCTGCCACTGACACCATGACCAACCTGAATCTCACCCATCGACGTGCGCACAGCGCATCGATCCGGCTCGTCGAGGGAGAGCTGGCCCTCAAACAGGTTGACGTTGCCAATAAAGTCCGCAACGAAACGATTGACGGGGTGCTCGTACACCTCTTTGGGCGCACCCACCTGCAACACCCGACCCTTGCTCATGACCGCAATACGCCCAGCCATGGTCATCGCCTCTTCCTGATCATGTGTGACCATGACGCAGGTCACACCGACTTGCTCAATGATGTTGACCAGCTCGAATTGCGTCTGTTCGCGCAGCTTTTTGTCCAGGGCGCCCAGCGGCTCATCGAGCAGCAACACCTTTGGGCGTTTAGCCAGACTTCGCGCCAGCGCCACACGTTGCTGCTGCCCGCCCGAGAGCTGATGCGGCTTGCGCTTGGCGTAAGGCCCGAGTTGCACCAGATCAAGCATCTCGCCAACGCGTTTTTGAATCTGCGCTTTGGCCATGCCCTCGCGCTTTAGACCGAAAGCCACGTTGTCCCAGATATTCAGGTGAGGAAACAGGGCATACGACTGAAACATCATGTTGAACGGGCGCTCGTAGGGCGCCAGCCCTGCGACATCCTGGCCATCAAGCAGGATGCGCCCCGACGAGGGCGCCTCAAAGCCGGCCAGCATGCGCAGCAGGGTCGACTTGCCACAACCGGAGCTCCCTAGCAGTGCGAAGATTTCACCCTGCCCGATCGCCAGATCGACCTCATCGACTGCCAGCGTCTCTTCAAAGCGCTTGGTCAGCTGCTCTGTGACGAGGTAATGCTCGACTGGATCTGAATGTGCCATGCCTTAACCCGAATGCTGCTGGCGAGCTCACCCACCAAAAAATAAGGGCTGTTCATACACAGAGTACAAACAGCCCTCGCGAACACGAAAGAACTTACTTGCCTTTTTTGAACGCGTTGTAAGCGTTAGCCATCGCCTCGCGTGCTTCGTTGGTGAAGCTGCTTGGCGCGATCATCTTGGTCATGTATTCCGCATCGACAAAAATGGTCTTGTTATTGGCGATTTCAGGCTTGATTTGCGCCATCGCAGCCTTGTTAGCCGTCGGATAGTTCATCTCATTGGCCATCTTGGCGGCGTTCTCGGCGCGCAGGTAAAAGTCCATGAAGGCCATCGCATTATTGGGGTGCTTGGCGTCCTTGGTAATGGCCATGGTGTCAAAGAAAATCAAAGCACCCTTGCTCGGCAGCATCGAGACAATCTCGTCGGTGGACTTGTTCTCTTTGGCACGGTCTGCAGCGATATTGATGTCACCCGACCAGCCGATGGCCACACAGGCTTTGCCGCCGGCAATGTCATCAATCATAGTGGAGCTGAACAGACGCACATCTTTGCGCACCTTGGCCAGCATATCGGTTGCAGCCTTGTAATCTGCGGGGTTGTTGGAATACGCATCCTTGCCGATGTAATGCAAAGCAACCGGCAAAATTTCGGTTGGCGAATCGAGATAGGCGATGCCACAGCTCTTGAGCTTGCTGGTGTACTTGGGATCGAACACCAGGTCCCAGGCGTTTTCCGGCATGGCCATCTTGCCCAGCGCCTTTTTCGCCTTGGTGACGTTCAGGCCGACGGTGGTAAAGCCCCAGGCCCAGGGAACCAAATGCTTGTTATCGGGGTCGGCTTTCGAGAGCGTCGCCATCACCGCCGGATCCAGGTTCTTCAGATTCGGAACCTTGCTCTTGTCGATCGGCTGCAGCAAGCCGCCCTCGATTTGCGGCTTGGCAAAAACGGAACCTGGGACCACGATGTCGTAGCCGGAATTACCCGCCACCAACTTGGCATGCAAGGCTTCGTTGGTCTCAAAGGTGTCGTAATTGACCTTGATGCCGGTCTCTTTCTCGAAAGCCGCAACCATGCCTTCTGGAATGTAGTCGGGCCAGTTGTAAATATTGAGTACTTTCTCCTCAGCCGGGGCAGCCGGCGCTGCGGCCACAGGCGCTGGGGCAGGGGCCGCCTTGGCAGGCTCTTCCTTCTTGCCGCAAGCAGCTACAAGCAAAGCAGACAGCGCAAAAGCGCTCAGGTATTTTTTCAACATAAACACATCTCCGTCACAGGGTTAATCAGACCAAGACCAGCCAACCGGCTTCGGTCCCGAATTTTAGAGGTAACTGTCGCAACAAGTCTTAGCCAAGGGCATCTACGGGCCCGGCACTAGAACAGGGCGCGTTGCTTGAGTTCTGCCATCGTCAGGTCCAGGGCCTTGCGGATCAGGCCCATCAAAACATCAATGTCATCCTCGGACATGATCAGCGGCGGCGCGATGATCATGCGATCACCCACGGCGCGCATGATCAGTCCGTTGTCAAAACAATGCCGTCGGCAAATCATACCGACTTCCAAGGCCTCATCAAACCGGACTTTTTTCCACTTATCGCGCACCAGTAGCAGGCCAGCCACAAAGCCACAACTCTCCGCGATGCCCACCAAGGGATGCGCCTGAAGCGAGGCAAAAGCGCTGGCAAAGTAACGGCCCAACGCACCACCCACCCGATTGGGCAAATCAAGTTTTTCCATCAGGTCCAGGTTCGCCATGGCGACTGTGCAGGCCACCGGATGGCCGCTGTAGGTGTAGCCATGGTTGAACTCACCGCCTTTTTCGATCAAAACCTCCGCCACGCGGTTGCCCACCATCACACCACCAAGGGGCACATAGCCACTGGTCACAGCCTTGGCAAAGGTAATCAGGTCGGGCTTGTAAGCGAATTTTTCATAGGCGAACCAGTGTCCCAGGCGGCCAAACGCACAGATGACCTCGTCGCTGATCAGCAAGATGCCATATTTATCAACGATGCGCTGGATTTCCGGCCAATAAGTACTCGGCGGGATGATCACCCCACCAGCGCCCTGAACAGGCTCGGCAATGAATGCCGCAACGCGTTGCGGTCCGATTTCCTTGATCTTGGCCTCCAGCCAGCCAGCCGCGCGCAGGCCGAATTCCTCGCTGGTCTCGCCCGGCTTGCCCTTTTCGTAGAAGTAAGGCTGGTCAATGTGCTCAATGCCAGGAATGGGCAGGTCGCCCTGCTCATGCATGCTCTTCATGCCGCCAAGTGAGGCGCCGGCCATGGTGCTACCGTGGTATCCGTTGACCCGGCCAATGATCACTTTACGCTCGGGCTGGCCCATCAGGTCCCAGTAGCGACGAACCAGACGCACATTGGTGTCGTTACTCTCGCTGCCGCTGGACGAATAAAACACATGCTCGAAGCGACGTTCATCCACCGCAGGCGCTAGTTGCGACAACCGCGCCGCCAACCGCACGGCCGGCTCGGTGGTGGTTTGAAAAAAAGCGTTGTAGAACGGCAGAGTCAGCATCTGGCGGTAAGCAGCGTCGGCCAGTTCCCGGCGCCCATAACCCACGTTGACGCACCACAGGCCGCTCATGGCATCCAGAATCTTTTGACCGGCAGAATCCCACACATAAATCCCGCGGCCGTGCGTCATGACCCGGGCGCCTTTTTGGGCCAGCGCCTTGTGGTCTGTAAATGGATGCAAAAAATGTGCGCTGTCGAGCGCCTGGATCACATCGGTGTTAATACGTGTCGTAAAGGTCATTGATAACTTCCTGGTCGCTTAACGAAGCCTGATTTGATCGCTTTAGAAAATGCTAATGGCCTGGGTGTGGATCACAGACTCAAACGTGCAGCATCAGATGCTCACGCTCCCAGGGCGAGATCACCTTCATGAACTCAGCAAATTCCAGCTCTTTGATCTCGGCGTAGATGGTGATGAATTCCTTGCCCAGCACATCATGGAGTTCGGACTCCTGGCGCAGCCAGTCCAGCGCCTCGCCCAGGCTGCGCGGCAGGTTCTGCGGCGCCAGGTAGGCGTCGCCCTTCATCTCCGGCTTGGGTTCGATCTTGTTTTTCAAGCCCAGGTAGCCACAGGCCAGCGTCATCGCCATCGCCACGTAGGGGTTCGCGTCGGCGCCAATCACCCGGTTTTCCAGGCGTCGGGCCTGGGGCGGGGAAATCGGTGAGCGAATGCCTACCGTCCGGTTGTCGTGACCCCACTCGATGTTGATCGGTGCGGCCATATTGCGCGACAGACGCCGGTAGCTGTTGACATACGGCGCAACCAATACCATGGCCGCTGGAATGTAGCGTTGCAGTCCGCCAATGTAGTGGCGAAACGCGCTCGATGCAGAGCCATCCGCGTTGCTGAAGATATTGTCGCCAGTGGCCATGTCCACAATGCTTTGATGAATATGCATGGCGCTGCCGGGCTCGCTGGCAATGGGCTTGGCCATAAAAGTGGCGTACATGTCATGGCGCAAGGCAGCTTCGCGTACGGTTCGCTTGAAAAAGAACACCTCATCAGCCAGGCCCAGCGGCTCGGCGTGGAAGAAATTGATCTCCATCTGACCGGCACCGATCTCGTGAATAAGGGTGTCGACATTCAAGTTCATCTTGTCGCAATAGTCGTAGATGTCCTCAAACAGCGGGTCGAACTCATTGACGGCATCAATGCTGTAAGCCTGCCGCGACGTTTCTGCGCGTCCGCTTCTGCCCACTGGTGGCTGCAGCAGGGTGTTCGGGTCCGTGTTGCGTGCAGTCAGATAAAACTCAAGCTCGGGCGCAACAATCGGTTGCCAGCCCTCGGCAGCGTACAGGCTGCACACGTTGCGCAGCACCGAGCGCGGCGCAAACGGAACCAGCTTGCCCTGATGATCGAAACAGTCGTGAATCACTTGCGCGGTGGGATCGGTCGCCCAGGGAACAATGCGCACAGACGATGGATCCGGACGAAGTTGCATATCCCGGTCAGTCGGCTCAATCACATCAAAATAGGGGCCACTCTGCGGTTGCTCCCCCGTCACACCCATGGCGACCACGGCTTGCGGCAATCGCATGCCACGGTCCTCCGTGAATTTCTCCCTCGGCAAAATCTTCCCGCGGGCCACGCCCGTCAAATCCGGTACCAGGCACTCGACCTCGGTGACGCGCCGGGCGTTGAGCCACTGCGCGAGCTCGTTGAAATTGCTGATTTTTTCGCTCATTGCTGTCAAGGTCTTGAAGATCGCTTTGGGCCTGGGGCGCCGGCTCATTTGGCCCGCCCTTCGGCTCCTCATTGCTGCAAGTGCCCTTGCGAACGCAAGCCTTGGTCACTTGGCTCTCTCGCAGGAAACGCCCAAAGCGCAATAGATACGGAGCTTAGCCGCGCCTTGATCGAAATTGGTGCAAAAGTGCAAACTTCAGCCCAGGACGAGCTACCCATCGGGACAAGCCTCTCAGGCCGGCCCATCGCAAGCACTCAAGAGGCTCCAGAACTAGAGTTTGTCCAACAAGCGGTGGTACAGCATGCCCAGGGCCAACACCGGCATGCGAAGCATACGACCGCCCGGAAATCGCCGATGCGGCACCGATGCCAGCAGATCAAACTTTTCAGCCTGGCCGGCCAGCGCCTGGCCTAGCAACTGGCCAGCCAGACCGGCCAATGCGAGACCATGACCGCTAAAGCCCTGCAGGTAAAACAAATTGTCTTGCAGCCGCCCGAAGTCAGGCGCGCGATTCATACTGATGTCGACAAAGCCGCCCCAGACATGACTCACCGAGCGCACCCTCAAGGACGGAAAAATCGCTGCCAACCGGCTCTGCATGGAACGCACCAAGCCCGTGGGCGTTCGAGTCGAATAACTGACTTTGCCACCCAGCAGCAAGCGATGGTCTGCGCTGCGGCGGAAATAGTCGAGCACGAAATTGTTATCGCAGACCGCCGCATTGCTCGGCAGCAGAGAGTTGGCCAACTCAGGCTCAAGCTTCTCGGTGGCAATCATGTAGGTGCCCACCGGCATAATGCGCGCCGAGAGTTCCGGCGCGATCGCAGGTCCCCATTCGCCCAGCATGCAATTGCCGGCCAGCACCACGAAAGCGGCCCGTACCTGCCCCTGCGCCGCAGTCGCCACCAGCCGCTTACCACGGTCCAAGCGAAGGACTGGGCTGTGCTCGAAGACCTGAACACCCAGGGATCGCGCTGCCCTCAGCAGACCCAGACCATACTTCAATGGGTGCAGATGCCCAGAGCGCCGATCAAAGGCAGCCGCACCATATCGCTTGCTGCCAATATGTCGCTGCAGATCCGAGCCTTGCAAAAATTCGGTTTCGAACCCGTAGTCGCGCCGCAGGGAATCGCATTCGGCCGCCAGGCGCCGCGCTTTGCGCGGGGAGTCAGCGACTTGCAGATAGCCTTTGATGCGGTCACAGTCGATGCCAAAGGCCTCGATGTGCTGGTCAATCAGATCCAAGCCCGCCAACGACAAATTCCACGCAGCCTGCGCGCCCGTAAGTCCCAGGTGCTGGCGCAAAACCGATTGCGAACAGGCAAAGCCCGCGATGGCCTGACCCCCATTACGCCCTGAGGCACCCGCGCAAACACGCTCAGCTTCCAAAACGGCAACCGAATAGCCGCGCTGGGCGAGCTCAATTGCAGCGCTCAGGCCCGCATAACCCGCGCCCACAACGAGCACGTCCACATCAAGGTCGGCCGCTAGTGGTGCCAGGGCTGTGTCGCGCCGTACGCTGACTTCGTAATAACTTTGGCGCTTGAGCGCCTGATCAACCTCAAGCAACATCGTCAACGACCGGCATCAACATGGCGTGACACGCAGGCAGCCAAATAGGTCCACACCATTTGAGCCGCCGCCAGGCTGGTGATCTCAGCATGATCGTAAGCAGGCGCAACCTCGACGCAGTCCATCCCGACAAAATTCAGCGCCGCAAGCCCCTCGAGACAGGTCATCACCTGCGAGCTGCTAAGCCCAGCGGGCTCAGGTGTTCCCGTTGCGGGTGCAAAGGCTGGATCCAGGCAATCGATATCCAGGGTCAGGTAACACGCCTGCTTGCCCACGCGTGCCCTCACCTGTGTGAGCATCTGCTCAAGGCCAGGGCCGTCAAGACCGCGCAGGTCTCGCGCCTCAAAAATCAAACCGCCTTGGTTGCGCACATGATGGCGAACCTGCTTGTCACCGCTAGACCTCAAACCGATCTGCACCGTTTGCTCACAGCGCACCAGGGAAGCCTCCAGAGCCTCATACAACCAGGTGCCATGGCCGGATGGCTCGCCAAAATGGTCTGGCCAAGTATCACAGTGGGCGTCAAAGTGGATCAGCGCCAAGGGTCCGTGCACAGCGTGCGCTGCCCGCAGCAAGGCCAGGGTGATGGAATGATCGCCCCCCAAGAAGACACAGTGGTGACGCATCATCAAGTCCTTGGCCTGACGCTCAATCTCGCGGCGCGCCTGCTGCACGCCCGAAGCATTGGGCAACGCCAAGTCCCCGCCGTCGCCGAGCAGGCCGACCGGCGACAACTCAAAGAGCGGATGCTCAGCGTCGCACAGCATCTGACTGGCGCGGCGAATCGCCTGCGGCCCAAAGCGCGCGCCAGGGCGATTGCTGACAGCGCCATCGAAAGGCACGCCGAGCACGGCGAACGGCTGTGTCCCAAGTCCAGCGGCGCCCAAAAAGTGGTTGCTGTTGCTCGCATAGGGGAAAGGATCTGAGGCCATGAATAAAACTCCTGCATGCCTGTCTGTCTGACCAACGCAAGCGCCCAAGCTTATCTGATGCCCTACTCGCCAACGCCTGCCGACCAAAAGGATTGTTGATGCATCCCCACTGGGCGCACCCAAAGGCTTCGCGGGGGCGACATGGCTGATGGCCGCTGATGAGGCATGATTCGCCACTTGACCAACGAGATGATGATGGAAAGGCCCGCTTGACGCCCTCCCCACACACAAACGCTGCGCTGCCCACCTGGCTGGCTTACCTCTGTCTGGCCTTGAGCATGACACTGGTTGGCAGTTATGTCGCCTTGTCAAAGCCGTTGGTTCTGGCCATGCCGGTTTTTTTGCTGGCCTGGTTGCGTTTTGCCATTGGTGCCATCGCCATACCCGGCTGGTTGCGCAAGCCCCCTGGCGAGGCCCCCTTAAGCCGCCGCACCAAAGGGCTTTTGTTTTTGGAGTCGTTTCTGGGTAATTTCATGTTCACCATTTGCATGTTGTACGGCGTGAGCAAAACCACAGCAGTATCTGCTGGTGTCATCCTGGCTGCGCTGCCTGGCGTGGTGGCTTTGCTGAGTTGGGTCTTTTTGCGTGAGCGCATCGAAAAGCGTGTCGCGGTGTCCATTGGCCTGGCAGTCGCGGGTATTGCCTGGTTCTCTGTATCAAAGACGAGCCAGGCCACCCTCAGACCTGAAGAGCTGGCCACTCCCCTCACCGCCGGCAGCATCTGGCTGGGCAACGCCCTGGTTTTTGCCGCAGTGGTATGCGAGGCCTCCTATGCGGTGATCGGCAAATCGCTGACCATCGATCTATCGCCCAAGCGCATCACGGCGATCATCAATCTCTGGGGCCTGGTGCTCATGACGCCGCTCGGGCTTTACGCAGCCTGGCAATTCGACTTCGCATCGATCGCGCTGGGGATCTGGGGCTTGCTGCTGTTTTACGCGCTTGCAGCCAGCGTCGGCACCGTATGGCTGTGGATGACTGGTTTGAGAGGAGTGCCAGCTTCACGAGCGGGCGTCTTCACCGTGATGCTTCCGCTCTCCACCGCACTCTTTGGCGTTATCTGGCTTGATGAACGCATGAATGGTGAACAGATGATGGCTTTTGCGCTCGCCCTGGCCGCCGTCGTGCTGGCAACCTTACCCTCGGCGTCGCAGCGACGACCCAAAGGTTACGCCTGAACGGCTTGGCGCCACGGCTAGCGGCGCAAAACAGCCCTAAGCATCGCCATCGCCAAGTTGTCAAGTCTCTTTCTCTGGCTCCTGAGCAAACAAGCCTGAAATGTCTCATTGGCAGCACAGTGGGGCTCCCAGGGAGAAAAATATCGATATTTCGAGCGAAATTCTTTACTTTCCCCTATGAAAACGCTTATTTCTCCAGTAGCATTCGCGCCTGCCAGAATTGAAACTCTCAAAGCTGGCACCTTACTAACTTGATGAAGGACGACTGAACATGGCAACTGCAAAGAAAGCGACTGCGAAAAAAGCTGCACCAGCGAAGAAGCCCGCTGCCAAAAAAGCGCCAGCCAAAAAAGCTGTAGCGAAGAAGGCACCCGCCAAGAAGGCACCGGCAAAGAAAGCTCCAGCGAAGAAAGTGGCCGCTAAAAAGCCTGCTGCTAAGCGCAAGCCGAACGCTGCTTTCATGAAGGCGATGACTCCGAGTGCTGCCCTGGGCGCCGTGGTTGGCAACAAAGCCATGCCGCGCACCGAGGTTGTCAAGCAGCTCTGGAACTACATCAAGAAAAACAAACTGCAAGACGGCGTGAACAAGCGCATGATCAATGCAGACGCCAAGCTGAAGGATGTTTTTGGCAAGGGTCAGGTCTCGATGTTCGAGATGGCAGGCCTGATTGGCAAGCACCTCAAGTAAGCGCTCACCCCACCGGTGTGACACCCACATCGGTTCATAAAAAAAGCCAACGTCGTTGGCTTTTTTTATGACACGTCATAACTGCTGATCGAAACCCGGCCTGACCTGATGTCCGCTGGTCACTCGCATCATCGGTGCTCCCTTGCCGTTCAGGCCTTACCGGTGGCGTCATCGCATCGTCCATGACGAACTAACCCCAAAAGCGAGGGCTCCCTTATACTGAATCGCAGGAATTTACAGCGAATGAATAACGACGAACGTCCTCGCAAGCCTGATTCGGTGCACGTCAGCCGCGTTGCCTCGCCGAGCCAGCCTTTTAGCGTGCTGGTTGTGGATGATGATCCCCTGGTTTGCGAAACCGTAGAGGCCGTTGCCCGCGACGAAGGCATGAACGTCAGCGTCCTGCACGGTGGCAAAGGTCTGAGCGCTGACATGCTTCAAGACAAGCAACTGATCGTTCTGGACTTGATGATGCCGGGCGTGGATGGCGTCCAGGTGATGGACATCGTCAATCAGATTAAACCTCATCCCCCCGCGATTTTGCTGATCAGCGGCGTGGAAGGGCCCGCCATGGAAAGCGCTCTTCGCCTGGGGCGAAGCAAAGGACTGACGCTAGACAGTCTCTCAAAACCCTTCCGAGCCAAAGCGCTGAGCGTCGCACTTCGGCGACAGCTTGCACAACGCGCAACGTCCTCCCCAAGCGCGGCAAGCTCCGCTGCGATCCCCTTGGTCTTGAGCGCGCAAGACATGCTCACGGCACTGGCGCATGGTGACATTCGGGTGGATTTGTCGCCTACTGTTCGGTTGTCAACCCATAGCTGGCACGCCATGACGGCCGTATGCCATTGGCAACACGCCGATTTAGGAACACTGGAGCTGCCGGGCTTTCGTCACACACTGATCGAGCCCAACGTCGCTTCCCGTTATTTCCGCGCGCTGCTGCCAAGCGCCGTGCATCAATACCTCACGCTGGCGCGCCTGAGCAACGCCGCGGCTCGACTGTCCTTCCCAATGCCCGGCGCCCTGTTAGGAAACGAGGACACGATTGAGTTTCTCGCTGAAACCTTGGCTGCCCTGGGCCTCGATGCCGGTTCACTGACACTCGATATTCATCATACGGACCTGGGCGGCAATTTTGATACCGAGCTTCAAGCGCAGGCCCGTTTGCAAATGCGCAAGGTACGTCTGTGCGTGAGTGACTTCGACGCCGGCATCGCAGACCTTGAAAAATTGTGGTCCAGCGCGTTCAAGGAAGTCAAAGTCAAGGCCTCGGCCCTGGCACTGCCGCATGAACGGGCCTCGGTCACCCAGCAGCTACGTCACCTTGCGACGGAGGCGCAGGCGCATGGCGTGGCTGTCGTCGCGACCGGCGTGGACACCGAATTGATTCATGGACTCATCCAGGGTCTGGGTATTTCATTTGCCCAGGGGCTGTACCTTTGTCCACCCATGCCTGCGGCCGAACTTGCCAGAAAAATGCAAGAGGCGAACCAATCATTCGATCCGCAGGCCATCCCAGGGCAGGTCAACAGAAAAGTACTATTTCTTGAGCCCAATCCCTTTCTGCAGCAAATCTATGGTTACCACCTGCGCCGCCACGGCTTCGATCTTGATCTAGCCGCGGACGCCAGCGAAGCTCATGCCTTGACGCAAACGCAGAACTACGAACTCTTGATCGTTGACACCGCGCCGCCGCAAGGCTTGAACATGGCACAGTCTGAGGCCATTCATGGTTTGCTGGCGTCTTGCACGCATCTGCCGACGCTGGCCCTGACCGACACCTTCAGCCATGCCCAGCAAGCGCCAGCTCAGTCTTTGCGAGCCAGCAGTTTCATGCCGCGGCCGATTCAGCTCGAGCAGTTGTTGGCCGAAGCGCTTCGCCTGGTCGCTCAAGACACAACAATCCAATCAGGATAAGTGAACATGCCCTGTATAAGCCGCCAGACCCAGCCTCGCAAGCAGCGTAACGCATGCCTTGGGATCGGCGACCAGGCTCTTCAAGCGCCTGGTGCCCGCAAGAGCCAACCGCGGGGCCGCAATGGTTGATCCTGCTGACCCCCCGTTGGGCTTGTTTACTGCCGACATGGCGCATGCGCTCAACAACGTCACAGCAACGCTCTATGGCGCGCTAGACACACTCGAAGCCTTGCCTGCCTCAGAGCACAGCGCCCGCCTCGGCCGCGCGCTAGCCTCTGCCTGCGGAAAGACTCAGGCGCTCAGTGCGGCTAATTTTTTGCTTAGCCTGCCCGCCCCGTCGGGCGCACCCACCAGTGTCCTTAGCACCTCTGGGCTCGTGTTGGATGCCCAAGCCCGCGAAGTTTTGTACGATGCCTTGACAGAGGCCGCTGGTGTTAGCAGTGAGCCCACTGACATCTTGACGCTTCGTCTGAAAGGCATGGCCGATCTCGGCAGGCTCAAGGCACTATGGATTTGTGCAGCTGTTCTGCTTCGCCGTGCCTGCGGGGAAAAGGCAGAACTCCGTTCGCATATTCAGCTTCAATCGCCTGATCCAGATGCCGTGTTGGCACTGAGCCTGCGCGCAAGCATCCCCTTGCCAAATTTGGAACAATGGCTCCATGCCAAGCACCCCTGTGGGCTGGCCCTGACACACGCCCTGGCCAGCGACTGGGCAAGAGACCTACGCATGACCCAGTCCGGTTCGCAATTGCTGATCCACTGCCCCATCTTGCCCGAGGGGCCGAGCTCACTGCCTGGTTCGCCGTGAAAAAAACACGCGCCCAGTCTCTTGAAAATCGCACGGCCTGGCGCTGGGCCCTACTGGTCCTGATTGTCGGTCTGCTATTTTCAACCTGGATTGCCATCAGCATTCAACGCAGTGAACTTGAGAAGTTTCAAAACAGGGTTGACCAAAGCGCCGAACGATTTCTAACCCACTTGCGCACCCGCTTGGATAACTATGGCCCCTCTCTGGCTGCCGCGCGCGCCCTGTTCGTTGGAGCAGAACGATCACAGATCACCGTGCGGTCTTTTCAGGGCTTTAGCGAAAGCCTACAACTGCTGGAGGAAATGCATGCGCCGCCCGGCCTGGGTTATGCCGCACGAATACCGGAAGATCAATTCAATGCGTACCAAAATCGACTGCGCGCGTCGCCCAATCCCCGATACCAAATCAGCAACGCGGCCCCCGGCCAGGCCGAACGGCTGATCATTGAACTCTTTGAGCCTGAATTTATCAATGGCCGTTACCTGGGCGTCGACCTGTCGGCCACGCCGCGCACACGGCAAGCTGCCATGCTTGCAGCGGCTCGCAACCAAGCTGTGATGAGTGAGCCAGAAATTCAGGAAGGCAATGCCACACCTGGGATTTGGAGCACGATTTTCATGCCAGTTTTCCCGCCGAATCTGGTTGTCGCCACAAGTGAACAGAGACAAGCAGGCTTCACCGGATTGGTCTTTATACCCATCAATCTTGGACCCATGCTGGACGAACTAACACTTGACGCGGCGGGCTTGCAGATCAGCCTCCAAGCGTCCCAGGCGAACAAACCTTTTTTCACCACACCCAGAATTTACCCAGTCAACAGTCGGACCAAGCCTTACCGGGGCGACTTCAATATTTACGGTAACCAATGGTCTGTCCACATTGCCGCTGACACCTCTATTGGCTTCGAGCTTTACACGGCCCAAACCGTGACACCAGTCCTGGGCTCGGTCCTGAGCTCGCTCTTGGCCAGCTACTTGCTGGGTTTTGGGCTCACCACCATCGCCCGAAGGCGGCAAGCTGGACTCCTCCAGGCCAGATTGGCCGCGATTGTTCAAAGCGTCGACGAATGCATCATTGGCGAAGACCTCAACGGACGTATCACAAGCTGGAACGAATCGGCTGAAACCCTGTTCGGGCGCCGCGAAGATGAGGTACTTGGTCTACAAGCGAGCGAAATCATGGCGCTTGAAGTCCGCGCAGCGCGCAACGACAAGGCCAGTGACATCGCCGGCCTTGCCAGCGCAAGAGCGCCCCAGGCTTGCACCCGCACGAATGCAGACGGGGCGCGTCAGTCACTGCTGATGAGCGTCTCGCAAATTCACGATGACCGCGATCAGCTGGTGGGTTATGCCAGGGTGATCCGGGACGTCACGCAGCAAAATCTGCTTGAAGCCGAGTTGCTGGAGTCGCAGAAATTGCAGGCGGTCGGACTTCTGAGCGGCGGCCTGGCCCATGACTTCAATAACCTGCTCGGCATCGTTGTTGGCAATCTGGACGAGCTTGAAAAGCGCATCAACCCGAGCGAACCCGGGGCCAAGCCCTACCTCGCGGCAGCGCAGGATGCCGCCGCCAGGGGTAGCCAGGTCGCCCAATCCCTGCTAGGCATTGCGCGACAACAGCCTATGGACATCAGCACACGCGATGTGAACGAGCAATTAACGGAGCTACGACCCTTGCTGCAAAGCTCGGTTGGCAGCAAAATCGCGCTTAGCCTGCAACTCCACCAAAGACCTCTTCTCGTTCGCCTGGATATTAGCCAGTTCAGCAATGCTATTCTCAACCTGATCATGAACGCGCGCGACGCGCTGGCTGAAAAGAGCGGCGACAAATCCATCATCGTCAGCACAGCGCTCGTCTCCGCTCAAGTCAGCTCAGCAATCCCTGATCTTTCCGCCCAAGAACATGCCCTCGTCAGCGTGGCAGACAACGGCATTGGCATGAGTGACGAGGTTCGACGCAGGGCATTTGAGCCGTTTTACACCACGAAAAAAATTGGCGAAGGCACTGGTCTTGGGCTGCCCATGGTTCGCGGTTTTGTTCAGCAGCTCGGCGGAACGGTCACCCTGACCAATAGCCCTGGAACAGGGCTGATCGTGAACCTCTATCTCCCTTTGCAGTCCTCGCCGCAACAGAGTGAACAAGACGAAGGGACAACGCAGAGCCCCAGCCCAGCCCTTGCTGCGGCATCAGCGCCAGCGCCCGAGTCAAACACCACAAGTCAGAAAATTGTTCTGCTCGTCGACGACGAAGTCGAGCTGATACAACTGGCCAGTCAGTGGTTCACGGAGCTCGGCTACCGGGTCTTTACCGCTAGTTCTCCCAAGGAAGCGAAATATTTGCTGGGACTCGAAAAAATTAATTTGCTGTTTACTGACGTGGTCATGCCGGGGGCAGAGAGTGGCATCGATCTGGCGAACTGGGCGCGCCTTCGTGATCCCAAGCTTCGCATCCTTTTCGCATCAGGCTATGCGCCAGGACTCGCGCAGGACAGCGCTATGCTCGGGCCCTTGCTGCAAAAGCCCTACCGAAAAAAAGACCTGGTCAGGCTTCTCGCGAATTGGCCAGCCGCCCATCCACCTAAGGGGAGTTCATCATGATCGCTGACACGGCTGACAGCTTGACCCTTTCCCCAAACCGCGTCTCAAATGGATGCGTCGTCTTGCTGCCGTGGGCATGGTTCAGGCGGACCACGCGCGCGCTCTTGGCCACCGGCGCGTTGATCTCATGCGCAGCCATGCTGCTCTGGACAGCGCCGACACACGCACAGGAGACTTATTTGAGTGTCGGCACCGGGGCCACAACCGGCTTGTACTATCAGGTGGGCAAGACGATTTGCGCTATTGCCGCGGCCGACAAAGTGTTAGCCAACAAGCGTTGCTATGTGGTCAGCACCCAGGGCTCTGCCAGCAACATACGTGACGTGATCAAAGGTACCTTGTTACTGGGCATGGCGCAGTCCGACACCCACGAAAACGCTGTGCAAGGCAAAGGAGGCTTTGACGAGCCACAAACCGAACTACGCTCAATCGCGTCGTTGTATGCCGAGCCCATGGTCATTATGGTGCGCAAGAATGCAGAAATCCGAACCGTACGTGATCTGAAAGGCAAGCGTATCAACATCGGCCCGCAGGGTTCCGGCCAACACGGCCTGGGCAACCTCGTCATTCAATATCTCGGTGCCGACCAGGTCACTCAAGAGCGTGCTTCCACCTTGAGTTCAGATCGACATGGGTCCGCCCTGTGCAGCGGCAGTATTGACGCATTTATTTTTGCGATCGGGCACCCGTCGGCGAACATCCAGGCACCCGCCGAGGATTGCGGCGCACGCCTATTGCCCATCGATACCGAGTTGCGTCAGCAACTCACGCAGCGATACGGCTATTTCATCGAAACAACCATACCGGCCAACACCTATGCCAACAATGCGCAGGATACCCCCACGTTTGGACCGGTGGCAACCATCGTTACCGGCGCTTCACAAAACGAACAGGTCGTCTACGACATCACAAAAGCCATTTTTCAAGCCCTGCCCGTACTACGTGCCACCCACCCAGCCATGAAAGACCTCAAGCCCGAGCAGATGATCCGCGCTGCGCTCAAGGCACCCTTGCATCCCGGCGCGGCGCGCTACTACCGTGAGCAGGGTTGGCTACGCTAAAGGCCCCAGGCGATCCGCCTCTGAGACCGTCTCAGGCGACCCAAATCAGAGAAAGTTAGCGCGCCCCTGTCGTGTTGAAACCCTGGCGCCTTGCCAGCAATCACTCAGAGGTCGAGCAGGGCCGGCCTGGCCACGACCGGGCCTAGCTTCTAATGCACCTGCTCCAGTGTCAACAGAAACTGTGCCGCACGCTCGCCCTCGGAATGCAAAGGCGTGAGCGTGGCGTCATAGGCGACGCCTGTCGAGGCGTCGGGCACCACCCGCTCAGCCCAGTCCGTACCCGCTTGAAGCGCTTTTTTCAGTGACGCTTTCGCATCGTCAGCCAAGCTCTTCTTGAAGTAACGATCGACCGACAACTTTTGAGCGTCCTCAGCCGAAAGACCCGCGAGGTCACAAAACGCCTTGTTCACGTACTCGAGATGCCCATCCATGTCAGCAATCGCCATGCTCAGTGGGCTCTGCTCAACAGCCAGCGACAGCTTCTCAAGCTTTTGCTGGGTCTCGCGCTGATCGGTCAGGTCGCGCGTAATGCGCACAAAGCCCTTGAGCTTGCCAGCATCATCGAGCAACCGGTTAACCACCTCATGCGCCCAGTAACGGCTGCCATCCTTGCGAACGCGCCACTGCTCCTGCTCCGATTTACCCTGGTCGATCGCGAGTTCCAGCAAGCGCTCTGGGACCCGCGCGTCGTTGTCCTCCTGGGTATAGAAAACGCTGAAGGAACGGCCAATGATCTCTTCACGCTTAAAGCCCGTGGATCGTTCAGCGGCAGCGTTCCAGCTCATGACATAGCCTTTGCGATCGAGCAAATGGATCGAATAGCCCTGCACAGCATCCACCATCAAGCGGAAGCGCTCTTCATTCTCACGCAAGACTAACTCAGCCTGGATACGCTCATTGATGCTGGTCAGGCTGATCACCGCCCCGGTCGTCGGCCCACTGGACACCACAAGCGGTGAAATGCGCAGCAAGTAAGTGTTGCCGTTGTTGTCACTGATGTCCGCCTGCGCGCGCACACCCGAAATCAATACCTGCTCAACCATCACCGTCAGGTCCGTCATCATCAAGTTGTGCTTGATATGACCTAGTGGTCTGCCTACATCGCCTGTCATGATCGAAAAAATGCGGGTGACAGGCGGCGTGAATCGGCGCACCTGTAGCTTGTCGTCAAGCAGCAAGATAGCCGTGTCACTGCTATCCAGCAGATTCTCGAGGTCACCACCCAGGCTTAACAATTCAACGTTCTTGGACAGCAATTCCGCATTAACCGTGTGCAACTCTTCGTTCACCGATTGCAGTTCCTCGTTGGTGGACTGCAACTCCTCGTTACTAGCCAGCAACTCTTCGTTGGTTGCCTGAAGTTCCTCGTTGGACGTCTCTAATTCCTCCACCGTGGCCTGCAGGTTCTCCCGGGTGAACTGCAGTTCCTGTTCGAGATCCTGGATCCTTTGTTCAGCCGCCTGATCGAGGTCGTAAGTGGAGGTCTTGGCCAGGCGCACCTCTTCAGAAGAACCGCTCTTGACATCCCGGACTGGCTCGATGAGAACCGCCACCAAGGGCATCTGCCCTCTTTTCTCCGGCAGCAGATGCATGTGCAAATTAATCAGGTCTGTGGTCGACTGGCGCCGCACGTGCACATTGCCATAGGTCAGGTCCTCCCTGCTCTTGAACACTTTTTGCAAACCAGTGGCCAGGGGAATGGCCAGGTCTTTATGCGCCATCTTGGTCACGTCGTTGGACGTGCGCCCGGTTGGCAAACCCAAAAAACCATTGCTATCGCCAGCCGAATGAATCAACTCCATAGCCTCATTGACCACCAGGGTTAAGGGCAAATATTTGCTTGCCAAACCTGACAACAATCTATCGAGCAAGATTTCATCAGACTGCCCACCCGAGAGAATGCGCGAGGCCATGGTCTGCCCAACGCGACGCACCACGCCGCCAATGGCCGGCGACACATCGTCGCGCACCGGATGCCGCCGGGACTTGGAACTGAACAGCTTGATCGATTGCTCGACCACGCTGTAGTCCTCAGCCGACTCGCCCAGCGCCTCGCTGGCGCCCAGCAGCAGCAAGCCGCCTTGATTCAGCGAGAAGCTGAACATGCTCATGGCTTTTTTCTGTAGCACAGGCTGCAGATAAATCAGCATATTGCGGCAGCTGATCAGGTCAATATTCGTAAAGGGCGGATTAACCAGCAGGTTGTGCTTGGCAAACACAACCATCTCCCGCACATTACGGGCAATCACATAGCCATCGTCTTTGGTGTAAAAGTATTTGGCCAGGAGAGGCGCGGGCACGTCGGCGGCAATGCCCGACGGATAAACACCATTACCCGCGAATTGGATGGCGTCGCGGTCAATGTCGGTCGCAAAAATCTTGACATCCACTGCCCGTCCAATCTTGTCCATGGCCTCGCGGCACAAAATTGCGAGCGTGTAGGCTTCCTCACCGGTAGAACAGGCCGCGCACCAAAGCCGCAACTCGGAGGCTTTTTTGTTGAGCAGCAAATTGGGCAACACATTGTTGAGCATGTGGTCCCAGATCGGCTTATCCCTGAAGAAGCTCGTTACACCGATCAGGAGTTCCTGGTACAGCAAGCCAAGCTCAACCGGGGTGCGCTCCAGAAAGCGAACGTAGTCTGACAGCTCGTTAATCTGACGGATGCTCATGCGCCGTCCGATGCGGCGCACGACGGTTGATGGCTTGTAGTAGGTGAAATCCACCTTGCTGCTGTCGCGCAGCAGTGCAAATATGGTCTTCATGCTGTCTTCGTCTGTCAGCAGAGCGTTCGGTGGCTCGCTCTTTTTGGGCGCGTAGGGATGCTTGACGAAGGACAGAATCTGCTTGGCCATGTCGGCCGGCGGCATGATGAAGTCGGCCAGGCCTGTGGCAATCGCACTGCGCGGCATACCGTCGAATTTGGCGGACTCATCGTCCTGCACCATGACCATGCCGCCCTCTTCCTTGATGGCGCGAATACCACGGGTGCCGTCCGAGCCCGTGCCCGACAAAATGATCGCAATACTCATCTCCCGCTGGTCTTCAGCCAGGGAGCGTAGGAATACGTCGATGGGCAAATTCACCGCGCCACGAATCCGGTCTTGGTCGGTCAGCTGAAGTTTGCCTTCGTTAATGCTCAAGTTCTTTTTCGGCGGAATCAGGTAAATGTGATTAGCCTGAACTTCCATACCCTCTTCGGCGCGCATCACGCGCATGTCGGTATGCTTGGACAGCAACTCGGCCATCATGCTCTTGTAATCCGGTGACAAGTGCTGCACAACAACAAAAGCCAGGCCGGAGTCGCCTGGCATGTTTTTAAAGAAGGTCTCGATGGCTTCCAAGCCGCCGGCAGAGGCGCCAATGCCAACGTAATAGCTGGGCCGATTGACCTCGGCATTGATCATGTTTTTCTCCTAACCTTCACAGCTCACCCCGAAAATACGCCGAATCAGTTCAATCATCGGCCGGACAACCAACCCTACTTCGCCGGCGACAGCTAAACGCCGCATACCAGCAAAAGAACTCACCAATCACCCTCAAACCGGGCAGGTTTCGAAACCTTGCGGTCCCTGGCAGCAGCCAGGCCCTGCACGCTTCAGTCGATCGTGCCCCAGAGGATACCATCGGTGCTCACGAAAAAGCCGTGCAGAACGTTATCAAATCGTGACGCCTTTGCCCTTCTTCGTCCAAGGCCGAAGAAAGACTCGGATCAGGGATCAGGACCGGTCCTCGGCTTCGGGATCCCCCAACCAAAAATAAAAGCTCGCGCCCTGGCCGACCTCACCAACGGCTCGAATACCCCCGTTATGCCGCGAAACGATTCGGTGCACTGTGGCCAGGCCCATGCCCCCGCCAGGGAATTCATGCGCCTGATGAAGGCGCTGAAAGGCCGCAAACAGCTTGTCGGCGTAGGCCATGTCAAAGCCAGCCCCGTTGTCTCGGACAAAAAACTCGGTGAGGCCGTCGCGTGTCTGACAGCCAAATTCGATTTGCGTCAGTTCCTTATTCCGGGTGAATTTCCAAGCGTTACCCATCAGATTGCTTAGCAAAACGTGCATCATGGCAGCGTCCGCCACGGCGTGCATGTCTGGTTGAACCGTCACCTCGACCCGACGCACCGGCTGGCTTTGCCGCAAATCTTGCACGACTTGCCAAGCCAACTGGCTCATGTCCACGTCCTGCGCCCGAATGACAGCACGACTAATCCGCGCAAGGGACAAAAGGTCGTCAATCAGGACACCCAGCCGCTGTGAAGCCGCCTTGGACTTTCGCAAAAAACCTCTGCCCTGCTTGTCGAGCCGCTCTCCGTAGCTTTTGAGAAGAATGTCGCTGTAACCATCAATCGCACGCAGGGGGGCGCGCAAGTCATGTGACACCGCGTACGAAAAGGCCTCCAACTCAGCGCTGATGCGTTCAGAGTCTGCGCCACGGCGCAGGATCTGTTGTTCGAGCAAAGTGTTTCGTCTTTGCATGCGCGTCTGGGTATTCATCATGTCGGTGACATCATGGTTGACACCGACCAGGCGTACGACGTGTCCCGACGGGTCACGTTCGGCCAATCCAGAAGTGCGCATCCAACGTAATTGCCCATCCTGGCGAATGACTCGATGAACCCAGGCCGCCCGCTCGCCTTGCTCAACGAGATCCACCAATTGCTGCTCGAAGGCGACCCGATCTTCAGGCACAACCATTGCGACCCATTGAGCGAACGCAACCGACTCGGCTTCGCCCTGGGAACTAAAAGCGAACAGATCACGCATACGTCTGTCCCAGCGTATGGCCTCATCGTGCGCGTGCCAGACCCACATGCCCGAACCTGAGGCCTGGGCGGTGAACTCCATGCGCCCAAGTGCATCGTGCAGCTGCCGCTCGATAGCATGTCGCTCAGAAAGATCCGTCACGCACAGCCAAGTCCAACGGTCGCGACCATCTCGCCAAACATTCACGCTCAACGCCACAACCCGGCCTCCCAGCCGCACAGATGTTTGGGTCTGCAGCTGCAAAGCCCGGTCTAGATCAGGGGGGTTTGCCAGGACGCGCAGCAAGCTCTCGTGTGGGGCATTCAGCGGCGCATCGCACAACAAGTCTTTAACGCTGCTCGTGCGCAACTCCTCAGGTGGCAACGCAAAAATCTCGGCGGCTTGGTCATTGGCAAGCCTGACGACCTGTTGCTGGTCGACCAGCAACATGGCAACAGGCGCATCACGAACCACCTGCTGCCACATGGTCCAGATGCGGCTCTGCTCAGGCATCACCTTGTTCCTTGGCGCACGGCCTCCAAGCGCACCAGGCTCGAAGGATCAGCAACTTGAGCCCCTTCACAATGCCAGCCATCGGACCCAGCAATGGGCACAAGCCACTGCTTTCGACCCAAGATGTCGCCGGCGAAAGCCAGCGACCCGGGGCGTTGATGCGGCCGTCGGTCAGCAATCCAATTCAATTTCTAGGGGGTGCCAGCTCATTGAGCAGCAGCCAATACATGCCCAGGTTGCGAACGGCGTCGGTAAATTGCTCAAAATCGACTGGCTTGCGCACATAGCTGTTGGCGCCGAGCTCGTAGCTATTGACCAGGTCTTGCTCCTCTCGGGACGTGGTCAGAATCACCACGGGCACTCGGCGTGTCTTGGGATCTGCGCGTAACTGCCGCAATACCTCAAGACCACCGATCTTGGGCATGTTCAAGTCCAGCAAGACCACAGCTGGCGTGTCGTCGACATCGCGATCAGCGAAGGTGCCCCGAGCAAACAAATAATCAAGAGCTTCTGCCCCGTCACGAGCCACAACGACCCGATTGCCGATGCCATTGGTCTTCAGGGCGTGAAGGGTCAAGACCTCATCATCGGGGTTGTCCTCAACCAGCAGAATGATTTTCTCCATGTCCAACTCCTTCGCCTACATCAAAAATCTGAATTCCGCACCACGATTGACCTCAGCTACCGCCAAAATGCGCCCACCGTGCCTGCGCACCACCCGCTTAACCGTCGCAAGCCCGATGCCGGTGCCCGGAAAGTCTTCGCTGCGATGAAAACGCTGAAACGGCTCGAACAACTCATCAGCTGTGTGCAAGTCAAACCCTGCGCCATTGTCCTTCAAAAAAAACATCAGTTCACCATCGAATGACGCCTGCCCAAAATCGATTTTGGCCTCATCGGTCTTCGAGGTGTATTTCCAGGCATTTTCCAGCAAGTTGGTCATCATGACTCGCATAAGGCTTTTGTCTGCATGCACCTGTAAGCCGGGCTGGATCTTCACCTCAACCTGTCGGTCTGGAGCACGCTCGCGAAGTTCCTGCACGATCGAGTTCACCATTTCGCTCAAATCAACATCTGACAAGTCAATGCCGGCGGTCGAAACCCGTGACAAAGCCAGTAAATCGTCTATCAGGTTGTTCATTCTGCTGGCCGCGACGCCGATACGCTTGAGGAAGTCAGCGGCCTCACCGGTTAACTCGGCGGCGTAGCTCTTGGTCAGAATTTGGCTCATACCCATGATGCTTCGTAGCGGGCTGCGCAAGTCATGCGACACAGAATAGGCAAATGCATTCATTTCCTGATTTGCAAACTCCAGTTTCTGATTGCTATCCTCCAGCGCAAGATTGATGTCCAGCAAGGCTTGCTCTGCTTCCAGCTCTGCGCTGACATCGCGCACCGAGCCCACCCACAATTGGCCGTGTTCAGACTGAATTTCGCTGACCTTCACCAACACCGGAACTTCTCGTCCACTGGTGTGGTAGACCGACACAACGCCGCTCAGCGCCTTTGGCCAGCCCCCAGCCGCCCACAAGGGCGACGAGGCATCGAAAGCGACCCCCCGCATAGACACGAACAAATGAGCAACGGGCTGATTCAACAGATCTGTGCGGGTGCAGCCCAGCAATGCCTCGGCCTGCATATTGACATCAACCAGCACACCCTGAGCATTCGTGACCAGAATCGCTTGTGGCACACCGGCAAAGATGTCGACAATTTGCTGATCCCGCTGGCGCAACCGCGCTACAAAAGCCTGCCGAATGTGCCACCCCAGGCCCACACCAATGCTCACCAACAGAAACAAGGTCGCCAGCCCTGCAAACTGCGTCCAATACCTGCTCAAAAGAAAGCTCTGTTCCTGCGCACGTTGGCTCGGCGACAGCCAGGCCACCAGGTGCCAGCGCGAGGACGACTCGCCCACCAGATGAAAACCCTGTACCTCCAGGCCAGCCGCTGGCGTCAGACTCAAACTAGAGAGCAAACCCTGCTGGATAAGCCCGCTGCTGGGGCCAGGCGCGCTGGCGCGCTGGATGCGCTGCCAAAGGGCGGGCTCGGCCTTGGCCAGCGTGCTGTCGGCTTTATCGGCAAACATGAATCCCCATTCGTCGCGGTCTGATGGGCCCACGAGCCAGTAACCGTCTTCGTTGAGCAGCCAGATCTGCGAGCCACCAGGCTCTGCCATTAAGCGAACCATATCGGTCAGATGTGTTCCCAAGTAATTGATGACCACAAGGTCCGATGAACCTGGGGATTCGAAATTAACCTTCAGACCCATTCGAAGCATCGGTTTAAACGGAGTCGCCACCGCCCCACGCTCAACGTTCAAGTCAAGCGGCGACATGTAAATGGTCGATGGCGGCTGCGCCAGACTCGCCCGAACGTAGTAGCGCTGCGCCTTGTCTTGCAATGCTGCCGCCGCGACACGGAAGTGGCCACCAGGGCCAGCGTCGATTCGAACCACTTCCCGGCCGCTGGCGCTGATCAAACGAATCTGGTCAACGGCTTGGCCACGGGAGCGCGCCAGGGCCAGTGCGTCCTGGGAAAACAACTCCAGCCGTCTGGCCTGAGCGGGCTCACCGTGACCCTGCTTAGCCGTCTGCGCAAGGAATATTAAATCGCGTGCGATCGACTCCAGACCCTGAACGGAGAGCTGACGCAGCTGATCAAGCGCCAGTTGCTGTCGCGCCATCAGCCGGGTATCGAGGTCTTCGCTCGCTGAACGGTAAAGCCATACAGTCAGAAGCGTCACAAGCATCAAGAACGCCAACCAGATCAGGGCGATCGAGCGAAGAAGACGCCAACGCGGCAGGCCGCTTGCCTCGCGCCAGGCGGCCTCAAGCCCGGAGCGCCAGCTGAGCAAATATTGTCGAACTGCCTTGGCTGGGTTCTCGCGCATCAGGGCTGCCTCTGACACCCAAAAAAGCGCCTGAGGCCAATGGCCGGCGCTGCCACGCCACCGCCCCGCTTGCACGCATGCAACACGCAGAGCGGCTTAAGCGTCATGCGCCGCCAAACCCTCGGTGCGCCGCCCAGTTGGCTGCCTGCGGCAGCGGCACAGGCCGGTGCAAAACGTCATCATGCAGCCAGGTTGCGCTACGACGGGCGCGCTGCGCCACCGAGGACAGCGGCATTTGCTGGTAGTCATCGTTGAAGACTTCGAAGCTGTAATCGCCACGATAGCCCAGGCGATCCAGTCGCAGTACCAGATCAGCCAGTTCTTCGGTGTGAACGCCCTCACCCGGAAAAACCCTGAAGGTTCGTGCCGTACTCATACGCTCTTCAAACGACTGAGTCTGACTCCACATGAAGTCCGACAACTGCACCAAAAAGATCTTGTCGGCTTCCAGGTCCTCGACGGCCTCCAGCGAGGTGCCCGCCGCAAAAATATGGTACGAATCAATGCAGATGCCCAGATTCGGACTGTCGGCACGGCAAACAAGGTCCCAGGCCGATGGGTATTCATTCACATGCCGCCCCCAAGACAGCGCCTCGTAAGCGACCCGGATCCCAAGCGGCAAGGCCAGCATGGCCAGCTTACGCAGATCCCGCGCCAGATGGTCTGTGTCAGCACTGGCATGACGAGAGGTCGACGAGCAAACCAGCAACAAGTCACTGCCGGTGGCTGCACACATCTCCAGCATGGTCTGGGCCATGTCAATTTTGTAATCGTGCAGGTGCCCTGATAGGCCCTCGAAATCGCGCAGGACCTGAAAACCCGTCGGGCGCAAGCCGCTGGCCTTGACGGCGTTGACCGCACCTTGAACACCGCCCGGGTGTCCGACCAGATCGCGCGCCATCAGCATGACCTGCGAAAAACCAGCACCTCCCATAGCCTCGAGCTTGGCCTCGAGCGAGCCAGCCATGGTGATCGTGTCCATCCCAAAGTCGCGCAAGAGCATCATCACATCACCCTTTGGCAGGAACAGCAGGCGCCGGCTTCTCGGCATGCACCAGTTCAAACGCGACCGATCCCATCACAGTGCGCGTCAAGGCACCGCGGTCTTCCGGGTGCAGGTGCGACGCCTCTACAAACTCGACCCCTTTGGACTTGAGCGCTGTGACAGCCGCCGCAACGTCACGCACGCCAAGGCCTAATCGCTTGAGGCACTCCGGCGAATCGTCGTGCTCCATGAACGGCTCGGGCTCGACCAGCTGCCAGAAAAAACTGCCGCAAGGGCTTTTCATCAACTTGCCCTTGGGCATGATGCCAAAGCGCTGGTCATCGGGCACGGCGCTGAAGTCAAACAAATTCTCAAAGTAAGCCATCCAGTCGGCGCTACGGCCGGTGCTGATGTACTGAACCACACCGAAATACGACATATCCGACAGCGCAGCCGGAGCCGGGTCTGCGCCAGAAATCGGCTTAAAGTCAATGTCGTAAATCGAAAACTCCTGCCAGCGATCGACAAAGTAAAAACGGCTCGAGCCAGGCCCGCGAATCGCCGGAATATGCAGCTCCATGGCCTGGGCGTGGCTCGGCACCGACCAGGCACCAAGAGCCATGCAACGTTGATGTGCCTGCAAGGCGTCGTTGACGCGAAAAGCGACCGCCGACAGCACAGGCTGCCCGTCCAGCGAGCGGCTCACCCGGGCGTCGTCGGGACTGGCGTTGACCACCAGATTCATGCCCCCCTGTCGGTACAAGGTGACCTCCCGGGACCGATGCACCGCCACCGCCTTGAAGCCGACTTGCTCCAAAGCCGTGCCCAGGGCCTGAGGTCTGTTCGTCGCGTACTCGACGAACTCAATGCCAGCCAGTCCAAGCCGGTTGGGCATTTCCGGTACCGCTTCACGGTCAGTGATCTGCAAACTCATCGCAAACTCCTGGGGGGCTCTCGCACGAGGGCGAGCGGGCTCAATCATGTTAGCGCCGACTGGGCGCCAGACGCGGTCAAGGATTATGCAGCGTACCAGCCAGGGCCCGACGCGGCCTCCCCCGCCGCCCCCTGCCCAAGCGCACGCCCTGAAAGAATTTACACCCCTTAGGCCACACCGCCCTGGGTGTCGGCACCCGCGTGGCAGCGATAACAGAACAAAAGCACCCGATCGGGCAGCGCCAGGGCTGGGACTTTGACATCGGCATTGTTTGGGCGTTCAGATCATGGGCTCATTGTTCGCCGAACAGGTGGATTTCTGCTACAAATCGGATCCCGGGCGTCGTGCCCTTCACCAATCTGGAGTTTTTTTATGAACCTGTCTCGAAAACTGTGGCTGGTCTCGCTCGGACTCGTCGGCATGCTCGCCATGAGCACACAGGCCGCTACGTTCCGCTGGGCGGCGCAAAACGACATCCTCACGCTGGATCCGCATGCGGAGAACCACGCCACCACCAACAACATCATGAGCCATGCCTACGAAGGCCTGGTTCGCTATGACAAAAACTACAAACCCGAACCTGCTCTGGCCACCAGTTGGACGCGCACCGATGCCAACACCATACGCTTTAACCTCAGGCGCAACGTCAAATTCCATGACGGATCGCCTTTCACGGCTGACGATGTGATTTTTTCCTTTGAGCGCTCGGGCAAGGCGCCAAGCAAGATGACGATTTATGTGACCGGTGTGAAAGAAATCAAAAAGATCGACGACTTCACCATCGACGTGGTCTCTGACGGACCCAACCCGATCATGCTGAACAACTTCAATTCGTTCTTCATCGTGAGCAAAGCCTGGGCGATCAAGAACAAGTCCGAAAAAGCGCAGGACTACAAGACCAGTGAGCAAACGCACGCATCTCGCAACACCAACGGCACCGGCCCTTACATGATCAAGGAATGGCTGCCCGACCAGCGCGTGGTCATGACCGCCAACCCGAACTGGTGGGGCAAGGCTGAAGGCAATGTGACCGAGGTGATTTACACCCCAATCAAATCAGATGCCACGCGTATTGCCGCCCTGATTTCTGGCGACGTGGATGCGGTGACCGACCTGCCCACCCAGGACGTGCCGCGCCTGCGCAGTAACAACAAGCTCTCTGTTCTTGACGGTCCTGAGGTGCGCACGATCTACATTGCGCCCGACATCGGCAGCAACGAACTCCAGCACGGCACCAAAGGCCCGAACCCCTTCAAAGACGTGCGGGTGCGCAAAGCCTTGAACATGAGCGTTGACCGTGCCGCGATCGAGCGCACCATCATGCGTGGCCTGTCGATTCCGGCTGCGCTGATGGTCGCACCCGGGGTGAACGGCTACACCAAAGACGCAGACAAGCCTGTCGCACTTGACATCAACGGCGCCAAGAAGCTGCTGGCCGATGCGGGCTTTCCCAATGGCTTTGAGTTCACTCTGGACTGCCCCAACAACCGGTATGTCAATGACGAAGAAATCTGCCAAGCCCTGGTGAACATGTGGGCCAAGATCGGCGTCAAAGTCAAGCTCAGCGCCACACCCATGGCCAATCACATCGTGAAAATCCAGAAGCTCGAGTCCAGCGCCTATATGCTGGGCTGGGGTGTTGCCACCTATGACGCGCAGTACACCCTGCAGTCACTGGTTCGCACCCGTACCAGCGGTGCCGACGGCAACTACAACCTGTCGCGCATCAGCAATGCAGAAGTGGACGCCTTGGTCGACAAGTCAAAAACCGAACCCGACATGGCCAAGCGCGATGCGATGCTCAAGCAAGCCCTGCAGATCACTCGGGACCAGGTCTTACTGATCCCGCTGCATCATCAAATGCGGCCCTGGGCGATGAAGAAAAGCGTCTCGATGGTGCACAACTCCAATGATGCACCCAAGATGTACTACGTCTCAGTGAAATAAGCCCTGACCCACGCAAGGCCTCAGCCTTGCGTGTGGTGGCAGGCAATCTGTATACCTTCAAACGCCCGCAAAACGGGCGTTTCTTTTTGACACAACGCGGTGGCTTTGGGGCAGCGCGGATGAAAGGCGCAACCACTGGGCGGATTCAGCGGGTTGGGCACCTCACCTTGAATCGGCATGCGGTTGGCGCCACTTTTTTTCAGCTTCGGGATGGCCGCGAGCAACATGCGGGTGTAAGGATGGCGCGGCTCGGCGAACAACTGGCGGGTTGGCGCCAGTTCGACCAGCCGACCCAGGTACATGACACCGACACGGTCGCTGACATGGCGCACAACGGCCAGGTTATGTGAAATAAACAGATAGGTCAGTCCCAAGCTCGCCTGCAGGTCCTGCATCAGATTCAGGACTTGCGCCTGAACACTCACATCGAGTGCCGAGGTCGGCTCGTCACAGACCAAAAACTCCGGGGATACGGCCAAAGCCCGGGCAATCGAAATGCGCTGGCGCTGCCCGCCTGAAAACTGATGCGGAAACTTGCTGGCATCTCGTCCGTTGAGCCCCACCGATTCCAGCAAGGCCTGCACGCGTCGCGTTTGCGCCGGCATATCTGGGGGCGTCTGATGAACGCGCATCGGCTCCGAGACAATTTCCTGAACCCTCCAGCGTGGATTCAGACTGGCGTACGGATCCTGAAAAATCATCTGCATGCGCCGACGCAATGCTTGACCCTGTGCGGCGTTGAGCGCCTGGTTCAGATTCTGGCCCTCAAAAAATATGTCGCCCGCACTTGGCGCGTAAAGCCCAACCAGCAGACGCGCCAGCGTGCTTTTGCCACAGCCGGATTCGCCTACCAGCGCCAGAGTCTCGCCCTTATAAATCTCCAGATCCACATCACTGACCGCATGAACCCATAGCCTGGGCTGGCGCTTGATCAAACGCGCAAGCCAAGGGGCCGACACATCAAAGCGCTTACTCAGGCCGCGCGCGCTAACCAATGCAGCAGGCCCGCCGCTCATGTGGATTCCTTCGCCGGCGCGATGGTGCCGATGGGGTGAAAGCAGGCCACCTCCTGCTGCTGGCCGTGTACCTGTAGCAGGGGTACCGTTTGCGAGCATGCGTCCGTTTGCCGCTCGCAGCGCGGATGAAAGGCACAACCCGATGGCATGTCATGTAGGCGCGGCATATTGCCCGGCACATGCGACAAGCGCGTGAGATCGGCATCCACGCGTGGAATCGAGGCCATCAACCCCTGCGTGTAGGGATGATGGGGCTCATGAATGATGCGCTCAACAGGGCCGCTTTCAACGACTCTGCCGGCGTACATCACTGCTACCCGGTCCGATGTCTCGGCAATCACGCCCATATCGTGCGTGATGAGCATGATGGCCGCGTGGCGTTGCTGGCAGACCTTGATCAAAAGCTCGATGATCTGCGCCTGAATGGACACATCGAGCGCCGTGGTCGGCTCATCCGCAATGATCAGCTCAGGCTGCGCGGCCAGTGCCAAGGCAATCACCACGCGCTGGCGCATGCCACCCGAAAACTGATGCGGGTAGTGCTTGAGTCGCTGTGCAGCCGCCGGAATACCAGTGTCCTCAAGCAACTGCACCGCCTGATCGCGAGCCTGTGCCGGGCTCATGCGCAGGTGCGTGAGGATGGTCTGCTCGAGCTGATCGCCCACGGTGTAAAGCGGATTCAAGGAGGTCAGCGGGTCCTGAAAAATCGCGCCTATGCGACGCCCACGGATTTGGCGCATCGACTCCGCATCCAGATTGTCGATACGCTGCTCGCCCAGCCAGATCTCGCCGCCACTGATGCGCCCGGGTGGCTCCAGCAGGTTCAGAATAGCCGCACCTGTAAGCGATTTGCCCGCACCAGACTCACCCACCACACCCAGGATCTCCCCGGGTTCAATATGCAGGCTCACGTTCTTGAGTGCATGCAGGACGCCGTGGCGCGTTGGAATATCCACGCTGAGGTCATGAACGCGTAACAAAGCCACGGCCGCAGTCCTATTGCAGCTTGGGGTTGAGTGCATCACGCAGCCAGTCCCCCAGCAGATTGATCGACAAGGCAATCATCACCAGCATGAAGCCAGGAAATAAAGTGACCCACCACTCCCCAGAAAACAGGAAGTCATTACCCACCCGAATCAAGGTGCCCAGCGAGGGCGTCGTTGGCGGCGAACCGACCCCCAGGAATGAAAGCGTGGCCTCTGTGATGATGGCCGTGGCAACTTGCAAGGTCGCCAGCACCAACACAGGTCCCATCACATTGGGCAGGATGTGGCGCAACATGATCTGCTGGCGAGACACGCCAATCACCCGAGCTGCCTGAACATACTCCTTGTTGCGCTCCACCATGGTGGCACCCCGCACCGTGCGCGCATACTGAACCCAGCCGGTGAGCGTGATGGCCAGAATCAGGACCAAAAAGGCCAGCGACTCATCAGCTGAAGGAAACATGGCACGGCCAACGCCAGAAATCAGCAAGGCAATCAAAATCGCTGGGAATGACAGCATCACATCACACACCCGCATGATCAAGCTGTCAATTGAGCCTCCGACAAACCCCGACAAAAGCCCCAACAGCACGCCAATCAACATCGACAGCAGCACCGAAGTCAGGCCGACAAAGAGCGAAATGCGCGAACCATAGAGCAAGGCCGACAGGATGTCTCGCCCCTGGTCGTCCGTGCCCAACACATATCGCATCTGCCCGCCTGCCGACCAGGCCGGCGGCAACAAGGCGTCTGACAACTGGAGGCTGGCCGCATCAAAAGGGTTATGCGGCGACACCCAGGGCGCGAAGGCGGCACCCAGCACACAGGCCAGCGCCACCAGCGCAGCCACCCACGCGCTAGGCGTCGAGCGAAAGGAATAAAACAGGTCAGACTGCAGCAGACGCTTCATCGCTCACCCCGCAGCCGGGGATCGACCCAGAAGTAAAGAAGATCCACCACCAGATTGATCGTCACAAAAATAAACGAGATCAGGCACAGGTAAGCCGCCATGACCGGGATGTCGGCGCTGTTAACCGACTGGATGAACAGCAGGCCCATGCCAGGCCATTGAAAAACCGTCTCCGTGATGATCGCAAAAGCAATCAAGGATCCCAGTTGCAAACCTGTCACCGTGATGACCGGCACCAGGGTGTTTTTCAGCGCGTGTCGAAAGTGAATCACCCGCTCGGACAGACCACGAGCCCTGGCAAACTTGATGTAGTCGGTTCGCAGGACTTCAAGCATCTCGGCGCGAACCAGGCGCTGTATCAGGGTCAACTGAAAAAACGCCAGCGTGAGCGCGGGCAGAATCAGATGTTGCAGTCCGTCCAGCGTCAGCAAGCCGGTATTCCAAAAGCCAATCTTGACCACCTCGCCGCGGCCAAAACTCGGCAGCCACCCAAGCCAGACCGCAAACACCGCAATCAGCAAGATGCCAATCAAAAAAGTGGGTAGCGACACGCCAATCAGCGAAAACGTCATGATCAGCTTGCTCAGCAGGCTGCGGCGATGAAGCGCGACATATACGCCAAGCACAATGCCCATGACCAGTGCAATGATGGCAGCCGCGAACGCAAGCTCCAGCGTGGCGGGCATGCGCTCGACAATCATGGTGGACACTTTAGCCGCCTGGCGCAGGCTGAAGCCAAAGTCCCCCTGCAGGGCATTCACCACAAAGTGATAGAACTGAACGAAGAAAGGCCGGTCCAGCCCGAGCTGCGCGCGCAAGGCAATTTCCTGCTCTTTGGTGGTGTCTTGCCCGAGCATGTACAGCACCGGGTCACCCACATACTGAAACAGAACAAACGCCAGAAAAGCCACCACCAGCATGACCCAGGCGGCCTGCAAAAGACGCTGACTCACAAACGACAGCATAGGGTGATGAGCTGAGACTTGATGATGCGGGGAAAAACTGGCACAAGTGTATTCAAATTCCTCACCTGTATAGATACGTTTGCCAATGGTTTGAACAGGACAAAGAGCGGCGTCAAGAGTGGCCCGGCCGTTAAACTGCAGGCACCTCAAAGCACCCAAACACGAAAAGGTTATTCATGGTTCAGCGTCTCGATGTTGGTAAGCGCCTGAGCGAAGTGGCGGTTCACAACGGTGTGGCTTACTTGGCCGGCCAGGTTCCCGAGGACCAGAGCTCAGACATTCAGACGCAAACCGCCCAGGTGCTCGCCGCGATCGATGAGCTGCTCGCACGCGTGGGCAGTCACAAGTCCCGGATTTTGATGACGCAGATTTTTTTGGCCGATCTGGCAGACTTTGACGGCATGAATGAAGTCTGGGACGCCTGGGTTGCGCCCGCCGAGGCACCGCCTCGCGCCACGGTGCAGGCCAGGCTGGCCCGAGCCGGCTGGCGCATCGAAATCGTGGTCACCGCCGCAACGGACGCCTGAGCGCCACTGGCAATGAGCCCGCTGCTCGCGACCCGGCTCAAACCGCCGGCACCAACAGCACAACAGGCTGGGCAGAGCAAGGGCCCGCGCACCAGCTAAACCAGGGGCTGCGCCAATCGATCTGCGGCGATCACAGCCTGCGTGGCAGGTCGCTCTAGCATGCGTTGCAGGTAGGGACCCAGATGCGAAAACGATCGTGCGGGCTTACCCTGGAATCCACGGGTCCAACGGCACAGCGTCAACAAATATGGATCCAGCGCTGAAAATGCAGCCCCCATGAACCAGGGCCCCTGCGATTGGGCCAACTGCGCATCAGCCTGCGCCAAAAGACCCTCAATCTTGGCCTGTGCATGGGCCTTGATCTGCGCCGATGCATCGGCCTGCCCCGCATCCACCCATCGATCGGGATAAAAGTACAGCAGCAACGAGGCCTGCAGGGTGTTGGTCATCCACATCAACCATTTGTAAAACTGCGCCCGCTCAGCACTGCCAAGCGCCGGCGCCAAGCGCGATGCAGGGTGGGTATCGCACAGGTGCAAGCAAATGGCAGCGGTTTCGTACAAAACCAGGTCGCCATCGACCAGGATTGGCAGCAAGCCGTTAGGGTTCAGACGCAAATAATCCGCCGTCTTGTGCGCGTTATTTGGGCGATCGACCAGCACCATCTCGAAGGGCTCGCCGATCTCATGGAGCAACAAGTGCACGATGGTGCTGGCCGTGCCAGGGTAGTGATGCAGTCGAATCATGGTTGCTACGGGTTTCGCGTGGGTGTACGCCTTTGTGGCAAGCGTCTGAGGTGCGGGGCCCTCAGACCCAAATTGATAGGCGCTGATAGCCCCCAAAACCAAGCGCAATAACAAAAAACCCAAGTACCGAAGCACTTGGGTTTTAGCATTTGGCGGAGTGGACGGGGCTCGAACCCGCGACCCCCGGCGTGACAGGCCGGTATTCTAACCAACTGAACTACCACTCCTGGTAGCCAACGTTTGCTCTTGCGAGCCAAGCCACTCTGGCACTTGCGCACCCGAGCCGTTGACAGCTTGCGCCTTTTCGTCTTTCGACAATCTGGCGACCCCACGGGGATTCGAACCCCGGTACTCACCGTGAAAGGGTGATGTCCTAGGCCTCTAGACGATGGGGTCAAAACCTTTTGGACTTCCGTCAATCACTTGAAAATGTGGTGGAGGTAAGCGGGATCGAACCGCTGACCTCTTGCATGCCATGCAAGCGCTCTCCCAGCTGAGCTATACCCCCAAAATGAAGACCGCCGACGCAAGTCTGCTCAACATTTCCAAGCCCAAAATTATAGCTGTGAATTAGGCAGCCAGCAGGCGCTTTAAAACTTTTTCACGCTCAAACAAGGCCAACATCGCATCCAAGGACGGCGTCTGGGCGGTGCCTGCGACCAGCACGCGAACCGGCATTGCCAGCTGCGGCATTTTCAGGTCAGTGTCATGCAAGACCTGCTTGATCGCCGCCGAAATGCCCGCCTTGTCCCAGGCACATTCAGCCAGGGCCTTGGCCAACAAGCCAACAGCGGCTCGCACCGACTCGGTCACGTGCTGGGCGAGCTCGCCGGGCGCAACCTGGATGTCCGTGTAAAAGATCTTGGCCCAGTCAGCCAGGTTTACCAATGTTTCACAGCGATCCTTGAACAAGGCGCAGATCGCGCGCAAGCCCGCGTCGGTGGCAATACCCTCCAAAGCCAGACGTTCGCGCAGCATCTCAGCCAGGGCGTGCTCGTCCATGCTCTTGAGGTGCTGGGCATTGACCCAGCGCAGTTTGGCTTCATCAAATTGCGCAGCGCTCCTGCCCAAGTGGTCCAGGTTGAACCACTGCAAAAACTGCTCACGGCTGAATATCTCATCGTCACCATGGCTCCATCCCAGGCGCGCCAGGTAATTAATCATGGCCTCGGGCAGATAGCCTTCGTCACGGTACTGCGTCACGGGCTTGGCGCCATTGCGCTTACTCATCTTTTCGCCCTGCTCATTGAGCACGGTAGGCAAATGGGCGTAGACCGGCGCGGGCTTGCCCAGCGCTTTGAAGATGTTGATTTGTCGAGGCGTGTTGTTCACATGATCGTCGCCTCGGATCACATGGGTAATGCCCATGTCGATGTCGTCGACCACCACGCAAAAGTTATAGGTCGGCGTGCCATCGGGCCGCGCGATCACCAGGTCATCGAGTTCGGCATTGCTAATCTCGATGCGACCTTTGACCTTGTCGTCCCAGACCACAGAACCATCCTGTGGATTACAAAAACGCCAAACAGGCGCCACGCCCTCAGGGATCGGTGGCAATGTCTTGCCGGGCTGAGGGCGCCAGGTCCCGTCGTAGCGGGGCTTTTCCTTGGCAGCACTCTGGCGTTCGCGCAAAGCGTCGAGTTCAGCCATGCTCATGTAGCAGGGATACACGTGTCCTGCTTTTTGCAAGTCAGCCAGAACCGCCTTGTAGCGCTCCATGCGCTGCATTTGATAGAACGGGCCCTCGTCATGGTCCAGCCCCAACCAACGCATTCCCTCCAAAATCACATCAACAGCTGCCTGCGAAGAGCGTTCCAGGTCGGTATCTTCGATGCGCAGGATAAAGGTGCCGTCATTGGCGCGCGCAAACGCCCAGGGGTACAAGGCTGAGCGAATATTGCCCAGATGAATGAACCCGGTCGGGGACGGCGCAAAACGGGTACGTACGGCTTGTGTCATATACAAAGTGGTGCGGACAGGCCAGGGCGTGAAGCACCCCAAATATCCCGGCGCAGCTTAAGTCAAGGTGTCGAGTCCACGCAGCAAGTCTGCCTTGATGTCATCGAGGTGTTCTAGGCCGACCGCGACACGAACCAGGCCCTGGCCAATGCCAGCGGCCTGACGCTGTGCCTCGGACAACTTGCCATGCGAGGTGCTCGCCGGGTGAGTGAGCAGGCTTTTGGTGTCGCCCAGATTGGTGCACAGTGACAGCACCTCGAGAGCATCGAGCACATGAAAGGCGCGCGCGCGTGCTGAGTCGGCGTTGTCTGCTTTGAGGTCAAAGGAAAGCACAGCCCCACCCAGGCCAGACATCTGACGCATGGCCAGTTCATGCTGGGGATGACTGCGCAAGCCCGGGTAGTAGACCCGTGCCACGGCCGGGTGCTGCTCCAGCCACTGCGCAAGTTGCAAAGCCATCGCGCTTTGCGCGCGCATGCGCAAGTCCAGCGTTTCCATGCCTTTAAGCACCACCCAGGCATTGAACGGCGAGAGAACCATGCCACTGTTTTTCTGGACAGGCAAAAACTTCTCGTTCACCAGTTGCGCACTCGCGCACAGGGCGCCAGCCATGACACGACCCTGGCCATCAAGATACTTGGTGCCCGAATGCATCACGATGTCTGCGCCAAAAGCCACCGGCTGCTGCAGGGCTGGCGTGGCAAAACAGTTGTCAACTGCGAACAAGGCGCCCGCCGAGTGCGCCATGTCCGCCAATGCCGCCATATCGCAGACTTCGCCCAGCGGATTGGTCGGTGTCTCGGCAAACAGCAAACGTGTCGTTGGCCGAACAGCGGCTTTCCAGGCAGCCAGCTGCGTCTGCGGCACCACGCTGGTTTCCACGCCGAAGCGGGCAAATTCTGAACCGATCAGCTTGAGCGTCGAGCCAAACATGGACTGCGAGATCACCACATGATCGCCCGACTTCAGCAGGCTAAAGCACATCAGCATGATGGCCGCCATACCAGAGGCCGTGGCCATGCAGGCTTCGGTATCCTCCAGCGCAGCGAGTCGCATTTCCATGCTGCGAACCGTGGGATTGCCGGAGCGGCCGTAGGTGTCGCCCTCCTCCTCACCGGCGAAGCGACGCGCCTGCGAGGCCGCACTGTCTTGCACGTAGCCGCTGGTCAGGTACAGCGCTTCGGCGTTTTCCCCGTACTGGCTGCGCGCCACCGCCGCACGTACCGCCAGTGTCTCGCGCTGCAGGCTCTTCTTGTTGTCGTCTTTGTTCATGTCGTCAACAACCTCAGGGTTTGCACAAAGTGGTCTCAATCCTGGTTCGCATCGTCGGCCGAATCCTGCAGTTGCACGGATCGGCCCGCGTTCATCTGCTCAATGCTGTCAGGCGTGACGTCACCTGTGACATACACGCCGTCGAAGCAAGAAGCATCAAAACCTTTGATCGTCTCGTTAAGGGAGCCCACCGCTCGCTTCATGGCATCGACATCCTGATAAATCAGCGCGTCACAGCCGATCAGGGCACGGACCTCCTCCACACTGCGATTGTGCGCCACAAGCTCACTGGCCGAGGGCATGTCGATGCCGTAGACGTTAGGGTAGCGCACCGGCGGGGCAGCGCTGGCCAGGTAAACCTTGGTGGCACCAGCCTCACGCGCCATTTGAACAATTTCCCGGCTGGTGGTGCCGCGCACGATGGAGTCGTCGACCAGAAGCACACGCCGGCCCCTGAACTCGCTGCTGATGGCATTGAGCTTTTGCCGCACCGACTTCTGGCGCACCGCCTGACCCGGCATGATGAAGGTGCGTCCAACGTAGCGATTCTTCACGAACGCTTCGCGATACGGCAAGCCCAGCACCTGCGCCAGTTGTGCCGCGCTCGGGCGGCTCGACTCAGGAATGGGAATCACCACATCAATTTCATTGGGGGGCACGGTGGAAATCACTCGCTTGGCCAGCGTCTGCCCCAGATTCAGCCGCGCCTGATACACCGAGATGCCATCCATTTCGGAATCGGGTCGCGCCAGATAGACGAACTCAAAAATGCACGGGTTCAAAACCGGCTTGTCGGCACATTGCTGCGCATGCAGCTGACCCTGGCTGTCAATGAAAACGGCCTCGCCAGGCTCCACATTTCGCACAAACCGATGCATGGTGCCTTCCAGCGCAACCGACTCGCTGGCAAACATCCAGGTATCGCCATCGTGGCCAATGCATAGCGGGCGAATGCCAAACGGATCACGAAAGGCCAGCATGCCGTGCCCGGCAATCATGGCGATCACCGCATAGGAACCACGGACCCGACGATGCAGTCGCCGAACCGCCTCAAAAAGATCGCCCGGGCCCAACGTCGCGCCACGGGTGTTGGTCTCAATCTCATGCGCCAAGACGTTAAGCAGCACCTCCGAATCGCTGTCCGTGTTGATGTGTCGGTGGTCGGCGTCAAACAAGTCCGCCTTCAAGGCTTGTGCGTTCGTCAAGTTGCCGTTGTGCACCATCACAATGCCGAACGGCGCATTCACGTAAAACGGCTGCGCCTCGCTCTCACTGTAGGCATTGCCAGCGGTCGGGTAACGCACCTGCCCCAGCCCGGATTGGCCCAGCAGCGTGCGCATGTGACGCGTGCGAAACACGTCTTTGACCATGCCTCTGGCTTTGTGCATGAAAAACCGACGGTCATACTGCGTCACGATGCCAGCCGCATCCTGGCCGCGATGCTGCAGCAACAGCAGCGCATCGTAGAGCAGCTGATTGACTGGTGATTGACTGACAACGCCAACAATTCCGCACATGATCGATTCAAGTCCAGTGGCGCCAAACCCGATCAGGCTGGCATAAAAGGTTCAAATTCCTTGGGCATCACGGGCTTGATTTGAAGCAGCACGCCCACAAAAAGCCGCACGCCAACAGACTCCTGCCACATCTGGCTGTCTTTCATCGGCGTCATGGCCAGCAACAAAGTCGCCAACAAAAGAACCAGCACACCCCGCCCTGCTCCAAAAATAGAGCCCAAAACACGATCCGCGGGACGCAAGCCAACGCTGTTCATGACCTTTTTAAACAAGGCTGCCACCAGGCCGCCCGCCATGATCGTGACGATAAACAGCAGAGCAAAACCAGCGGCGTAACGTAAAACATCACTGGCGCCCCCCATGGGCAGCCGCGCGCCCACATCCACCGCAAACCACTGCGCCAGCACAAAAGCCGCCACCCAACTCAGCAGAGAAAAAACCTCGAACACCAGGCCGCGCCAGGCGCCGAGCAGGACCGATGCCAGAAAGACCGCGCCAAAGATCCAGTCAAGAACGGCCACAGATTACAAACTCAAAATCACAGCTGGCAAATCCAGCTTTTTGACCTGTTCGGACGCGCGCTCTGCGTCGGCTTTCTGGTCAAACGGCCCGATACGCACGCGAATGCGCGGGCCATCCCGAGTCTGCGCGACCTGAACATAGGTCTTCATGCCAGCGCGCTCAATCTTGCCGCGCACCTCCTGGGCACGCTCTGACTCGGCAAATGCACCGACCTGAACCACAAAGCGGGTCGCATCAGCCGCAGCAGACTGGCTGGCGCCCTCGGCCTTGCCTTCAAGCAGGGCTTGTACACGCTGCGCCTCGGACGATGACGCGGACGCTGTGCTGGGTACCGAAGCTTTCTGCTCAGGCTTGGCATCCGGCTTGGGCTCGACGCGCGCCACCGGCTTGGATTCCACTTTGAGTGCCTCCGCACTGGCCACAGCTTTGACCGTAGCGGGTTTACTCGGGGAAGCCGCGTCCCCTGAGGGCTTGTCCGTTACAAGTGATTCACCCTTGTCCAGGCCACCTGCAACGCTTGCCTTGGGCGTGGCCATCGCTTTGGGCGCAGGCGCAGGCGCAAGCACTGGCGCCGGCGCAGCAGATTTGGCCGGATCGAGCAAGATCATGGGCGTATCGGTGGGCAATGGCCGCGGCTGCTTGTCGAACATGAGCGGAAAAACCAGCACACCGAGCAAGACCAAAATGGACGCACCCACCAGACGATACTTGGCGCGAAGGCGCAGTTGTTCGACGCTGGGAGGGGGTTGCGATCCTGCGAGCGCTTCGGCGGGCGTTTTGCGAAACTTGAACAAGGCCATACGTTGCAGGTACAGGTTCACGTTGACGGCAAGTGTTGCGCCTGCATCCGGGGCAATCCGCGCTCCAGAACAGCACCCACGGTGAAGAAGGAACCAAACACCACGATTCTATCAGCGGGGTCTGCGCGGGCTATCGCTGCCGCGAGCGCATCAGAGGGCGTTTGGTAGACACTGGCGACCGTGTCCTTTCGTCTAGGCGCTTGACGCCAGGCCTCGTGCAATTGCTGTGCCGATAAGGCACGAGGCGTCGGCAGGTCCGTGAAATACCAGGCATCCACCAGCACACCCATGCGCGTCAGGATGGCCGTGTAGTCTTTATCGGCCATGACGCCAAACACAGCATGGGTACAGGGGAAAAACCCCATGGCATCCAGATTCAAGGCCAAAGTGGCTGCGGCGTGCGGGTTGTGCGCCACGTCCAACACCAAGGTCGGCTGACCAGGAACAATCTGAAACCGACCCGGCAGGTCTACCAACGCCAATCCGCTGCGCAGCGCTTGAGCGGTCAGAGGCAGGCGATCGCGCAGCGCCATCAACGCGGCGATCACGCCACCGGCATTGACCAGCTGATTGGCCCCACGCAATGCTGGGTAAGCCAGTCCAGCAAAGCGCCGACCTCGGCCCGCCCACGCCCACTGTTGCTGGTCGCCCTGCACATTGAAATCAGTACCCACCTGCCACAGGTCAGCACCAATCTCACGGGCGTGGTCCACCACGCTTTGAGGTGGTAGTGGATCACTCACAATGGCCGGGCGACCGGTGCGCATGATGCCCGCCTTTTCCCGGCCAATCGCCTCGCGGTCAGGCCCCAGAAATTCGGTATGGTCCAGGTCAATGCTGGTGATGATGGCGCAATCCGCATCGACGATGTTCACGGCATCAAGCCGGCCACCCAGGCCGACCTCCAGGATCGCCACGTCCAGCTGACTGTGCTGCATGACATCCAGAATGGCCAGCGTGGTGAATTCAAAATAAGTCAGCGAGACGGGCGCTGGCAAGGCCTGGCGAACAGCCTCGATGCGGGCAAAGGACTCAACCAGACGCGCCGACTCGACAGGCTGTCCGTCGAGTCGCAAGCGCTCCTCGAAACGCACCAGATGCGGCGAGGTGTAGACGCCGGTGCGGTAGCCACCCTCTCGCAAAATCGACTCCAACATCGCACAGCTGGAGCCTTTGCCATTCGTTCCAGCCACTGTGATGACCGGGCAACTCAGGGTCAGGCCCATCTGCTGGGCCACCTGCACAAGCCGCTCGAGCCCCAGGTCGATCGTCACGGGGTGCAGGCCTTCGCAGTGTTCAAGCCACTGCGCCAAAGTTTTCAAAGCGTGGGTCATAAGCGTGGAGATTGTCGCCCAGGCCACTGCAGCGCTGAGGCAGCCCCGCAGGTCTGCCGAGAAGATTCAATGGCATCATGTCGGCCATGACAAAAGCATCCAAAACCATCAAACTCTATGGCATTCCCAACTGCGGCAGCGTCAAGAAAGCCATGGACTGGTTGTCCAGCCAGGGCGCTGAGGTCCGTTTTCACGACTTCAAGAAACAGGGCGTCGACAGCGAGACCTTGTCACGCTGGCTAGGCCAGCACGACTGGCAGCTCATCTTGAACCGTCGCGGCACCACCTGGCGCCAACTCGACGCCGCAGTGCAGGCGGCCGTTACCGACGCCGGCAGCGCGAAGCACCTGATGCGTGAAAAACCGAGTGTGATCAAGCGACCAGTGATTGAATGGCCGTCTGGCGCCATCACGGTGGGCTTTGACGAACAGGTCCTGGCCCAGGCCATCAAAGCCTGAGCCAGCGCCTGGCAGCGCGGCGCACCTTGGCGCGTGGGGCCTGCAGGCCTTGCTCACCTAAAATACTGGGCTTATCCCCCTGTCCTGCTAACACTTTATGCCCACCACCGAAATCACTGGCGTACGCGTCGCCACCCAGGCCAATGTCTACTTCGACGGCAAGTGTGTCAGCCACGCCCTGACTCTGCCTGACGGCACACGCAAATCAGTTGGGGTGGTGCTGGCAGCCAGCCTGACCTTTGGCACCGGCGCGCCTGAAATCATGGAGTGTGTGGCTGGCAGCTGCCAGTACCGCATGGCCGGCAGCGACGCATGGCTCAGCTGCGGCCCTGGCGAGCAATTCAGCGTGCCAGGCCAGTCAAAATTTGACATCCGCGTCGACGATGCTTTTCACTACATCTGCCATTACGGCTGAACAAGGCGACTGCCCAGCCGTGATGTGTCCTTACAGCCCACAGAAAAACCGCACTCACCGCACAGGCGCCCCGGCTTTCACGTGGCGCCCGCACCTGGCCTGATGACTCCTCGCCACGCTTTCAAAAACATGACCGGACATTGATATGGCCACCATTTTGCAAAACCTGCCCGTCGGCCAAAAAGTCGGCATCGCCTTCTCGGGCGGCCTGGATACCAGTGCCGCGCTGCGCTGGATGAAGCTCAAAGGCGCGCTGCCTTATGCCTACACCGCCAATCTGGGGCAGCCCGACGAATCTGACTACGACGCCATTCCGCGCAAGGCGATCGAATACGGTGCCGAAAAAGCCCGGCTGATCGACTGCCGCAAACAACTGGCTACCGAGGGCATCGCAGCCTTGCAAGCTGGTGCTTTTCACATCACCACTGCGGGCATGACTTACTTCAACACCACGCCCTTGGGTCGTGCGGTCACCGGCACCATGCTGGTGTCAGCCATGAAGGAGGACGGGGTCAATATCTGGGGTGATGGCTCCACCTTCAAGGGCAACGACATCGAGCGTTTTTACCGCTACGGCTTGCTAACCAACCCGGCGCTCAAAATCTACAAACCCTGGCTGGATCAGGCGTTTATTGATGAGCTCGGTGGCCGCGCCGAGATGTCGGCCTTCATGACCGCGCAGGGATTTGGCTACAAGATGAGCGCCGAGAAAGCCTACTCCACCGACAGCAACATGCTGGGTGCAACCCACGAAGCCAAGGACCTGGAGTTTTTGAACAGCGGCATCAAGATCGTCAACCCGATCATGGGCGTGCCCTTCTGGCGCGAGGACTGTTCGATCAAGGCGGAAGAGGTCTCGGTCACCTTTGAAGACGGCCAGCCCGTGGCCTTGAATGGGGTGTCTTACGCAGACCCGGTGACCCTGTTGCTGGAAGCCAACCGCGTCGGCGGACGACACGGCCTGGGCATGAGTGACCAAATTGAGAACCGCATCATCGAAGCCAAGAGCCGTGGCATTTACGAAGCCCCGGGCCTGGCACTGCTGTTTATTGCTTACGAGCGACTCGTCACCGGCATTCACAACGAAGACACTATCGAGCAGTACCGTGAGAACGGACGTAAGCTCGGACGCCTTTTGTACCAGGGCCGCTGGTTTGACTCGCAGGCCATCATGCTGCGCGAAACGGCACAGCGCTGGGTGGCCAGCGCAATCACCGGCACTGTCACCCTGGAGCTGCGCCGCGGCAACGACTACAGCATTCTCAACACGGAATCTGCAAACCTGACCTACGCACCCGAGCGTCTCTCCATGGAAAAGGTGGAAGATGCGCCCTTCAGCCCGCAAGACCGCATCGGCCAACTGACCATGCGCAACCTGGACATCACCGACACACGCGCCAAGCTGGGCGTTTACTCCAACGCAGGGCTGCTGGAGCTGGGCAAGGGCGACGACTTCTTGAAACTGGGCAACTGATGAGCCGGCCGCTCAGGCACAAGCCCTAGCGCAGGTAGTCAGAAGCAATACCTTTCAAAGCCGCAGCGCGAATACCCAGGTCTGGCAGGCCTGGCAAACGCCCGCTGGCCACGTTGTCTGTGCGCATCGAGTCCAGGTTGTCTGTGGTCATCATGGGCTCACCGGGCCATAAGGCCATCATGGCTGCCTGCAAACGGCCAACCCACATCGGCACACCCAGCACCAGCCGACCACGCCCCCCGCCCGCGCCGCTGAGTTGTCCTGCCAGGCGCACCAAGTCGCGCAGTCTGAACACCTCGGGGCCGACCAGCTCATACGTCAGCGGCTCAAAGCTGACGCCCTGCTTTTGCAGCACGGCCACCACGGCAGCGGCCACATCCTCCACCCAGACTGGCTGAAATTTGGCCTCAGCGCCCGCCAATGGCACGACAGGCATGAGTTTTTGCAGACGTGCAAACAGATTTAAAAAGCGATCCTGCGCGCCGAAGATCACGCTGGGACGCAAGATACTCAAAGCAAATCCTGAACCGCTGGCCCCTTGGGCAGCAGGCTTCTTGGCAGCGGCCAGCCAGACCGCTTCACCCTCGCCTCTGGAGCGCAGATAGTTTGACGGCGCCTGGCCCGGCTGCTGGGCATCTGCCCCTAGCGCACTGATATGCACCACTTGCGCCACACCCGCCTGCACACAGGCCCGTGAGATCTTGCCTGGCAACGCCACATGAACCCGCTCAAACGCTGCCGGGTTGCCGTGCAGGATAGCCACCAGATTGACCAGCGCATCATGCCCAGCCAGCGCCTGACAAAGCGCTTGCTCGTCATGCACATCGAGCTCCAGCACCGTCAGGCCCGGCAACAACATGATGTCGCGCGCCGCGATCCGACGCCGAGTCGCCACCGTCACCTGGTAGCCGGCGCGAATCAGCTTTTCGCAGACATGGCGACCGACAAAACCCGTGCCACCCAGAACAAACACTTGTTTCATTGCATTGACTCTCTTGAAAAGCGCAACATGCGCGCCGCTAGACCACGACCGGCTCGGGCTCGAGCAGGATCCCGAAGCGCTCGTACACGCTGGTCTGAATCGCCTTGGCCAGCGTCATGACCTCGCCACCCGTAGCGCCATCGGCGCCGTCGATGCTGCCGCGGTTGATGAGCACCAAGGCCTGCTGCGGGTACACGCCAGCCTGCCCCATCGACTTGCCACGCCAGCCGCAGGCGTCAATCAACCAGGCAGCCGCCAGCTTGATGTTGCCGTCGGGCAAGGGATAGTGCACCACGCCTGGGTCGCGGCCAATGATGTCGGCGCATTGCTCGGCACTCACCATCGGGTTCTTGAAAAAACTGCCGACATTGCCCACCTCTGCGGGGTCGGGCAGTTTGCTGCGCCGAATCTCGCACACCCATTCAAAAATTTGCTGGGGCGTCGGTTGCGGACAGTTTTCCGCGAGCATGCGTTTTTGCAAATCAGCGTAGCCCAGCTCGGGCTTCCAGGGCTTGGGCAAGACAAGTCGCACACGAACAATCATCGAGCGCCCACGCAAACCTACGGGCTGCTGGCCCAGGCCCGCGTCTGCCGCGCTGTCATGCTTAAACACCGAATCCCGGTAGCCAAAACCACATTGCGCAGCGTTCAGGCTGAAGCAACGCCCGCTATCGAGGTCGATGGCGTCCAGTGAGTCGAACCGGTCCTGCAGTTCAACACCGTAGGCGCCTATGTTCTGCACGGGCGCGGCGCCAACCGTTCCGGGAATCAAAGCCATGTTCTCAAGGCCCGGCCAGCCCTGTGTCAGGCTCCAGGCCACGGCCTCGTGCCAGTTCTCGCCCGCGCCAAACTCAAGCACAACGGATCGCTCGTCCTCGCGCACCAGGCGACGCCCCATGATCTCGACCTTGAGCACCAGCGCCTTCACATCGCCGGTGAGCACAATGTTGCTGCCGCCACCGAGCACAAACTTTGGCTCGGTAGCCAAAACAGGGTCGGCCAGAACCGCCTGAAGCTCGTCTTCGTGGGCAATTCGAACCAGGCTTTGCGCCTTGGCAACAATGTGAAAACTGTTATGCGCCTGTAGGGGCACATTGTTCTGGACTAACATGCCCCCATTGTCGCCTGCCCGGTCTTTGGAAATGCAGTTCGACCTTCGGCGTGAATGACCGGCACGTCCGTCAAGCTCACGAGGTTTTTGCCATGCCCTCTTTTGACACGGTTTGCGAAGCCAACATCGTCGACGTGAAACACGCGGTTGAAAACACCGCCAAGGAAATCGGCACGCGTTTTGACTTCAAAGGAACGCCCGCGGCCATCGAGATCAAAGACAAGGACATCACGCTCATCGGCAATGCCGACTTTCAGCTGGCGCAAATTGAGGACATCTTGCGCAACAAGCTAACCAAACGCAGTGTCGACGTTCGGTTTCTCGACAAAGGCGAGATCCAAAAGATCGGCGGCGACAAGGTGAAGCTTGTCATCAAGGTGCGTGAAGGCATCGAGACCGAGCTGGGCAAAAAAATCCAGCGCATGCTCAAGGACAGCAAACTCAAAGTTCAGGCGGCCATTCAGGACAGCAAGCTACGAGTGAGTGGCGCCAAGAAGGACGACTTGCAAGCTGCCATGGCCCTGATGCGTAAAGAAGTCACCGACATCCCCTTGAGCTTTGACAACTTTCGCGACTGATCGACACGGGCAATCGCTGCCAGCAAGCCATGGCCATCAAACTCAAGACCGAAGAGGAATACGAAGACCTGCTGGGCCAATGGGCCAACCTCGAGTCCGCGCTGAATATCAGCCTGAACCACCCGATGCAGGTGGCGCAATTTCCGCAACGCATCGTTCAATACGACAGGTGGATGCTCGCCCTGCTGGAACACGACCCAGACCTGGGCCTGTACCTGCTGTTTCAGGTGGCAAGCAACAGTGCCGTGGGTTACAGCGCCTCACACGCCCTGATGTGCGCCGTGCTGTGTCACCTGGTCGCCAAAGACTGCGCACTGCCGGGCCCAGAGCGCGACGCGCTGGTCCAGGCCGCGCTCACTATGAACCTGGGTATGACAGCGCTGCAAGATGCCTTGGCGCTGCAAAAAACCCCACCGGATCAAGAGCAGCAAGCGGGCATTCAGGACCACCCGAAAAAATCAGTCGACGTGCTGCAAAGCCTGGGCGTGACTAATCCGCTGTTGCTGCAGACCATCGCCCTGCACCACCGATCCGATGCCAGCGCATTGCCCTTGAGCAAACTTGCGGGCGCCGAGCGACTGAGCTTCATCCTGCAGGTAGTTGACCGCTACGCAGCCCGCATCAGCCCGCGCCAGTCCCGCGCCGGGCTCGATCCCAAGGCCTCGATCGACAGTGGCCTATCCTCAGAACAGACCATCGCCTCACAGGTGAGCCAAAGCCTGATGCGCGCTGTCGGCTCCTCGCCGCCGGGTACGCTGGTACGTCTCGACGACGGCAGCACCGCCATGGTGCGCAACCGTGGGAGCGGCACCAATCAGCCTGACGTGGTTGTGGTGCTTGAGAGCGACGGCCAGAGAAGCCGCCCCTTCCGTTTGCACCGAACCGCCAAAGGGCAAGCCCAGATTGAGCAAGCCGTCACCGGCAGCGGCCTGCTAGAGCGACTAAGCCATCACCAGATCCTGCGCGTCGGTCACTGATTGGCCTTGCCAGCAGACACCCCCGTGCCTTTGATGAAGGCAAGCATCATGCGCGCAAAGCGCTCACCTTCGTGCCCTTTAGCCAGCTCGCGCATGCCTCGCTCAAATTTGTCCTCGCCAATGCTGCGCCGGCGTTTTTGCAGCAGATAAGCGCTGTAGTCCTCGACAAACTCCGGATGCGGCTGCACACACAGCACGCGATCGTCCACCCGAAATGCTGCAACCGGGCAAAAATCGCTGGTGGCCAGCAGGGTGGCCCCCGCAGGCAAGGTGGCCACCTGGTCCTGATGGCTGGCCAGCAAGGCAATGGACTCGCTTTGCGCCTCACCACCAAAGTCGGGCGCCAGCCAGCGGTAGGTCATGCGACCTGCGCCCCAGCCCTTGTCGCTGCGCCCCACCTCAGCCCCCATGCACAAACCCACGAGTTGATGCCCCAGGCAAACGCCGATCAGCTTGGGCTTGCTGTGCGGCTCTAACAAGGCACTGACCGTCTCGCGCAACCTGGCAACCCAGGGATCGCCCGAAAAAGCGTCAGCGCGTCCGCCCGTCAGGATGACCGCATCGTAGTCATCGAAAGATGGCGGGTACTGTCCACGCTCGGTGTTGAACACGTCGAACTGGGCATCAGCGCCCGCCTGGCGCAGCAAACGCTCGAACATCGCACCATAGCCGTGGTAGCGCAGCTCAAGCTCGGCATCGAGGTGATCGTTTTCAAGAATGCAGATTTTTTGCATGAGGTTCAATGCCCGCGGCCAGTCGCCTCTTTACGGCTGCCCTTGCCCTGGGTTTGCGCCGGCGCAGCGCCGGGGCCTGCTGATTTTTTACCCAGGCGTGGCTCGGTTCCTTTGACCAGCCGGTTGATGTTGCCCGCATGGCGGTACCACAACAAAAGACACATGGCGACCACCGCGGCGCCAACCGGACGCGAACTTTGCCACAAGCCACCGTCGCCCATCAGGTAGGCCAGCGGCGTGATCAGCGCGGCCGTGATCGAGGCCAGGGAGGAAATACGAAAAACCGCGGCCATAAACAACCAGACCAGCAGCGCCACCAGCCCCAGCCAGGCATTCAGGCCCAGCAACACGCCCAGCGCCGTTGCCACACCCTTGCCGCCCTGGAATCGGAAATACAGCGGGTAGAGGTGGCCGACAAAGGCGCCGAAGGCCACCATGGCCACGGTACCGTTACCCAGGCCATAGGGCTCCCCGTACCAACGCACCAACAGAACCGGCAACCAGCCCTTGGCCGCATCGAGCAGCAAGGTCACCACCGCGGCGGCTTTGCTGCCCGAGCGCAGCACATTGGTGGCCCCCGGGTTTTTGCTGCCAAAGGTGCGGGGGTCGGCCAATCCCATCAAGCGGCTCACGATCACCGCAAACGACAGAGAGCCCACCAGATAGGCCAGCAAGGCCGCGCCGACGGGAGCCAGAAGGTGCAATGAATCCAAAAAATCTCTCCTCGATCAAACCATCGATCTGTGAAGCACTATTTTGACAGCCTAGCGCTGTGCAAACCGGCCTCAGTCATCCAGGCCAATCGCGCAAGACACCGGCTGGGCTTTGAGCAGCCGCACACAATCTTCCGGGCTGATGCCAATCAAAAAACCGCGGCGCCCGCCGTTGATCAGGATCCGATCGAACACAAGAATGGACGCTTGCACATACACCGGCATGGCACGACGCGTCGCAAACGGCGATGTGCCGCCCACCAGATAGCCACTGTGCCGGTTCGCCACGGCTGGGTCGCAGGGCTCCACCGATTTAGCGCCGATTTGCCGCGCCAGTTGTTTGGTGGACACCTTGCGATCGCCGTGCATGAGCACAATGAGCGGTCGCTCATCCTGATCCTGCATCACCAGCGTCTTCACCACGGCATGCGCATCCCACCCCAGCTCCTGCGCGCTGTGCAGGGCGCCGCCATGCGCCAGATAGTCGTAGCTGTGCTCGGTAAAGGCCACACCGGCGGCCTTCAACGCATCGGTCGCTGGCGTCGCACTGACATGCGCTTTTCTGGGCATGGCCAGATCAGATCACCGGGTCGCGCATTTCCCAGCGGATCTGGTCGATCTCACGCAAGACCTCTTCCGACAACGTGGTACCCCATAAGCCGGCGTCCTGCTCGAGCTGCTCGATGGTGGTCACACCAATGATGGTGCTGGCAACCTGCCACTTGGTATAACAAAACGCCAGCGCCATTTGCACGGGCGTCATGCCATGGTGATGCGCCATGGCGTTGTAACGTCGCGCTGCTGTCAGCGCATCAGGCCGTCCCCAGCGTTGCTGACGGGTGGATTCGTAGCGTGTGAGGCGTGCCTGCGCTGGCGCGCCAGGGCCAATCAGCCCGCTTTTGTCGTATTTGCCGGTCAACAAGCCAAAGGCGAGCGGCGAATAGGCCAGCAGCGACACACCCAGGCGATGCATGACCTCATCGAGTCCGTTTTCAACGCTGCGGTTGAGCAAGCTGTACCCGTTTTGAACAGTGGCCACGCGCGACAAACCATGCTGCTCGGCCAGGCGGACAAACTCATGAACCCCGTAGGGCGTTTCGTTGGACAGGCCCACGGCACGCACCTTGCCGGCGCGCACCAACTCTGAGAGTGCACGCAACTGCTCCAGCATGGCTGTACCCTCTGGCTTGTCTGCCGGCTTGTAATACATGCCGCCAAACATCGGCACCTGACGGGTTGGCCAGTGCAGCTGATACAGGTCGATCACATCAGTCTTGAGGCGGCGCAGGCTGCCCTCACAGGCGGCAACAATATCGGCCGCCGTCAGGTCGGCACTGCCACCACGCACCCAGGGCATGCCACGGCTTGGCCCCGCCACCTTGGTCGCCAGCACCAGTTTTTGCCGTGCGCCCGGGCGCGCGGCCAACCAATTGCCAATGATGGTCTCGGTGATATTGAAGGTCTCGGCCTTGGTCGGCACCGAATAGACCTCGGCGGTGTCCAGGAAGTTCAAGCCAAGTTCCAAGGCCCTGTCCATGATCGCAAAGGCGTCGGCCTGGTCCACCTGCTCCCCAAAGGTCATGGTGCCCAGACAAATTGGCGGCACCCAGAGGTCCGAGTGACCGAGCTGAATTCGTTTCATGTTGACTCCGTTTCAGGCGATACCTGTGAAGATCGATTCGGTGGCAGTTTACGTCTGCCCTGCGGCGCGGCTGGCGCGCTCTGCTTCGAGCAGTCGCAACACCCGTCGCTGCACCTTGCCCGTCGTGGTCATGGGCAAGGCATCGACAAATTCAATGTCTTTGGGGTACTCATAGGGTGCCAGCTTGCCCCGTACATGCGCCTGCAGCTGCGCTGTCAAATCCTGATCAAAAGCAGTGCGCGCGCTGCCTGCGCTGCTGCGCTGCTGCACAAAGCTTGGCGACAGGACCACAAAGGCCTTGACCAGCGCGCCACGCTCGGCGTCGGGCTTTGGCACGACCGCGGCATTGGCGACCGCCGGGTGTTTGACCAAACAGTTTTCAATCTCACCCGGCCCGATCCGGTAGCCAGCCGACTTGAACACATCGTCACTTCGGCCCTGGTACCAAAAATAGCCCTCTTCATCCCGGTACGCCAGGTCACCGGTGCGGCACCAGTCACCGCTGTACTTGGCAGCCGTGGCCTCATCGTTGCGCCAGTAGCCCAGAAAAAAGATCGGGTCCGCATGGCCTTGGTCGTCCAAGCGATGCACCGCCACGTCGCCGATCTGCCCGTGCGCGCACTCCTGGGCCTGCTCGTCAATCACGGCGACCCGATGCCCCGGATAGCCCATGCCCATGCTGCCGGGCTTGGGCGGCCAGATGGCCGCGCTGTTGCCCACGATGTAGTTGATTTCAGTCTGGCCAAACATCTCGTTGACCGTCACGCCAAGCTGCGACTCGCAGTACGCGAAGACGGCGTCACCCACCGCCTCACCAGCGCTCATGATGGCTTGCAGCTGCAGCTGAAATTCGGCGCGAACAGTCTGCTGCTCGCTGCCCGCGTAGGCCTTCATCATGGCCTTGAGCGCTGTCGGAAACAAAAACGTGTGGGTGACGCCGCAGTCGCGCATCAGCTCCAGCGCCAGCTGGGGACTGAAGCGGCCGTCGTAGCCCACAATGCAGCAACCGAAATACAGCGTGGGCAGCAAGGCGTCCATCAAGCCGCCGGTCCACGCCCAGTCGGCAGGCGACCAGAACACCGCGTCCGAGCAGTCGTCATGCGCATCTGGCACCACGGTCTGCCCATAGCTCGCAAAGCCCAGCCCGTTCTGACTGCACATAAACCCCGTCAAATTTCCAATCAGAGCCCGGTGGGGGATGCGTGCCCCTTTGGGGTTACCGGTGGTGCCACTGGTATAGATCAGAATCGCCGGGTCCTGCGCACGTGTGATCACAGGATCGAAATCCGGTGCCGCCTGCGCCAGCGCCAGCCGGTAGTCCAGGTCAACGCCATCGCCAGCTGCCAGACCAACACCCAAGACCAGGCGCAAGTTGGGACACTCGGCACGCGCCTGGCGCATGTTGTCCACCGTCTGGGGGTCACACAGGGCCACGCTGGCGTCACTGTCTTGCAGACGAAACGCGAGCGCCTCGGGCCCAAACAGCTGCGACAAAGGCATGGCTACCGCACCCATTTGCAGCACGGCCATGTAGGCTACAGCCGTCTCAAAGCGCTGCGGCAGCACGATCGCCACGCGGTCACCCATGCCCACACCAGCGGCCCTCAGAACATTGGAGAGCCGATTCGCCTGCTCCTGCAAGGCCAAATAGCTGAACCATTCGTCAGCCCGCCCCGATCCCCGGTAAATACGCAAGGCCGTGCGTTGAGCGGTCAGTGGATTGGACGCCCAGCGGCCGCAGCAGGCCTGCGCCATGTTGAATTGATCGGGCACAGCCCAGCGAAAACGGGCGTGCATGTCCTGATAAGCTGCCGGCAACTTCCAGGGCCCCACAGCCTTTTGCTCTTGAGCCAGCGGGTCAGGTGTGGCTGCAGCCATGTTCAAGCTCCTTATGATTGCCTAAATGTATCAAGTCAAACGCGCCTCCAGCGGCTCATTCTTACCGATCCGAGGGCTCCACTACCACGTACGAACTTGGGGTGAACCCGTCAGCGGGCAGGCGCCGCTGGTACTGCTGCACGGCTGGATGGATGTGTCGGCCAGCTTTCAGTTCATGGTCGATGCGCTGGCACAGACGCATTACATCGTAGCGCCCGACTGGCGCGGCTTTGGCCTGAGCACCTCTGGCGGCGTCGACTGCTTCTGGTTTCCAGACTACCTGGCCGACCTGGACGCACTGCTCGATCAGTTGGCGCCCAAAGGGCCTGTGAACCTTGTTGGACACAGCATGGGCGGCAATGTCGCGATGCTGTATGCCGGCGTTCGCCCTGCACGCGTACGGCGCTTGGTAAATCTGGAGGGCTTTGGCCTGCCGCCGACCAAGGCCGAGCAAGCCGGGCCTCGTTTTGCCAGCTGGATGGACCAGTTGCGCGAGGCACGCCAGGGCCAGCGCGTGATGCGCAGCTACGCCAGCATCCAAGAGGTTGCGCAGCGCCTGCAACGCAACAACCCGCGCCTGACAAGCGATCAGGCCGACTGGCTGGCGCCGCACTGGGCGTCACAAGGCACTGACGGCAATTGGGAAATCATGGGAGAGCCTGCACACAAGATCACATCGGCCATGCTGTACCGGGTTGATGAAACCCTGGCCATTCACAGCGCAATCAGCGCACCCACACTCATGGTCAACGCCGACAGCGACAGCCTGGCCCAGTGGTGGGGCAACAGCTTCAGCCGGGCCGAGCACCATGAAAGACTCAAGGTGGTTAAGGACTTGAAAGAAGTCACAGTGCCCGATTGCGGCCACATGCTGCACCATGACCAGCCACATCGTGTGGCAGCGCTGATCGACAGCTTCTTGTCCTGAGCCGGCATGCGAAAATCCGGGGCTCTACATCATCAAGACCATCAGGATATTTGTCATGGAAGCAGAACGCATCAACGCCCTGGCCACCCAACTTGAAGACTTGAGCGAGCGCGCCAAGGAACTTCGGGGGTATCTTTGACTTCGATGCCAAATTTGAACGCCTGAGAACGGTTAACGCGGCGCTTGAAGACCCTGCGGTCTGGAACGACCCCAAGCGCGCACAGGAACTCGGAAAAGAGAAAAAGCAGCTCGAAGGCGTTGTTGTCACGCTGACCGACCTGCAGCAGAACCTGGCTGACAACGCCGAACTTTTCGAGATGAGCCGTGACGACGGCGACGACGCTGGCTTGGCGCACATCGAGAGCGACGTGAAAGGCCTGGCTGACATCGTCAAAGGCCTGGAATTCAGGCGCATGTTCAATAACCCGGCCGACCCACTGAACTGCTTTTTGGACATTCAGGCTGGTGCGGGTGGCACCGAGGCCTGTGACTGGGCCAGCATGTTGCTGCGCCAGTACCTGCGTTATGCCGAACGCAAAGGCTTCAAAACACAACTCGAAGACGAGACCCCAGGCGATACCGCCGGCATCAAAGGCGCGTCCGTCAAGATCGAGGGTGACTATGCGTTCGGGTTGCTGCGCACGGAGACCGGCGTACACCGCCTGGTGCGCAAGAGCCCGTTTGACTCGTCCGGCGGCCGGCACACCAGTTTTGCCAGCGTGTTTGTCTACCCGGAAATTGATGACTCTATCGAGATCGACATCAACCCGGCAGACGTGCGTGTGGACACCTTCCGAGCCAGCGGTGCGGGTGGCCAGCACATCAATAAGACCGACTCTGCAGTGCGGCTGACACACATACCCACAGGCATCGTCGTGCAGTGCCAGGACGGCCGCAGCCAGCACAGCAACCGCGACGTGGCCTGGAAACGCCTGCGCAGCCGGCTCTACGACTTTGAACTGCGCAAACAGCAAGAGGCCCAACAAAAGTTGGAAGACGCCAAGACCGACGTGGGTTGGGGCCACCAGATACGCTCATATGTTCTGGACAACAGCCGCATCAAGGATTTGCGAACCAACTACGAAACATCGGCCACGCAAAAAGTCCTCGACGGCGACCTTGACGCCTTTATCGAAGCCTCTCTGAAGCAAGGCGTGTGATGCGCACACGGGCCCTCATCTTCGATATGGACGGCACCATGGTCGATTCGCTTGGCCACCATGCCAAAAGCTGGACGGCATTTGCGCGCCACCACGGCATTGAGCGAGACATGGCCGCCTGGATGCGCAGCGCCAATGGACGCACAGGCCTTGAATGCGTGCGGGAACTGTTTGCCAAGACCCTCAGTGACGATGAAGCGCGTGCGCTGGTGGCCCAAAAAGAGCAGATCTATCGTGATCTGTTTGCCCCCGAGTTTGCCGAGATCAAGGGCTTCAGGGACTTTGCCAGCCGGGCAAGCCAGCGCGGGCTCAAAATCGGTATGGGCACAGCTGGCGACAAAGACAACATCAACTTTGCGCTCAAGCATCTGGCCATGGACAAGCCGCCGCAGGTGCGCGTGGGCGGCGACGAGGGCCTAGCCGGAAAACCGCATCCTGACATTTTTTTGGCGGTTGCCCATCAACTGCATGTGCCGCCCGATCAGTGCATCGTTTTTGAAGACGCACCGCTGGGCATCGAGGCCGCCCGGCGCGCCGGCATGCGCGCCGTGGCCATTTGCAGCACGCACAAGGCCGAAGAACTACAAGCCCCCAATGTGGTGGCCAGTGTGAACAACTACCTAGAGCTGATAGACAGCGCATTTTTGGAGAATTTGGATGTCACAAGCACTTGATGCCGGACAGGCCCCCGTCACGATTCAACGCGCGCACTACAGTGCGCCCCGCTTCTGGGTCGATACGGTCAACCTGACATTTGACCTGGATCCGCAAAAAACCCGCGTGCTCAACAAAATGTCCCTGCGTCGCAACAAGGACGCAGCGCCAGGCCCCCTGGTTCTTGATGGCGACGAACTGAACCTGTCGCGGGTGCTGGTCAACGGCGCGGGCACCTCTTTCAAGGTACAGGCCAATCAACTGATTTTGGAAAACCTGCCTGAAGATGAGCGCTTCGAGCTGGAAATTTTTACCACCTGCTCGCCCATTAAAAACACCAAGTTAATGGGGCTGTACGTCAGCAAAGAGTCGTTTTTCACGCAGTGCGAGGCCGAGGGCTTTCGCCGCATCACCTACTTCCTGGACCGCCCCGACGTGATGGCCAGCTACAGCGTCACCTTGCGCGCCGACAAAGCGCGCTACCCGGTGCTACTCTCCAATGGCAACCTGGTCGAGCAAGGCGATCTTGCCGAGGGTCGTCATTTCGCCACCTGGGTGGACCCGCACAAGAAGCCCTGCTACCTGTTTGCGCTGGTGGCCGGGCAGCTGGTGAGCCGCGAGCAGCGTATCCGGGCCCGCAACGGCCGCGAGCATTTGCTGCAGGTCTACGTGCGCCCAGGTGACATGGACAAAACCGAGCACGCCATGCAATCGCTGGTGAAGTCGGTCATCTGGGACGAGGCGCGCTTTGGCCTGCCTCTGGACCTGGAACGCTTCATGATCGTGGCCACCAGCGACTTCAATATGGGCGCGATGGAAAACAAGGGCCTGAACATCTTCAACACCAAGTACGTTCTTGCCAGCCAGGCGACCGCAACAGACACCGATTTCTCCAATATCGAAAGTGTGGTTGGCCACGAGTACTTTCACAACTGGACGGGCAATCGCATCACCTGCCGCGACTGGTTCCAGTTGAGCTTGAAAGAAGGCCTGACCGTGTTTCGGGACCAGGAATTCAGCATGGACTTGTGCGCTGCAGCCTCCGCGCGCGCGGTCAAGCGCATCGAGGATGTACGGGTTTTACGCACCGTTCAGTTTGCCGAAGATTCTGGCCCCATGGCGCATCCGGTGCGACCTGACAGCTACGCCGAGATCAACAATTTCTACACCGTCACCATTTACGAAAAAGGCGCCGAAGTCGTGCGCATGATGCAAACCCTGGTGGGACGTGACGGGTTTGCCAAAGGCATGAAGCTGTATTTTGAACGTCACGACGGACAGGCTGTGACCTGCGACGATTTCGCGCAAGCAATTGCTGATGCCAACCCGCAGTCGCCGCTGGCGCATCAACTCGAAACTTTCAAGCGCTGGTACAGCCAGGCGGGCACGCCCCTGGTCACGGCCAGCGGTTACTACGATGCCGCAGCTCAGACCTACACCCTGAATTTTTCGCAAGTGTGTTTGCCCACACCTGGTCAAAGCCGCAAGCTGCCTTTTGTCGTGCCCATCGCCATAGGTTTGCTGTCTGCCGACGGCCAGGCCCTGCCCTTGCAGTTGTCGGGTCAGAGCCTCGGCATGGAGCATCTGCTGGTGCTCAGCGAGGCTGCAATGTCCATCACCTTTGAAAACCTGCCCGCACCACCCGTGCCATCGATTCTGCGCGGCTTTTCTGCGCCGGTGCGCTTGAACTGGGACGACAGTGACGCCAACCTGCTCACGCTGCTGGCTCACGACAGCGACGCTTTCAACCGCTGGGAGGCCGGGCAGCGGCTCATGCTGCGATCGGCCGTGCGTGCGATCCAGAGCGATCTGCCCCCTGCTGAGGCACGGTTCGGTGCCGAGGTGATCGAAGCCCTGCGCCAGGTGTTGCGTCACCCCGGCCTGGATGCCGCGTTCAAGGAACTCGCACTGATGCTGCCCTCCGAGAGCTATATGTCTGAACAGCTTGACGTGGTAGAGCCCCAGCGTGTGCACCAGGTGCGTGAGGCGCTTCGAGCCCAGCTGGCGGCCGATCTTTTCGACGACTGGCAATGGGCGTATGAAACGCATCGCCACAACCAGGGCTATACGCCCGATGCGCTGTCCAGCGGCCGCCGCGCCTTGAGCGGCATGGCCCTGGCAGCCTTGTGCTTGCACGCCCGAAAAACTGGCGACGCCATTTGGCCAGGAAAAGCCTACCAGCGATTCAAAGACGCCAGCAACATGACCGATCGCTTCCACGCACTGAGTGCCTTGGTGCAAAGCGGCCATCCCCACGCGGCGCCCGCCTTGAAGCGGTTTTACGAGCTCTTCAAGGGGGAGGAGCTCGCCCTGGACAAATGGTTTGCACTGCAGGCTGGCGCCTGCGATCACGACGGCCAGGTGCTCGCCGCGGTGCGACAACTGCTCAAGCACCCGGACTTCAACTTGCGCAACCCTAACCGTGCGCGCAGCCTGATCTTCAGCTACTGCAGCGCCAACCCAGGCGCCTTTCACCGGCGCGATGCAGCAGGCTACATCTTCTGGAGTGAGCAGGTGCTAGCCCTCGATGCAATCAATCCGCAGGTAGCAGCCCGACTCGCCCGCGCACTCGATCGCTGGAAGAAACTGGCAGAGCCTTACCGCAGCGCCGCCGGCGAGGCCCTGAACCGCGTAGCCGCCAAGGCAGACCTGAGCAAAGATGTGCGCGAACTGGTGAGCCGCGCACTGGCTGATTGACGGACCGGACAAATTGCTTTCAAAAATGAATAAAAAAATATCGCTAACCCGTTATCTCATCGAGCAGCAGCGCAAGCAGGGAAAAATACCGCCTGAGCTGCGGCTTTTGCTGGAGGTGGTGGCACGGGCCTGCAAACGCATCAGCCAGTCGGTGAGCAAAGGGGCGCTGGGCGATGTCATGGGCAGCGCCGAGAGCGAAAACATTCAGGGCGAGGTACAGAAAAAGCTCGACATCATCGCCAACGAAGTTCTGATCGAAGCCAATGAATGGGGCGGCCACCTGGCGGCCATGGCTTCGGAAGAAATGGACGCGATTTATGTCGTGCCCAACCGCTACCCACAGGGTGAATACCTGTTGCTGTTTGACCCGCTGGACGGCTCCAGCAATATCGATGTCAACGTGAGCATAGGCACCATCTTCAGCGTGCTGCGCATGCCCGAAGATGACCGCGGTGTTGACGAAGGTGACTTCATGCAGGCCGGGCGGTGCCAGGTTGCAGCCGGTTACTGCGTTTACGGGCCGCAAACCACACTGGTGCTGACCGTGGGTGATGGCGTGGCCATGTTCACTCTAGACCGCGAACAAGGCTCTTTTGTGCTGACGCAGGAAGATGTCAAGATCCCCAAAGACACGCGCGAATTTGCCATCAATATGAGCAATATGCGCCACTGGGACGCGCCGGTTCGACGTTACATCGACGAATGCCTGGCCGGCGTGGAAGGCCCCCGCGAAAAAGACTTCAATATGCGCTGGGTCGCATCGATGGTGGCCGACGTGCACCGCATCCTGACCCGCGGCGGCGTCTTTCTCTACCCCTGGGACAAGCGCGAACCCAACAAGCCCGGCAAGTTGCGCCTGATGTACGAAGCCAATCCCATGGCCTGGTTGATTGAACAGGCTGGCGGCGTAGCGAGCAACGGACACCAGCACATCTTGGACATTGCGCCCACGTCCCTGCACCAACGCGTTAGCGTGATTCTGGGGGCCAAAAACGAAGTCGAACTTGTCGAGCAGTACTACCGCGAGCAAGCCAAGGCTCACTGAGCGCGTCGATATAATTTTGAGTCCGCGCCGGTGTAGCTCAGTCGGTAGAGCAGCTAATTCTCAATGAGAAGGTCGGGTGTTCGATTCAGCTCACCGGAACCAAACAAAGAAATGAGCTCACGACAAATGCGGTCGTGAGCTCATTTCTATTTCAAACGAACTCGTGGCTTGCGACGCCAACGATTGGACGCATGCCGCCAAAAGCCGCAATGTGACACGACCGCGGCAATCGAGTCAGCCGCAAGCAAGCGCATGTGCAAGCGACAAAGGTCGAATCGTTCGTCGATGTTGCCTGCGCTGGAGCCTATATGCGGTGTTTGCACCAGACCGCTTACAACAAGCCTGTCACCGATTTCAGTCGTTGCAAAGGATCGGGTTCACCCATGAGTTGCAACTTTAATTCCGGGCTAATCGGTAAAGCCTCCGCGTAACGGTTGGCTAACCATCCGCATTGGTCCAGGTGGTAAGGCGCAAAAAATGGCAGCCTGTCACTCACGCCTTGCTGTTGTGCAGAGGCGATGACTTTGCCAAGCCGGTCAGCGTAAACCTGCAAGCCGGCAGGCACTTCTGTCTGAGGATCTGGCGCCAGGTCCGAGACGCTTCCTTGCCATACGGCATAGGGGCCGGCGTGCACGTCGTGTAATTGAAAACGCAAGCCACCCTGGCATTGAATTCGAAAAAATGTGGGCTGCACTTGCTCAAATTCCCTTATGTGTGCCATGCAGCCGATGCTGTGCAACAAAGGCACTTGGCCTGGTACCTGCACTTCGCTGCCCCGTTTAATCAAGACCACGCCAAAGCCCTGTTGCTGCTGATGGCAACGCTTGATGAGGTCGAGGTAGCGCACTTCAAAAATCTGAAGATGAAGCATGCCATCTGGAAACAAGCTGCTCGAGAGCGGAAAGAGCGGTATGGTGTGATGCACAGGGGTCATCTGTTTTTTTGACGCCTGAATATACGCGCAAGAGAAGCGACTTCGAAGACCAAAGCGCTGCCGACGCGCCGCAGTTCGCTGCGGCATCTCGCGGCAAGCCGCCTGGTTGCATCGGCATCACCCTGTCATCACGTAACGAATCTGATTCACCGACCGGCTCGAAAATACATCAAATGCTGCGTCAGTCGCCGACAAAAACTTTCTCTCGTCCAGACTTGACCGTCGGGAGCAGCACAACGATCAAAAGAAGTGCCGCGGCAGCCAACAAACTTGCCGACAATGGTCTCGTCACGAGGACGCTCCAGTCCCCTTTTGAGATCACAAGCGCTCGGCGAAGGTTTTCTTCCATCATCGGTCCGAGGACAAGCCCTAATAAGAACGGCGCTGGCTCGCAGCCCAGCAAAATAAAGCCGTAGCCAATGATGCCAAACAAGGCGACAACCCAAATGTCAAACGTTGAATTATTCGTTGTGTAAACGCCCACCACGCAGAACAGAAGAATAGCTGGAAAGAGAAAGCGATACGGAACAGAATCCAACTTAACCCAAATAC
>JAYQPP010000011.1:0-19615 GCA_038145425.1 Comamonadaceae bacterium | reverse complement strand
CGATCAGCGGTAGATTCAGGATCACCAACATTAAATTGCCTATCCACATCGAGGCGATCAAACCCCAAAACAGGTCTGGATTACTTGTCATGACCTGGGGTCCTGGTTGAATGTTGTGGATCGTCATCGCGCCGACCATCAGGGCCATCACCGCGTTGGGGGGAATACCAAGCGTTAGTAGTGGCACAAATGAGGTCTGCGCGCCTGCGTTGTTGGCAGACTCAGCCGCCGCGACACCACGAATATTGCCCTGCCCCAACGGTTCCTCACCCGGCTTGAGCTTGACTTTTTTCTCGATGGTGTAAGCCGCAAACGCAGAGAGAACTGCGCCTCCCCCAGGCAACACGCCCAGAACAGAACCTGTCGCGGTTCCCCGGAATATCGCTGGAAACATGCGCTTGATGTCTTGCCAGGTTGGAAACAAGTTCTGAACACTGGCTGAAAAGACCTGCCGCTGATCCGCTGTCTTGGAGAGGTTGGAGATGATCTCGCCATAACCGAACACACCCATCGCTATTGCGACAAATCCAACACCATCGGAGAGTTCTGCGACTCCCAGATTAAACCGAACCGTGCCGGAATTCACGTCGGTCCCCACCATGCCAACCAACAAGCCCAAGACAATCATTGCTATAGCCTTGACAAGAGAGCCTGATGCCAAGACAACGGCACCAATCAACCCTAGCAACATCAAAGAAAAATATTCAGCGGGTCCAAACTTGAACGCCAGTTGAGTCAGGGGAGTTGCAAATCCAGCCAAGATCATGGTGCCAACACAGCCCGCAAAAAACGAGCCGATGCCGGCGGCCACCAGGGCCGGACCGGCACGGCCATTTCTGGCCATCCGATAGCCATCAATTGTTGTAACTACTGAGGACGATTCACCCGGTAAGTTCACCAATATTGCAGTGGTCGAACCGCCATACTGCGCGCCGTAATAAATTCCGGCCAACATAATCAGTGCAGAAACTGGCGGCAACCCATATGTCGCTGGTAAAAGCATTGCAATCGTGGCCAATGGCCCGATACCAGGGAGAACTCCGATCAAGGTTCCAAGGACGCAACCGACAAAGGCATAAGTCAGATTGGCGAGCGTCACGGCGACGTTAAAGCCAAGCCACAGGTGATTGAAAATTTCCATTGCAAGCCAACCTATCCCAGCAAAAATGCAGGCCAAACCGGTATCGAAAGCCGCAACAGCTGAACAAAAACCAAATAACTGCCCACGGCCAAGACCGTAGCCAACAGGACCGACGATTTCCAACGAAAGTCCAAACTGGCACGCCCTGCGATAAGCACCAACGCATAAATTGCGATGATCAAGCCAAATGAAGGCAATCCGACGGATGGAATACCCCCGAGAAGCACGCCGAAAGCTAAATTGCCAGCGATCACATGGACCAAAGGTCGCCAACCGATTCGCTCAACTTTTTCGCCCGCCTGCGCCTTTTGCCCAAGGGACATCGCCACGATGAGGACACCGAGTCCGACCAGGATGATGCCTAGCATTAGCGGGAAGTAACCAGCCCCCATGCCCGCAGCGGTACCCAACTTGTACTGCGTTGATCCAACGGCAAATCCGCCGCCGGCGATCATGAACAGCAAGCCTGCGAGAAAATCTTTTTCGCTTTTAATCTTCATTGGGAAATTAACAGTGCTCAAGCCACAGTTCAATTGATCTTCAATGCAGTGCGGCTGATCAACAGCGCACGATCCTTGCAGGTCATGGCGTTAACTGTGTCACAAATGCAGACTGTCTCCCACAGGCATCTTCTTAAATTCCGAACAGCGAAATATCCTGTCGAGAAGCCTCTTTTCGCGGGAGCCAGGGCATCTAGAAATCAGGCTCGCTCACAACAGTACCTTCAGAGCCAGACCGCGCGATGGCCAAGCGCGAACTGCTCGCCAGCAGTCCATGCTCTGGGCCTGCTAGTCCACCCACGATCGTCTGCCAGTCCAAACTGGTGCAGGTTGCGGGCGTAAGGAGCAACAGACCAACAAATTTCGAAAGACGGAATTTGTAAAACTTAGTCTTGAGATCAGCCACCCGGCTCGATACGATGGACTTCCCGAGTGCGAACGGCTCATTCGTGCTGAGTGCCATTTCTTGGGAATGCCCTCGGAAATTTCTTTAGCAATCCTCAAACTTACGAAGGTACTTAATATGAAACGACGCCAATTTGCCATTGCGACCGCATCTGGCCTTGCGCTTCCGCTGGTCAGCAATTTTGAAGCTTTCGCAGCAGACCCCTACCCTTCGCGCCCGATTCAGGTGATCGTGCCGTATGCAGCCGGTGGTGCAGACACCTTCATTCGCCCTTTGCAACCCGACCTGGAAAAAAAGCATGGCATCCGTCTTGTGATCGAATCGGTCGTGGGTGCCGGTGGCACAGTGGGCTCGGCCAAGGTCAAGCGAAGCGCTGCTGATGGTTACACGCTTCTGTTCTGCGGTTCCGGCGCCTTGACCGTGGCACCAAGAATTCAACCCAATGCGCCAGTGCTCTCGGACTTCGAGCCGATCGTCAACATGGTCACCATCCCTTACTTCATCGCGACAAAGGCCGGATCACCGATCACGGACTTACGCTCTTTTGTGGATTTCATCAAGTCAAAGCCTGGCGCATTGAACTACGGCTCGCCCGGCGTCGGTTCATCGCCCCACCTCGGAATGGAAGCAATTGCCGGCAATCTTGGAACAACAATGACGCATGTACCCTACTCGGGCATTGCCACTGCGCTGCAGGCCTTGCTGGGCGGTCATATCGATGCTGTCATTGGCGCGCCCGGTAACATCATGCCTCAGGTTGAGGCTGGCGCCGTCAACGCAATAGCGGTGGTAAGCAAATCCCGCTTTCCCCTGACGCCCAAGGTTCCCGCAATCGCTGAAGCAGGCGTCGAACTAGACGTTTCGACGCACTTCGCCTTCTACGCCCCCAAAGGCACACCAACGGCCGTCATCAAAAAACTGGCGGCTGCATTTTCGGATGCAGGCGCCAGTGAAGATTACAAAAAAGGTATGGAGGCCAAGCGCACGCGTGTTGAGATTTTGTCCGCGGAGACGCTGACCAAAGAATTGGCACAGGAATACGACCGTTTTGGTCCACTGATTTCAGCAATCAAAAAATAGAGCGTCACGACATGACTGCTGATGGAGCCATCAGGGTCGATTGCCATGCGCATGTCTATGACTTGGCTACGCATGCGATTCAACCGAGCAGTGGGTTCGATACATTGCCCTGCGAAATAGGTACGCCAGAACAATTCAATCTGGTACTCGATGCGCATGGCTTTACCCACGCCTTGTTGGTCAACCCTTTGGGTGGCTATGGAACCGACAACAGTTGCCTCCTGAGTGTTTTACAAAAGCACAAAGGGCGATTTAAAGGCGTTGTGGTTCTTGAGCATGGGACCACTGAAAAAGCCTTTGATGAAATGACTGATGCTGGCGTTATTGGTCTACGCTTTAACTTGAATTTCCCCAGCAGCCCGGCTTTAAATGCGCGTGAAGCACCGAGAACACTAGATCTGGCTCGCGAAAGGGGCTGGTTTGTGCAAGTGCACTATGAAGGCGATTCATTTCTTGATGCTCTGCCGATCCTTATCAACTTAAAGCAGCGCCTTGTCATCGATCATTGCGGAAGGCCAGACATCACTGCAGGCCTGAGACAACCTGCCTTTCAAGCCTTGTTGAATCTGGGGCGATACACTGACGCCATCATCAAACTCTCTGGTGCTTTTCGCTTCAGCACTTTCGGTTTTCCGTTCCAGGACGTTGATCCTTTTGTCCAGGCCTTAATTGATGCCTTCACCCTCGAGAGGTGTGTATGGGGATCAGACTGGCCATTCATTCGGGCTAAGCAACGAATGGACCATGCCAGCGTTTTGGCAGCATTGGCACGCTGGATTCCAAACGCAGAAGATCAGGAAAAGGTTTTGTCACGGAATCCGCAACGCCTGTTCGGTTTCGCAAACCCTCCAGCGTATCGCTCTTAGTACTGTACTAAAAATATTGTGAAGTCGTCTCCTCAATTGCTTACCCGCAACCGAGATTATTTAAATGGAAAAAATCGCTGACAGATCAGTGCGTCAACCAGGCTTGATCCAACCCAGTAAGTCGGCCCTGTGCAACCAAACCAGCACTTGGTCAGCACAGGGTCAGAACTTTGTCGTTGCCTGGCACCAGGCCGGGGCGGGCAAATTGCCCTTGAGCGCGTCGTCCGAGGACGAGATCATGGTCTTGGTCATGGGCGCATCGGCCACTATTTCAGGAAATGACCAGCGAGCGGCCGCAGAAAGCCGCTCCATCTGCATATTGCCAGCAGGTTCTTGGGAACTTGTGCTTGAACCAGGCGGCACCTGCGTCGTCCTCACATCGTTACGCGGTGGCGTTTGTGAAACGGCTGTCAACTGCAATTCCTATATTCAAGCGGATTCGAGGATAGACCCTGTCGGCATCCCCTATCGTGCGGTTCGTCAGGGGACGGAAATCAGGGTCCTCAACATCGACGAGGTCAAGGCCCCTAGTGATAAACCCAGGCTCAAAATGTTGCAGTCAGCCACCTTGTCGATCAATTGGGTCGAATACAACGGACCTAGAAACAGAGCGGCGCTGAGCCCGCATGCCCACAAAAACTTCGAGCAAGGCTCACTCGCTTTGGAAGGTAATTTCACCCATCACCTTCGTGTGGAATGGGGAGAGAACGCGAACTTGTGGCGCGAGGACGAGCACGTCACACTGGGATCTCCTTCGTTGCTGGTTGTCCCTGTCGGCTTGATCCATACAACAGAAGGGGTTGGCGACGATCGCCACTTACTTATTGATATTTTTTCGCCGCCAAGGGCTGATTTCATCGCCAAAGGTTGGATCTTCAATTCGCAGGATTACGTCAAATGAGCATCGGGACATTTGTCAAGACTGCGGCACCGCAAATCATTGAGATTTTGTCTTTAAGCGGCCTGAACTTTGCTGTGATCGACGCCGAGCACGCCCCCTTTGATCGCCGGGACATCGATACGATGGTTCTGGCTGGGCGTGCGAGCGATCTACCAATATTCGTTCGGGTGCCGGACCATTCGCCAGCAACGCTGCTGTCATGTCTAGATGTGGGCGTCGCCGGCGTCGTCGTCCCTCATGTCGACACCGTCGAGCAAGCCATCCAAATCGTAGGCTACTGTCGCTATCGCAACGGGCAGCGGGGATATTCGAGTTCACCTCGCTCTTCGGGGTACGGCAGCCTTGGCATGAAATCCGCTCTGGAAAATGGTGATTCTGCTCGGCTTATTTGTCAGATTGAAAGTGACAAGGCCGTCGATGCGGCTGCGGAGATCGCCAAGCTCGATGGCGTTTATGGCTTGTTAATCGGTCGGGCAGATCTGGCGCTATCCATGGGCTTTGACACGACGCAGACGCCTGAGGTGGAGATGGCTGTCCTGAAGGTCATTCAAGCCGCGAAGGCTTCAAACAGAAAGGTTGTGATGGCTGTCGGCGACGGTAAAGAATTAGAAAAATACCGTGCGCTTGGTGCCGATTGGTTTGTCTTGAGTTCTGACCAGGGCTTGCTTCGCCGAGCAGCCATTGAGGCCTTTGGATCAAAAAGTGCTTAACCGGTTGCGCGCTTAAACAAGGACGGCAGTTCCACCACCTGTCCGATACCGGCGTACATCAGGCCCCCTAATCGCGCGACGGGCTGAGCCTTGACGGTATCGAATCGCCCTTCGTGGTCCAGAAATTCATCATGAATATGAACGCCAACCACACGACCTAGAACGACAGTACTTCTCGTCTCACCTGGGTATTGCGGCTCGACGTCCAAAATTTCAATGACCCGACACTCAAGATTTGCTGGTGACTGCGCAACCCTTGGCGCTGCAACGAATTGACAGTGGGCCTTCGCAATTTGCGCATGCTCAAACTCATCTATCCCGTAAGGCAACGGAGCCGATGTTTTGTGCATAGCCTCGAGCAACTGCCATGAAACGAAATTCACCACAAACTCTTTCGTCGCCCGAACGTTCGTGATCGTGTCTTTCTCAGGGCGGTCTTCTGGCGTGTTGCAAGCAAACATCAAAACTGGCGGCGCCGTTGACACCAGATTGAATTGCGAAAACGGCGCAAGGTTGGCGCGGCCACTGGGTCCCAGGGTGCTAATCCACCCAACAGGTCGCGGCGCTACCAAAGCATTGAAGATGGTGCGTTTAAAGCCGGGGGCAGTCTGAGGGTTGATGAACATGGTTCGACGACTCAGGGCAGGAAATATTTGCGAAGTTCAAGAGAAAACATATTCCAATAGATGAAACAATATCAGGCAATCAGATCTTCTTTGCCCTAGCGAGAATACAGTTAGGTGTCCAGGTACAAGGGTCACAATACAAGTAGTACATGCTACGCGCCACAACTCTGAGGAAACACTGATTATTTCAACATTCCATCTGACGGAATATCTCAAAACCTCGCTTGCATACCTGTTGCGTGTGCGGCATCCTACGGCCACCAAGAAGCATTCGGATTGAAAGCCAACGCGAAGCACTGTGGCAGTGGCTAGGTGCCAAGCAGAACTCCCCCACACCACCATCCAAATGAAACCAAGCACCCTCAGCTCGTCTACACCCGCTGGGGCTCAGCGCGTGGCAGCTGGAGATCGCGGGTTCGCGCCCACAGAGGGCGTCGGGCTCGTGACTAGAAAAGACATGCGGGCAGGTCAGCATTGCGCAGTCCGTTGATTGAAGCGCATCACCCGTATCCGACCCGAGCGTCTGTTTTTTTATGAATGGAGAGGAAATGGCTTTTACGTTTTTCGACGCCCACGCCCATCTCGTCGCAGACGACCAGACTCGCTATCCAAGAAATCCCATGCAAAGAGCGGCGAACGCACCGATCCGTCCACCTGGAGTGATTGGCAAACCGGGGGGGTACCACGGTCCAAATCCAGTCAACGAGGTCCCCGACACCGATCGGGTTTTACGTTGGATGCAAGAAGAGTCAGTGGACGGAATGGTCGTCGTACAAAAGCGGATGATTTATCGCTACGACAACAGCTACATCCTGGATTGCGCACAGCAGCACCCGGACTTGTTCAGGCCGGTTGTCATGCTCGACCCCTTGGATGCATCCACGCCGGACCTGGTGCGGCAGTACACCCGGTCCCATGGTCTGGCTGGGCTGCGGCTTTTCGGCGGGCGCGAAGCAGATGGCAGTATGCCGTGGTTGAACTCAGAGGCGTCGCATTTGGCCTGGGCCGCACTTCAAGAGTACGGCCTCGTGATGAACATCGAGGTTCTCTCTCAGGGTGGTGGAGGCCCGTCAATACCAGCGATCATCGACATGGCACGATGTTACCCGGACGTGCGCATCGTGCTCGACCACCTGCTCGAACCAGAATCGCACGGACGCAATGATTTTGGGCTTGATCACAGGTACGAGAAGCTTGCTCTGGAGGAGAATGTTTACCTCAAATACACATCGATCAACCTTGATTTGTGCTTTGCAGAGGACTTGCCCGCAGACAAAATGCTCAGGCGAGCAGTCGACATCTTCGGTGCGCCTCGATTGATGTGGGGATCCAGTCTCGGCACATCGTCCGGCACCTATCGCAACATGCTCGAAAGATTGCGTGATGCCTCTGTCTTGCTAGCCGATGACGAAAAGCAGTCTCTTTTCCACGATACCGCTCGGCGCGTTTTCATCAAAGGCGGGCTGAAGGCCACCTAATCCCCCGAGGGACAAATGGACGACCCACAAGCAATTCGTTCTGTTGTACGAGCTATTGGCTTGTTGCGGGCTTTGAACCTGAGGCCTGTGGCAACGATTGACTTCATGCACCAGGAAACAAAGATTCCAAAGCCATCGATCGTGCGAATGATGCAGACGCTCGAGAGCTGTGGCTTGGTCAAGCATGCCCCGCAGCACGGCGCGTACTTCTTATCCTCAGGCGTCTTGTCCCTGAGTCACGGCTATCACAGCGAGCCTATGCTGGTTGAAGCAGCCGCGCCGCTCATGGATCAGCTCACGTTGCGGGTCAAATGGCCTGTAGCGCTGGCGGTCCTGGAGGACTTTTCCATGGTGGTCAGGTACAGCACGATCCCGCTGTCGCCCCTAGCATTGCGTCATTCCACATTGAACATGCGATTGAGCTTAACCAGCAGAGCCATTGGTCGGGCCTATCTTGCGTTTTGCGCACCGGAGCAACAAAAGGCGCTGCTCGAAGCATTGAAGGACTCTTCCAAGCCAGAAGACTCTCCGTCTAAGGACATGCCGGAGATGCTGGCACTACTGTCCCAAATCAAAACCCACCGCTATGCCACACGCCCCCCAGAAGGATCACTCGCATCACCCCCGCTGGCTGTGCCTATTTTTGACCAACACGGTGTTGCGGCGGCTTTAGGTCTGACCTATTTTTCGTCGATCATGAGCCCAGAACAAGCCGTTGCTAAGCATTTGAATGACCTAACGGAATTGGCCGGCTTGATCGGCGAGCGGCTAAAGGAGCTGAAAGATGTCCGAAGCCAGGTTCTTTGAAGACTTTGCTATCGGCGAGACCTGGACCAGTCCGCCAACCCCCATCACGCAAGAGGAGATCATCTCGTTTGGGATGGACTATGACCCCCAACCAATGCACACGGACCCTGCAGCCGCGGCGCAGGGGGCATTTGGCGGCCTCATTGCCAGCGGATTTCAAATAGCCGCCATTTCTGTTCGTGTATTTGTTCAAGCGGGCGGCCATGGCCAAACGCCGGTCGTTGGCCTAGGTATCGACGAATTGCGTTGGCAAAAACCTGTGCGCGCTGGCGATGTTTTGACTTTCACACGAGAGTTGTTTGAAAAGCGTCAATCCACCTCAAATCCAACGCAAGGGGTGCTGCGCACCCGGGTCACAGCACGAAACCAAATGGGCGAAACAGTCATGACCTTGATCGGCGCTGGTCGTATCCCGCTACGTCCAGCAGAAAAAGTCATCCCCAAATGATCAACATCCTTCAGACGCCACAAGACCTTAAGAAATATCTCGGGCAAAGTTTGGGCTGCAGCGACTGGCTTTCAATAGACCAACAGGCGATCAATGCTTTTGCCACCTTGACAGGGGATCGGCATTGGATCCACGTTGATACGGCCCGCGCTCAAAACGAGTTACCCGAAGGCAAAACATTAGTTCATGGCTTTTTTGCCCTGTCACTCATTCCCGCCATGCAGAAATCCATTTTTCAGATTTCCCGACGGGGTATTGGCCTCAACTATGGCTGTAATCGGGTTCGTTTTACGAGCCCTTTGATGGTCGATTCTTCCATTCGATTACATCAAAAAGTCAAGGATTTTGAGCAGTTACCCAATGGTGTTCGAGTGGTCTTGGACTGCACTGTCGAGGTCAAAGGCCAGACGACGCCAGCTTTGATTGCCGAGACTATTTTGCAGATCTTTAACGAGACGCCTGATAAATGAGTTTCACGGCCTTCAGTCAAATCCTTGCCCAGCATCGGCAGTCAGACCCCCACGGCGTCGCGTTTCGCGTCGACGAACAGTATTTAACCTGGCTGGACTTGCATGAAAAAGCCACCCGGGTCGCAACAGCTCTAATTCGGCAGGGCGTGTGCCCCGGTGAGTCCGTCGCTGTATTGGCTTTTCCCTCACTCGACTACGTTGTCTGCTTTTTTGGCGCGTTGGCGGCGCGAGCCTGTGTGGTCCCATTACCGGCGTCAGCTACAGCACAAACTTTGCATCTAATGTTGGCCGATAGCGCGGCCAAGCTTCTCTTCTTGGACTCTGCGCTTGAGTTCAAAGCACCAGCGGATTTGCAAGTCGTAGAAATCTCAGGCATACAGCAACAAGACCGTTCGCTCTGGAGCTGGATGCGCGACATCAGCGACCACCTGAAGCTGCCAGACGCTCAAGCCGAAGACCCCTTCAACATTATTTACAGCTCGGGCACGACCGGCGCGCCTAAAGGTATTGTTCACCTACACGAAATGCGCCAAAGGCAGGCACTGCGCAACGGCTTCGGTTTCAGCCGATCGTCACGAACCCTGCTTTCGACGCCGATGTACTCAAACACCACGATCGCGCCAATGCTGGGCACGGTCGCACACGGTGGCCAGTGCATCCTCATGCGCAAATTCGACACATCGGCGTACCTGCATATCGCCGCAAGAGAGCAGGTCACGCATACCATGTTGGTCCCGATTCAATACAAGAGACTCCTGGCACACGCCGCCTTTGATGCCCCAAGCATTGAATCCCTTCAGGTGAGCCTCTGCACCGGCGCGCCTATGGATAGCACGCTGAAGCGGGAAATCTTGGCACGGTGGCCAGGAAAATTTTTGGAAATTTACGGATTAACCGAAGGCGGGGTGTCGTGCATTTTGGATGCACATGCATACCCCGACAAATTAGGCACGGTCGGTAAACCGGCCTATGGAACCGAGGTCTTTCTTCTGGACGAAAAGGGGCTGAGAACTTCGTCCAACGAAGGCGAAATCTGTGGCCGTTCGCCCTTCATGATGGCTGGCTATCATCAGCGCCCCGAAGCCAACAAAGAAATTAGATGGCTTGATGAGGAGGGGCGCATTTGTCACCGGACAGGCGACATCGGACGTTTGGATGAGGATGGGTTTGTCACCCTGCTCGACAGACGCAAAGACATCATTATTTCGGGCGGTAACAACGTCTACGCCGCTGACCTGGAAGCCATCTTGATGCAACACCCCGCAGTCGCGGATTGTGCCGTCATCGGTGTGCCTAGTGAGGCCTGGGGTGAGACACCGCTCGCATTGGTCGTACCGCGTCCCGGATGTACAGCCGATACGGCAAGTGTGTGCGATTGGGTCAACCAGCGGGTAGGCAAGACGCAGCGGCTCAGCGCGGTCGAATTCCGCGCCGAACTGGCACGCTCCCAGCTAGGCAAACTCTCCAAAAAGGAACTGCGCGCGGCTTACTGGGTATCAAACAAATGAGGCCTGAACGAGCGTACATACTTTCTCGCCAGATGGAACGCGAAAGGTCGCTCGGGCAGTCAGCCCCTTGTGATCCGCCCTTTCCCATTAAAGGTCTCGGCTGACGACACCGGGTATTCGACCAAGCCTTCACCTTCAATTTCCTGGTTGATAAACAGGACTGCATGAGCACAGTGTCTGAACGCCTGCAAAAATTTCGACAGATGAAACATATGGAAACTTATCGTGACGGCGCAAGCTGGCATCAATAAACTTCAAAGTCTTCGTTCTTGGAAATGACTCACGCCACGGCGCGGTGTCAACTGGGAACATTTCAGTAGTGTTCACAGATGCATCAATCGCAATCGACTGCTACCAACAGCGAAGGTGCCCTGAGCATTTGCGGAAATTTTTCAACCCTGGAATTGGCGCCGCTTCACCTTGCTATTTCCAATCTAGCCGCTGCGAATGTGACGTTTAGCCAAGGTGCAATTTTGAGTCTCTACGGCCAAGGCCGAGACGATTTGCCGAACCTTCGCACCCGGGCGATCTCACACTTAGCCACAAACTCTGAGACGCAGGGCTTGCGTTACTCTGTCGCGCACCCTGATCTGCGCATCATTCTCACTTTGACGCTTGGCCACTACCGCATCGTTGGCAGGCGATCTGCAGCGATTTCCCAGCTTAGCGACCTCGGTGGCAAGCGTATTGGCACGATGCCAAAAACGTCGTCGGCCTACTTCCTGCACAGAATGCTTACCAGTGTCGGGCTCTCTGAGAGCGACGTGACGCTCGTTCCATTTGTCTCCGGAACAGACAGACCGCTTAGCCTGATGAGCAAGGCGCTCGCTGACAAGGAAATTGACGCGATCACTATTTGGGAACCCGAGATGCAAAAAAGCATCGACGTACTCGGTACCGATGCCATAGAGTTCCCAGACACAACGGGGTACTGCGAGCACTTCTGTCTGTACAGCACAAAGCAGACCTTAGACGACTTGCAACGACGTCAACAAATCCTCACTCTCGTGCAAACACTCATGAAATCATCGGGCGATTTGATTGGCACGCCTGAAACTGCTCAAGAGTTGGTCTCAAGAGCGTCTGGGTTTGACATCAATACCGTCAAGGGGGCATGGCGACATCACGCTTTCCCAGCAAACCTTGATGAAGCACTGCTCGAGGTCTTGACGGCTGAGGAGCGATGGGTGGCTTTAGAGACTAACAGGAGAGCTCGTAGCCGTCAGGAATTGTCTGAATTGTTGGATTTTTCTATCTTTAAGGAGGCCTTGGAATCATGAAACACCTTTTATCGACAACTCTCATCATCAAGCTGCTGGCAGCTTTCAGCGTGCTGTCAATGACGCCTGCAGCGCACGCACAGGACGCCAATTGGCCCAAGCAGACCATCAAAATGGTCGTGCCCTATGCGCCAGGCGGACCAACAGATATCATCGCGCGCCTTTTGTCGACGAAAGTTGGCGCCGAGTTAGGCCAAAGCGTCATCGTTGACAACAAAGCAGGTGCTGGCGGCACGATCGGTGTCGCGCAGGTGCTGAAGTCGGCGCCTGACGGATACACCTTCTCGCTGGTGGCGCCCGGCCCGATCTCAGGGATGCCGAATCTGACCAAGCTTTCCTACACGCCACAGGACATCTTGTACGTGACATTGGTGGCCAAAACGTCTGCGGTGATCGCCGTGCAGGCTGACTCTGGGATCAAGACGCTGGCTGATTTAATCCGCGAAGCCAAAGCCAAGCCTGGCAAATTGAATTATGGGTCTGCAGGACACGGAACAACCACGCACCTCGGCGTCGAATTGTTAAAGCAAGAGTCTGGCATCGACATGGTCCACGTAGCCTACAAAGGCGCCGCACCTGCACTCACCGCGCTGCTGGCAGGTGAGGTTCAGATGGTGATGCTCGATATGCTGCCGACCTTACCGCACGTGGCCAGCGGTAAGCTGAAAGTTCTTGCCATTGTGGGCGAGAGTCGCGTTCCGCAAATGCCTGATGTCCCGACAACAAAAGAACAGGGCTACAGTCGTGTGTTGATGGATGCCTACTACGGAATTATTGGCCCACAGGGCCTGAGCCCGGCCGTGCAAAATCGGGTTCGACAGGCGTTTGCGAACGCAATCAATTCTGACGAGGTGAAAGCGGCGATGGCCAAACTTGGTGCTGCCGGCCAAACATCGAGCTCAGAGGAATACAAAAAGGTCATGATGGCTGACTACGAAAAATGGAAAGCCGTCATTGAAAAGGGACAAATCAAAGTCAACTAAGCGGTCCTCCCATGAAAATCGTCGACGTAAGACACATTCCCTGTCATCAGGGCATGCGAGATGCGAACTGGAAATTCGCCCGATCAGCAGTCGCGCGAATTGAAGGCTTCATCATTATCTTGCGCGACGACGATGGCGTGGAAGGCATGGGCTACGTCCACGCCGTGCCTGCCATTTCCACCAACGGCGCAGCTGCGGTCGCCTCGTTAGACTTTTTAGGTCCAAGCTTGATTGGACGCTCGCTAAGTTGTCTGGCTGAGATTTCAGATCATCTGGACCGGTTATTGGCTTTTCAACCCAGCGTCAAAGCTGGCGTTGACATGGCCATGCATGATCTTTTAGCCAGGAAACTAGGGATACCGATACATGTTTTGCTGGGCGGCAAATATCGAGACGCGGTACCACTAGCCCGCATCGTACCCATCAAGAAGCCAGAAGACATGGCAGCGGCGGCCCTTGCCTTGACGGTAGAGGGCTACAAATGTCTTAAGCTGAAATTATCGGGAGACACTGATCTCGATATCGCCCGCGTTGCGGCTGTCCGGCAAATCATCGGACCAGAGATTCGGATCACCCTGGATCCGAATCAGTCCTACAACGTCAAACAGATGATGCGTGCATTTGCGCGCATGGAAAAAAACGACATCTCGCTCATCGAGCAACCTGTTCCAGCCAATGACTGGCAAGGGCTGGCATTGTTAACAAGGACTTTGCCGGTTGACATAGAGGCCGATGAAAGTGCTCAAAGCGTCCAGGACGTTTTCCGCCTCGTGAGCGACCGTGTTGTTGATGTGATCAACATCAAAGTCACCAAAATGGGCGGGCTTGGTCGCTTCATGCAGGCCATGCATATCTGCGAGGCAGGCGGCGTGACCAGTCGACTCGGCGCAGCATTTGGTCCAAGTCTCATGCAAGCGGCCAGCGTGCAGGCAGCTAGCGCCATACCCAGCTTGCCGCACGCGTGCGAGTTGGCAGAACATCTACAACTCGACGGAGATCCGTTCACGCCTTTAGAGATTGATCAAGGGATGATGACCGTACCCAAAGATCCTGGATGTGGGGCACGACTTACTTAAGGCTCAAGATTTTTCCGATGACATTGATGAATCATCACCTGCCGCCCGTAGACTTGGACCTATCTAAAGTCTTTAATAACTCAGTCGAGACCACCTCGGGCGCACCAGGTCCCAGGCAACCTGGGCCAAATGGGTTCGCGGCCTGAGTGAGCTTAGCAATGTCAATAGCCTGACTTGATTTGATAAAACTCAGCAGGGGTATCCCAAAGAATTTGCCTGCGGGCTTTTTCCTCTGGTACCCAATCCTCGAGATCGGTAATGGTTTGGGCATAGCGCACTGCGCTCTCGAAGGCGGCGAACGGCCAGTCGCTCCCCCACATTAGTCGCGCTGGACCGGCTACCTCAAGCAGCCTACTTGCAGCGCTGATGGCTAAATCTGGCGAGCCCAACCGAAAGCCTGCCGACAACTTGACCCAACATTTACCCTTAGCAATCGATTCCAACAGTCGCTTGAAACCTGGGCAACTTAAGCCATTTTCAGGGCCTGGACGACCAAAATGATCCACAACAACTTTGACCCCGGCTTGCTCCAGCAAAGGCAAATGATTTACCAGGCGACGACTGTCATCATGCACTTGAACGTGCCATCCGAGTGCATCAACATTGGCTAATAGCCGGCGGTAGCCCTGGTCTCGCAGGTCAGGAATCTGAACAACATTGCGCCATTGAAGCCGGATCCCGACAGCGCCACGGCTTGCCATCGATCGAAGTTCAGTCATTGAAATTTCTGGTCCAACGATGACGGTTGTGCGTAACTGAGGGTAGCGCTCACACGCCCGCAGTGCATATTCGTTGTTAGTTCCGAAAATGCTGGCAGCCGCCAAAACGCCGCCCCCTATCTCATGCTCCTCAAGCAATGCCGTATATTGCTCCGCGGTCGCTTCGTGCGCCGGAACGTGCCATGCACCAGGCGCTAATTGCGCTGACTTCGGAAACAAATGTGCGTGCGTGTCGATCGCCCGTCGTAGCATGAGAAGCCTCTTCAGAAACCTGATTGATGAGCTCCATTTTCGGCCCTCCAACACCATGCCTCAAGCGCCTTTTCAGCGATACGGCAGCTGAGTCATCCGCTCGAATAACAAGTCGGCCAACCCACGGATCCATGCATCGCAGTCGCTTGCGCTTGTCGCTGGGCGACAGCGCCATCAAAAACGGCGCGCGCCATCAACCTCTGGCTCTGCCCCTACACTGTGCCCCGTGAGTCCCAACCCAGGCAATGCCATCACGGGCGCCGATATCTTGCTGATCCTGCTGGTCACACTCAGCTGGGGCATGAACTACCCCATCATGAAGTACGTGGTGATGCAGTTTCCGCCGGTCAGCTTTCGCACCCTCACCTTTGTGCTCGGAACTGCGGCAATCGGACTGTATGCCTGGCACAAGGGTGCCAGTCTCACTAGTTTTGGACGAACGATTTGGTACTTTTGAAAAGATGCGGCTCGGGCTGTACCCCTTAACCCGTCTCGCCAGGCAACAAATTGGAGATGACACAGCCCACAATCGCCCCTTTTGAAGTCGGCAACAACTAGGGTTTAACCTAGTCGGCCGGCTCATTAATGGCGACTAGACTTGGCGGTCATTTTTATCTTTTACCTACGAGGAGAAGACATGCGTAGTACTTTCCCTTGGCGTAGCCTCACCTTGTTGGCATCTCTCGTGGCCGCCACCGGCCTGCATGCCAGTGAGCTGCGAATTGGTCTGGCTGCTGAACCCAGTTCGGCCGACCCACACTTTCATAACCTGGGCCCCAACAACCAACTGAGGCGCAATGTGTTTGAGTCGCTGGTGGGCACAGACGACCAGCAGCGTATCCTGCCTGAACTGGCCACAGCCTGGAAAGTGATCAGCCCCACCACCTGGGAATTCACCCTCAGAAAAGACGTGAAGTTCTCTGATGGCTCGCCGTTCGATGCTTACGACATGATCTACACCGTTTGCCGCATCCCCGGCGTGAAAGACTCCCCCTCCTTGTTCACCACCTATACCAAGGCGGCCGAGAGCTTTGAGGTACCTGACCCACACACCTTGCGTGTACACACCAAAACGCCTTACCCCTTGCTGCCTGTGGAGTTTTCCAGCTGGGGCATCATCTCTGCCAAGGCCAACGGTGTCGACGGCAAGGCCATCAAGTTCAACAAGTCCGGATGCGAGAACGTGAAGTATCCCGGCACGGCCGACTTCAATGAGGGCAAGACTGCCATCGGAACCGGACCCTACCTGCTAGAACAGTTTCGCCGTGGCGAAGGGGTTCGCCTCAAACGCAACCCCAACCACTGGGGGCCACCGGCCAAGTGGGACAAGGTGATCATGAAGCCGCTGACCTCGGCGGGGCCTCGCGTGGCGGCACTCATGGCAGGCGACGTCGACCTGATCGAGAACCCGCCACTGCAGGATCTGGCCCGCATCAAGGCTGACAAGAATTTCAATGTGGTTCAGGGCATTTCTAACCGGGTCATTTACATCGCCATGTCCTCGGGCTTGAACCCGGTCAAAGGCGTGACCGGTACCGATGGCAAGAACCCCCTGTCAGATGTGCGCGTGCGTGAAGCGCTGTCGATTGCAATCAACCGAGATGCCATTGTCAGCCGCATCATGGGTGGGGTGGCGGTCTCGGCCGGTGAGTTACTGCCCGCCGGCATGTTCGGGGCGCACCCCGCTGGCCAAATGAAAGCGCCTGCTTACAACGTTGATCGCGCCAAAAAACTGCTCACCGAGGCCGGTTACCCCAATGGCTTTGGCATCACCCTGGGCACGCCTAACGACCGCTACATCAACGATGGGCAAGTGGCGCAGGCCGTGGCTCAGATGTGGGCCCGAATTGGCGTGAAAACCGAGGTGGACGCCATGACATCGTCCACTTTCTTCTCCAAGCGCAACAAGAAAGAATTTGCGGTGTACCTGGCGGGCTGGGGAGCGAGCACCGGCGAGATGAGTTCACCGCTTAAAGCCCTGGTAGCCACGCAGGACAAGAGCCGCGGCTTTGGCGCGACCAATCCAACGGGCTACTCCAACAAGGCGCTCGATGAGTCGCTGTCTCAGGCTTTGGCAGAAGTCGATGACACCAAACGTGAGGAGTTGTTGCGCAAGACCTCGCGCATTGCACTGGGCGACTGGTCCATCATCCCGCTGCACTTCGAGGTCACGCCGTGGGCCATGAAAGCCTCTCTGACTTACAAGGCACGTGTGGACCAGTACACCTTGCCCGACGAGGTGGCCACCTCTAAATAGAAAACACACGCTTAGACATGACCTGAACAAGCGTTCGTGTCATGTTGATCGCCTAAAGAGGCCAGTCTCTTGCTGGTTTACATGCTCAGACGCGTGGTGCAGTCGCTGTTTGTGATTGCCGCCATGGTGCTCATTGTTTTTTTTGGGGTCTACCTGATTGGAAACCCCATCGATATCCTCATCTCGCCGGACGCCACGTTGCAGGAAATTGAGGACACCAAAGCCCGCTTTGGCTTTGATCAACCGATCTACATTCAATTTTTCAATTTCGCCAGCAATGCCTTGCAAGGCGACTTAGGGCGCAGCTTTGTGCATGGCGAGAGTGCAGTCAGTCTGATCCTGCACTACATGCCGGCCACCATGGAATTGGCCGCCTTGGGTTTGGTTTTTTCCGTTCTGTTGGGCCTGCCGCTGGGGGTCTATGCCGGCTATCGCGCCAACCAATGGCAGGGTAAGACCATCATGACGGGAACCATATTCGGTTTCTCGTTTCCCAATTTTTGGGTCGGCATGCTGTTGATCCTTATTTTTTCTGTTCAGCTGCAATGGCTGCCTTCGACCGGACGTGGCGACACAGTCAACGTGTTGGGCCTGCAGCTTTCACTGTTCGCGCCAGGCGGCTGGAAATACATGATCCTGCCCGCGCTCACCCTGGCTTTGCACAAAGCCTCTCTGGTGGCACGACTGGCTCAGGCCGGCACGCAAGAAGCGTTGCTGCAGGACTACGTGAAGTTTGCCAAAGCGAAGGGTGTTTCAGACGCCCGCATCCTGTTTGTCCATGTGCTGAAAAACATCCTCATACCGGTGGTCTCTGTCTTGGGCCTGGAGTTGGGGTCCATGATTGCGTTTGCTGTGGTCACAGAAACGGTGTTCTCCTGGCCAGGCATGGGCAAGCTGCTGATTGACTCCATCACCAAACTCGATCGCCCGGTCATCGTGGCGTATTTGATGATGACGGTGCTGGTCTTTGTCACCATCAACCTGGTCGTGGACTTGCTCTACACCTGGCTAGACCCGCGGGTCCGATTGAGCGGGGCCAGCGCATGATTGACATCGTGGTTCGGGCGCTGCTGCTTGTGCTGGGCATGTGGGTGTTTGCACGCGCGCTTAAAGGCCAGGGCCATGCCTACTTCAACAGCCCCATGGCTTACCTCAGCACGGGGGTCTTGCTCTTGTTCTTGGTGCTGGCTATTTTCGCGCCCGAGTTTTCACCACAAAACCCTTATGACCTGGCGCAGTTGAACATTCTGGATGGGCGCCTGGCACCTGGCGAAGTCAGCGGTGATGGTGCCCTGACCTACCACCTGGGAACCGACGACCAGGGCCGCGACATTTTGTCGGGCATTCTGTATGGCATGCGGGTGTCGTTAATGGTGTCACTGGTGGCGACGCTGGTGGCCATGGCCATCGGTGTGGTGGTGGGTATGTATGCGGCGTGGGCTGGCGGCAGAGCCGAAGCGGTTCTGATGCGACTGGTCGATTTGCAGTTGTCGTTCCCCTCAATTCTGGTTGCGCTCATGCTGATGGCCGCATTCGGCAGAGGCCTGGACAAAGTGATTCTGGCGCTTGTCATCGTGCAGTGGGCGTATTACGCCCGAACAGTGCGCGGCACGGCCCTGTCTGAAGCCGGCAAGGACTACATCGCCGCAGCCAAGTGCCTTGGCTTTTCCGATACCCGGATCTTGTTCAAACACCTGCTGCCTAACTGCATCCCGCCGCTGTTGATCATCTCCACCATTCAGGTCGCCAACACCATCGTGCTAGAGAGTTCGCTGTCGTTTCTTGGCGTGGGCGTGCCCATCACCAACCCCTCCCTAGGCTTGCTGATTTCCAACGGCTATGGCTACATGCTTTCTGGCCAGTATTGGATGAGCATGTACCCCGGCGTGGCCTTGCTGGCCATCGTGGCGGCCATCAACCTGGTAGGCGATCGCTTGCGCAACACCCTCAACCCAAGGCTAAGACGATGAAGGTCTTGGAAGTCTCCCAGTTGCAAACCCACTTCTTCACCCGACAGGGAGTGGTCAAAGCAGTGGACGGTGTGGATTTCAGCCTGGACCAAGGGCAGGTGCTGGGTTTGGTGGGCGAAAGCGGCTCTGGAAAATCG
>JAYQPP010000010.1:0-91811 GCA_038145425.1 Comamonadaceae bacterium | reverse complement strand
CACGGTAATGATCACGCTGATTGGGCGCCTGGATCATGAGACAGGCATGCAAATCTAAAGCGGGGTCCACAAAGAACGCCGTGCCGGCAAGACCACCCCAGAAGTAACTGCCTGGAGAACCCGGCTCAGCGTGAGCGCCCGCCGCTTTTCGAATCGCAAAGCCAAGCCCAAAGCCGTGGCCTGGCGGCAGCATGTTGCGCGAACCGGTCGGCGCGATGGGTATCTCGCCCAGATGATCCGTCGTCATGAAATCAACCGTCTGCGGGCCCAGGAGTCGGACGTCATCAAGCTGGCCCCTGCCCAGCATGCACTGCAAAAAGCGGGCATAGTCAGATGCTGTTGATACCAGACCACCGCCGCCCGAGGCCAAAGTCGCAGCTGAGCGAACATCGATCACCTTCATCTGCATGCCGCCGTCGGGGTCGCGTGCGAAAGGCTCCGCAATACGGTCATGGAACTCAGGGGCAACAGAGAAACTGGTCTCGCGCATGTTCAGCGGCTCAAAAATTTTTTCCGCTAAAAAAGACTGCAAGGTTTGGCCCGAGACCACCTCAATCACCCGCCCCAGCACATCGGTGGCGCAGCTGTACTCGAACACCGTGCCAGGCTGAAAAAGCAGCGGCAAGCCCGCAATTTGCTCGGTGTGCTCAGCGAGCGTCTTGTCACGACTGCCCATGCGAAGCTGCGCGTACTGGCGCTGCACAGGGCTGGCACCCAAAAATTCATAGGTCATGCCAGCCGTGTGGCGCAGCAAGTCATGAATCGTCACAGGCCGACGTAGAGGCTCAAGACGCAGATCGTTGCTCAAATCCACGGCCACCTGCTGCTTGGCAAATTCCGGTAGAAATTTGCTCAACGGGTCTCGCAAGACCAGTTTTCCCTGCTCGACCAGCATCATGATGGCAAACGACACCACCGGCTTGGTCATCGAATAAATCCTGAACCGCGCGTCTTCACGCATGGGTTCGCCAGTGGCTGCGTTGAGCATGCCCACGCTGCTTTTGAGCGCTGTCTTGCCGTGGCGGGCAATCAAGACCACTGCGCCAGGCAAACGCTTGCGGTCAACCTCCTGCTGCAAGACCGACATCAGGGCCTGTAGCCGAGTTGCGCTCAGGCCGACCTGCCCCGGGTCCACCGCCTCCAGCGTCATGCCTGCCCTTTCTGCGCGTGCAGACGTTCGCGCGCCAGGCGGGCGCCGTCGCCAAGCGCTTGTAGTTTGGCCAAGGCCACTTCACGCGACATAGGCGCCATACCGCAGTTGGTACAGGGAAAGATCCGATGCGGGGGCAGGTATTTCATGGCTGTTTCAATCGTGTCAGCGACCTGCTCCGGCGTCTCAATCACATCACTGGCCACATCGATCGCACCGACCATGACGTCTTTGCCCTCCAGCAAAGCCATCAAGTGCGCGGGAACGTGGGAGTTAAAACACTCCAGGCTGACCTGCTGGATGCTGCTTTTGGCCAAAGCGGGAAACACCTCCTCGTACTGGCGCCATTCCTGCCCGAGCTTGACCTTCCAGTCGTTGTTGGCCTTGATTCCGTAGCCGTAACAAATGTGAACAGCCGTCGTGCAGGTCAGGCCCCGAGCAGCGCGCTCCAAAGCCTCGACGCCCCAGGTTGCAGCCTCTTTCATGTAGACATTGAAGGCCGGTTCATCGAATTGGATGATGTCCACACCGTCAGCCTGCAGGGCCAGCGCTTCCTGGTTGAGCAAATCGGCAAAAGCCATGGCCATTGCAACACGGCTGCCGTAAAAGCGGTCAGCAACTGTGTCAACAATCGTCATCGGACCCGGCAGGGTGAATTTCAGCTTCTTTTTGGTGTGGGCCCTGGCAAGCTGCGCCTCCATGCCATGCACCCGCCCCATCAGCTTGAGCGGCGCAATCACCTGCGGCACCTGCGCATCGTAGCGACCATCACGAATCCCCATCGTCACTTTGTGCTCGAAGTCGATGCCCTCCACTTTTTCGAGGAAGCCGTGCACGAAGTGCTGACGAGCCTGCTCGCCGTCGCCCACAATGTCCAGGCCTGCGTCCTCCTGAAGCTTCAGCCACATCAGGGTGGCATCCGCCTTGGCCCGGCGCAAATCGTCCCCTTTTAATCTCCAAGCTGGCCATAGCTTTTCTGTCTCTGACAGCCAGGAAGGCTTGGGCAAACTACCCGCAATCACCGCTTCAAACATCTCAGACTCCCAAGAACACCGGATCAGCCGGCCTTTCAAAAATAGGCGCGAATGTTAACGGCAGCGCTCGTAAGTGGCCTCAAGCGCACGCTCACGCACGGCAGATTCATTCCACCAGAAGCGATCGTGCTTACTGATTCGAAGACACTCTGTCCAATCGACTGCCTAAGCGCTTGCACGGCCCCGCACAGCGATGGCATCTGGGGGCAACTGTCATCATCTATTGCAAATAATGCATGAGAAAACAAAAAACCAAGTAGAAACCCTAGGGCATGTACCCACTGCCCAAGTGCTAAAGTGTGATACTTCAAGGTGGCGACTGCAGAATCGCAGATAACATACGCCGCCAAGCCTATCTTTTCAAAAATGGAGATTAAACAATGAAAGTCAACAAAATCAAAGCTTTAGCTTTGGCGGTTGCCGCTTGTGGCACCCTCTCAGCGCTGCCCGCCATGGCTGGCAAAACCCTTGACGCGATCAAAGCGCGTGGCGAAATGGTTTGCGGCGTCAACACAGGCCTGGCTGGTTTCAGCGCGGCGGACTCATCCGGCAAATGGAGTGGTATGGACGTTGACACCTGCAGAGCCATTGCTGCTGCGGTTTTGGGCAACCCCGACAAGATCAAGTACGTTCCGCTCAACGCCTCTCAACGCTTTACGGCACTGCAGTCAGGTGAAATCGATGTTCTGGCGCGCAACACCACGTTCACAATGACCCGCGACGCGTCGCTGGGCCTGCACGATACCGTCGTGACTTACTATGACGGCCAGGGCTTCATGGTTCCAACCAAAACCAAGATCAAAGATCCCAAGCAGCTGAAAAACCAGACTGTTTGCGTGCAGTCGGGTACCACCACCGAGAAAAACCTCACCGACTTCTCTAAGGCAAACAACCTGAACATCAAGCCGGTCGTGTTTGAGAAGTCCGAGGCTGCCACAGCCGCCTATTTCTCGGGTCGCTGCCTGGCCTACACCACGGACGCATCTGGCCTTGCCTCCGTACGCAACAAGGAAGCCAAAAACCCAGCTGACCACGTGATCTTGCCGCAGCTGATCTCCAAAGAGCCCCTGGGCCCGATGGTTCGCCGTGGCGATGACGAGTGGTTCGCCATCGTCAAGTGGGTGATTTACGGCTTGATCGAAGCGGAAGAGTACGGTGTGACCCAGGCCAATGTTGACCAGATGGCCAACACCGACAACCCCGTGGTCAAGCGGATCCTGGGTATCGGCGATGACACCGGCAAGCTGCTCGGTCTGGACAAGGACTGGATGGCACGCGCGCTGAAAACATCTGGCAACTATGGCGAAATTTTCGAGCGCAACGTTGGCCCCAAATCGCCAATCGGCCTTCCCCGAGGCGTTAACAATCTGTGGACCAATGGCGGCCTGATGTACGCCATTCCGATTCGTTAATTGACCCTAATCAAAGCCGCAGGTCCTGTTGCAGGCCCTGCGGCTTTTTTAATGCTAAGTTCCCCCTATTCGATGCCATCTGATTCCTCATGAGTACTGCGTCTGAGAAAGCACCTCCGAAAGCCAGCAAATGGTCGTGGCGTAGTCAGGCTTTTCGTGGGGTGGTTTACCAGCTTCTTGCTGCCGCCGTGATTGCAGGCGTGGCCTGGTTTCTAGTCCACAACACCCTGACCAATATGCGGGTGCGCGGCATCCAAAGTGGTTTTGATTTCCTGACCAATTCCGCCGGTTTTGACATCGGCGAGAGCCTCTACAACTTCGACTCGTCCGATCCTTACTACCAGGCTTTCCTGGTGGGCTTGGTCAACACCCTGCGGGTCTCGCTGCTGGGCATTTTGTTGGCAACCGTCATTGGCACCCTCGTTGGTGTCAGTCGTTTTTCCCGTAATGCGCTGCTGCGCGGTCTGGCGCAGATTTATGTCGAAATGTTTCGCAACATTCCTGTTCTTCTGCAACTTTTGCTCTGGTACGTGCTGCTGACCGAAATTCTGCCCGCGCCCATGGAGGCCTGGGCAATCGGGCCTGCTTTCCTGAGTAAAGGCGGCTTCAAGTTCCCGGTGCCCATCTGGGGTATGGGACATGTCTTCATGTTGGCTGGCCTGATCGCTGGCTGCGTGGTGGCCGTTTTCTACAGAGCCTGGGCTCGAAAGCTTTTTGAGGCCAGCGGCCAGCCCCGCAGCATGGTGTTCATTCCGCTATTGATCGTGCTCGTCTGTGGCGCACTCGGCTGGGTCGCCGGTGGCTCGCCCATGGACCTGAACCGGCCATTCAGGGGCGACTTCGCCATTGAGAGTGGCGGCGCGCTAACGCCAGAATTTCTGGCTGTGACGCTGGGCCTGACTCTCTACACCGCAGCGTTTATTGCAGAAGTGGTGCGAGCGGGCATCCAGTCCGTTTCTCTGGGGCAAGCCGAGGCGGCGTCGGCTTTGGGCCTGAGCAAATCTCAGGAAATGCGACTGATTCTTTTGCCACAGGCGCTGCGGGTGATCATTCCGCCGCTGACGAATCAATACCTGAATCTGACGAAAAACTCCTCATTGGCGGTGGCTGTTGGTTACCCGGATGTTGTGTCCATTTCCACCACAGCGCTCAATCAAACTGGGCGTGCCGTCGAATGCATTTCAATCATCATGCTGGTCTACCTGACAACGTCGCTGGGAACGTCCTTGCTCATGAGCATCTACAACAAGCGTGCGGCGATCAAAGAGCGTTGAGCCAAGACCACAGATATGACGGATACAAGTTTCAAGCCTATTGCACCACGCGCGGCGCCGGTCAATACCGAGGGCCCTGTGGCCTGGGTCCGGATCAATCTATTCGGCGACATCAAAACCTCGCTGGCCACTTTGCTCATCGGCGCCATGCTCTTGTGGTTAGTGCCCAATTTGGTTGACTGGGCTTTGCTGCAAGCCATCTGGGAGCCGCGGGTTGAGAGTTGTCGCGGCGAGGCGGCTGGCGCCTGTTGGGGTGTGGTCGCCGAGAAGTACAGGTTCATCATCTTCGGCCGTTATCCCTTTGAAGAGCAGTGGCGCCCACTGGTCGCCACGACCCTGCTGACCGGCTTGCTGATCGTGAGCTGTATTCGCGCCTTCTGGAAAGCATGGCTACCGCTTTTGTGGCTGGTCGTCTTGAGTATTTTTTTCGGTTTGATGTACGGCAATACGATGGGTATGAGCCGTGTCGACACAGACCGCTGGGGGGGATTGCCGCTTACCATCTTGCTCGCCTCCATATCGCTTGTGCTGTCTTTCCCGATCGCGTTACTGGTAGCCATGGGGCGCCGCTCAAACCTGCCAGCCATACGCAGCATCTGCACGATCTACGTCGAATTGATCCGCGGCGTTCCGCTGATCTCCGTTTTGTTTATGGCCTCGTTCATGTTCCCTCTGTTCATGCCGGCGGGCTTCAAAATTGACGTGTTGCTGAGGGTATTGGTAGGCATCACGCTGTTCTCGGCGGCCTACACCGCAGAAGTGATCCGGGGTGGCTTGCAAGCTGTTCCAAAAGGCCAGGTCGAAGCGGCCGCCACCTTGGGCCTAAGCTACTGGCAAACCCAGCGCAAGATTGTGTTGCCGCAGGCGCTGGCCATGGTGGTGCCAGGCATCATGAACAACTTTATTTCAGTTTTCAAAGATACCTCACTTGTCACGATTGTGAGCTTGTACGAACTGACCGGCGCCATGCATATCGCGCTGAATTCTGATTCTGACTGGCGCCCGTTCATCATCGAGGCCTATCTTTTCATCGCCCTCATCTATTTCATTTTCTGCTTCTCAATGTCGCGCTACAGCTCCTGGGTTGAAAAGCAGGTCAACAAAAGCAAATCGCGCTGAACAGGAGACGCCCCCATCATGGCTGAAAACAATTCAACTCCAATCATCACTTTCGACAAAGTCAACAAGTGGTATGGCAACAATTTCCATGTTTTGCGTGACATCGATCTGAGTGTTGGCAAAGGCGAACGCATTGTGATTTGCGGGCCCTCGGGCTCCGGCAAGTCCACGCTCATTCGTTGCATCAACCGCCTCGAGGAGCATCAGGAAGGCCGTCTGATGGTTGACGGCACCGAGCTGAGCGATGACGTGAAAGCCATCGACAAAGTCCGCAAAGAAGTGGGAATGGTATTTCAGCAGTTCAATCTCTTTCCACACCTAACCGTGCTGGAAAACCTGACGCTCTCTCCCATGTGGGTGGGCAAATTGCCGAAGAAAGAGGCCGAAGAAAAGGCGATGGTCCAACTCAACCGCGTTCAGATCGCGGAGCAGGCGCACAAGTACCCGCTGCAACTCTCTGGCGGCCAGCAACAGCGTGTGGCAATTGCCCGTGCGCTTTGCCTCAAGCCCAAGATCATGTTGTTCGATGAACCAACCTCTGCGCTCGATCCTGAGATGATCAAGGAAGTGCTTGACGTCATGATCGAGTTGGCCAACGAAGGCATCACGATGATTTGTGTGACGCATGAGATGGGTTTTGCCAAGGCAGTCGCCGACCGCGTGATCTTCATGGACCAAGGTCAGATCGTTGAGCAAAACACGCCTGAGGCGTTCTTCAACAACCCGCAAAACGAGCGCAGCAAAGACTTCTTGTCGAAGATTTTGGGGCACTGAGCCTGCACAAAAACGGGTGGATCAGGGCCGAGGCGTCGCGCCAGTGCCTTTTTAACTCTAGCGAGACGATCAAGGGCCAACAGGCTCGCTGTCTAACTGCCCGCGACTTTCATCCGTTTGATCAGAATCGAGCCCGTGGTCTTGGCGCCGTAAGCGTAAGCATCTGCACCGACGGCCACAATATCACGCAGCATGTCGCGCATATTGCCTGCGATCGTGATTTCCTGCACCGGGTACGCGATACGTCCGCGCTCAACCCAGAAGCCGCTGGCCCCGCGTGAATAGTCGCCCGTGACATAGTTCACACCGCTACCCATCAACTCTGTGACAAATAAACCGGTACCAAGCCGACGCAACATGGCCTCCAGATCGTCGCCGGCGCGTGTCAAATTCGAGCGCAACTTCAAATTGTGTGAACCACCCGCATTGCCCGTGGTCTTTAACCCCAATTTGCGCGCCGAGTAACTGCCCAGGAAATAGCCTTGAACCCGCCCTGCCTCGACCACATGACGCGCACGCACCCGAACACCCTCGTCGTCGAAAGGCGAACTACCCTTGCCACGTTTGACAAATGGGTCTTCCAGCAACTCAATATGCTCAGGAAATACCTGTTTGCCCAAGCTGTCGAGCAAAAAACTGCTCTTGCGATACAAAGCGCCGCCGCTGACCGCCTGGACAAAGGCGCCAATCAGTCCGGTTGCTAAGGGCGCCTCAAACAAGACCGGGCACTGGGTCGTGGCAATCTTGCGCGAACCCAGCCGACTCAATGCCCGCTCGGCGGCGTAGCGTCCAATCGCCTCTGGCTGAGCCAGATCGACATGATTGCGCTCAGAGCTGTACCATGCATCACGCTGCATGTCGTCGCCTCGGCCGGCGATGGGTGACACCGAAACAGAATGCCGTGAGGTTGCATATCCGCCGCGAAAGCCATGCGTATGCGCACTGAAAAAATGCGACTGCTGCGCTGAAACTGCAGCGCCTTCGCTGTTCGTGATGCGCTTGTCTAGCCCAAGCGCCGCCGCCTCTGTTTGCAAAGCCAGTTGCATCGCATCTGAACTGCTCAGTAACCAGGGAAAAAACAGCTCGAGATCTGTTCTTTGTTCAGGTGCAGGCACGATGTCATCTGCATCAGGCAAGGCCGCAAACGGATCCTCCGCTGTAAAACGGGCAATATCGAATGCGGCCGCAACCGTCTGCTCAATCGCCCGCGGTGAAAAGTCGGACGTACTTGCCGCACCGCGTCGCTGCCCTACATACACAGAGATCGACAGGCTCTTGTCACGGTTACGCTCCACGTTTTCCAAATCACCCTTACGCACTGAGACGCTCAAGCCCGAGGCTTCGCTGGCTTGAGCCGCGGCGTCACTGGCACCGAGCTTCTTGGCATGACTGATCGAAAAATCGACCATGTCTTCGAAAAATTTGGGGCTGAACGAAAAGCCGGATTCGGCGGAATCGGGCTGCTCGCGCAAGCGACGCTTGGCGACACGGGAGATGTTGTTTTTCATGGCGCAGCTATGATACTTGTCTATGCCGAAAAAAATGAAAAAAGGGTATTTCGTGCGGGGCGAATTTGTCGCCCAGGGCAGTGAGCGCGACGAAGAGCTCAAACGTGAACTCAAAGGCTCTGAGTCCCCAAGCCGTACCGAACTCAAGCTCCAAAGCGCAGCCCTGCAAGACCTTGGCGAGCAGCTGATCAAGCTCAGGCAAGATTTACGCGATGCCCTGCACCTCCCGGACGCCCTTCTTGATGCACTCGATCAAGCGCAAAAGCTGGACAACTTCGAGGCCCGGCGCCGGCAGATGCAGTTCATTGGCAAGCTCATGCGCAAACTCGACCCCCACACCCTGGCGCATGCTCGCCAGGCACTGGACATGCAGGCGATGGGGCCAGCTGCTGACACGCTTTTGCTGCACCAGGCCGAGCAATGGCGCGAACGCATGATCGACAACGACGAGTCGCTTGCGCAGTGGATCGACCAGTTTCCCGGAACAGATATCCAGCACCTCAGGACGCTCCTTAGGCAAGCCCGCAAAGACGCGATGCCCGGCAAACCGGGTGCAGCAAGCCGTCATGGTCGCTCGTATCGTGAAATATTCCAACTCATTCGCGACACGCTCAGCCAGCCAGCGCCCAACAGTGCTGCGCTGCCTGAGCCCGTTTACCAAACTCAGAGGGGGGCATCATGAGCCATCAGGGCGAATTTGATCCGGTGCGCATCGGTATCGTCTCGGTCAGCGACAGGGCTTCCAGTGGGGTGTATGTCGACAAAGGGCTTCCCGCTTTGCAGGCCTGGCTGGGCGCAGCGCTCGAGAACCCCATCCAGTACGAGTCCCGTTTGATACCGGATGAACAACAGACCATCAGCCAGACCCTGATCGAATTGGTTGATTTGGGTTGTTCTCTGGTTTTGACGACCGGCGGCACCGGACCGGCCCTGCGCGATGTCACGCCGGAGGCAACGCTGGCGGTAGCGCACAAAGAAATGCCCGGGTTTGGCGAGCAAATGCGCCAAATCAGCCTGGCCTTTGTGCCGACGGCCATTCTCTCCAGGCAGGTCGCCGTCATTCGGGATCACAGCCTGATCATCAACCTGCCAGGGCAACCAAAAGCCATTGCTGAAACGCTCGAGGGCCTGCGCGATGCCAGCGGCAACACACAAGTCAACGGCATCTTTGCTGCCGTTCCGTATTGCATTGATTTGATCGGGGGACCTTACCTGGAAACTGATCCAGCGGTTTGCAAAGCGTTTCGCCCCAAATCCGCTATCCGCCCCAGCAACTGACAAGCGGCGCTGCCGGTTTATTTGCCAACCAGGTCAGAGAGTTTGTCAGCTTCAAAGTGTTCGTCGCGCGCTGCGTCTTGCGGCACGCAATCCAGGCCTGGCTTGCCAGACTGCAGCTTTTCGATGGCCTGCCACAACATGGCGATCTGGTGTTCATGGCCTGCTGCGTTGTCGATCAGGCCCCGCATCGCCTGACTCAAGGGATCATCCGACTGCGTCACGCCGTAGGCGGAAAAGCCCATACGCGAAGCCGCCGCTTCGCGCTTGGCGTCGGAGTCGACCTGAATGATTCGAGCCGGATTACCGACCGCCGTCGCACCGGCAGGAACAGGCTTGGTCACCACAGCGTTAGAGCCGATCTTGGCGCCATCGCCCACCTCAAATCCACCGAGCACCTGGGCGCCGGCACCCACCACCACACCTCGCCCCAGCGTCGGATGGCGTTTGGTGCCTTTGTACAAGGAGGTGCCGCCAAGCGTGACACCCTGGTAAATCGTGCAATCATCGCCAATCACGGCGGTCTCGCCAACAACCACGCCCATGGCGTGATCAAAAAAAACCCGCTCGCCGATCACCGCACCAGGGTGAATTTCAATACCGGTGAAAAAACGGCCGAGGTGCGAAATAAAGCGCGCCAGCCACTTCAGGCCCGATGTCCAGCACAAATGTGCCAGCCGGTGCATCAAAACCGCATGCAGCCCGGGGTAGCAGGTCAAGACCTCCCAGGTGCTGCGCGCGGCAGGGTCTCTTTCCAGGATACAACGGACGTCAGACTTGATTCTTCCAAACATGGGGCGAAGTCTAATCGGGATCGAATGCCTGGGAATTGCGCGGGTTTACAGCCGTCAGGCTGCTTTTTTGGATCATGGCCTTGGCAATGCCGCGAAGAATGTGAATGTCCTCTTCGCTGAGCTCAGACCGATTGAACAGTTGATTGAGCCTGGGCATGAGCTTTTTGGGCGCATCAGGGTCCAGAAAACCAATCGACACCAGCGCCTGTTGCCAGTGCGCCAACATGGCCGCGACCTGCGCCGCATCCGCCGGCGATCGTTGCGCGGCTGGCTCTGCCGCAACAGGTTGAGACAAAGCCAGCCGCCATTCGTAGGCAATCACTTGTACAGCTGCTGCCAGATTGAGCGATCCGAAGCCCGGGTTGGTGGGGATGGTCAGGCAGACATGGCACCGATAGACGTCTTCGTTACGCATGCCAAAACGCTCACTGCCAAAGAGAAAAGCCACACCACCCGGGCTTTGGCTGGTCTTCGCCTGGGGTGGTTGCCCGACGCCAAGCAGATTTTCCAGATATGCCCGCGGCAGGGCTGTTGGCGGGCCAAAGTCACGCGGCGTCATGGCCGTGGCGCACAAATGGGTCATGCCATCCAGAGCCTCATCGAGCGAGGCAACTATCCGGGCGTTTTCCAGCACATCCAGCGCGCCGCTTGCGCGCTGGATGGTCTCCTCGCGCCGCAGGACATTGGCCCAGCGCGGCGCCACCAGAACCAGGTCATCAAAGCCCATGGTTTTCATCGCGCGCGCTACTGCTCCCACATTGCCAGCGTGGCTGGTGTTGATCAGAACAAAGCGGGTTTTCATGCGACGGACCGTTAAAATGCACGCATTGTCGCTTGCCGCTTCGCAGACTGGCTCGACATGCCAGCAGCCTCACGACCCCGTGCAGGTGCCTTCCTCCATCGCCAGACCGCACCATGAATTCGACCTCCTCGCACCCCATGCTCAATGTCGCCGTCAAGGCCGCGCGGGCCGCGGGGGCCATCATCAACCGGGCTGCCCTGGATGTGGAGTCGGTACGCGTGTCGGAAAAGCAGGTCAACGACTTCGTCACCGAAGTGGACCAAGCCTCTGAAAAAGCCATCATTGAGACCCTGCTCTCAGCCTACCCGGGCCACGCCATCTGGGCTGAGGAATCCGGCAGAACCCATGGTGCCCAAGACTCGGATTACGTCTGGTTGATCGATCCGCTCGACGGCACGACCAATTTCATCCACGGCCTACCCATCTACTGCGTCAGCATTGCGCTGGCTGTCAAAGGCAAGGTGGAGCAGGCCGTGGTTTACGACCCCACCCGCAACGACCTGTTCACAGCGACACGGGGCCGTGGTGCTTTCATGAACAACCGCCGCATTCGGGTTGCCAAGCGCGCGCGCCTGCAAGGCTGCCTCATCTCAACCGGTTTCCCGTTTCGGACCACGGATGACTTCAACAATTACCTGTGCATGATGGGCGACCTGATGCAGGTGACAGCCGGCCTGCGCCGCCCTGGCGCGGCTGCGCTCGATCTGGCCTATGTGGCTGCCGGTTTCACAGATGGTTTCTTTGAGACCGGCCTGCAACCCTGGGACGTCGCGGCCGGATCGCTCTTGATCACCGAAGCTGGTGGCTTGGTGGGCAACCTCTCCGGTGAAGCTGACTTTCTGGAGCAGAAGGAGTGCCTGGCGGCCAACCCGCGCATTTACGCGCAACTGGTGTCTGTCCTGGGCAAGTACAGCAAGTTTGCAAGCGCTTCGGAAAAAGCAGTGGCACGCCAAAAAATCATATCGCTGCGATCCACCAAAGCAGCCGACCAGGCATCCGACACTCCGGCCTGATAGACGCTTTCGTCAAACTGGTCGCCTGCACCAGGGCCTCTGGTGCACCCTCCAACTCAGGCTTGCCCGGTGTCTTTCAGATAGCGAGCCTTGTTCTGTTCATTGGGCGGATACAGGCCTGGTAGCGTCGCACCCGCTTCGACCTGACCCATGATCCAGCCCTCAAGGCGCTCTTGTTCGGGCGCCAGGTCCAGCACAACTGGCAGGAGCGCAGCCGGAATCAATACAGCGCCATCATCGTCGGCCACCACCACATCACCCGGAAACACAGCCACGCCGCCACAACCAATGGGCTGTTGCCAGGCCACAAAGGTCAGGCCAGCTACGGACGGCGGCGCTGCAGCGCCACTGCACCAAACGGGCAAGCCGGTACCGAGCACCCCGGCCAGATCGCGCACCACACCGTCGGTGACCAGCGCCGTCACGCCGCGCTTGGCCATGCGCTGACAAAGAATGTCCCCAAAAATGCCAGCATCCTGCACACCCATCGCATCAACGACTGCGATGCAACCGGGTGGCATCGCCTCAATCGCAGCCCGAGTTGAGATCGGTGAACCCCAGGACTCTGGCGTTGCCAGATCTTCGCGCGCCGGCACGAATCGCAGCGTGAAGGCCCGACCGATGAGTCGCGGCTGGCCACTGCGGATCGGTCGCGTCCCTCGCAACCAAACATTACGCAACCCCTTTTTCAACAAGATGGTTGTCAGCGTCGCGGTCGTGACTTTCGACAGCACATCGATCGTGTGCGAATCAAGGTCCATGTTTACAGTGGAATCCATGTCGTCTCCAAAATTCAATCGGGATGAGCTTAACCGCCTATTTCAGCCAGACGACGTGTCTGCCGAACGGACAGTCTTTCAATGTCGGCCAGATCTTGCGCCGAGAGTTTGGGCCCGGGCTTGCGAACAGCCGCACTGGCGATCACGCCGCGTTGGGCCAGAATGTGCTTGCGCACAGCCAAACCGATTCCGGCTTGTTGCTCGTAGCGAGCCAGAGGCAAGTAGGCGTCAAAAATATCCTGGGCCCGGTTCAGGTCTTTGGCGTCATGCGCCTGGCATACCTGAACCATCATTTCCGGGTAGGCAAAGCCTGTCATGGCACCATCAGCACCACGCACCAGTTCTTCTGGCAGAAACAGACCGCCACCATTGCCCGTCAGAATCGAAACCCGGCGCGACTGGCCACTGTCACTGGCCGCGCGTATCGCAGTCAGTTTGGCCAGGCCCGGGCAGTCCTCTGCTTTGAGCATGACACAGCTTTCAACCTGGCTGATCACGCGCAGGATCACCTGCGCCGACATCTGAACGCCCGTTGATACGGGATGGTCTTGCAGCACCCACGGCACGGTTGGACCCAGCGTCTCACCCACCATCTGAAAGTACGAGACGATCTGCTCGTCTGTGCGCAGCGTATGCGGGGGAGCCACCATCACGCCGGAGGCCCCTAGGTCCATTACCCGTTCGGTCAGCGCTTTCATCGGTGCAAAACCCGCGGCCGATGCACCCACCACGACCGGCACCCGCCCATCCACCCGTTTGAGCACCTGTTGGACGAAAAGTCCGGATTCCTGCGCCGTGAGCTTGGTCGCCTCGCCCATGATGCCCAAAATCGTCAGACCCGTGACGCCACAGGATAGATAAAAATCCACCATCCGATCCGTACTGGCTAAATCGAGTTCACCGCTATCGGTAAACGGCGTGACTGCAATCAGGTACACCCCTCTTGCAGATGATGTCAAAGCATTCATGATGACTCCAATGTGTTGGTGTACGAGGGGCTCAACTGGCTCGCCTAAGGCAACAAGTCAAGGCACTGCATGTAGCGGGGCTGAACCATGAGCTCGTCCCAGCTAGGCGACTCAAAGCGCGGTAGCAACTCAAGTCGGCGCTGTTCACTGGCCTCACTTTGAGACCAGCGACCTTTGAGCAGGGCCTCGGTCATGCCATCGATCAACGCGTCAAGTTCCCGACCATCACCCAGCGACTGGTTACACAGCAAGACCATGTCACAGCCCGCAGTGAGGGCTTGCACCGCAGCCTCGGTGGCGCTCACCTCATGTCCGTCAATCACCCGCGCGCCGGCCATGGAGAGGTCATCGCTGAAGATCAACCCATCAAAGCCCAGACGACGGCGCAGAATGTCTTGCAGCCAGATGGCACTGAAGCCGGCTGCTCTGCCATCCACCCGTGGATAAACCACATGCGCCGGCATCACGCTCTTCAAGTCCAGCGACAAGGCCTCATAAGGCACGGCGTCAGACCTCATGATCTGACGCAAGCTTCGGCGGTCGACCGGTGCGTCGGTGTGCGAGTCCGCACGCACATGGCCATGGCCGGGAAAATGCTTGCCACAGTTGGCCATGCCACTCTCGAGCAAACCATGCATCAGGCTTTTCGCCAGCACACTCACCACGCGGGGATCGGCGTCAAAGGCCCGATCGCCGATCACCGCGCTTGCGCCGTAGTCCAGATCCAGAACCGGGGTAAAACTCAGGTCGACGCCACTGGCGCGTAACTCGGACCCCAATACATAGCCACACGCGCTGGCAGCACGCATGGCGCGCAGTGCACCCTCACCCGCTGTGTCCTGGGCATCACCGCGCCAGAGCTCACCCAGCGCTCGCATCGCTGGCAAATGCGTGAAGCCGCCAGACTTGAATCGCTGTACCCGCCCGCCCTCATGATCAACGCTGATCAACAGGTCGGGCCGAATCGCCTTCATGGAACGACACAAAGCCGCCAGTTGCGACTGGCTTTCCCAGTTACGACTAAACAGGATCATCCCGCCCACCAAGGGATGCTTCAGCCGCCGAACGTCTTGGGCGTCAAGCGTGGTGCCGGCAATATCAATGAGCAGTGGCGCATGCATGGTCATGAACTCAAGGTTTTAAAAAATTGCGATCTCTTAACGCTGACCGGGCATGACCTCAGGCCAATGCTCGACCACGCAAAACGAGGTTGCGTAATCGGACTCGTCGGACACGCTGACATGGGCCCGCAAGCCCTTGGACTCGAACCACGCTCGCAATTCACCATGCAAAGCCACCACGGGTTGACCACTGGCCAAATTGGTGATTTCACAGGAACGCCAGGTCATCGGCATACGCATACCCAGGCCAATAGCCTTGCTAAAGGCTTCTTTAGCGCTAAAACGCGTCGCCAGAAAACGCACGCCACGATCAGGCCAGCGCTCCGAGCGACGCCGCCAGACGCGAAGCTCTTGCTCGCCCAGCACCCGACGCGCGAAACGCTCGCCGTGTCGCTCGAGACTGTCACGAATGCGTCTCACATCGCAGACGTCAGTGCCAATGCCGAAAATCATGTACAGCAGCCGCCCGTTAAACCTTAGCCCGGCATCTGTTCACGCCAGGCCTGCCCCAGCGTCATGCACCGAAGGTAGTCGCGCACCGCGTCGCGATAACCCATCTCCAGGGCATCAGCAATCAAGGCATGTCCAATCGACACCTCGCTGACGCCGGGAACGGCAGAAATAAAACCCGTGAGGTTGTCACGATTGAGATCGTGCCCGGCATTCACCGCCAGTCCAGCGTTCAGCGCAGCTTGGGCTGCCTCAGCAAAACGTTCAAGTTGTTCGCCTTGTTCTGCAGTGGCCCAGGCAGCTGCGAAAGGCTCGGTGTAGAGCTCAACCCGGTCAGCACCAAGGGCCTTGGCCGCAGCCATGTCCGCGGCCTGCGCATCCATGAAAAGGCTCACACGAACGCCCCAGCTTTTGGCGCGCTCAATAAGCGGGCGCAGACGCTCGGCGTCCTGCGCCAGGTTCCAGCCATGGTCGCTGGTGAACTGCCCCTGCGCATCAGGCACAAAAGTCAGCTGATGCACGGGCAGGCTTTGCTCGATCAGACGACCCACAATGTCCATCAGGTTGTGGAAGGGGTTACCCTCGATATTGAATTCAGCCTCGGGCCAATCGCGCATCAGATGAGCCAGGTCTTGAACATCGCTCTCGCGAATGTGGCGCTCATCTGGCCGTGGATGCACGGTAATGCCCTTGGCCCCGGCCTCCAGACACAGACGAGCTGCCCGTGTGACACTGGGAATACCCAGGTGCCGGGTGTTGCGCACCAGAGCCACCTTATTCAAATTGACTGAAAGCGCGGTCGTCTTCATAAACTCTGCATGTCCATCATCACTTGTCGCGTGCGTAGCGTCTGAACCCCACAATGGTAATGGAGCAAGGCTCGCAATTGCGGCTTGAGCTCAGCAGCCACCGCCGAGCACACCCTGATGACGGCCGCAAAATCCGGCTCGCCCGAGAGCACATCTTGCAGCTCTATCCATTGCGCTCCGCTGAGATAGGCCTTGTCATGGTCATGGGACAAGCGCAGCCCCCCCTCCGGCACCAGACAATAGGACTCGTCAGGCAACAAGCCCATCAAGGTCATGGTTTGGGTATGGAGCGCCGGCAGAAAACCAATCTCGCGCAACAAGACCAGCTCAAAAGCGCGCAAAGCGGACTCGATAACCTCGCCGAGCCGGCTGGCCAGCACCTCGACCACCCGGCTGTACATGTCGAAAAGTGCCTGGTGCGCGTCCTCGCGTGCCAGCAGCGTCAGCAACAACTCATTCAGGTAGTAACCCGACATCAAGGCCTCGCCTGTGGGCATCACATGGCCGCCCTGCCACTCTGCGGCCTTGAGGGTCTTGATGTCTGCGTCGCCCGAAAAGCTGATCGTCAACGGCTGCAGAGGCAACAGAATCGGACGAAAGCTTGAACTCGGTCGCTTCACACCCTTGGCCACGATCGCCTGTCGACCGTGGTGGCGCGTAAAGACCTCCAGAATCAGGCTGGATTCGCTCCAGTCGTAGCGATGCAGGACAAACGCGGGTTCATGAACAATGCGATGCGAGGCCATGGCAATCGATCAGTCAAGCCAGGGCAACAGCGAGAACCTGTGGCAAAGCCGACGTGTATTTAAGACTCATAACCATAGGAGCGAACCCGCGCCTCATCATCAGCCCAGCCCGATCTGACTTTGACCCATAGCTCGAGGAATACTTTGGCGTCGAACAAGTGCTCAAGTTCAACGCGAGCCTCCGTGCCAATTCGCTTGATGCGCTCGCCCTTGTCACCAATCACCATGGCTTTGTGTCCATCACGCTCGACCACCACGGTCGCCGCAATTCGAACCAGGCGCTTCTGCCCCTTTCTTGCACCGGGCTCTTCCTGAAACTGATCAATCACCACAGTAGAGGTATAGGGCAGTTCGTCACCCGTCAACCGAAAAAGCTTTTCACGAACCATTTCAGCCGCCATGAAGCGCTCGCTTCGGTCAGTCAGTTCATCAGCTGCGTACCACCAGTCCTGCTGCGGCAGATGTTTTGCACAAATCGCCAACAAGCGCTCAATGTCCTTCGTGTTTTTGGCGGACATCGGCACATATTCCACGAACGAACCCTTGGCCTGCATGGAACCAAGCCACGGTGCAAGTTCTGAGCGCTTACTGACCTGATCGAGCTTGTTCGCCACCAAAATAACCGGCACCTGACCTGTCAGCAATGAATGCACACGCTCATCTGCTGAAGAAAAGCGTCCGGCCTCAACCACGAACAAAATCAGATCAACATCGGCCACGGCACCAAGCACAGTTCTATTCAGAGACTTGTTAAGCGCGTTGCCATGAAGCGTCTGAAAGCCAGGCGTATCCACGAAGACATACTGCACTTCATTGAGGGTTCGCACGCCGGTAATTCGATGCCTCGTGGTTTGCGCCTTGCGTGAGGTGATGCTGATCTTTTGACCAACCAAAGCATTGAGCAAAGTGGATTTACCCACATTGGGCTTGCCCACAATTGCAATCAGACCGCAGCGCTGGGCCTCAATGGCGGCCTCAGCACCTGGCACTTTGTCCAGGCCCTGCACGAACGCAGCGGGCTTGTCGGCTTCAGGCATCAAGCACTCCTTTGATGCAGGATTTGCAGCATGGCCGCTGCAGCCGACTGCTCTGCCGCCCGGCGCGATGCGCCCAGGCCCCGCTCGGTCAGGCCCAAAGCGGCAATGGCGCATTCCACATCGAAGGTCTGGCGGTGTGCCTCACCAAGTGTGGCGACGACCCGATAGGCTGGTAGATTCAGGCGGCGTCCCTGCAACCACTCCTGCAACTCGGTCTTGGAATCCTTGCCCATGGCAGCCATGTCAGGATTGATATGGACGGCGTCGTAAAGGCCTCTGACCAGTGTGCGCGCTGCCGCGTGCCCCCCATCGAGATAGATGGCGCCAATCAGCGCCTCCAGCGCGTCGGCCAAGATCGATGGCCGCTTTTTACCGCCAGATCGAATTTCCCCTTCGCCAAGCTGCAGGCAATCGGAGAGTCCGAGTTTCGTGGCCAGACTAAACAGTGTTTCTTGTCGAACCAGATTGGCGCGCACACGGGATAAATCTCCCTCTGGCAGGTCGCTCAAGCGCTCGAACAGCAACTCGGCCACACAGGCGCCCAGCACGGCATCGCCCAGAAATTCAAGCCGCTCGTTGTGATCGATGGCGAAACTGCGATGGGTTAACGCCCGTCGCAACAAGCCGGGATCCTGAAAGCGGTACTGCAGCCTGTGCTGCAGCTCATCCAGATTCACACTCAACGCGAGCGACCGCTGTATTTCATCGTCAGGTAAGCAGGACCAGCCAGATGAATCTCGCGCTGGTACGAGAAGCTCACGACCACCTTGTCACCTTCTTTGGTCACGACCAGGTCTTTTCCGGTAATTGACCGAATGTCATCGATGCTCGCCGCCTTGTCGAACAGGTTTCGAATTTCAAGGACGGTGGTACCGGCCGATGCCTTGTTAGCCGCTTTTTCAACCGCCTGAAATTCGGTATAGGTCGGAAAGATCTGCGCAGCCACCAAGCCCAGCGCTGCAACCATCATTGCCACAATCAGCAGCCCCACCAGAGACATGCCGCGACTGCGCTTAGAACAAGACATTTTCATCATTCGTCTGCCTTTCAATGGAAAGAGCCTATACGCCCGAGATGACTGAAGTTCATCCATACAAAAAACGCTTTGCCAACGATGTTCTTGTCCGGCACAAAACCCCAATAGCGCGAATCCAGCGAGTTATCACGGTTGTCGCCCATCATGAAGTAATGCCCCTCGGGCACTCGGCAGCTCACACCCTCAATACTGTACAGACAATTTTTTTTGAATTCAAATTCATCCGCGCCTGGCACAAAAGCCGGACGACCGTCGTCATTGAGTACCCGGTGTTTGTGTTCTGAAAGGCTTTCCTCGAACTGTTTGTGGTAGCGCATGCTGTCTTCGTCAAAGAAGTCAGGCAATGGCGCCGTAGCCACGGGCTGCCCGTTGACCGTCAAACGCTTGTTCAGGTAAGCAATTTGATCGCCTGGCAGTCCCACCACTCGTTTGATGTAGTCCAGGCTGGGCCGGGGCGGATAGCGAAACACCATGACGTCCCCTCGCTGCGGCTTGTTGCCCTCGGTGATTTTGGTGTTCAGGACGGGCAAACGAATTCCGTAGTGGTACTTGTTTACTAGGATCAAGTCACCGATCAGCAAAGTTGGCACCATCGAGCCCGACGGAATTTTGAAAGGTTCGAACAAAAAAGAGCGCAAAAGGAACACGCCCAGAATCACTGGAAAAATACCAGCCGTCCAATCCAGCCACCAGGGCTGGGCCAGAACCTTTCGCCGCGCCTCATCGACATCACCATCGACCTTGGTGATCCCTCTGTTTTGAAGTTCCTGCGCACGCTGCTGTGACTGCTCTTCCAACTGCTGCGCGGCCTGTCGGCGCGCTGGCAAAAAATACAAACGCTCAGCCACCCAGTACACACCGGTTACCACACTGGCCAAAAAGAGTAACAGCGCAAAATTGCCTTCGATTGCGCCAAAGTACCAGGCGCCGATGTAGGCCACAAACGCGCCCAGAACAACAGAGGTCAGAAACTGCATCAGGACTCCACTTTCAAGATCGCCAGGAAAGCCTCCTGAGGCACTTCAACCGAGCCGATTTGCTTCATGCGCTTCTTGCCTTCTTTTTGTTTTTCAAGCAACTTACGCTTGCGGGTAATGTCACCCCCGTAACACTTGGCGATCACGTTCTTGCGCAGCGCCTTGATGGTCTCGCGGGCAATAATGTTAGACCCAATTGCGGCCTGTATTGCGACGTCATACATCTGACGCGAAATCACTTCGCGCATTTTGGCCACGACGGCGCGGCCCCGGTACTGCGCCTGGGTTCGATGAACAATAATCGACAAGGCATCGACGCGGTCGCCATTGAGCAGGATGTCGACCTTCACAACATCCGCAGCGCGGTATTCCTTGAACTCATAGTCCATAGAGGCGTAGCCCCGCGACACGCTCTTGAGTTTGTCAAAAAAATCCAGCACTATTTCGGCCAGCGGTAGCTCATACGTCAGCATCACCTGGCGCCCGTGGTAGGTCATGTTGATCTGCACGCCACGCTTCTGATTGGCCAGGGTCATGACCGCACCAACGTACTCCTGCGGCATGTACAGATGAACGCTCACGATCGGCTCGCGCACCTCATCGAGGCGCCCCTGATCGGGCATCTTGGAGGGGTTCTCAACCATACGAACCTGGCCATCGTGCTGAACCACCTCGTAAACCACACTTGGGGCCGTGGTGATCAGATCCTGATCGAACTCTCTCTCAAGACGCTCTTGCACAATTTCCATGTGCAACAGCCCCAGAAAGCCACAGCGAAAACCAAAACCCAGGGCCTGCGAAACCTCGGGCTCATAGTGCAGGGAAGCGTCATTGAGTTTGAGTTTTTCAAGACTGTCGCGCAGGCTCTCATACTGGTTCGCCTCGGTCGGATACAGACCAGCAAACACCTGCGGCTGAATCTCCTTGAAGCCGGGCAAGGGCTGGCTGGCTGTGAAAGCCGCACCACTTGTGCCTGGGCGCAACACCGTGATCGTGTCGCCGACCTTGGCCGCCTTGAGCTCGCGAATGCCGGCGATCACGTAGCCAACCTCGCCAGCCTCCAGCGACTCGCGGGGCTGGTTCGCCGGCGTGAAAACGCCCAGACTGTCGGCGTTATAGGTGGCGTCTGTGGCCATCATCTTGATGCGCTCACCCTTGAGCAAGCGGCCGTCGACGACCCGCACCAACATCACAACACCCACGTAGCTGTCAAACCAGCTGTCGATGATCATGGCCCGCAAAGCACCATCCGGATTTCCCTTGGGCGGCGGAATCTGCGCAACCACGGCCTCCAAAATATCATCGACGCCCATGCCTGTTTTGGCAGAGCACGCAATAGCCTGGGACGCATCAAGCCCGATCACATCCTCGATTTCCGCCTTAGCGTTGTCGGGGTCAGCATTGGGCAAATCCATTTTGTTCAAGACCGGCAGCACCTCCACACCCAGATCGAGCGCGGTGTAGCAATTGGCAACCGTCTGGGCTTCCACACCCTGGCTGGCATCGACCACCAGCAAAGCGCCTTCGCAGGCAGACAGGGAACGGCTGACCTCGTAGGAAAAATCGACGTGGCCCGGTGTGTCAATCAAGTTGAGGTTGTAGACCTTGCCGTCTCGGGCCTGGTACTGCAGCGCTGCCGTCTGCGCCTTGATGGTGATCCCACGCTCACGCTCAATGTCCATCGAATCCAGGACCTGCGCTTCCATTTCCCGGGCCTGCAATCCGCCACAGCGTTGAATCAGGCGATCGGCCAGCGTCGACTTTCCATGGTCGATGTGCGCGATGATGGAGAAATTGCGGATGTGATTCATGCAGGACACAAAGCGCCTGTCGCGCGAGCTCGGTGTAAGGTTGGGGCGACAGTCCGCTTGGCTGGCGTGCTTTGTCAGGGACCGACATCAGGCACAACAAGGCGGCTTAATCCACCCATTGATCGTGCCGTTTTCCGAGCCCGTATTGTAGGCAAAATCGTCAGCACCACGAGGGCCCGCACGGGCCTCGTCGAAGACACTGCAGCCTGTTGCGTCAGCTGCAGCTCAATTGCATCAGGGCCGCTCCGGGCGAATCACCAGAATCTGCGCCAAGTCGCCGCGACGAACCAAAAGCCCCAGAGGCTTGGACTTATCGGCCTTGGCCAACGCTGCCTCAAAAGCACTCACATCTGGCACCAGCGTGTTTCCGAGCTGAAGGATCACATCGCCCTCACGGATCCCGGCGCGAGCGGCCGCCTCAGCAGAGGCAACGACCAGAACACCCCCGCGCTGGCCCAGCTCTTTTTTCTGCGCGGCGGAAAGCTCCGCCACCGTCAGACCCAGCTCTTTACCAATCTGCGAAACAGCCGGCTTTTCCGGACGGCTGGACTCCGCCTTGCGCGCGGGTTTGTCTGGCTCGATTTCAGCAACCGTGACGCTCAAGTCTTTGGTCGAACCGCGACGAAACACAGTCAGCGCGGTTTTCGTGCCGGGCTTGGTACTGCCGACGATACGCGGCAGATCGCTGGATTTTTCAACCGCCTTGCCATCGAATTTGATGATGATGTCGCCGGCCTCAACCCCAGCCTTGTCCGCAGGCGCGCCGGGTTCAACTGCCCGCACCAGCGCACCCCGTGGTTTGCCCAGCCCAATGGACTCCGCCACATCCTTGCTGACCTGATCAATTTGCACACCGATTCGGCCACGACTGACTCGACCGGTGGCGCGCAGTTGCTCACTGACCCGCACCGCCTCATCGATCGGAATCGCGAAGGAAATACCCATCGAGCCACCAGATCGCGAATAAATCTGACTGTTGATACCAATCACTTCGCCACGCATATTGATCAGAGGCCCGCCAGAGTTGCCGGGGTTGATTGCGACGTCGGTCTGAATAAAGGGCAAATAGTCACCGGTGTCGCGTTGCTTGGCACTCACAATGCCAGCTGTCACGGTGTTTTCAAGGCCAAACGGCGACCCAATGGCCATCACCCACTCACCGACCTTGAGGCGATTGACGTCACCCACTTTGACCGCCGGTAAATCCGTCGCTGCGATCTTCACAACAGCAACGTCGCTACGTTTGTCCGAGCCAATGATCTTGGCCTTGAATTCACGTTTGTCGGGCAGCGTGACCAAAACCTCGTCAGCGCCTTCAACCACATGGGCGTTGGTCATGATCACGCCATCAGCGCTCATGATGAAACCCGAGCCGACGCCGCGCGGTTGCTCCTCTTCCTGGCCGGGTGGGCCTTGGCGCGGGCTGTTGGGCACGTTGGGGATTGGCAGACCGAAGCGCCTGAAAAACTCGAGCATCTCGGGGTCGACGCCACCACCACCGCGCCGGGGTGTGATCCGCTCAATCGTGCGGATGTTGACAACCGAGGGTCCCACCTGTTCCACCAGTTCGGTGAAGTCGGGCAGGCCTCTTACTTGCGCGCCAGCCGGCGTTGCGATCGCCGCACAAAGCGACAGCACCACCAGAGACTGCGTCCACAGCTGCTGTCCCCACTGATTCCATTGAATTCGCATGATCATTGCCCCATAAAACAGATTCGCTTGGTCGCAAATATAAGGCCAATTGACCCGCATTCAAGAGTCATCTGCGATCTCCCCTACTCAGGCAAGGGATAGCGGCGGCGATGAAAATGAAAATCCCCAAGCGGCCAACAGGGCTGCAGAACCGTGGCCTGAGCGTGCGACTTCCCTCACAGACGGCCTGATCACCCCTGGCGACTGGCGACCAGCGCCCGGCGCAGATCCAACCAGCGCTCAGGCTGACTCGACGCGGCCGGCCAGACCCAGCATTGACCCTTGGCTGGGGCCTGAAAGCGCAAATGCAGCAGCATATGACGCTGTAAATCCATCACCACGCGTGGCTGTACGAGAATCACTTCCGGGCCTTGCATCAATACCCAGTGCTGTCCGTCCCAGCGCAAGCATTGTTCTGGCTGCCGTGCCCACGCCTGGTAAGCCCAGACCCACAGGAAGACAAAGACGAAAGCGGACCACAGATGCATCCAGGCCCACTGTGCCGACAGAGCCATCCAGAGCCCTAAAGACATCCCCGCCAAAAGCGTCAGGCCCGCGAACGCTGCCGCGTGAAATCCCGAGGAAGTGAGCGCATAGCTGACAGTTGGGGCGCGATCGCTAGACATGGACCGCAACAGCCGCCACCAGATCGACGGCGGCTTAGGGGGCTTTCTTGAAAATCAAGGAACCGTTGGTGCCGCCAAAGCCAAAGTTGTTTTTCAAGGCCACTTGGATCGGCATGTCGCGCGCCGTGTTGGCGCAGTAATCCAGGTCACAGTCCGGATCCTGATTGACCAGATTGGTCGTGGGCGGCGAGACCTGATGATGCAAGGCCAGCACAGTGACCACCGACTCCAGGCCACCCGCGCCACCCAAAAGATGGCCCGTCATGGACTTGGTTGAATTAACCACCACCTTGTGCGCGTGCTCACCAAGCGCGGCCTTGATGGCATTGCTCTCATTGACATCGCCCAGCGGCGTCGAGGTCCCATGCGCATTGACATAGTCCACCTCCGAGGCATTAACACCTGCATTGGCCAGGGCGACCGCGATGGCTCGACGCGGCCCGTCCATATTGGGTGCCGTCATGTGTCCAGCGTCCGCGCTCATGCCAAAGCCAGCAAGCTCAGCATAAATTTTTGCACCGCGCGCTTTGGCGTGCTCGTACTCTTCAAGCACCAGCACACCGGCACCTTCACCCAGTACAAAACCGTCACGGTCCTTGTCCCAAGGCCGGGAAGCCGCGCTCGGATCATCGTTTCGAGTACTCAACGCACGCATCGCAGCAAAGCCACCAAGGCCCAGCGGCGAGACGGATGCCTCGGTTCCCCCGGCCAGAACCACGTCGGCATCCCCGTACTCGATCATGCGCCCAGCCTGTCCCACACAGTGCAAACCCGTGGTGCAAGCCGTCACGATTGACAGATTTGGGCCTTTGAAACCGTAGCGAATCGAGACATGACCTGCCACCATGTTGATGATGGTCGACGGCACGAAAAACGGGGTGATACGCCGTGCGCCACGCTGAAGGTAGTCGCCATGGACTTCTTCGATCATGGGTAAGCCGCCAATACCTGAGCCGATCACGCAAGCGATCCGGGCAGCCTCTTCTTCCGACAAAGCCTCGCCCGTCGGCAAACCAGCATCTTCGACAGCCTGTGCGGCGGCCGCTATGCCGTAGTGGATAAACGTGTCCATCGTGCGCGCCTCTTTGGCGCTGATATAGGACTCGACGTTAAAGCCCTTGACTTCGGCCGCGATCTGGCAGCTGAAGGTCGACACATCGAACTTACTGATGCGTGCAACACCCGACTGCCCGGCCAGTAGCGCCGACCAGGTCGATGCCACCGTGTTACCCAGCGGACTGATACATCCCAGACCAGTTACGACAACGCGCCGACGAGACATGTACTTGTGGACTGAATCAAAAATAGGCTACGGCACGATCACCAGAGACCCCAGGGCAGGCGAATTGGCGGGGTGCCGCGAACAAGAGACCTGACAGAGCCCGCGCCAGGCGGGCACAGGCGCACCGAGGCGTCAGGCCTTTTGGTGCGACTTCGCGTAATCGATGGCGTTTTGCACCGTGGTGATCTTCTCGGCATCTTCGTCTGGAATCTCGATGCCGAATTCGTCTTCCAGCGCCATAACCAGTTCCACCGTATCCAAGGAGTCCGCACCCAGATCTGCCACAAAGGCTTTCTCATTGGTGACCTGGGATTCTTCCACCCCCAGCTGCTCAGCAATGATCTTCTTAACGCGTTCTTCGATGTCGCTCATAGGTTCCCTCAAAGGGTTGTTGTAAATGATTTCCGAATTTTAGCCGAGGCTGCAGCCCCAACCAGCGTGGCCGCGTGCAGCGGGACAAGCCGGTTTGTAACACAGCGGGTCTCGGGATAAAGTCCGGGCGCGGTGCCTGAAAATTCATCAGACCATAAACATGCCGCCATTGACGTGCAGTTCCTGCCCTGTGACATAAGCCGCCTGAGGCGACGCCAAATAAGCCACAGCATGGGCTACGTCCGAGGGACGACCTAACTGTCCCAGCGGAATTTGCGCCGCCAGGGCCAACTGCTGCTCCTCGGACAGTTGCGCCGTCATATCCGTTGCGATGAAACCAGGGGCGACCGAATTAACAGTGATGTTGCGAGAGCCTAGCTCGCGCGCCAGCGCCCGGGTCATGCCGGCCACACCAGCTTTGGCCGCCGCGTAGTTGGCCTGCCCTGCGTTGCCTGATGCGCCCACCACTGAGGTAATGTTGATGATGCGGCCATAACGCTGCTTCATCATCGTGCGCATGACCGCACGGCTCATGGCAAAGACGGCCGTCAGATTGGTGCTAAGTACAGCGCTCCACTCGTCGTCCTTCATGCGCATGGCCAGGTTGTCCCGGGTAATGCCAGCATTGTTGACCAACACATGCAAAGCACCTCGCGACTTAACAATGCGCTCAATCAGGGCTTCCACCGCCGGCGCATCATTCACATCCAAAACAACGCCCTCGCAGCCCGCATGCGATTGCAGCGCACGGGTCACCCCATCAGCGCCACTGGCCGTCGTGGCCGTGCCAATCACTTTGAGGCCGCGTTGCGCAAGCTCCAGCGCAATCGCTGCACCAATGCCGCGCGAGGCGCCCGTGACCAGGGCGACTTGCCCTTCAAATACCGGATATGTCATGTATCTACTCCACCCGTTAAGGTCGCGCGAGCCTCTACTAGGCTCAAGGGGTCAAAAACCGCCAGACCCGATAGACCCGGGTCGATACGTTTGCACAAGCCCGCCAACACTTTGCCCGGGCCACACTCCACTACGGCATGCGCACCGTGGCTCATCATCATGCGAACGATTTCGACCCATCGAACGGGGCCAAACGCCTGTCGGTACAGCGCGTCCCGAATGCGTTCGACGTCAGTTTCCTGCGCCACATCAATATTATTGACCAGCGGAATCTGCGGCGCCTTCAGCTCAAGCTGCGCCAAGCGCTCTCTGAGCTTCCAGGCGGCCGGGCGCATCAGGCTTGAGTGAAATGGCGCCGAGACAGGCAAAGGCAAAGCCCTCTTGGCGCCCTGCGCCTTGACCTCCACGCAGGCCGCATCCACGGCCGCCTTGGTGCCGGCAATCACGGTCTGCATTGGATCGTTGAAATTCACGGCCTCGACCACCTCGTCCTCACCCATTGAGGCACTTAGCTCCGAGCACACCCTGCTCACACTGGGCGCATCAAGTCCGAGAACCGCTGCCATGGCACCCTGACCCACAGGCACTGCCGACTGCATAGCTTCAGCGCGAAAACGCACCAGGGGCGCCGCCTGCGACAGGGTCATCACACCAGAGGCTACCAGCGCAGAGTACTCACCCAGAGAATGCCCTGCCACCATCGCAGGCTTCAGGCCGGTCTCTGCCATCCACACACGAAACGCCGCCACACCGGCAACCAGCATCACCGGCTGAGTATTGGTCGTCAGCGCCAGTTCCTCCTTTGGCCCGTTGGCGATGAGCGCGCCCACGTCCTGCGCCAGCGCGTCGGAAGCCTCCCGAACCACAGCGCGAACCTCTGGATGATCAGCCCAGGCATCGAGCATGCCCACGGACTGGGAGCCTTGCCCCGGAAAAACAATTGCAAAGCTTTGCATCGGCATCTCCAGAAAAAATGAAGTACACACCGGGCAGACCCGGTGCGCGGCAATCTCAGAAGGTCAACAGAACCGCACCCCAGGCAAATCCACCACCTACAGCCTCGAGCAAAGCTAATTGACCTTTTTTCAATTGCCCGGAGCGCACGGCCTGATCCAGCGCCAGCGGCACGGACGCAGCAGAGGTGTTGCCATGCTGATCCACCGTCACCACCACCTTTTCGAGGGGCACCTTCAATTTACGCGCCGCACTTTGCATGATTCGAATGTTGGCCTGATGCGGAATCATCCAGTCGACGTCTTCTCCCGTCTTGCCCGCCTTGTTTAAAACGGCCCGCGCAGCTTCATCGAGCACGCCCACCGCCAATTTGAAAACGGCCTGACCATCCATGCGCAGCAATGGATCACCCAAAATTGCGCCACCACTGACATGACCTGGCACACACAAGATGCCGGTGTGACTGCCATCCGCGTGTAGATCGCAGGCCAAAATGCCGGGGGTCTCGCTCGCTGTCAGCACCACAGCGCCAGCGCCATCACCAAACAGCACGCAGGTCGTGCGGTCCTGAAAGTCAAGCAAACGTGAAAAAACCTCTGCGCCGACAACTAGGACGCGGCTGGCCGAACCGGACCGGATCATGGCGTCTGCCACGGTCAGGGCGTAAACAAAACCACTGCACACGGCTTGCACATCAAAGGCCGCGCAGCCCGGCGCATTGAGCTTGCCCTGCAAAATACAGGCGGTCGACGGGAATACCATATCGGGCGTCGAGGTCGCCACGATGATGAGGTCCAAATCTGTAGCACTCAACCCTGCCGCCTGCAAGGCCTGCTGCGAAGCCTTCAGCGCCAGATCGCTACTGAAAACACCGTCCCCTACAAAATGCCTCGCGCGTATCCCAGTGCGCTCCACAATCCAATCGTCACTGGTCTCCACGCCCTTCTGGGCTAAATCCTCGACCAGCGCTGCATTGGTGATCCGTCTAGGCGGTAGATAGCTGCCAGTGCCGGCAATTCGGGAGTACCTGCTCATCAATCGCTTAGGTGTTTTAAGAGGTCTCAGCAAGTGGTAGCGCGTCGCTCTTGGCCAGCAGCGGAGCAGTTCGCAGCAACTCTTGCCTGATCCTGTTCAACAAGTCGTTACGGGACGCATCATAAGCGCGCGACAGCGCATACGAAAAACCCAGGGCGTCCGCGGACCCGTGACTTTTGAATGCAAGCCCACGCAAGCCCAATAACGCGCCACCGTTATAAACCCGGTGGTCCATTCTCTTTTTCAACGCGGAAAGAACTGGATAGGCCATTAGCGCAGCAAGGCGTGTCAATAGATTGCGCGAAAACTCTTTTTTGAGGAATCCAACAATCATGCCAGCCAAGCCCTCGCTGGCCTTGAGGGTGACATTGCCAACGAAACCGTCACACACAATCAGGTCGGTCGTGCCTTTGAAAATGTCATTACCTTCGACGTTGCCGTAAAAGTTGAGACTGCCCGCTGCGTGTGCCGCACGAAGCAGTTCGCCCGTTTGTTTGATGACCTCATTGCCTTTGATCGCCTCTTCGCCGATGTTGAGGAGACCGACACTTGGTGCATCTCTGCCACCGAGGGCTGAGACCAAGGCCGAACCCATGATCGCAAATTGCAGCAGGTTCTCAGCGCTGCAATCGACGTTGGCACCCATGTCAAGCAAGGTTGTACCCGTTCCTTTTGCGTTGGGAATCTGCGCCGCGATCGCAGGGCGGTCGATCCCGTCGAGCGTTTTGAGCACGTACCGGGCAATCGCCATCAGGGCCGCCGTATTGCCCGCTGAGACCACTGCGTCTGCAGCACCAAGTTTGACTTGCTCGATGGCCACGCGCATGGACGAATCTTTTTTGCGTCTCAGCGCCACCTCAAGCGGGTCGTCCATCGACACCACCTCGGTCGCGTGAATCACGCGACAGCGCGGGTGCGAAAAGTTTTTGAAGCTGTCAACCGATCCGACCAGCAACAACTGAGCCTCAGGATGCTGCGCCAAAAACTGCGAACAAGCCGGAAGAATGACCGATGGCCCATGGTCTCCGCCCATGCAATCGACTGCTACAGTGATCATTCTGTGTCTACCGGTGTGTGCGTGGGCGAGCGAACAAGGCTGTCGATGGCAAGAAAAAGGGCCCGGTGCTACTTAATCTGTAGCGACGGGCCCTCAGCCACCAGTCTGGTGCTTAGGCTTCAGCTTTGGTCTTGACCACTTTGCGGCCACGATAAAAGCCGGTCGGGCTGATATGGTGACGCAGGTGCACCTCGCCCGTGGTGGGCTCGAGCGCGATACCGGGCACGCCCAAGGCATTGTGCGAACGATGCATGCCGCGCTTGGACGGTGATTTCTTATTTTGCTGAACGGCCATGGTGGCTCCTTGAAGAGGTTGTCGGCCTGCTCAAACCTGCAAGCCAAGGGCTAAAACTGTTGTATGCCCGCAGGAACCCTGCAGGAAAGCCCAAGATTATAGCGGACTCCGCCATGCGAACCCCCATCTCAACCAGATCAGGCCTAGTGCGGTTTCCCGTTCTTGAGCTGAGCCAGCGCCGCAAATGGATTCTCGGCGACCGGCGCCTGATCAAAATCACGATCAACCGCTGAACGCACCAAGGGCTTTGGGCAGACCTCGTGCCTGGGCAGCACAGGCAGGTTCATAATGACCTCGTCCTCAACCAAACCAGCCAGGTCAAACGTCCGGCTGAGCACCAACAAATCCTCGGCGCTGGTCTCGTCTTCGCGCTGTGCGATCTCCTCGTCAGCCACAAAGCGATACAGCTGCTCAGCGTCGACCAGAAACTCAAACTCACTCAGGCAGTGCTGGCAAACCAGTGGCAGACCAACCTGAATCGACAAGGTCAACCAGGCCTGGTCTTGGAGACTGGGCGACTGGCGTGTGCCAAATTGCGCCCGCCACTGCAAGGCTTGCCCAGACGCTGCGGCGCCGAACTGCGCCTTCAGCCTGGGGAAGCGGGACAGGTCGGTTTGACCGGTCATGTCAAGTTCTGCCTCCGCAGCGCGGCGGACATCTAAAACCGGCGGAAAGTCATGTGATGCCATAGGTATCAGTGTAAGAGAATCCCCCCATGACAGAATCTGGCATGCCCCCATTGATCCTCGCCTCAACCTCCGTCTACCGACGCGAGTTGCTGCAACGCCTGAAGACCCCGTTTGAGGTTGTGCCCTCACAGGTCGACGAAACGCCCCTGGACGGCGAGCGGCCAGTGGATCTGGCCTGTCGCCTTGCGCTGGCCAAAGCGCAGTCTGTGGCGCAGGCCAACCCCCACGCCGTGGTGATCGGATCCGATCAGGTGGCCGACCTTGATGGTCAGGCGCTGGGCAAACCGGGATCCTTTGACCGTGCCATGGCGCAACTGCGGCGCATGAGTGACAGGACCGTCATCTTTCATACGGCAGTGGCTGTTGTACGCGCGCATGCGCAATTCGCCAAGACCGACCTGGCTCAGGTCAAGGTGCGCTTTCGCCCACTGACAGACCAGGCCATTGCGCAATACCTGCATGCCGAGAAGCCTTATGACTGCGCTGGCAGCGCGAAAAGCGAGGGGCTTGGCATTGCGCTGTTGGCCCGCATCGACAGCGACGACCCGACAGCCTTGATCGGATTACCCCTGATCCGCACCTGTCACCTGCTGCGGCAGGCTGGCCTGACGCTGCTATGAGCGATCCAGCTGGCGCCGCTCTGGTACTGGTTCCAGCGCCGCTGGATTTCGGCTGCGAGGCGCCAACAGATCTGCGGCAGGTGATGCCCCATCAGACCCTGATTCGCGCAGCCAGCTTGAAGAACTGGATCTGCGAAAACGCCAAATCGACCCGCGCCTACCTTAAGCGAATCGACGCCATCGTGCCATTGGCTTGCCCGATTCAATCGCAAAAAATCACTGAGCTGCCCCGACTGGTCCACAAGCATGGTGATCACAGGGGTGAATTTGACGCCAAACCCTTGCTCGCCGATGCCCTGGCTGGTCAGGATGTGGGGCTGGTCAGTGAAGCCGGCATGCCCGCGGTGGCCGACCCCGGCTCCTCGGTGGTAAGGGCCGCGCATGCGCTGGGTATCCGCGTCGAACCGCTCGTGGGCCCCGTATCCCTCCTGCTGGCCTTGGCTGCGAGCGGACTCAACGGCCAGAATTTCGCTTTTGTGGGTTACCTGCCCAGCGATGCGACGGCTCGATCGCAACGACTACGTGAGCTGGAATCCCTGGCCCTACAAACCGGTCAAACGCAGCTCTTCATCGAGACGCCTTACAGAAACCTGGCTACGTTTCAATCCGCACTGACCTGCCTGAAGGCCACGACCAGGCTGAGCGTGAGTTCAGGCCTGACCTTAGACAGCGCCAACAGCCTGACCTACGCCGTAAAAGATTGGAAGAAGAGGCCTGTGCCGCTCAACAACCGAACGCCAGCTGTTTTCGCCTTGGGCGTCTGAGCCACCTTGGCGTACGCTTTAGCGAAAAACCTGGCCCCATCGCACGCTCTGAACAGCGCCAGAACCCATTGCCGCCCCGAAGCGTTTGACCAGCCGTTCAGCGACGTTCTCACGACGGGTGTAGTCCACCAGCTCTGCAGCACCGACCACGTCACGCGCCACATAATCCAGACTCCCAAGCTGATCGGCCAGGCCCATTTGCACGGCCTGGGCACCCGTCCAGAAAAGGCCACTAAACGTCTGCGGTGTCTCCCGCAGCCGATCGCCCCGCCCCTGCTTGACCACCTCAATGAACTGCTCGTGAATCTGGTTGAGCATCGACTGCGCATACTGGCGCTGCACCGGCGTCTGAGGACTGAAGGGGTCCATAAAGCCCTTGTTTTCACCGGCGGTCATCAGACGGCGCTCGACACCCAGTTTGTCCATCAAACCGGTAAAGCCAAAGCCATCCATCAAAACACCAATACTGCCAACAATGCTGGCTTTATCGACAAAAATTTTGTCGGCCGATACCGCCACGTAATACGCCGCTGAGGCGCACGCCTCCTCAACCACGGCATAGACAGGTTTCTGATGAAGGGTCTTGAGGCGACGAATCTCATCGTTGACGATGCCGGCCTGCACCGGACTGCCGCCCGGCGAATTGATCAGCAAGACGATAGCCCGGGCGCCCGAATCTTCAAAAGCCTCGCGCACAGCCGCCACAATCAACTCAGCGCTCGCCTCCGAACCGCTTGCGATCTCGCCTCGCACCTCCACAACAGCGGTGTGCGGCTCACTCAATGCGGGCTCGGCACCCGAGCGCGACAAAATCAGCCATGACAGGCTGATGAAGAACAATAGCCAAGCCAGGCGAATGCCGTTTCGCCAACGCCTGGCACTGCGCTGCTCGCGCAAGGTGTCAAAGGCAAGCTTTTCCAGAACCGAGCGTTCCCAGCTCGGTAACGCCTGTGAAGAAGGGGTTGGTTTTTGCTCTGACTCTGAGGGGGTGGACTCGGACATACGGACTAAAACACGTTTTGAATCATCTGTGAAGTATGCCAGTACACCGTGCCCTCAGTCTCGGTGAGCTCAATCTTGACCAGCGTGCCACCGCACGGGCCCGATACACAGACGCCGGTCTGCGGTTCGTACAAGGCTGCGTGCGTTGAACAAATCAGCCAGCGCGCGGAGGCGTCAAAAAAACGGTTGGCTTGGAAGTCCATCTCCATGGGCAGATGTACGCAACGATTCAGGTAAGCATGGGCGCGCCCCTGATAACGAATGGCGAACGCAGAGCACACCTCGCCCGCATACAAAACCTCAAAAGGCACAGCCAGGCCTTTTTCAATCAGCGCCGAGCCAGCGCACAGGACAACAGGCGGCGTGTCGTTGACTTCTGGCGTCTCAGGCATGGTCGTGCATCCAACGATGCAGCTCGGCCACACTGTGCGCCACAAATTTCGGCGACAGGTCAGCAAACGCTGCGCTATCGTGCGCGCCGTAGCTCACCCCCACGCTGGCGCAACCGGCCCGCGCGGCCATCAGAAGGTCGTGGGTGGTATCACCGATCATCAGCGTACGCTCTGGCGCGACCTGGAACTGCGCCATCAACTCCAACAACATTTTGGGGTCTGGCTTGCCCGCCGTCTCGTCGGCTGTACGCGATGCATCGAAGACACCAGCCAGAGCCTGCGTCGCCAGGGCGACGTCCAGGCCGCGCCGGCTTTTTCCCGTTGCCACAGCCAGTTTGAAGCCGCGCACTCTCAGATCTGCCAACAATTCAAGTACGCCGGCGAACATCGAAATATCGTCTTGCGCTGCGAAGTAGTGGTGCCGGTAACGATCGCCCAGGGCAGCGTGCAGATGTTCTGGCACGTCTGGCGCGGCGTGTGCTAGCGCCTGCTTCAAGCCCATGCCAATCACGTACGACGCCTGCGCCATCGTGGGTTCGGTGCCGCCCACATCCCGCACCGCCGCCTGGATGCTGCGCGCAATGATTGCTGTTGAATCAAACAGGGTGCCATCCCAGTCAAAGGCGATCAAGTCGTAATGTCGGGTCATGCTGAGGCGCTGGGACTCAAGGCCCAGTCCGAAAAAGTACGCAAATCGTCGGGCAGGTCTGAAGCAAAGGACAAGCGCTCACCACTGACAGGGTGATCCAACTCCAGACGCCAGGCATGCAGAAACATGCGCTTGAGCGCCGGTGATGCACCGCGAGAAAGCGCTCTGTTGAGTTCGAAATCACCGTACTTGTCGTCACCCGCAATCGGAAAGCCCTCGCTGGACAAATGAACGCGAATCTGATGCGTACGCCCGGTCTTGATGGTGACTTCCAGCAAGGAATAGGCCCGGCTGCTCGCTCGCACCCGAACCAGACTGACCGAGCGCATACCCTGCGCGTCATTTTTCGCCACCACGCGCACCCGCCTCTGTTCGGCCTGTCCCTCGTCGCCCGGTTGCAAAAATTTCAGCAAAGGCTTGTCAATGACTTTGAGTTTCTCTGGCCACACGCCTTTGACCAAGGCGAGATACGTCTTGCCGGTTTGACGGGCCCGCAGTTGATCCTGCAGTTTGTTGAGCGCACTGCGCTTTTTGGCGACCATCAGCAAGCCGCTGGTCTCACGATCGAGTCGGTGCACCAACTCCAAAAAACGGGCATCTGGACGCGCCATGCGTAATTGCTCAATCAAACCAAAGCTCAACCCAGAGCCACCGTGGACCGCCAGGCCGCTGGGTTTGTCGACCACCATGAATCCATCGTCTTCAAAAACAATTGGGCAGGAAAACGGCGGCGGCGCCAACGCGATTTGACGCATGCGCTCCTCTTTGTCCTGCGCTCGCTCTGAGGTGCGCACCGGAGGGATGCGGACCATCTGTCCGCAGGCGAGCCGGGTGTCGGCTTTGACACGCCCCTTGTCCACGCGAACCTCTCCGGCGCGAATCAAGCGATAAATATGCGTCTTCGGAACACCTTTGAGGCGCCTGAGCAAAAAGTTATCAATGCGCTGACCAGCCTCGTTTTCGTCAACCAGAATGGTTTGAACTTTGGGAGCGGCCGCCCCTGCTTTGACATCTATAATCCGGCTCACCAGCAGCGCTATTTTCTAAAAGTTGAATTGGCGTGGACTGCAGCAAATTTGCCGCAGAATTTTAGTTCACGCATCTTCTGGTGCGCTGGTAATGTCGGTACGTTTTGCCTGGCCTGGAGCATGACAAGCGCATGCAGCGCTCAAGGATGCACAAGCTTTGCGGACCTGACGACGAGATGAAACACGGATACGGAATACCTCAAGCCCGCAGCTCAGTCCTGCGAGCGGATTGAAGCAAAGATGTTGGTTTGGTTAACCCTGCTGTCTTTTTTCTGTTGGTGCCCTGGCTCTTCGCCAGTCGGACGCCCGCTCCAGCGTGCGCGCCTAAAGCCTCACACCGGAAAAACAGAAACACGCACCTACCCCATACCTGTCCTAGCGCTGACATCCAGTGCCCCTGAGCCTGCCCGGCCCTAGCCGGCTCGCTCACGCCCGTTCCCGGTCTCATCACGTCTGTCAACGTACTCATCGCTCCCGCGGGAGCTGTGTTGGTGTTTGTGATGAAGGATTGCACCCATGAAACGGATGTTGATCAACGCAACTCAGGCCGAAGAAAGGCGTCTGGCTGTTGTTGACGGGCAAAAATTGCTCGACTATGAAATTGAAATTGAAGGCCGCGAACAACGCAAAGGCAATATTTACAAAGCGGTCGTGACCCGCGTGGAGCCTTCGCTTGAAGCCTGTTTTGTTGATTACGGCGAAGAGCGCCATGGGTTCCTCCCGTTCAAGGAGATTTCCAAACAGTATTTCGCCTCCGGCGTGTCGGTCAGCCAGGCGCGCATCCAAGACGTCATTAAAGAAGGTCAGGAACTGCTGGTCCAGGTTGAGAAAGAGGAGCGCGGCAACAAAGGCGCCGCACTCACCTCCTTCGTATCGCTGGCGGGGCGCTACGTGGTGCTCATGCCGAACAACCCGCGCGGCGGCGGCGTCTCACGACGCATCGAAGGTGAAGACCGGGCCGAACTTAAAGAAGCGCTCGACCAGCTGGAGTATCCCAACGGCATGAGCATCATTGCCCGCACCGCCGGCATTGGCCGCAGCGCGCCAGAGCTGCAGTGGGACCTGAATTACCTGTTGAAGCTGTGGGACGCGATCGATGGCGCCGCCCGCGGTGGCAAAGGCGCTTTTCTGATTTATCAAGAATCCAGTCTGGTGATTCGGGCGATTCGGGATTACTTTAACCACGACATCGGCGACATCCTGATCGACACCGACGACGTGTACGAGCAGGCCCAGCAGTTCATGGCACATGTGATGCCAGAGCATGCCCCACGGGTCAAGCGTTACCGCGACGATGCGCCACTGTTCTCACGCTTTCAGATCGAGCATCAGATCGAAACCGCCTATGCGCGCACCGTGCCATTGCCCAGCGGTGGCGCCATCGTGATCGACCATACCGAGGCATTGGTGTCGGTTGACGTCAACTCAGCCCGGGCGATCAAGGGCGGTGACATTGAGGAGACCGCCACGCGCACCAACCTCGAAGCCGCCGACGAAGTGGCCCGCCAGATGCGCTTGCGAGACCTCGGTGGCCTGATCGTGATCGACTTCATCGACATGGAAGAAAGCCGTAATCGCCGCGAGGTGGAAAACCGGCTGCGCGATGCGCTGCGCCAAGACCGTGCACGGGTTCAGTTTGGCAGTATCAGCAAATTTGGCCTGATGGAAATGAGCCGTCAGCGTCTCAAGCCAGCACTCTCGGAAGGCGCTTCAATCCCCTGCCCTCGCTGCGGCGGCTCAGGGCATGTGCGCGACACCGAATCCAGCGCCCTACAAATCCTGCGCATGATTCAGGAGGAATCCCTCAAAGAGAACACAGCAACCGTGCTTTGCCAGGTGCCGGTCGAGGTAGCTTCATTCCTGCTGAACGAAAAACGCACCGAGATCGCTAAGATCGAGATCAAACAGCGCATCAATGTGCTCATCGTGCCGCTCAAGTCGCTTGAAACGCCGAACTACAAGCTCGAGCGGCTCAAGCATGACGACGCCCGACTTGACCACATGAGCGCCAGCTATAAGATGGGCCACGAGGCTGAGGAAACCACGGCAGTGACCCGGCGCTCGCAGGAGCCAACCAACCGGCAAACGCCGGTGATCAAAGGCGTCTTACCCGACGCGCCCGCACCGGCAGCGCCCGCAAGCAATGCTGTAGCACCAACCCAAGCGCCAGCCAAGACGGCGCCAGTACAGACACCCGCCCCGGCAAGCGGCGGCTTCATGGGCTGGCTCAAAAGCCTGTTTGGCACCAGTGCACCAGAGGCTGCACCCGTAGCTGAAAGCAACACGGCGGCCCGCCAAAGTGCGGGCACCAGAGGACAGCGCCAGGGACGTCAACGCGGCGAGGGCGAGCGCAGCCCTCGAGCCGACGGCAATGGACGCAATGGGCAAAACCGTTCGGAACGTGGCGAAGGCCGTCGCGGCCGCGGTGGCCGTCAGGATCGTCCCGCACGCGCGGAGGTCGACGACAAATCGGTCATCCTCGAGGCCGGACAGGACCGTCGCGGCAACACGGGCTCAGGCGAGACCGACGCCGCCAACACAGCGACTGCTTCTTCCAGTCGTTCGGAGCGCAACCCGCGCCGATCTGAGCGTGGCGGTGCGCGCGCAGACGGCGAATCCCGTGGCAACCGTGAACGCCGTCCCAGCGAAGACGCAAGCGCTGGTGCTGAGCTAAGTGCAAGCGCGGAGGTTGAAGTACCGAGCACCAGCGAGCAAGGCGCCGCAGCCTCGGAGACTGGCGGCCGTGAGCGCCGACCGAGGGACCGTTATGGCCGCGATCGTCGCCAGCGCCAATCGGCCGCGACCGATCAAGACGTCGTAGTCGCAGAAACGACGGCAGCGATGCCAGAGTTGGCTGAGCAAACAGACGAGCCCAGGCCACGCAAGTCGTACTTCGATCTCAGCCAACAGACCCAGGAAGCTGCTGCAGTGCACGCTGACGCAAACACGACGCCAGCACCTTCATCGTCTGCTGCCTTGGCGGTCACACCGGACAGTGCCATGGTCGTGGAAGCAGCAAGCGCCACAGGCCAACGCGCCGTGGCCATGCCATCGATCGAGCCGTATCAGCTACCCCATCAAGAACTCGAGTCGCTTGCCTCGTCGGCTGGCCTGATCTGGGTTAACTCAGACGCCATCCGTGTCGCCCAAGCACAGGCCGCGATCCTGGCGGAGCCCCGCCCGCCGCATATTCCGAGGGAGCGCCCCGCGCCAGCCCCTGTGGACGATCGACCGCTGGTGCTTGTGGAGACCCGACTGGACCTCAATACTGTGCGTTTGCCCTTCGAGGAATCCGCGCGCGTCTAAAGGCGAGGCCTCATCAAAGAAAGGGGGCGCGGCCCCCTTTCTTCTGCGCTCAGGAGGCCTTTGTCGAGCTTAGGGCTGGCAGGCCGCCGTGTTGCAGTCCCAGATGAAATGCTTTTTGCAAAGCCTCGGTCGCAGCCTCCTGGTCTCCCTCGCGCGCAGCGAGGTCAGCGAGCGCCTGCCAAGCGCGCACCTGCAGCTCGGGCTCGCTAAGGCGTGGCAAGGCTTGTGACATGAGCTGACGGGCTTTGCCCCATAAACCACCGTGCCAGCAGGCCATGGCTGTCAGGTAGGCCATGCGCACATCCGCAGGCCAGCGCTTTTGCGCACCCTCCAGGCGCGACAGCCAGGATACATCGCCGCCCTGGCGGGAAAAGGCAACCTCCAGGGCCCGCACCAGCCAGGATTGATCCTCTTCACTGAGCGTCTGGTCGCCTTCGACCCAGCGCTGCCACAGCGGCTCGATCCAACGCATGACCGTCGATCCGTCACCGCCGAGGGACAGCCAGCGCATAACAGCCTGGCAAGCGACCTCAACCGTCCCCTTTTGTGCTGCATCGAGCTTGCCCCAGAACTGCTCTAAGGTTTTCAAATCACGGCAGCCCGCCAAGGCCTCCAGGGCCAAGGCACGCATCAGGCTCCTCGCTTGCAGTGGCGTGAAGGCCTTGTGCTTGGACAGCAGCCGCGCCGTCTCCAAGGCCTGCATGCTCTTGGATGCCAAACGCTCTAAGCGCAGACGAAGCCGCAGAGCGGCCGCTCGCCGGGTTGCGCCCTTGCTGAGCTGGTCTAAAAACGCCCTGGCTGCAAGCGCGTCGCGTTCATCGAGCGCCCAATCGGCCGCCCGGAGTAAAACCGCCTCTTGCCCATCCTCGATGCGCCCAGCCAAAGCCTCGCCCAGAGCCTGCTGAACCTCTTCGTCGCGCTGTGCTGCGTCATGCAAAGCCTGGGCACTCTGGGCTGCCAGCAAATTCGCCAGCAGGCGCGTTTGCGCTGACTCCAGATCGTCCGGCCTGAACCGACGCAAACTGGCCTCACTACTCAATGCCGATCGCGCCGACGCTCTGGCCCGGGTGAATCGACCCGCCTGCAGCTGAATGAGACCCTGCATCAAGCTCGAACGCATCGTCTTTTCATGCTTGGCAGCGCGCCAGTCCCGCGCACGGCCAGGAAGCGCCAAGAGGACTCGTATCGCACGGATAGCCAGGTAGCTGACCACAAAAAATATCAGCAGCCCCAGCAAAACCAGGTTTAAGGACATATCCAGCCGGTGCGGCGGAAAAAAAATACTGACCGTGGCTTCGTTGGTTTTGGCAAACAGGGCCAGCACACTGGCCACGCCAAAGAGACTGATAAACCAGAGCGCTGCGCGCATCGTCAACGCCCGGCCGTCGCGCCCGCCAGCACCGTCAGGGTCTGGTCAATACGCGGAACTTCCAGCTGCCCGAGCTGGCTGTGCACCAGCCTAAGCAGCGCCAGCGTCCCCTGGCCAAACTCCGAGGCCGAGTTGAAATGGCGCCGCACCCACTGCGTGCTTTCCTCGAGCTCGGTGCGGGCCTGATCAGGCTGCCTCGCTAGCAGGGCCATGCGCACCCCCATCAGCTTGAGCTTGAGGTTCTCACGCAGAAAAAAACCCTGCTCTGGCGTCAACAGAACCGCTTGCGGATCTTCAATCCGGCTCACGCGCACCAGGGCCTTCAGTTCCGCCCAAGCCGACGCCAGCCAAACCGCCCAGGGCACCGCCGAAGGTGCTGGCGTCGCCACCGTCGCCACCGCAGCGCTGGGCTTGAGGGCCACCGCATTGGCCAGCTCGAGCTGGTCCACACGACGAATCAAATCCTCGACCTTGACCAGAAGTGCAGGCGTGTCGCTCAAGGCGACCGCTTTGATCTTTTCGAGGTCACGTGCAATCGATCGCTGAAGGGGCGCCAGCGTCGGTTGCGCCGCTCGCACGATACGTTGGTCAGCACTGCGTAGCGCCGCAATCAGCGGCGAGACACTGCCGGTGAGTTGCGCCTGCTGTTGGGCCAGACGCAAGTTTGCTTCGATTTCAACCACCAGGTTCTCGTCACGAGAGCGCGACAGGCTGCGCATGAGTTCATCAAACTGGCTGCGCTGCAGGGACAACTCGGCGACCCTGGCCTCTTGCAAGGCGACGCGCGCGCTGGCCTCCTGCACCATGGTTTGCGCCTGCGCCGCCAAGGTACGCGCCTCTGTTGCCAAGGTCAGGCTTTGGGCACTTTGCTGGGCCAGTTGCTCTTGTATGCCCGCGAGTTTTTGCCACAAAAAACCGACGCCAAACAGGCCAGCCAGCGCCAAGGCCGTCGACACCACCCAAGCCACGTGAGCAACCTGACCATTTCTTGGCGCCTCTGCGGCAGGCTCCGGCGCACGCACAAGTGGCAGCGCCGTCTGGGGCTCATCTTCTGAAGTCATGCCCACGATTTTATCGAGGCAAGCACCGCAGGCAGCGCTGGCGAGCTCACCCGTATCGATGCAAATCCCAGCGCTTGTGCAGCTTGTGCAATGCGAGGGTGCGTGCACAGGCCGCGCGCTTGCGACCAGGACTGCGCTGGCAGCAACACGGTCAGGTGCGCCAGTGCACGCGAGCTGCTCAACAGCCAGACCGAGCCATCCTGCGCGGCGGACCTGGCCGTTGCCAGTTCTTGCGCGGACCAGACGGGCACTTGACGTTCGTAGGCCACAACAAATTGCGCATCTGCACCCACAGCACGAATCTGAGCAGCCAGCCAGTCGCGGCCGCGCCCCGGGTCGTCGCCCGCTTGATCCGGGGCCAGGTCGCGATCGTCCCCGCGCACGATGAGCACCCGGTCACCCGCACGCACCTGATGTCCCACGCGCTGCCACAGCGCTTCAGAATCAAACTGCAGGGCCTGCGCATCTGGCGCATCGATGACATCCGTCGCAAAACCAGCCGCAAGCAAGCGCGCGCGGGTGCCCGACCCTGTGCACCACAAACGCGGTGCGCGTGCACCCATGGCAACGTGCGCTTTGACGGCCAGCGGGCCAATGGCCTCGGTCATCGCCTCGACCGCCGCCGCGCTCACAAACATGACAGCCAACGCCGACTGCGCTTGCGCCCAAGCTGCCCGCAGCATAGGCCCATCGGTCGAAGACTGGGTTGAAATCAAAGGCAAGGCAAGCGCTTCAAAGCCCGCGCGCTGGAGTTCGCTCACCCATTGGTTCGCCTGCAGCTGGGGCCGGGTCACGATCACGCGCGTCATTGGCGGCCATGTCCCTCTAGCTTGGCGCCAGATCAAGCCGACCGCCACCAGCCACGATCGCCTGGCGCAGATCTGCAGCAAGGAACTTACCCAAATCGTCCGCCTCCTGCCGACTCTGCACCAGTGCCTGGCGCGACAACCGCACCAAGGGCAAGCGCCCATCGACATCACCCCAGGCGGCCTCCAGCGTCATGCGCTGTCCATCGAAAAGCGCGTGTGCAGCCAGGGGCATTGAACAACTGCCGCCCATCTGGCGGCTAACCGCACGTTCCGCCGTGACCCGAAGCCAGGTTTGCGAATCTGCCAAGGCCAGCAAAATCTGTCGCAGGTCGGCCCGGTCCGAGCGAATTTCAATGCCCAGGGCGCCTTGCCCTGCGGCAGGCAGCATCGCCTCGGGCTCAAATTCTTCGCGAATACGCTCTGCCAGGCCCAATCGCTTGAGGCCGGCCGCTGCCAACACGATCGCGTCATAGGCGCCGCTGTCGAGCTTACGCAAGCGCGTATCGAGATTTCCGCGCAAGGGCTCGATGCGCAGATCCGGGCGCAGGGCTCGCACCAATACCGCACGACGCAGGCTGGATGTACCCAAGACAGCACCCTCGGGCAAGGACTGCAAGCTGGTGTGGTGCGGCGAGACGAATGCATCTCTCGCGTCTTCGCGCGCCATGACACATGCCAACTCAAAACCTTCTGGAAGCGCCATGGGGACGTCTTTGAGCGAATGAACCGCCAGATCCGCACGACCGTCTTCCAGGGCCAGTTCGAGCTCTTTCACAAACAAGCCTTTACCACCGACCTTGCTCAGACTTCGGTCAAGAATCTGGTCGCCCAACGTGGTCATACCCAAAAGCTTGACGCTGTGCCCGAGCGCCTGCAGTCGGGACTGCACATGCTCAGCCTGCCACATGGCCAGACGGCTCTCGCGGGTTGCAATGGTGATATGCAATGGGTCGCCCATGCGGTACTCAGATCAGCAAAGCTGAGTTGAAAATGAAGCCGAGGATGCTAGCACGCATGGCCTCTTCAACCGCCAGAGACCGCCGCTGACATCACAGCGTCCAGAAGCCCGGCGGCGAGCCCGATAAAATTTGCCAGGCTGGTGAAAATGCGGAAAAGTGGAGTCAGCAATCGGCGCCAGCTTGAGCGTGCCGCTTGAAACGATCTTGCCCGTGCGGCTCTCCATGGCCAACGACGACGCCTTGCGTCGCAAGTTTTTATGAATCAAAACCAATTTGACAAGAAGTCCCAGGCTTGGTCCGCGCTGTTTTCAGAGCCGATGAGCGACCTGGTTAAACGTTACACCGCCAGCGTTTTTTTTGACAAACGCCTCTGGCAGGCCGATATCCAGGGCTCTTTGGCACACGCCGACATGCTGGCAGCCCAGGGCATTATTTCGAAGGAAGACCTGGCGCACATCGAACGCGGCATGACGCAAATCCGCCAGGAAATTGAGTCTGGCCAGTTCGAATGGAAGCTCGACTTGGAGGATGTACATCTCAACATCGAGGCGCGCCTGACAGCACTGGTTGGAGATGCAGGCAAACGGCTGCACACCGGCCGCAGCCGCAACGACCAGGTCGCCACCGATGTGCGGCTATGGTTGCGCGGCGAGATTGACCTGCTCTCCGGATTGCTTGTTGAGTTGCAGCGCTCACTGCTTGACCTGGCTGAGCCGCATGCCGATGCCATCCTGCCTGGTTTTACCCATTTGCAGGTGGCGCAGCCTGTGAGCTTTGGCCATCACCTACTGGCCTATGTGGAGATGTTTTCGCGCGACCACGAACGCCTGGCCGATGTGCGTCGCCGCGTCAATCGTTTACCACTGGGTGCTGCCGCGCTCGCAGGCACCAGTTACCCCTTAGATCGGGCGCGGGTGGCCAAGACACTGGGCATGGTTGACGAGAAGGGGCAGCCCGCCATCTGCCAGAACAGTATTGATGCCGTCAGCGACCGCGACTTCGCTATCGAGTTCACGGCCGCGGCCAGTCTGTGCATGGTTCACATCAGTCGTCTGAGCGAAGAGCTGATTCTCTGGATGAGCCAGAACTTCGGTTTTGTCAGGATCGCTGACCGCTTTACCACCGGCTCATCGATCATGCCGCAGAAAAAGAATCCCGATGTACCCGAACTCGCCCGCGGTAAAGCCGGCCGCGTGGTCGGTCATCTGGTGGGTCTGATCACGCTGATGAAAGGCCAGCCCCTGGCCTACAACAAGGACAACCAGGAAGACAAAGAGCCCTTGTTCGACACCGTCGACACCTTGAAAGATACGCTGCGGATTTTTTCCGACATGATCGGCGGGCAAAAAAATCCAAGCACCGGCGCCAAGGAAGGCGGGTTGACAATCAATGCGCAGGCCATGGAAACAGCTGCGCTCAAAGGCTATGCCACAGCCACCGACCTGGCGGACTACCTGGTGAAAAAAGGCCTGCCATTTCGGGATGCGCATGAAACCGTTGCACAAGCTGTGAAAGCCGCCATTTCGCATCAGGTCGGCTTGTCTGAATTACCCCTGAGCGTCCTGCAAGGCTTTCACCCGGCGATCGACAAAGATGTTTTCGACCTCTTGTCGCTGCGCGGCTCGCTGGAGGCGCGCAACATCCTGGGCGGAACCGCACCGCAGCAGGTCAGAGCGCAAATTGAGCGCCATCGCGCGCGCCTCAAACCATAAGCGTCGCTGCGCCAGGCGATGCTCGGGCGCGGGCGCCTAGGGCAAATCCGGGTATCGCCGATCCAGCGTTGGTCGTGTCACGGCCAGCTGCACAGCCTCAACCCCATGATCTGACAGACTGGCCGGCAAGGGCGCTTGCTTGACCAGGGTAGCGGCCAGCAAACCCATCGCAGGGGCTGTTTGAATGCCGTAGCCGCCCTGCCCGGCTAGCCAGAAAAATCCACGAGCCCGGTCATCAAAACCGACCGCAGGCGTCTTGTCGGCCACAAAAGACCGCAAACCTGCCCACTTGCGCTGCACACGACGAATGCGCAGCGCAGTGGCATTTTCAATCCGGTCCACAGCCAGGGCAATGTCAAGCTCTTCAGCCTGGACGTCCTGCGGCAGCATCGGATCTTCATTGGCTGGCGACATCAACAACAATCCTGCATCGGGTTTGAAATAAAAACGCTCTTGGGCATCGATCACCGCAGGCCATGCGCCACTGTTGATGCCCTCAGGCGCATCCGTGAGAAAGGCGGTTCGACGTTTGGGTGTCAGACCGATCGGCCGCACACCGGCCAGACGCGCCAATTCATCGCACCATGCGCCTGCCGCATTGACCACCACATCGGCCCGAAATTCGCCTTGAGGGGTTTGAAGTAGCCAGCCGCCGCCCTGCTCGTGCAGCGCCAGCACGGGCGCATCGCCATAAAGTTGCGCACCAAGGCCCCTGGCACCGCGCAAAAAACCCTGATGAATCGCATGCACGTCCATATCCATCGCATCAGGCTCATAAATCGCGCCTTGTGCGAAAGGGGCTTTGAGAACCGGAATCAGGCTTTGCAGAGCGTCACCAGCGAGCCAATGAACACTGGGAACCTGCGAGCGCATTTGCGCGAGCATGTCCCGCATCAGGGGTTCATCACTGGGCTCGCCAATGAATACCGCACCGCGTGGACTCAGCAGCGGCGTCTCGGAAAAACCGGCTGGCGGTTGATTGAAGAATGACCAGGACGCCCGCGTCAGGCTTCGGATCGTGGCATTGCCGTAGGTCTGCGAATACAGCGCTGCAGAGCGACCCGTGGTGTGGTAGCCCGGATGGGATTCACGCTCCAGCACCACCACACGATGGTTGCGCGACAGGAAATACGCTGCGCTGGCGCCGGCCATGCCCGCACCCACCACTGCCACGTCAAATCGTTGCGCCACGACCCTCGCTCCTTGCTGCTTGTCCAACATTCGGCATTGTCATCGACAGCACCGTCAGCCAGTCCATGCGGCTCGTCTAAGAAATTTCAATCGACGCAGCCTTGATTTCACAAATAGCGAGCTTCCTAACCCTTAACATATCGCCCCCGAAGGAGAGCATCATGCCTGTGATCACCAATATTGAAGACCTGCGCATCCTGGCCAAGAAGCGCGTACCGCGCATGTTCTACGACTACGCCGACTCTGGCTCCTGGACAGAAGGCACGTACCGGGCCAACGAAGCGGACTTTCAAAGCATCAAGCTGCGTCAGCGGGTCGCGGTGAACATGGAAAACCGCAGCACTGCGACACAAATGATCGGCGTCGACGTCAAGATGCCCGTCGCGATTGCGCCAGTTGGCCTGACCGGCATGCAGCACGCCGACGGCGAAATCCTGGCCGCGCGCGCCGCCGAAAAATTTGGCATTCCCTTTATTTTGTCGACCATGAGCATTTGCTCCATCGAGGATGTGGCCGAGAACACCAGCGCACCCTTCTGGTTTCAGCTCTACATGATGCGCGACCGTGACGCGATGGTGCGCATGATCGACCGCGCCAAAGCAGCGCGCTGCAGTGCGCTCGTGCTAACGCTCGATTTGCAGGTGATCGGCCAGCGCCACAAAGACCTGAAAAACGGCCTGACGGCCCCGCCGCGCCCGACGCTGGCCAACATCATCAATCTAGCGACCAAGCCGCGCTGGTGCCTGGGCATGATGGGCACGAAACGGCATACCTTTCGCAACCTGGTCGGCCATGTCAAAGGTGTCAGCGACATGCGATCGCTGGCGGCCTGGACCAACGAACAGTTCGACCCCCGCCTCTCATGGGAAGATGTGAAATGGGTGAAGAAGCAATGGGGTGGAAAGCTGATCCTCAAAGGCATCCAGGATGTTGAAGACGCGCGTCTGGCCGTAGCCAGCGGGGCCGATGCGATTGTGGTCAGCAATCACGGCGGGCGCCAGCTCGATGGCGCTCAAAGCAGCATTCAGGCCCTGCCGCCGATTGTGGATGCAGTCGGATCGCAAACCGAAGTCTGGATGGATGGTGGCATTCGGTCTGGTCAGGACGTGCTCAAGGCCTGGGCGCTGGGCGCGCGCGGCACCATGATCGGACGCGCCATGGTTTACGGCCTGGGCGCCATGGGTGAAGCCGGCGTCACCAAGGCGCTGCAAATCCTGCACAAGGAGCTTGATATCACCATGGCGTTTTGCGGGCACACACAACTCACCCAGGTCGATCGAAGCATCCTGCTGCCCGGAACCTATCCCCTGCCGGGCTGAGCCGACCTGGCGCAGCAAGAGTTAGCGACGCCCGAACGCGACAAAACTTGGGGCCATCGGCTCAGCGCAGGTTACCGGTGTGACCCAGCGAATAACGACCCGGTTGCGGCCACAGGGTCAGACCGTGGGGCTCCATGCCCACGCGGATCTTGTCCACCTTGCCGGTCTCGGTGTTGAAGCGATAGACCATGTCGTCAAAGCGACCGGACAGCCACAACCATTTGCCGTCGTTGCTGACGTTACCCATATCGGGGCTGCCGCCACCCGGCACCGGCCACTGCGCAAGCACCTCACCCGTCACAAAATTCAATACGGTCACACTGCCCGGGCCTTTGGGCTTGCCGTGAATTTTGTGCGAACCTCGATTCGTCACGTACAGGCGCTTGCCATCGCGACTCGGGTATAGACCGTGCGAAGCCACACCGGCCTGGATAAACCCGGTCTTGGTGAAGCTCGCGCCGTCCACCACGTGCACGCCGTCGGCCATCATGTCGGCGACATAAAAGGTCTTGCCGTCGGGCGAGATCCGGATGTCCTGCGGCATGCCTTTGGTCACCGTACAAATCTCAGTCTCAGCCGGACTACCAGGTGGTGTGCTGTCTTTGAATCGCGTTGCTGGCATGCTGAGCTTGAGATAGCCCATCACCTTGCGACTGACCATGTCGATTTTGACCAGAGAACCAGCGAACTCACAGGTAAAGATGGCAAAGCGGCCGTCGATCGAAAATTCGCCATGGTTGATGCCCGCGCATTGCGGCGCCTGAATTTCGTATTGCAAAGCCATGGTCACCGGGTCGCGAAAATCGAGCCTCTTTCTGGCCTCGGCCACCACGATCAAGGACTTGCCATCGGGCGTGAAATAAACGTTGTAAGGGTCATCGACCTTGAGCGCCTGCCCAGGCTTGCCCGTGCGCGGGTCAATAGGCGTGAGGCTGCCATCGTGACCCCGCTCGTCGTTGTTGGCCACCCACAAGGTGCGCAAGTCCCAGGACGGCACCACATGCTGGGGTGAGCGGCCCACTTTGAAGGTATCGACCACCTTGAGCGTTTGCGTGTCAATCACAGACACCGAATGGCTGCGCAAATTGGGCACGTAGGCGCGCTGAAGGTCGTCTTTCACGCCAGCTGCAAAGTTGTCGGTTCGCACCTCGCTGTACAAGTTGTCGGGCACAGGCACCGGTGGCATGCCCGGCACCGTCTGAACCGGCTGCGCACCCGCAGAGGCAGCGACCGCTGACCAGACGCCGCCGAGCTGCGTCCAACTGGCCGCCAGCACCAGTGCGCTCGTGATGCCTGCAGCAACAAAAAAACGAGATTTCATGGTTTACCAATCCACTTCTGAACAGCCACAACCGAATTATCGACAATCAATCGCACGCCCGCCTGCCCTAAGGCGGCTGTAGCGCGCCGCGGGTCCCCATCCACACCGACAGCCCGAGCGCCTGTGGCAGCCTGTGCCAGGCGACTGGCATCCACCAGATGCGGTGCCAGCGCCAGAGACAGAGAAGTATCGGCCAGTCCCGCGTGCAGGCCAATTTCCGCCTCAGCAAAGCCCTTCTCCCGCAAGGTCTGGTTATAAGGTGCCACAGCACTGTCGTAAAAAGTTTTCAGGTGCAGTACGCGCGCTCGACCCTTACCAGCCCAGCGCTGGTTCAGGCGTGCAGCCACCTGTGCCAGGTGGCTTTGGTAGCCGCCATGGTCACCGAGCAACACAATATGCTGAAACCCATGCTGCTTGAAGCTGTTGGCGCTGTCTTCCAGCAAAGCTTCGAAGGTTTTTCCGGAAATAGAGATCGTGCCGCTATAGCGCATGTGCGCCGTCGGCGGCGATATCTGACCTTCGGGGACGTAGGCCAACACAGGTGCGACCAGCGCGCCCCCAAGCCGCGTGGCAATCATCTCAGCCAGCAATCCCACCCGCACATTGTGTTTACCCAAAGCCATGTGCGGTCCGTTTTGCTCGGTGCCGCCCACCGGAATCAGCACCGTCTCAGTTCCCGCTGCCACTCGGGCCTGGACATCGGTCCAGGTCAGCGCCTCAAGCCGCACCGACGCGTTGCCCTCTGTCTGCGCTGCAGCTGCTGTGGGCAGCGCCCAAGCCAGCACCGCCACACAGAGCACATGGCTGAGGCTGCACCGTGCGGGCTTGAAATGGCGGCTCACGGGATCAGGACGAAAGCCAGTCGGTATGAAAGCTACCCGGCTGGTCGGTGCGCTCATAGCGGTGAGCGCCGAAGTAATCACGCTGCGCCTGGATCAGGTTGGCTGGGAGAACCGCCTGGCGATAGGCGTCGTAATAGTCTAGGCACGCGTTCATCGCCGGCGTCGGGATGCCACACTGCCGCGCCACGATCAGGACGCGACGCCAGCGGTTCTGGGCAGCGCTTAGCACAGAGAGAAAAAAAGAGTCGAGCATCAAATTGGGCAGGTCAGCCCTGCGCTGGTAGGCCTCATGGATGCGATCCAGAAAGCGTGCCCGAATGATGCAACCGCCACGCCATAACAAAGCCAGTTCGCCCAATTTCAGGTCCCAGTGGTACTCGGTGCTGGCCGCACGCAACAAGGCAAAGCCCTGGGCATAGGCACAGACCTTGGATGCATACAGCGCCTCATGCAAGGCCTCAATCAATTCGTCCGGCCCGCCATCCCAGGGCTGTGTGGGACCTGGCAGGATTTCACTGGCCTGCACGCGTTCATCTTTCACCGACGACATGCAACGGGCATAGACCGCCTCGGTGATGGCTGGTGCGGCCACGCCCAGGTCGAGCGCGCTCTGCGAGGTCCATCGACCTGTCCCCTTCTGAGCCGCCTTATCCAGAATCATCTCGACCAAAGGCTGGCCACTGGCAGGATCCTGAACCTTCAGGATGTCGCGCGTGATCTCGATTAAATAAGAGTCCAGCGGTCCTTGCTGCCATTGCGCAAAAACCGTCTGGCTTTGTGCCACGCTCAGGCCACCAGCCTGACGCAGCAAATGGTAGGCCTCGGCAATCAGCTGCATGTCACAGTATTCAATGCCGTTGTGGACCATCTTCACGTAATGGCCCGCGCCATCGGGTCCCACGTAACTGAAGCAAGGCCGATCGTCCACCCTGGCTGCAATGCGCTCAAGAACGGGAGCGATCGCTTGGTAGGCCTGTGCACTGCCACCAGGCATCAGGCTCGGTCCATGCAAGGCACCCTCTTCCCCGCCCGATATGCCCATGCCGACGAAATCCATGCCCAGTGCGGCCAAGCGGTCACTGCGCCGGCGCGTGTCCTCAAAGTGCGAGTTGCCGCCATCGATCACGATATCGCCCGCTGACAAATGAGGCAGCAAGCCCTCAAGCACAGCGTCCACCGCATCGCCAGCCTGCACCATCAACATCAGCTTGCGTGGTTGTGCCAGGGACTGAATCAAGTCAGCCAAAGAATCAGCCCCAGCACAGGCCTCATCATCCGGCATACGCGACAGGCAAGCCTGCACCGCTTCGCGCTGCCGATCAAACACCGCGAGCCTCAGCCCCTTGGAAACCATGTTCAGGGCCAGGTTTTGCCCCATCACGCCCAGGCCGATCAGGCCCAGGTCAGCCGCTTGCGTTGTCAAGATATGTCCCTGCTCGTCGTGCAGTGCGCACCGAAAGAAGGAGAATTTTAAGATGCGAGAGGCAATGGGAAGGTCTGTTCAAGGTGCTTGGCACGCGCGCAGTCCCGCCAAGGCAAGATACCGATTCGGGCGCCGCACCGCACAGGTAAGCACGCCTATCGACTGCCAGACGGTCTATCCAAATGCCAGGGACAGCCCTGGCTATCGACAAGGTCGAAGGCCAAGGCCTACAAACCGCTCAGTTTTAGTTGTAAGCGCTCGCCGGGCGAATGCTCAACAGGCTCGGCAATGACTGCCAGGCCTGAGCGACTTCCTTTATCAAGCCATGAATTTCGTCGAGTACGACCAGATCGTTGTGGGCATTGACATGAAAGAGACGGCGCAACACGTAGGCGTAAAGCTCATTGAGGTTTTGCGCTAATTCGCCACCTTTTTCGAAGTCCAACGCGCCCTGCAAGCCCACCATAATGCGGCCCGCTTTGGCCAGAGCCTTGGACTTTTCCTCGATAGCGTTGTTTTCCATATGCCCTCGCGCCGTCATCAGTGTGTCCAAAAAACCATCGAACAACATCTGAATCAGTTGCACATTGCTGGCCGTTGCAACACCTGTGATGACTTGGACAGCGCCGTAACTTTCCAGCGCATCAGAGTAGGCTCGCATATGATTCCTTTCCACCGTCTACCCAGTTTGAATCGACGCGCGCCAGTGGAACTTGAGCCCTGAAAACCCCGGGAATTAAGCTCTAATCCTAGGGAAAACCCTAGGCCACCCAGATCTCAGCTGGTTTTGGCAGGCAAAGACGCTTGAGCCTGATCGGATTCCCCGCTTGGCGCGGCTGCCATAGGCGGCAGCATTTGGTCGATCAAGCCGTGAGGCAACTCGATTTGCGTCTTGGTGTACAGGTTCTGGCAGGCGTCTTGCAAGACCACCCTGATTGGCAGTTGTTGCTCAGCAGTCTGACAATTCGCCGCATCGAGGCCCGCTTTGTAAATAGCATTCACCTGCATCTGTGGCAGCCATGACTCCACCTGTCCACGCAAGGTTGTGATCCAGCGTGTGTTCTTGGGGTCACCAGACAAGCCACGTTGTCCATCTTTCAACCCTTCCGAAAACAAGCCTTCAACATGCTTTTGAAGAACAACCTGATACCGCTCCCGCACATCGCCGACGGTGTCTTCGTCTAGTCCTTCTGGGATCTGTCCTGTCATGACATCCCATAACTTTTTATTTGCCAGACCTGCAAAAACGCCTTTCGGCTCCGCCGACTTGTCTTTCATGGAGTGAACGGCTTCCTGGGTCCGCTTCTCCAGGCTGTTAACCCGCTCAGTCAGGTAAATGATCATGACCAGGATAACCAGGAGACTGATGGCAATAAGCGCCAGCATCAAAGGTTCCATGTCTCCTCTCTGGCTCGCAACTAACTTGGTTCTGGTGCGTCTGGGTCGACACCCGCGAGTTCATCGCGCAAAAACTGCAGAACCTCAAAAGGCTCGTCCAGACGCAACTCATACAGGCAAATCTGGTTGGCCAAACCCTGCATGGCTTCAATCGCCTTTTCTGCGGTAATTTCAGTTTGCTGGTAACGCGCGCCGAGCGCATACGCCTCGAAGGCATATTCCTCAGGCAGGTACACAAAAATCTCGTTGTCCCCGGACTTCACCCGTTGATATTCGCTAGGCTCAGGACGCTCTGGCGCATCTTTTCCTTTGACGGTAGCAACCTCCGAAGCATGCTGCCAAGTTGCCGTGTCCTCCGCGCCTTGAATGAACGTCTTATCCAGATGCGCACGGGCCAACAGGCCCATTCGGATACGCATAGCGCGCAGATCCCGGGATTCCGACCGGGCCATCGAAATCTTCTCGAACAAGTTTTTCGCCTGTTCTTTCTCGTCCTCTTGCGTTTTCGCCTTAAAGATTGAAAACATGATGAACCGGCCTACTGGCCCTCAGTCGAACTTTAGATCTAAGCGAAGCTTCTTGACAACCTGAGAAAGAATTTGACTAACACGCGATTCGCTTACACCGATCACTTCGCCAATTTCTTTTAGGTTCAACTCCTCCACGTAGTATAACGAAATCACCAGTTTTTCTCTCTCTGGAAGCCGCTCAATCGCGTCCGTCACCGCCTGCATGATCTCCGCTTCCTCAACCATCACCTCAGGCTGGCTGCTGGTTTCGGCTGGCAGCGCCAAGACCTCCTCAGCCACCACCTCCATGGAGTAAGTCTCGAAGCGCTTGGCCTGCGCTCGCTCCTTGTGGAACTGCTCGGTTTCCAGTTCCATATATTGAGCGACCTCCGCCTGGGTTGGCATTCTCCCCAGTTCAGCAGCCAGTGCATGCAGTGCTTCGCTTTCAGACTTATTGAAGGCCACTGCCGAGCGGGGCAAATAGGACTGACGCCGAACTTCGTCAAGCATGGCGCCGCGTACCCGATTGAGGGCGAAGTTTTCGAAGGCAAAGCCCTTAGTCGGGTCATAGGCACGCGCAGCCTCGATCAGCCCGACCATGCCAACCTGGATTAATTCATCGAGTTCCATGAACGGCGGAATCCGCACCTTCAGATGCACCGCCACGCGTTTGACCATGTCCATATGCGCCACGATCAATGACTCCTGGGTGTTTTCCACCTGCTCGTAAAGAGAAACGCTCAGTGTCACGCCAGTGGTCCTAAGAATTTTCAAGCACGCGATTCATGAAAAACTGCATGCGCCCCGAGGCGGCAGTCGGGGGCTGCAATCGTTCAACCTTTTCTGCCAGTCCCCGGAAATCCCTGGCTGCTGCACTGCCCGGGGCAAACGTCACCACCGACTGGTACTTGCGCAATGCCGACAAGACCAGTTCGTCAGCCTCAATCGAGTGCAAATGCCCGAGAGTGGCCCCCAGAAAACGCACGCAAACGTCGTTGAGTCGCTTGTAAAGCACGCGCCCAGCATCGGCACTTTCAACCATATTGGGCAGCAGATAAAGGCTATCAAGCTGCATTTCACTGCTCAAAACCTTGATCAGGGCGTAGGCGTCAGCGATGGAGGATGGCTGATCCGTCACGACAACAATACGCCGCTCGCATGCGGCCATGAATTCCAAAACGGATGGCGCCAACCCTGCGGCCACGTCCACCAGAAAATAGTCAATTGGCTCCTCAAGATTGTCAAACGCCCGGATCACGGCGGCCACCTGTTCAACGCCCAGCGCAGCCATGTCCCGCAAGCCTGACGCACCAGGTATCAAGCGTACGCCCTCGGCTGTGGTCACCGCAATTTCCTCCAGGCTTTTCTGACCATTGAGCACATGGCTGATGTTCAATGGCGCGTGCGCACCCAGCGCGATTTGCGCATTGGCCAGTCCCATGTCCGCATCAAGCAGCATCACTCTGTGCCCACGCATGACCAGTGCAACGGCCAAGTTAATCGAGACCGTCGTCTTACCAACTCCACCTTTCCCGCTGGCGATGCCAATCACCTGGGGACGCGCTTTTCTATCCATGAACCGCCTTTGTCACCGCCACCGACTGCTTTTTCCGTACCGGCGCCTTCTGCGCCTTTGTCGAACGCTGCACTTTCTGCTTTTTAACAGCAATTTTCGGAGCTGGGGATTGAACGCCCACAGCGCCAAGTGCCTGATCGATCAAGGTGCGCGGATCATACGGCAACACCCCGCTTTTCACGTTGGCGTTGTCGGAAATACATGTCAGCGCAGTCTGGGTTTCACTCAGGCACTTCAAAAGCGCCCAAGAAGGGATGGTCTCGTCGGCCTTGGTCAGCATCACGCTGGCCCAGCCCGGATCTTTGGCACTCAATACTTTTTGTGCATGGGTCGCTGTAACGTCCAGCGGTATCACGGCATGAATTGCCAGGCCAGCCACTTTCAAATCCTGCATATTGTTCATAAATTGGGTACCCGCGGTGTCCACCCAAACCGAGCGACCAGAGCCCAGGTCATCCAAAATAACTTTCAAAGCATCCAGATCTTGCGCCCGATAGCAATCAACGCCTATCTGGCTGGCCAGAAGCTGCAACTGAGCCCAGGCGCCAGGCCGACTGTCCTTAAAACTGATCAGAGCCTGTCTGTGCGCGCCATGCGAGAGCGCCGCCAAATGAGCCAGTCGGGCGGTCATCAAGGTCTTGCCGGACCCGCTCGGCCCTATCAGAGCGTGCCGCCCCGTAGTCGGAATCGACCCCGGCTTTCGCTTCATCGTCTTGAGCAAAGTCTTCTGAATTAACGCCATGGCTTGCTCCAGGGAGGCCACACCCACGAGCTCTGACTCAAAAAGTAAGCGCATGCTCGCGGGCATGCCTGCTTCTGCGAGGGCCTGGCTCAAAAGCTGCACGTCTGGGCTCAAGCCCCCAGCCTGTAAAGTCAAGCGGGTGCGCATGGTGAGCAAGAGGTCTTCACGCAGGTTGGCAATTTCATTGCGCAACAGGGCCACAATTTCCTCGCCGCGATGCGCTTCGTAGGTCTTGGCAGCGTCAGCCTGTTGCCTGTCTGAGATGCCTTTGGCCGGGGGCTCAGCCGTGACACTGGGCTCATCAAGAGGGTTCAACTGCGCCTGGTGAAAAAATTTGCCGAATGCTTTTGCCGGGGCCTCAGATTTGGCGGCTGCAGCGCCCGCTGTTTCGGCACTCGGCACCTCAGGCTCCTGTGGCGACTCAACAGCAACAACCAGCTCAATCTGGTTATCAACACGCTGGCTACTCACAATCATCACCTCCCGTCCGTAGAGCTTAATGGCTTTTTCATTGGCGCTACGGCTGTCACGAGCCAGAATCCGCTTCAGTTCCATGATCGATTAACCTTTTTCAACAGAGTTATTGGGGCGTGGGTCCACCTGGACCGTATGAATCACTTTGACCGCCTGGTCGTCCGGTATCTCGCTGTAGGACAGCACGGTCAGGTCATTGACGCGATAGCGCACGGCACGCGACATCCAGCCGCGAATACCGGGTGAAACCACTAAGACCGCGGGCAAGCCATCTTCTTCAGCCTGCTTGGCAGAGGCGCGCAACGCGGCAAACAAGCTCTCAGCCAAAGTCGGCTCCAGCACCACCGGACCGGCTCCCTGGTTTTGCTGTTGCACGTTATGCAAAAGCTGTTCCAGTTGCGGATCCAGCGTAAACACAGACAAGGTATCGCGGCTTTCGAGCAAATTCTGAACAATCATTCGGCCAAGCTTAGGGCGAATCAAGGCGGTCAGCTGATCGGGGTCTTGGGTGCGGCCACTGACCTCTACCAGAGACTCAACAACTGTGCGCATGTCGCGAATCGGCACAGACTCCTGCAACAGGTTTTGCAGAGTCCGGGTCAGCACACCAAGAGACAATTTGTTGGGCACCAGGTCTTCGACCAGTTTGGGCGACTTGCTGGCCAGCTTGTCCAGCAGCTTCTGGGTTTCGTCGTGGCTTAAGAGCTCGCTTGCGCTGTCTCTCAACACCTTGTTTAAATGGGTTGCGATCGCGGTGCTGGGGTCGACCACGGTATAACCGAGCGCTCGCGCCTGGTCTCGCACGCTTGGATCAATCCAGAATGCATCCAGTCCAAATGCCGGCTCTTTGGTCGCCTCTCCGGTGATGCGGCCATAAACCTTGCCTGGGTTGATCGCAAGTTCCCGACCGACCTTGACTTCGCCGCGGCCCCGCACAACGCCATTCAAAACGATGTGATAAGCGTCAGGCTCCAGATTCAAAGAATCCCTGATCCGAACGGCCTGCACCAAAAATCCCAGCTCGGCCGACAGTTTCTTGCGCACGCCCTTGACTCGAGCCATCAGCTGACCGCCGGTGTCGGCATTGACCAGAGGTATCAGACCATAGCCGATTTCCATACCAATCAGGTCGACCTGCTCAACATCGTCCCAGTCCAGTTCCTTGGGCCCCTGGACCTGCAGGCTTTGCGAATCAACCACAGCCTGATCACTTTGGGCCTGCTTTCTCAAGATCATCAAGCCAATGCCTGCGGTGGCCATTGCCAGCGTCAGAAACACCATATGTGGCATGCCGGGCACCAGACCCAGCAAGACCATGATGCCGGCCGCAATAAACAAAGCGGGTGTATTGGACAACTGGTTGCGGGCCTGCTCGGTCATGCTTTCCGAGGTGGTCACACGGGTCACAATGATCGCAGTGGCCAGAGACAGGAACAGGCCCGGAATCTGCGCCACCAACCCGTCGCCGATCGTCAGTAACACATAGATACGTGTGACGTCAGCCAGCGGCAGGTTATGCTGACCAATACCAATGGCCAGTCCACCAACCAGGTTGATGATCAAAATCAATAAGCCGGCCACGGCGTCACCGCTTACAAATTTGGATGCGCCGTCCATGGAGCCAAAAAAGTCGGATTCCTGTGACAGCTCCTCGCGACGCTTTTTGGCCGTTTCCTGGTCGATGATGCCTGCATTGAGGTCTGCATCGATTGACATCTGTTTGCCGGGCATCGCGTCCAGGGTAAAGCGTGCGTTCACCTCCGAGACACGACCGGCGCCTTTGGTGACCACAATGAAATTGATGATCATCAGGATCACGAAAATAATGAAGCCGACCAGGTAATTGCCGCCAATCACGAACTCACCGAACGAGGCGATCACCTGCCCGGCAGACTCTGGGCCTTTGTGGCCGTTGACCAGAATCACCCGGGTCGAGGCCACGTTCAAAGCCAGACGCAGCATGGTCGCAATCAGCAAAACCTGTGGAAACGATGAAAACTCGAGGGGCTTTCGGGTGGCTATAGCAATCATGATCACCACCAGGCCCGAAACAATGTTGAAAGTGAAGAGCACGTCGAGCAGCAGTGCCGGCAAGGGGATGACCAGCATGGCCATGATCAGCAGCACCAAGGCTGGAATGCCCAGCCCGGAGTAATCGAACTGGGACATGTTCTGTCGAATACCTGACAGGCTCAGGTTGCTCATAGAGACGCTTGACCTTCCGGAGTTTGCAATGGATACCGGCGGCATGACAAGCAAACTGCATGCCAAGCGAACCGACACATGCAGCTGAAAGAAAAAACAGCGAGGCTGGTCTGAATATTGCGATACCCCTGGCAGCCCAGGCCAACGGCAATGTTTGTCCTTCAGTCCCATAGGCCGGGTGAACGACGCCAACCAACCTTTACCAAGCCATCACAGCCATGAACCATTTGTCGATCGATAGCACGCAATCATCCGGGTTTGAGATCGCCTCAGAGGGCACAGCACCTGCCTCCGGGTCAGCCGCCAACGGCGCAAGCAGCAGTTTTGCCAAGCTTTTCGAAAAAATTCATCCGCTGCAAAAGCACGGTCAGGCCAGCGAATCGCCTGAAGCAGCAAGCGAGGCTAAGGAAGCCCAGCGGCAAGAATTTGCCGCCCGCGAGGCGCTGCTGAATCCTGGACAGTCGCTGGTGGCCTGGGCCATCAGCCCACAGCTCGAAGTGCTCAAACCCGACAACGCCGGGCCAGACGGCGAAAGCGTTTTGGCATTTGCCAAGGCGCAAGGCCTTCCCGAGGAGGTCCTCTCCTGGTTATTCAGGCGCGAGGACTCTGGGAGCACGATGACTGAAGAACAAGCGGCAAACGCTCAGTTCAGGGGACCGGACTTGCCCGAGCTGAGCGCAGCAAGCCCGGCACAGGGGGCCCGTGTGGCAAAAGCGTTTGCCTTGGCCGCTGATCCTGCCCTGGCGATCGACCCCACACTAGCCGCAACGCCATCAACACCAACAGCATCAATCCAGACTCAAGAATCGGCTGATGACGCAGTAGCGTCCACAAGCGCCCTTGCCAGCCCTGCATCGGGCGTCTACTCAAATGCACAGACCAGCAGCCCGCTAGCCCTTACATCCATCCACAAGGCGGTGACATCAAACACAAGCGGCACGCCGAGTCTTGAAGTCTCACCGGGCAGCGTAGGAACAGCCCCGCCAGCTACACCCACCAAAGCCGACGCGCCGGTTGTTGCGGTGGTCTCGGCGCTTTCTATTCTGGCTTTGAGCGACGAAAAAGGGCGGGCTGCCAACCCAGGCAGTTCTCAATCGGCAGCGACATCCTCAGACGCGCAGCCGGTCCTGGCGCCTTTGGCCAAACTCGCCGGTCCATCGGTCCGGCCGCTCATCAACCAGGCCACCCACAAGAGCCCAGCCTCCCCGACCCGCCAGCTAAACCAGGCCGCAGAAATCCTGACACTCACCGTCGACCTCGACGCCGACACAATTGAAGGCCTCAGTCGGGACAAGGCGCCTGATGGCCCTAGCCACCAGCCGGGTAGCACCCCTGTGGCTGCTGCGTCGACACAAGGAAACCTGGCTCTGGCACGCCTGGGTTTGAGCCAGACGGGCACAGCGTCGAGCAATGCGATAAGTGGCGGCTCGCCAAGCACCAACGTTGACAAGGCAGCAGATTTGTCCGAAAGAATGGGACAAGCCATTGGCGAACGCATGCTGCATGCCTTGGAGCGTGGGCAATGGAGCATCAAACTGATGCTCAAACCAGCGCACCTGGGTCATGTTGAAGTGGAGATGCGCATGCGCAATGGGGAGCTTGATGCCAGCTTTCTTGCTACCCAGGCCGGGACGCGCGAATTACTGCAAGCTGGCCTGGGGCAATTGAGAACCAGCTTGACTAATGCTGGCATGGATGTTGCTACCATGTCGGTGGCAGACTATCAAAATCGCTCGTCTGGCGGAGAATCGACACCGAAGCAGGCCCAGCAATCCGCCAAAGTACAGGAAGTTGAGACCGGTGCAGAATCAGGCGATGGAACGCCCCAACCGGGCATCATGCGATCTGGCCCGGACGGACTGGACGTGCTGGTTTGATAGACCCTTGACGATTGGAAGGAATGATCATGGCAGAAGAAGATGATGAAGTCGAAGGCAAGAAGAAAAAGCCGATTCTCAAGATATTGCTCATTGTTCTGTTGGTAATCATCTTGATCGCTGGCGCCGTGGGCGGCACCTTGTTTGCCACCGGCTTTTTCGACAAGAAGGCCACTGCCGAAGCCGAGCAGAAACTCAAGGAATTGGAGCAGGAAAAGGCCAACGAAGCCGCCGGCATTGGCAAAGATGGCAAGCCCCTGGCGCCGCAAAAGGTCACCAAGACCACGCCCGAACTTAAGCGCTTCGAAAACCACTATCTCGAGCTTGAACGCGACATGATTGCCAACCTGACTAACTCGCGCAAAGTTATTCAGGTGCAGATCGCCATCATGACCCATTATGACGAGCGGGTCTTCAAGAACGTCAAAAAACACGAAGTGGCCCTGCGATCCGCAGCGCTTGACGTCATGCGACAGACCACGGAAGCGGATCTAGGCCAAAAGGACTTTCGTAAAACGCTGGCAGAAAAAATCCGCACCGAACTCAATGCCGTGTTGGAAAAGTATGAAGACTTCGGCGGCATTGAAGAGGTCTATTTCACAAGCTTTGTCGTTCAGTAAGCATGGCAGACAACAAGCCCCTGCTGTCTGAGGAGGAGCTCGAGGCACTGGCGTCGGGCTTGTCTGACGGCAGCCTGGACACCAGCTCAGGCTACAACCTTGACGCGCCAGTGCGCAAGCACGACCTGGCCGCTGAAGACAGCAGCCTGGGCGTCAATGTCGCCTCACTGGACATGATTAACGAGCGCTTTATACGCTTGTTTCGGCTGGGCATGCTCGAGGTGCTCAGAACCAGCCCGCGGATGAATCCCACCCGGGCACAGATCGTTCGCTTTGGGGATTACCTCAAGGGGCTTCGGGCACCGACCTCGGTCAATATCGTTCGCATGGCACCCTTGCGTGGCTATGCCATGGTGGTGATCGAGCCAACAGTGGTATTTAGCTCGCTGGACAGTTTCTTTGGCGGCTTCGGGCGGGGCGTGGGGCAACTACCACCAGGGCGACTGTTCACGCCCACAGAAGCGCGCATCATCAAGATCATTTTGCAGGTGCTTTTTCGCTCTTACAAAGAGGCCTGGTCACCGGTGACCGCAGTCGAATTCGAGCATGTGAGCTCAGAAATCAATCCCCAGTTCGCCCAGATTGCAGACGAGAGTGACCTGGTCGTTTTGAACCGCTTCGAATCCGAGAACACAAGTCAGGGCGCAGGCTTTGTCGATCTGGTCGTACCTTATGTGGCGCTCAAGCCAGTACGGGATCTTCTTCGCAGCAGGGTCCAAACTGGTGACGGCAACGAAGAATCTGACAAGGTCTGGCGTACCCAATTGGCCGAAGCGGTCTACGACGCAGAACTTGACATGCACATTGTCCTGAGCAAATTCGAGTTGAACCTCCAGGACCTCAAAACAATGCAGGCTGGCGACATCCTGCCCTTCAAAAAGCCCGACTTTGCAAGAGCCCAAATCGAAGAAATGCCCGTCTTTGACGTCGAGGTTGGCGCGGTCGGCGGACAGGTTGCCGTCAAGATCGTCAACTCCATTTCACCGCATGCGCCCAACGAGCGCTGATCAACAGGAACGACCATGACTACAAGCACCAAACAGGAAAGCACTGCAGAGCTTGCTGACAAAAGCCAAATTCACCCGGATGTTTTGCAAAACATCCCGGTCACGCTGTCGATTGAGGTCGGCCGCGCCGTGATCAAGATCAGAGACCTGATGCGCCTGACGCAAGGCAGTGTGGTGGAACTCGACCGCATCGCAGGCGAACCCCTGGACCTCTTGGTCAATAACACCGTGGTGGCCCAGGGTGAAGTCGTGTTGGTCAATGAGCGATACGGTATACGCCTGACCCGGGTGGTGCCTCCGAACGAGCGGCTGAACAACCTCTGAGGCCAGGCGCTGGAGCGGCATCATGAACTGGACGGCTTGGGACTGGCTGCGCTACCTGATGAACTTTGGGCTGGTGATTGTCATTCTGCTTGGCTGCCTGTGGATGCTCAAGCGCATGCAGGGCAGCTCCACCTTGTTGGCGCGCAAAAGCAAGGGGCGCCTGCAGGTGGTCGAATCGCTTTCTGTAGGCCCGCGGCAAAAAATCATGCTGGTCGCTGTTGACGGACGAGAAGTCCTGATCAGCGCAACACCCCACACCATCCAATCACTAAGCGCGGGTGGGCCACGCCCGAGTGATCTGGCATGAAGTGCAAACCATTTCTTGCAGCGGCAGCACTGAGCCTGACCGCATGGCCGGGTCTGGCCTCAGCGGCCGCTCAGCTTCCAGCTGTGGTCGCCAACACCACCGCACGCGGCACACAGTACAGCTTGTCACTCGAGCTGCTGCTCCTGATGACGGTGCTCACCTTGCTGCCGTCGCTGCTGCTCATGATGACGGCCTTCGTGCGCATCGTGATCGTGCTCTCGATTCTGCGCCAGGCCCTGGGAACTGCGCAAACACCGCCAAATATGGTCATTGTCGGCCTGTCGCTGTTTTTGACCATGTTTGTCATGTCACCGGTTTTGGGCGACGTCTACCAAAACGCAGTTGCCCCCTATATGAACCAGGGCTTGAGCTTTGACAAAGCCCTGGCGCTGGCCGAAAAGCCGATCCGCGCATTCATGCTGTTGCAAACCCGCGAGGACGACATTGCCATGTTCATGGAAATCGCACGCAATACGCCTGTGACCCAAGCCAAGGACGTCCCCTTTAGCACCCTGGTGCCGGCGTTTCTGACCTCAGAGCTTAAAAGTGCTTTCACTATCGGCTTTTTGATTTACATCCCGTTTGTGGTGATCGACCTGATCGTTGCCAGCGTTCTCATGTCCATGGGCATGATGATGTTGTCACCGATGATGATCTCGATGCCCTTTAAGCTGATGCTGTTCGTACTGGTCGATGGCTGGAGCCTGATCATGGGCTCGCTGGCCTCGAGCTTTGCCATGCCCTAGGAGATCTGATGGATACAGCAACCGTGATTGACATCGTCCGCCAAGCTCTGCTGACGGCGATTTTGATTTGTGCGCCCCTGCTAGGCGTCGCGCTGGCCGTGGGTGTTGCCATCGGCGTGGTCCAGGCCGCCACTTCGATCAATGAAATGACCCTGAGCTTTATCCCCAAATTGCTGGCGCTCGCCCTGACTCTGCTGCTCGTTGGGGGCTGGCAACTGGTGACCCTAGTCGATTTCACGCGCCAAATTTTTCAGCGAATACCAACGCTGTTCCAGTAAGCGATGACGAAATGAACTTCCTGGCAGCCGACATCATCGACAAGTTTTACAACTTGATGTGGCCGATGCTTCGCATCTCGGCCATGATGATCACTGCGCCGATTTTTACGCTCAATGCTTTCAACCTGCGCTTGCGAATCCTGCTGGCCATGTGCCTGACCTGGCTGGTCTACCCCCTGCACCAATGGCCCAGTCTTGACCCAGTCAGTGCCGCAGGGCTGCCGGAAGTTTTCAATCAAATCGCGATCGGCGCCATCATGGGGCTGATCTTGCAGATCGTCACCGCCGCCGTCGTTGTGGCTGGCCAGGCGATTGCAGCCTCGATGGGCCTGTCGATGGCCAATATGCTTGACCCCAACATGGGCAATGTGCCGGTCGTCTCTCAGTTGCTGATTGTCATGTCCAGCCTGATCTTCGTTGGCTTTGGCGGCCATGCCATGTTGCTGGGATTGATCGTCGACTCTTTCGATGCACTGCCAATCGGCCAGTCTGTCTTGCAGGCGACGGTTTTTACCCGACTCATTCAATGGAGCAGCATGGTTTTCCTCGGCGCCATTTTGATTGCCCTGCCGATCATGGCCTCGCTGCTGTTCATCAATATCGGCATGGGTGTGGTCACGCGAGCGGCGCCGAGTTTGAATATTTTCTCGGTCGGTTTTCCCGCCATGATCATGACCGGGTTTTTGATCCTGATCATGTCGACAGAGAGCATCGGCAGCAGAATCGAATGGCTCTGGTTGCAAGGCTTTAACGCCATTCGCGACGTCATCGGGGTACCAAATGTCTGAGAACAGCGCTCAGGAAAAAACAGAAGCCCCCACCGCCAGGCGGCTCAGCAAAGCGCGCGCCGACGGAGAAGTCGCGCGCTCGATGGAATTGCCGGCAGCTGTGATCGTGATCGGAACGCTCACCTTATTGCTGCTCACCGGTCCCTGGATCATGGAACGCCTGAGCATTCTTTTTGCCCAGGCCTTTGTCTTCAATCTGCATACCCTTGCAAAACCTGACCTGTTGCCCATGGTCTTTGGACAACAATTGTTAGACGTCTTTTTACTTACCGTTCCCTTGCTGGTGTTCACACTTGTTGCAGCAGTGGTCGCATCGGGGATGACAGGCGGACATCACTTCTCGCTCAAGGCAGTGAGCCCCAAGTCCAGCAAATTGAACCTCTTGTCCGGGCTTCGGCGTATCTTCGGCGTTCGGGCGGCTGTCGAGTTGGGCAAAGCCATCCTGAAATTCAGCCTGGTTGCAACCGTGCTGTGGATCTCGATCATGAACAACTCGGACACCCTGCTCCAGATGGGACGCATGGCCCTGGAGCCTGCGCTGCGCACCGCCGCCGGCATCATTCTTGAGTCAGCTGTGTGGGTTGCGATGAGTCTGGCTTTTATCGCCATGCTCGATGTGCCCTACCAAAAGCACGCGTTCATGAAGCGCATGAAGATGACCAAGCAAGAGGTCAAGGACGAACTCAAGGACATGGAGGGCCGTCCTGAGGTCAAGGCGCAGATTCGCAGGCGTCAGAGAGAAATTGCTACCAACAAAATGATGAAACGCATCCGGGATGCCGACGTGGTGATTACGAACCCGCAGCACTTTGCGGTCGCCCTTGAATATGACCCCACCAGCGACGGCGCGCCTGTCATGGTGGCCAAAGGCGCTGACCTGGTGGCCGCCAGCATCCGCGAAGAAGCGCAGACACAGGGCATCCACATTTTTGAGGCGCCAAGCCTGGCACGTGCGATTTACTTCACCACGGAGCTGGAGCAACCCGTACCCGAAGATCTTTACCACGCCGTCGCCCAGGTCATCGCTTATGTATTCAGCCTGGAAGGCTCGGCGCTGCGTGGTCATGTCCGGCCCCGGCCGCATGTCAAGGTACCCGAACACATGATGTTTGGTCCGCAGGGCCAACGCCTGAAACCAGAAGGAGTCGCAGCATGAAAACATTGACCGATTCAATCGCGCCGACACTGGGGGATGAGCGCTACTTTTTCCGCACGGCCGACAAGATGCGCCTGCAGGGCTGCGTGCACGCCATCAGCCATGAAGGACAAAGTTTGACGCTCTATTGCGAAGAGGAATCTTTGCTGGACCACTACGCGCAAATGTTGCTGAAAGACCTGCGCAACACCACGCCCCAGCAAAAGGTTGAAGTCTATTTTCCGACTTCGCCGGACAGCCTGGTCGAACGCTTTAATGAGACCCTAAGCGGACTATCCGTGCAAGAAGCTTCCCGTGCAACAACAGCGGCGCCATCAGGGCAGATCTGGGTCATTCACGACCCTACCGTGCTGGCTGACCATGAGTTGCAGCTTCTTGGCAAGCTGATTCAAAACCTGCCCGGCTCCAACATTCGATTGGTCCTGTTGCTGGCTGGAACATCAGCTCACAGTTTCGCCATGGCAAGCCTGAAAAGGCGCATGTTGCGTTGGGATATTGAGCTGCCCTCGGTCGAACAAGCGCTTGGGGCGCTGGAATTCAGCGAGCACAGCGGCCAGCTCGTGCACATGCGGCGACTCCTGGCCAAGGTTTGCGCCCAGGACCCGCAAGCGGCAGCCACCGCGCAGCGCCTCACCCATGGTTTCAACGACCAATTCAAGCCCATGCACATACCAACGCTGCAATCGGGCAGTGTCCTCGCACTGGAGCAAGCCGCAGAGTCGCAGCCTGAACAATCGGCCAAATCGTTGCCATGGAAACGGTACATCCCAGTTCGCAGCCAGGGCTTGAAAATAGCTGGCATTGTTGGCCTGGCGCTCATTATTTCCACGGCCATGATGATGTGGACCCAGCCCGAGGCATTTGGCCTGTCCGCTGGCAAGCCAGCCGCATCCAAACCAATCCCCCCAAAAAGTGCGATTGAAATCACTGAATGGAAAGAAACGCCGCGCGAGCCTGCCAAGCCAGCTCCAGCGTTTATCCAGGCGCCCTTGAAGCCTAGTGTGCAAATTTCTCCACAGACACCGACACCAACGCCGAGAGTCGAAGCCAAGCCCAACGCCCAGACGCCTGGTGCGACGGGCCAGTCAGCCCCTACCAAACCGGAAACCAGTGTCAAGACCCGCTTCAATGACCTGCAAGTTGCAAATCAATGGTTACGCGACCTGCCGCAGCAGAACTTTGTGATCGTGTACGCGTCATCGCTCACATTAGCCGATGCACAAACGATACAAAAGAAATACCCATCGCTGGCCAACAGCACCATCCTCCAGACCTTCAAAGATGCTCCTGCAAACATTCGGTACACCGTCACGTCCGACGTCTATGAAAGCGCAGGCAGTGCCTATCGCAACTTGAAATCCGACACCTTCCCGCCGAGCGTCTGGGTGCGGCAGGTTAGGGATGTGCAAAAAGAGCTCATCGCGTCCAACGGCGCGGACAGGAGAATGTGATGGCCAAACCCAAAGTCATTCAAGGCGAGCAGTCCCATCGGGTCAGCGTTCAGGACGGCACCAGCGTCGCCCAGCGCAAGTCCAACCAAAAAGCGCCTGCTGACCCTGAAAAGAACCGTCCCAACCCGGCTGTCAAGACCCGAACCACACCGAGCACGCCCCGGCCGGTCGCGCGGCTCACGCCACGCCCACCGGTCATACCACCGCCCCAGCGGCCATCAGCGCCTGCCGCATCACCCGCCCCCAAAGCGCAGGCTCCTCAAAGCAAACGATCAAAAGACGGGCTGTGGGAGCCCGATGATGTCGTACTTCACCGGCTCCATGCCCTGCGCGATCGCAACGCCCTTTTGGCAGACCAGCTTGACCGGCTCGCCGGCTCCAAGCGCTAATCAAGGACTTGACCATGAGCACTCAAAAAGATACCAATTCAATCGACGACGAGGTCAAAAATGAAAACGGCACCGAGCCGAGCATGACCGAATCTGCGCCACAGACTGAACAGGCCGAAGAGGCAACTGAAACGAAGGACGCCGCCGAATTTGTAGCTGCGCCTGAACCCACCCCCGCAGCAGAAGCTGCAGGCCCTGATGGGCCAGTCGATGACCGTGCCTACGAGCAGTACCGGGTCATTGCCCAGGCGGTGATTGAAAGTGCTGAAAACGCCACCCGGTCTGCACAAGCAGCGGCAGATGCCTCGCGTGATATGCGTGAAACCACAACCACTGTCGCAGAGCTCGGCAAAGCGACCTTCAAAAGAAACCAGATCATCCTGGCAGCTGGTGCTGGCGTCATACTGATCAGCCTGACCTTTTTCATGATCATGGGCGTTCGCATGATCAGCCGCATCAACCAACTCGATGCCATGGTCCTTGCTGTCGGCAAGCGAGCGGTAGAGCTCAATGCGGGCCTAGAATCACTCAATACGCTGCAGTCAAGCCTTCAGGACCTTGCCGGCAAACAGGCAGACCTGAAAAAGTCTCAGGCTCTGCTTGAGACCCGCATTGAGACCTCACTCAAGCAAACCGAAACCATTGCGCAAAGCCTGACCCAAAAAGTCCCTCAGGAGACGGCCAAGCAGGTTGCCGCTTCAAGCAACAGCCTGCTGGTTCAGGTGCAGGGGCTCAATAACCGTGTGCAGGCGCAGGCCACAGCGGTGCAAGGGCTTGGCGCCGAAATCAAGGGGCTGAAAACCGCTACAGCCAATGTCGATGCGCTCAAGCGCGACGTCAACGCCTTGATCACTCTGCAAAAAGAGCGCTATTTGGAAGCCTTGCAAAAGAATAACAAGGACCAGCAACGCGAACGCGCGGTGCAGTACCCACGCAAGGACAACACGACAGACGAGCTTATGCCCCGTCCACAATAATTTCGATACGCCTGTTGCGGCTTCGGCCCTGCGCCGAATTGTTGCTCTCAAGCGGCTTGGTGTCGGCAAAGCCAGACACGCTCATCCGCCCAGCGGCCAAGCCGGCGCTGGTTGACATGTAGTCGGCCACAGCGCCTGCGCGCGCTCCTGAAAGATCCCAGTTTGAGCGGAAGCGTTCGTTGTAAACCACAGGCACATTGTCTGTGTGGCCCTCAATGAAAACGCGGCCCTTGCTTGCACCCACGGTTTTTCCAACCTGTGACAGCAGTTGCATAAACTCGGGCTGCAAGTCTGCGCTGCCAGACTTGAACGAGCCCTGTTCAGCCAGGCGAATAATGATCTTGGCGCCGTCGCGCATCACTTCTGCCTTGCCGGCCTGGATTTCCTTGGACAGGTCCTGACGGATACGCTGTAGCTCGGCATCGGCCGAGGCCTTGTCGCCACCGCCGCCAGCGCCACCGCCACCCTTACCCTGGCGTGCGTCACGCACCTCAACCGAGGTCTGGACCTTGGACTGCACGTCAGCGACCTTGGCGTAAAAGTCAATTTCGCCCTGCGACACCATACCAGCCTGTTGAGCGCCTCGGGCGCCTGAGCCGCCGGCGTTTGCGCCACTGGCCGATGAGCCGGCCGCCTGTGAGCCCGAGGGGCTTGCCCCGGCAGCCTGCGCACCGGACGTGCTTGAACCGCCAGCCTGCGCGCCAGAAGGCCCCAGACCACCCGTCCTTTGGCCAGAACTGCCCTGCGCTCCCCCTGTCGGTGTAGAGGTCATCTCGACCACGACCTTGCCCGCCTCGAGTTTGACTTCGGCTTCGCCCCGTCTGATCTCCTGCGCCAGCGCCTGCTTGGCCGCTTCCAGGGCCTCTGCGGCCTTGGGTGCGACATCGGTTTTGAGTTGGACGTTTTCCAAGCGATCGTCGGTGGTTTCCTGGCGAATCGTGTTGATCGGCGTCGGCTCGGCCACCGAGGGCGTGAAATGCTGCGCAATCAGGCTTTGGGCCTTGGGCGATTCCACCACCGGTATCAAGCGCTGGATACCAAAAGCATTCTTCATCGATCCGTTGATCTGCTTGAACTTGGGAACGTTCATCTCAGCAAACGAGAGAATCAGCACGAAAAACGCCATCAGCAATGTCGCCATGTCGGCGAACGTGGCCATCCACGCCGGCGCGCCAACCGCGCACTCCGGGCAAGATTCGCACTTGGGGCAATCGTCGGGACCAAACGGCTTTTCCGGCTTCGCCAGTTCCGCCGCTTCGTCCGCGCCCGCCTCAGGGGCTTCCTTGACGTCCTGTTCTGCCATCGATGCCCCTCAGATCAGGTGGCAGCCGCTTCGAGCTTGGCTCTGGCCTTGGGACTCACAAACGGCATCAGCAGGTCCGGCAACATGCGCGGATTGCCTCCCGATTGAATAAACAAAATACCCTCGATGATGAGCTGGTGGTTCAAGGATTCAATCAAATCCAAGGCAGTAAGTTTTTGCTTCAAGGGAATACAAATCACATTGGCAATAATCGCACCATAGAGCGTGGTGAGCAGGGCCACGGCCATCGCCGGGCCAATCGACTTGGGGTCGCTCATATTGCCGAGCATCAACACCAGGCCTACCAACGTGCCGATCATCCCCATAGCCGGGGCGATGTCCTGGGCCGAACCGATGATGGCGATGCCATCCGCGTTGCGCTGCTGAATCATGCCCATCTCCCGTTCCAGGGTGCCTTTAATCATGGAGGGATCGGTACCATCTACCAACATGCGCACCCCTTTGGCCAAAAAGGGATTGGGGATTTCCTGGCCCTCCAGGGCGATCATGCCATCCTTACGGGCAATGGTTCCCAGTTCGACCAGTTTTTCAATCAAAGCCTCTGGCTTGTCTTCCTTGTGCTTAATGGCTTTCATCACCACGCCAATCGCACCGATGAATTCTGGAATCGAGCTACGTATCAAAACAGCAGTTGCCGTACCCAGTACCACGATGTAGACCGACGGCATGTCGATAAACGGCGCCGGGTTACCCATGGCCATGATGATCAAGCCAAAAGTTCCGACGAATCCGATGATGGTTGCGATATCCATGGGGTTAATCTCTTGAAGCTGACCGGTCGAACATGAGGAGTATCGGTTCAAGCGACCGTTTCTTGAACTTGGCTTGAGATTGGCGACAAGCTAAACTCAATTGTCGCTCGTTCGTGCCGAATCCATTGTTTGCCATGCCCAAACACCTTTTTCGGATCCCTGCCCTGACTTTGGGCCTGCTGGTCATGGCGGGCTGCGACCGCTATGTCAACACGCCTCAATGCAGTGAGATGCTGAGAGACACGCCATTTCCAGAGCACCTGGCCGCAGACGGTATCGGCAGCGTTCTAGACAAGGAAACAGGCCTTCGCTGGTACCGCTGCAGCGCGGGTCAGCGCTACAGCAAGGGGCAATGTATCGGGGACGTTATCCAGCTCAGCCAGGCCGACGCCATCGCCTGGGCCAAAGAATTTTCCGCCCGCGCCAACCAGGACTGGCGCCTGCCCACAGTCAGCGAGATGAACACACTCACTGTTTCGGGTTGCCTCAACCCAATCCTGCACACAGCCGTCTTTCCGGGTGTGCTGATAGAGAATTACTGGACATCTTCTGTAAGCCCTACCATGCCCGGCCTGGGTTGCATTTTTTACACCTTCAATGGCAACAGTCATTGCCGGCACGCGCAAAGCGAAACCAAGCCATTCTTGCTCGTGCTCGCAAAGCCATAGGTCTGGCGATCCACGCCAAGCTTGAGGCCTCAATTGGCGCCACGCAAGTCGTACTTATTGATTTTTTCAATAAGCGTGGTGCGCTGCAATTGCAAAACCTTGGCAGTCTGAGACACATTGCCGTCTTTCAGGCGCAAGGCCTGCTCAATCAGGTTTTTCTCAATATCGACCAGGTGTTGTTTGAGGGAAATGCCCTCTGGTGGGAGTGTGGGAATGCCCTGGGCGAGCAAAATCGTCTCCTCGACATGGTCCCTGTAACCGGGTACAGAATCGGCACGAGGCTCAGACTCAGCATCGGGTCCTGCCACGTGTTGAGCGTCTAGCGCCACATGCCCCAGCGTCGTCGGGCTTTCAACACTCACTTGCGCCTGTTTTTTTTGCTTTGGGGGCGCTTGAGTTCTGCGGCGGACCAAGTCAGCCAGTTCAACCGCTGCAGCCTGGGCATGCTCCTGCAAAAAGCTCGCCTGCAGTCGCGCCAACGATGCCGGCAGCATACAGGCCGGAACGGTTTGCGGGTGGATTTCCTCCTCTGGAAACAAGGTAGACAGGCGATCGACCAGATTTGAGAGTTCACGCACATTACCCGGCCAAGCGTAATCTCGCAGCAGGTTCATCATCGACGAACCAAATCGCACGGGCGGGCGCCCCTGCGTGGCTAACTTTTCGGCGTAGTACAAAAGCAAGGTCTCAATATCGCTCGGCCTTTGGCGCAAAGGCGTCGTAAAAACCGGCAGAACATTTAATCGATAGTACAAATCCTCTCGGAAACGACCCTGTGCCACCTCCTCATCAAGTTGCCGATGGGTGGCGGCGATCACCCGCACGTCCACCTCCACCTCCCGGCTGGCTCCGACCGGCAGGACGAGTCGCTCCTGCAACACCCGCAACAACTTGACCTGCATGTCCAACGCCAGGTCGCCAATCTCATCCAAAAATAAGGTGCCGCCATGGGCCAATTCGAGACGACCTACACGGTCCGAAAAAGCCCCGGTAAAAGAGCCTTTTTTATGCCCAAAGAGCTCGCTCTCGATCAGTTCTTTGGGTATGGCGCCGCAATTCAAGGGCACGAACGGTCCACCAGCGCGGGGGCTTTGCGCATGCAAAGCCTTCGCCACTAGTTCCTTGCCTGTGCCGCTTTCGCCAGTGATCAACACCGTTGACGCTGAAGGCGCCAAAATTGCGATCAACTCGCGCAGCGCGATTGTCTCCGGACTCTCACCCAATAACATCGTTAAAGTTGAGGAATTTCCCACGACCTGTCTTTCGACTCCCGCCGAGCCAGGGGCCTAAGGATAAAAGCTTCGAATATAGCTGACTTTCTCCGGAAATAGTGCCAAGCTCCGCGGCTCTGGGCGAAAACATGGTCAAAATTTTGCGCGCTCAAGAATTCGGTCGCCAAGCCGATTCCCGCAATAGCCCTGAACGGTTGCCGCTTGTCAGGCTCCGTAACCCAGGGAATTCGTGAACGCTCGGAGAACCCGCATGTACCACTCTTCCCAAAAAGCGCTGTCGACCATGATTGGTGCCTTCCTGGCCTTTGGCCTTGCTGGCTGCGAATCCGTTTCCCTCAATGTTCGCGGGATCGCACCGCAGGAGAGCCAACCCCAGGCCGTAGCGCCAAAGCCCAAGCCAACGGTCGTGGCACCCACAGAAACGCGCACGGGTCAAGCGAAGGTACTGCCGCCAGACGACACAGTCTCCATGATCACGCCTTTGGTGGAAAAACGTGAAACCCTGGTGGCCACGGGCTATGCCGTCATCAGTGTGCAAAACCATAAAAACGAGGCTCAGCAACGGCTGATGGCCATTCGCGCCTCCAAGCTCGATGCCTACCGTTCGCTGACCGAGCAGGTCTATGGCCAACAACTTGACGCATCCACCACCGTAGCCGACATGACCTTGATGAGCGACACCTTCCGCACCAAGGTGGAAGGCGTGGTGTACGGCGCCGTGCTGGTCAGCATCACGCCGGTGGGCGACGACACCTACGAGACCACGCTGTCACTGGACAAGCAGGTGGTCAAAGACCTGCGCACCCTGTATCTCGGCCAGCTGGCGGCCCGCCGCTGAAACGTCATGGAAAGAACAGGCATGCAGTTTGTCCTCTGGCGGCACGCGCTGGCCTGGTGTGGCCTGGCAGCGTTGTTGCTGGGCGTGTCGCAGGCTGCCGGACAGACTGCTCAGACTAAAGCGCTGGCTGAGGCTCAGCTGGAGAGCATCCGCCAGGCCATTGTGCAGGCTGCCTTGGAGAGGCCGACACAGGTGCTTAGCACGGCGTGGATCGACACCAACGGACGCCTGCATGAAACCGCTCATTTCCAGACCGACGCAGAGGTTCGCAGCATTCGTATGCCATCCTTGTTTGACAAAGCGGCGGGCACAGCGCAGCCGGTTTCTGCGGTAAAGGTTGACATGCTGCCCTCAGCCTGGCGACAAAAAATCAAGTCCGATCAGGCCTGCGAAAGCCCTAAGCGCAAGCTGCGTCAGCCTCTGAAGGTTTTCACCCGTCTGTCAAGCGGGTTTGACGGTTCATTAGCCTTCCACGGCCTGTCGCTGCTGGCCGAAGCGCAACGGCAATGGCACGAACAGATCAACGCATCAAGCCGCTGGTGGCCACAAGACCACCAGGCGGTGGAAGGTACTCGCTATCAAGCGATGCTCACCTCCCGCACGAGCACCGAAACCGCATGGGCGGTGCGCATCGGGCTCGACACCCGGCAGGCGGCTCAGCTGTTGCCAGAACCCTGGTACCTGCGCGTCAAGAAGAAATTGGAAGGCGTCGATCTCGAGCCGAGTTCAGCCTGGCAATGGCAATTGACGATCACCATGGGTACGGTCACCCCAAACGGCAGCTTTGAAGCCAGCTGGAGCGAGCAGGTTCCGATCGACGTGAGCCAGCAGGAGCAACTGGCCTCCGCGCAAGACTGGCAATTAAGTCTTGCCGCGCGGCTGGCCCCGGTCGTTGCCCATTGGGCCAAGCTGCTGGACAAGGCCTGGACCTGCGAGCCGGTGCAGTTTCAGGTGTCTAACACGCCTGGCGATGGCATGACGATCAATGCAGGCAATCGCAGCGGGCTCAACGCGGGCGACCGGCTCTTGCTGGTCGCTCCTGAACACATTCCGCAAAAAATCCTTGAAAATAAGGCAATGGACCACTTGCGGCTGGCCGAGGTCGTGCGTGTGGGCAGTAACCAGACCACAATCCGCCAGTTGGCTGGGCCGCCCACAGCCAGTTTTGGCCGATGGCTGGCATTGCCCTTGTGAGGTCGACATGAAAAGCAAGATTCAAACTAGGTTGCGTCAACAAATTGAAGCCAGCTTTGTGGTGTTGTTCTTGTCCGGGTTGACCTTACTGGCTTTGCCCAAACCCTTATGGGCGCAGGACGCCAATACGCCATCGCCGGCGGCCAAGGCGGCGCTCGACGTGTTAACCCAGAACAGTGGACAAGCAGACCCCAAGCAAACCCCAGCGAGCGCAGCACCATCAGCCACAGCAGCAGCAATGCCGACAACAGTTTCAGCGGCGCCGGCGCCGGCTGCAAGCCCGATCGCGCCCGGCAACCAAAACGTCAGCTTTGTGGTGCAACCGGGTGAGACACTAGACCGGATCATCCGCGCGCGCCTGCCTCAGGCCCCGTTTAAGAACGACCTGATCCGCCGCGCTTTCATGGACCTGAACCCAAGCGCCTTCCCGCTTGGCACACCGCACATGATTCCGGCTGGCGCAGTGATGTCCGTGCCGACGCCAGAGCAGATTCGACAGTCCGCCCTGTCAAAAAATCCGCACCTTAGCGCCTATCTTGGCTCGCAGGATGCTGACGAACCCACGCTGCGAAAGAGCAAGGAAGACCGGCGCAAGTGGGTGCGCTTCCCATAAGGGGTTGAGATGATCACGGGCACCGAAACCGCCCATCTGGTGCCCAAGCTGCCAAACGTGGGCATGGACGCGCGCCTCCCAGTGGTAGAAGCCAAGGTCGCGGCAGACTTGAACCTGCGCGACGGCCAGATCATTCAAGCCACGCTGCAAGTCAATTTGCAGAGCCTCAAGCTCAACGCCTGGGACTTTCGCCTGCCCCTGACAGCCGCACAGGCGGAAATTCTGGCGCGCTGGGCAGCGCCAAGCCCCGAGGAATTCAAGCTTCGTGTTCAGGTCATGCCCAACGGCAACATTCTGTTGCGACCGATGGCCCAAAACCCGAACGCGCCCCCATTGCCGGCGGCAGCCCTGCCAGCTGCAACAGAGGCGATGGCTGCGCAGGCCAGCCGTGCCCAAATGCTCAATCTGCGCCCAACCGACTTGCGTGCCTGGCTCGCCATCCTGAAACCGGGGGTGCTTGAAACATTGCTGCAATCCGCACTACCGGTTGCCAGCGACACCCGTCAGAAATTGCTGGGCAGCCTCAAGCTGCGTCCCAGCGTGACAAGCCTCAGCGGCGACAAGGTCAGGACCTGGCTCAGGCAGTCCGGACTGGCTGCAGAAAACGCGCTGGCCAACGCCAGAGCAGTTTCTGCCGTGGACTTCAAGAATGCACTGCGAAGCCTACAGGCAGAACTTGCTGCAGAAGACTCGGCCAGCGTTCACAGAATCCAGCAGGCTGTGGACGACATTGAATCGAGCCAATTATTGGCCTCCCAGTCGGCCCAGAGCGGCAAGGACTGGGTTTTGTCTTTCGTCTTGCCCTTTCGAGATGCGCAACCGGTACTGGTCCGATTTAGCCGTGGCCGCCAGGACGCAGACCATGCGTCCGCGCCGCTCATTGTTCAGCTGCATACCCAGACTGCGGGCGACAACGATGTTTGGCTCCAGACCAAGATTCAGGACTTGGCACGGGTCGACATGACGATGTGGACGACTGATTTAGCCCTGACACAAGAGGCCCGTCGGCAAGCACCCTTGCTCGCCAGCGAGCTCAGCGCGCTGGGCCTGGAGGTCACTGGTATGCAGGTGATTCACGGTATCAAGCCCGAAGACACACCAGCGCAAGCAGCCAGGTCTCAGCCCGTACTCGGTCATTTGCTGGATCTGCAAACATGAAGCCCTACTACAAACAGGCCGTTGCGCTGTATTTCGGTTCCAATCCGAGCCCGATCGTCAGCGCCAAAGGCGACGACGAGGTGGCCGAGCGAATGATTCTGGAAGCGGAAAAACATGGGGTTCACATTGCCCGTGATCCACAACTGCTGGCCATGCTGAGCCGGCTCGACCTGGACGAAGAAATCCCGCCACAGCTTTATGCGACAGTAGCGGTTCTGCTGTCCTGGGTTTACTGGCTGAAGGGGATGCAGCCCGGCGACGAGAAGGTGTCAGCCCAAACAAGGCCGGGCTGACGAAGAAGCCAGCTCGGAAAAGGCCTCAGGCCGTTTGATACATCAAGGCGCCAGAACGACGTGCCACCTGGCCCATGCGATCGTACAAATCAACCGACGCGGCAGTCCTATCACCCTGTAATGCCTGCAAAGCGCCCTTGACCGCATCAAGCTGGCGTTGCATCAGTTTCACATTGCGCAAATGTGCCTGGGCACAGGCCTCCAAAACGCTCTGCACGTCCAGCCATTGCTGCGGCTTGGTCGGCAAGTCCACGAGCAATTGCGCCACCTGATTCAATTGAGACAGTACCTCGGTCTTTGGCCCCTGCAGAGCCTCGAGAGCCGTCACATCACGCAATTTGAGCTGTTCAAACTCGCTGGCCAGCAATTCCTGCAGCCTGGCAGCCAAAGCCGGAGCCTGCGCCAACATGTCGCCCAGAGTCCGTTCAATCCCAATCCCGCTCAAAACATCATCCTTTGATCATGCGCTCAATAGCCACAAAGCTCTCCGCAATGCGCCGAGAATCGAGAGGGTATTGCCCGTCTTTCAGCGCCTGTTTGATCGCGTCAACCTTGGCCCGATCAAATACCGCTTCGTCCTTGGCCCGCAGTGCAATGTCGCTCAGGGCGACCGCATCAGCTTCGGGTCGGCTGGAAACGCCCTCGCTAGAACCAGCAGCGGGCGCATCCCGACGATCCGCCTTGCCGCCCTTTTGTAGCGCTGGCGAATCTGTCCGATTGACCTGGTTGTAACTGGAAACTGGATTGGTCATTTTGTCGCTCTCTTTCGGCCTCTCAGAGTTAAGCTGAGACCTTGCTTGACTAAAGCTTCGGCATCAGATTCTAAAACTTGAGCCACTTTTGCCCATTTTTTCATCAAGAGGACCCAAAAAGCCTGGTCAAAGTCCACGCACGGCACTTTCACCCACAACAACGCCGCTCACAAATCGACCCGATTCCGGGTTTTTGAGGCGGATTTGCTCGCCCATACGCCCGTCCTGCAGGGCCTCCAGTCGGGCCGTGATGCTAAAGCCGCGTCCCTGGCTCAGTTGCATCATAACGTTTTGCCCCTTTTTTACCAACATGACCGGTCGCAGGTCAAAACTGCGAACAGGCGCTCCTGCGGCCAGCCCTCGGGCAAGCTCCATATTATCGATATCGACTAACCGCTCCAAAGCTTGAGGCCCAGCCAAGGCAGCATCAATCTCGGCAACGGAAACCAGGTCTTCGCTCAAGGCGGTGCCACGGGGCAGGCTGGTGTTGAGCACCAATACACTTCTCTTGGGCGCCAGCACTTTGGGCGCCTGTGTGACTGTGGAGGCGCTCCTGGGCTTATCTTTCAACTCAAGACGAACATAAAGCTGCCATTGAGGCTGCTCACAGCGCACACGCACCGTCTCCAGGTTGGTGAAGGGCGCGTCCATTTTCAGGGGTGCACCGCAGGACTTGATCTGCAGCCGAGGATCTAGCGGCAACATTTGCACCAAGCCTTGTGTGCCCACCGCCTGAGCTTTCACCCACGCCACAACCTCGGCCTCCAACTTAGCCGCCATCGACATGGTCGCTTCGCTTTGCCCTGAACTGACTGAGACCATTGGTGCTTCGGGCTGCGCTGCATGCACCCAGCCCAAACCACATAGGCACCCCAACACCAAGGCGACTACCCTGGCATGGCATACAAATTGCTGCAAAACGTTCATGGTGTAGATCTTTCGACAGATTGTTCGCTCGATCAAGAGGTAAGCAATTTTGAGACCAACCCGATGAACACCCCTATTCAAACACCCCAAGCGACGGCAGCCACGACTGCGCCCAAGGTGGCGCCAAGCGCTCAAGTGACGCCCACCGGCCGATTCGCGGCGGTCCTGCAGGCTACTCAGAAGCACGCAGCTGCAGATGCAGTGCCGCTCGCCCCCCGGCTCGTACACACGGTTCGCGCCGGTGACACCCTAACGGGCCTGATCAAGAAGAGCTATCGGGCTGAAGGTTTGCCCATCTCGGAGTCAGAGGCCTATCGTCAGGCACTTCAACTGGCCAAAGACAACCAAATCAAAAATCCAAATCTCATTCGCCCCGGCGAAACACTAAACCTGGACACCGTGGCAAAGACCATCGCAGCGCTGTCGAACAAGACAGAGTCAGATCCAGCGCATGGTGCTGTCATGCCGCAGATTGCTGCATCGCAACAAGGCGACGCTGTTCAAGCCAAAGAGACAAGTCTGCCTCCCGAAAATTTGTTGGGCAAAACCCTGCAACGGGCAGTCGACAAAGGCTACTTAGCCCCGTCGGAGAGGCCAGCGGTAGCGCAGAAGGTGTTGGCCCTGTCCGAAAAGTACAAATTTCAGCCGGACGACTTTGCTCGCCTGACCCTGATGGAAAGCGGCGGCATGAACCCCAAGGCCACCAACGGTCGGTGTCACGGCATCATCCAATTTTGTGACGGCAGCAGCCGCGGCGCGGCCGCTGTTGGTATGGCCCACAACCCACGTGCCATCCTTGGAATGGGCTTGTTAAAGCAACTCGATCTGGTCGATGCATACTTTGACCATGTAGGACTTGCCGACAGGCAAGAAGCTGTCACCCTTGACGAGTTGTACCTGACCGTACTCACCCCTGCAGCGCGCACCGAACAGCGTCCTGACGCGCCTCTGGCCATCCCTGGCCGTCAAGCCAAGGACTTACATGTAGGCGGCAATCGCGACGCGCCGATTACCCGCAACTCCATCATTGAGGGTCTACACGCCTTGGCCAGGCGCATCTTCGACCCCGATTTCACACCCAGGCGACAGCTCAGCCTGTATGCCAATCAAGCCCGCACCGATGGCTAGCAGCTCCCATAAGCCCGGGTGGCAACGCCTTGCCGCTGGCGCACAGATCTTGCCGAATGCGGCAAAACCGGCGTCACCAGTACAGGGATTCTCGCCTGGCACAGGTTTTGCATCAATCGACCCGTCTATTGGTTTCTTGAGCGCCATCGTCAAAAAAATGGCATTCGGGTAAACGCAAAACTGTGGAGAAGACATGAACCTGCTGGAAAACGCCTTTGGCATTCATGAACAGGCCTTAGCTGTTAGGAGTCGGCGCGTCGAACTGCTGGCCAAGAACATTGCCAATGCAGACACGCCCAATTTCAAAGCCAAAGACATTGACTTCAAATCGGTGCTGAGCGCCACGCGCGACCAGGCTTTGGACATGCAAGCCACCACGGCTGGCCATTTTTCAAAAGGTGATCCCATTCGTCCGGATGGGGAAATGTTTCGAATTCCGTTTAACACCTCATTCGACGGCAACACGGTTGAGATCGGCATGGAGCAGTCGCAATACGGTAAGGCTGCCGCTGACTTTCAGGCAACTTTGAGCTTTCTTGAAAACCGCGTCAGCAGCCTGCGCAAAGCCATTCGAGGAGACTGACCATGGCACTTGACAATGTGATTGGCATCGCGGGCACCGCCCTCAACGCGCAATTGGCGCGCATCAACGCCACGGCATCCAACCTGGCCAACGCCGGTACGGTAGCTGGCAGTGATGCCGACGCGTTTCGCGCCAAGCGCCCTGTCTTCAAGGCTCTGATGAGCGAGGAAATGACGAACGCAGCTGCGCAGTATGTCGGCGGCGTGAAGATCGACCGCATCGTGGACGACCCGGCCCCGACCAAGCGGGTGTCAGACCCCAAAAACCCCATGGCCGACGCGCAGGGCTTCGTGTACCAGTCTAACGTCAACGAGGTGGCCGAGATGGTGGAAATGATGGCGGCATCGCGGTCCTATCAGAATAATGTTGAGGTCATCAACACCGCTCGACAGCTGATGATGCGCACGCTTGACGTGTCCAAAGCCTGACGGAGCCCCTGATGGCACTCAACACACTTTCCTCAGCCAATTTGCTCGGCGTCACCAGCTATGAAGAGCAGGCCAAGAGCAAAACCAGTTCTCGCAATGGCGAAGACATGGGCAAGCAGGATTTTCTAACCCTGTTTACCGCCCAACTGAAGAACCAGGACCCCCTCGACCCGGTGAAAAACGAGGCATTCGTGGCCCAACTGGCCCAGTTCTCGCAGCTCGAGGCGCTCACCAATATGCAGGGCTCGCTGGACACCTTTGTGGCGTCCATGTCGAACGAACGCATGCTGGGCAGCGCCAGTCTCATCGGCAAAAAAGTCGCTGTTGCGGGTGGCTTTGCCCAGCTGTCTGAATCGGGCACGCTCAATGGCTCCATCGACCTGCCCCTGGGCGCCAGCGGTGTTCGGGTCAACGTGTACGACGCCAGGGGTGCCCTGGTTCAGGAACTGGTTGCGGGTGCCCAAACCCCCGGCACAGTTCCCATTCAATGGGACGGCAAAGACGCCATGGGCAACGCCGTGCCAGCCGGCCTCTACCGCTTTACAGCACAGGCCGTCGTCAACGGCGCGGATACCGAGGTAGCCGTCAATACCTTGAGCACCGTTCGCTCTGTGCTTAACAATGCCGCCGATGGCGCGATCACGCTCGAACTCGAGGGCGGAAAAACCATTTTGTTAAGCGCAGTTCAGCGCGTAGGCCTGTAAGTATCACCAACACACCGACACAGCTCCCAGGAGACCAGCACCATGTCGTTTTACACCTCACTGACCGGTTTGAACTCTGCGACCGCCCAGCTCGCGGTCACTGCCAACAACATCGCCAACGTCGGCACCAGCGGCTTCAAGCGCTCAAGGGCAGACTTCGGCGACATCTTTTCGACTTCGCCGCTGCAAAAGTCTTCGGCGCAGATCGGCCAGGGCGTGTCGCTCAAGCAAGTGAGCCAGGAATTCAGCCAGGGCAATGTGTCCACATCGGGCAACTCACTTGACCTGGCGATCACCGGCGACGGCTTTTTTCCATTGAAGTCGCCAGACGGCCTGCAGGACATTTACACCCGTAACGGTTCCTTCACACTGAATGACCAGAACAATGTGGTCAACTCGACAGGCCAGCGTCTGATGGCGGCGTCGGTGGACTCCTCCGGCAAGGCCGACTTGAGCAACCTGACGGCCTTGACCATTCCCCCAAAAACCACCGGCGAAGCGAAGGAAACCAAAAACATTCAGCTCGGCCTCAACCTGCCAGCCGACTCCGAAGTCATCTTCGAAGAATTTGACCGCACCAACCCTGCCACATACAACAAAAGCACCGCGCTCACGGTGTACGACAGCGGCGGCAACGGTTACCTGGCAACGGTGTACTACGTCAAAACCCAAAACGCTAGTCAGGACGCACCGCAGTCCAAGTGGCAAACCTATTTCTTTATTGGCGACACCCAGGCCAGGCCCGAATTGCTGCAGGCCACCAATGATGCAGGCGCCAAGCTCTATGTCAACAAATACGGTCGACTAGCCTCCTCCAACGACGTCAATGCAGACGGCAGCAAAGTCGTCACGCCGCCGTCTGGCAAAACCGAAATGTTCTCTTACGATGACGTGACTGTGGGCCAACAGCTCTCTCAACCCGCAGAAGCGGAGTCGGCAGACATGAGTGCCCAACTATCTGGCACAAACAGCTACTACACCACTCTACCTGCCACCCTGACATTCCTCATTTCCGTTGATGAACAGTCTGCACCGCAGACGGTCACTTACACCACGGTTGCAGCGGACGAGGATCCGCTTGAGCTCGCACGCAATCTGGAAGTCAAGATCAACAATCAGTTGGGCGCCCTCACCGGAGATGACGCACGCTACGGCATCCAGGTCAATTACGCGACCGGAAAATTCACGTTCAGCTCCGGAACCACTGGGGATACCTCATCGATTCAAATTGCCGCCAACAACGACGCAACCACAGCCACCGCTTTGGGTATTCCCAACTCCACCGGTGGCGCGACCACTTTTGCCGCCACAGCCCTTGGCGAAACCGCCCAAGAGTCCAGCGATCCGGCCGTACGCGGTGAGGTCAGTAACCCAGCGGTATTGAACGGCGCGACCATCACGCAAAACACCACCAAAGACGTGACGGTCACCTTGAACAACAACAAGTTTTACGTGTCGGTGGACGGCATTGGAGACAACATCTCCATCGTCAATACAAAGTACACCATTAATGAGCTAGCCAATGAAATCGAATTAGCAATCAATGGCGGCGTATCACAAAAAGACGCGACGAGGACTTACGCAGGGATATCCGATCCGGATACGGGGCGCAAAGTGCTCGGCGTCAGCGTCGAATTCGACACCAAGACCAAACAATTCGTCTTCACGACCGCAACGACCGGCGATGAGTCATCGATTCAGGTCACTGGCAGCGCCGACTGGGGGCTGGACAAAACTGAAATCCAGTTCGGTCAGACATCCACCTGGATTGACGTTGCCGCAGCGCAATATCAGGAAAACGGCGCTAACCAATATGTCAAGAACGGCGTGCAAACCGAAGATGCTGCCGACGTGTCGGCAAGCACAACTTGGTGGCCGGTCTTTCTGGACCGCGGCGAACTCAGCTTCAGGCTGGACGGTACACCTTTCTCGCCCTTGAACGCCATGCCTTATGAAATCGCCTTCCTTGAAGGCGGCAAGGGTGCGCTTGAGCTCACCATTGACTTCACCAAGTCAACACAGTATTCCAGCGCGTTTGCTGTGCTCTCGCAGTCACAAGACGGCGCACCAGAAGGCGAACTCATGGGTCTGAACATTGGCGTGGACGGACTGGTCAGCGCCACCTATTCCAACGGCTCACAAAACTCGCTGGGCAAGATTGTGCTGGCCAACTTCTCCAGCCCGACTGGCTTGCGCCAAGTGGGTGACGCCAGTTACCTGGCTTCCGCCACATCCGGTATCGCCAAGATCGGCGAAGCCGGTTCGGCAGGCTTCGGCTCCATCCGCGCGGGTGCGACGGAACGCTCCAACGTTGACCTGACGCAGGAGCTGGTGGACCTGATCACCGCGCAACGTAACTTCCAGGCCAACGCCAAGGCGATCGAGACCAGCTCAACCATGACGCAGGCCATCGTCAATATCCGCGCCTAAAACTGAATAAGCGATAAATTGTCATGGACCGTCTCGTCTTTACTGCCGCTGCCACGATCAAAGAGCAATCGGTGGCACGTCAGGCACTTGTCAACGAACTGGCCAATGTTTCAACCATTGGATTCAAGAGCAGTTTTGACGTGGCCCTGAAATCCATCAAGGTTGAGGGTCCAGGCTTTGACACCCGCTACCAAGCCCAAACCGTTTCCCGGGATTTGGTACGCATGACCCCGGGTGCAGTCATGATCACCGGCAACAAGTTGGACATTGCCGTTGCGGGCGCGGCGGTATTGACCGTCCAGGCCGCGAATGGTGAACTCGCCTTTACCCGCCGTGGCGATTTGCGAATCAATCCACAAGGGCAGCTCGAAAACGGCTCCGGCCACCTGATCATGGGGCAAAACGGCCCGATTGCCATTCCCCCGGGATTCGATATCAATATCAACCCAGATGGTGCGATTTACGCGCGAGACCCAGCGCAGGGTGGCTTGGCTGTGTTTGCTCAGATCGATCGCCTGGCATTACTGGACGCCAGCCAGGTCGAATTGGGTCGGCGTGAGGATGGTCTTTACCAAGTGGCAAACAGGCCACCAGGCACTTTGTTTCCTAGTGGCCCCAATCTCCCAACTGTCATACCCAAAGCCCTTGAAGGCAGCAACGTCAGCGCTGTGGAAGCAATGACCAGGCTGATAGACCAAGCACGCAGCTTCGAAGCGCAAGTCAATATTCTGAAAAACACCAAGTCTTTGGATGAATCGGGCTCCACCATGATCAAGATGGCCTGAAGAAACTGAAAACGAATACATCGGCACTGAAAGGAAACCGCCATGGACGCCTCAATGTGGATTGCCAAAACTGGCCTGGACGCGCAGCAAATGCGCATGTCGGTCATCTCCAACAACCTGGCCAACGTCAACACCACCGGGTTTAAGCGCGACCGAGCGTCGTTCGAAGACATGCTCTACCAAAACCTGCGCCAGCCCGGGGCTCAGAACAGCGCCAATACGCAGGCGCCCACCGGCCTGATGCTGGGCACTGGCGTGCGCATTGCCGCTACTGAGAAAAATCATGTGCAGGGTAGCTTGGTTTCTACCAAAAATGCCCTCGATCTGGCCATTCAGGGCGATGGATTCTTTCAGATCATTCAGCCCGATGGCACCATTGGCTACACTCGCGACGGCGCCTTCAAGCTTTCATCAACAGGGCAGGTGGTCACCAGCAATGGCGCCTTGCTACAGCCTGCATTGACCATTCCGCCCAATGTCGCAAGCATCTCCATTGGGCAAGACGGCACGGTTGCCGTCGAGGTCAATGGCACGGGCACACAGGTTCTGGGCCAGATACAGGTCGCGCGGTTTGTCAATCCAGCCGGCCTGCAGGCGCTGGGGCAAAACCTCCTGCGCGAAACAACCGCCAGCGGCCCGCCGCAAATCAGCCAGGCGGGAGTCGGTGGCGCCGGCCAGCTGATGCAAGGCGCGCTGGAGGCGTCCAACGTCAATGTGGTGGAGGAAATGGTCAACATGATCGAAACGCAGCGCGCCTACGAGGTGAACTCGAAAGCGATCTCTGCGGTAGACGGTATGTTGCGCTTCCTGAACAACAATATGTAAGCACCGACATGCGAACCGACTCCGCCCTGAACCTCTTGGCCGGTATTGCCTTGCTATTGGGCCTTCAAGCCTGCAGCACCACCGCGCCACCTGCAGCGCTCAATACCAACCCAAGCTTTGCACCGGTTTACGCCAAGCCAGAAGCCAAAAAAGTGGCTACAGGTTCGATTTACACCGGGCGCTCAAGCGACAACTGGTTTGGACGTGGCAGAAGCTACCAGGTTGGCGACGTGATCACAGTGCTGCTCAATGAATCCACGCAGTCGGCAAAAGCGCAGAACGCGGACGTCAAACGCGACAGCTCTAACGACGTGATTCCGGACGGCATCAAAAATTTGCCTGGGGGCGTCTTCAAAGGCCTTAAATTAGACGGCGCCTCACTTGCCAGCACCGGCGGCGGCTCAACTGGCCAGAGTGCGTCGCTGACTGGTGATGTGTCAGTTAGCGTTGTGGAGGTGTACGGAAACGGAAACTTGCTGGTTCGCGGCGAAAAACAACTGGCTCTGACCGAAGGCGTCGAAGTCATTCAGGTGAGCGGCATCATCCGCCCCGAGGATATTTCCAGCTCCAACACCGTGCAATCGCGCCGACTGGCCAACGCCCAAATTTCATACCGCGGGACAGGCGATGTCGCCAACGCCACCAAACCAGGCTGGGGCACCAGCTTGCTGTTCAAGCTCTGGCCCTTCTGATCTTGCAAGGACACCCCCCATGCGCGCTCGACTCTTTCACCTGCACACCGCACTCATCGTGGTGCTTGCTTTTGTCTGCGCACAAGCACCTGCACGGGCCGACCGCATCAAGGACATTGCCTCGGTGGCGGCAGCGCGCAGCAACCAGCTCATTGGCTATGGCCTAGTAGTCGGCCTCAACGGCACAGGCGACGGCAGTGACATCTCAATCACCGGTGAGAGCCTGCGCAACATGATGCGCCGCTTGGGCATCAGCATCGACGGTTCGCTCACCGATTTTGAAAGAGCCAACAGCACCAGTCGAACCGCAACCGGTGGCATGGACGTGAAGAACGTGGCCGCCGTCATGGTCACAGCCGAGCTGCCAGGTTTTTCCAAGCCCGGGCAAAAAATTGATGTCAATGTGTCTGCCATCGGCAAGGCCAGCAGCCTACGCGGTGGAAGCCTCTTGCTGACCAGCATGCGTGGCGTCGACGGCGAGGTCTACGCCATCGCTCAGGGCGCCCTGCTCTCTTTTGGCGCGACAGCAGGCGCGGCAGACTCCAAGGTCACGATCGGGGTGCCCACCTCGGCGCGCATTCCAATGGGTGCAACCGTCGAGCGGCTGGTGGAAACGCCATTTGAGACCGCTGGCCAGATCGTGATTAACACCCGGGATTCGGACTTCACCACCACCACAGCAATCGTCAACGCCATCAACAAGCAATTTGGCGAGGGCACTGCACAGGCCCTGGACGGCATGTCCTTGTCGGTGCGAGCGCCTGAAGACCTGTCGCAACGCGTGGCATTCGTCAGCATGATTGAAAACATTGACGTTCAGCCAGGCGAGCCGCCAGCGCGTGTGGTTGTGAATTCGCGCACCGGCACGGTTGTCATCAGCCGCAATGTCAAGGTCAGTGCGGCTGCAGTCAGCCACGGCGCAATTTCTGTGGCCATCAGCGTGACCAATGAAGCCTCGCAGCCGGCCCCGCTCTCGCGTGGCCAGACCACACAGGTTCAAAACGCGGATATCAAGATTGAAGACCCGAAAAACCCAATGTTCCTGTTTCAGCCCGGGGTCGACCTGCGCCAGATCGTCGACGCAGTCAACCAGGTGGGCGCGAGCCCCAATTCGCTGATTGCCATTTTGGAAGCTCTGAAAAGCTCTGGCAGCCTGCGCGCTGAGCTGATTGTGATTTAAGGGTTGCGGCATGAACGACCTTGCAAGCGGCGCCAACAGCACCTACCTGGACTTTGCGGCGCTCACCCGCCTCAAGGGCCAGGCCGCGCAGGACCCCAAGAAGTCCTTGCGCGCTGCGGCAGAGCAATTTGAAGCCTATTTCATTCAGGAAACCCTGAAAGCTATGCGCAAGTCGGTCATCAAGGGTGAATTGATTGACTCTCAGCACGCCGACCTCTACCAGGACTTGTTCGACAAAGAGGTAGCCATGCAAATGGCCAAGCGCGGCGGCGTAGGGCTGGCCGACATGCTTGAGCGCGAAATGACGCGTCGGGAAACGGGCAAGCTACCGAGCACCCAACAGGCTCTGGCCTTGCACCCCAAGCCCGAGCTCTCTCCACTGAAGACGGAGCAAAAAGGCCTGCCGCTGAGCCGCCAGGCCCAGAGCGCCTACCCCCTGACGCCACCGCCTGAGGCCAAGCCATGAGTGATTTGCTCACAATTGGCAGCTCCGGCATCAGCGCGTACCAGCGGGCGCTGGCCACGGTGTCCAACAACATCGCCAACGTCAACACCGACGGCTACACCCGCCAGGATGTGGCCATCACTTCGAACCAGCCGATCCAAAAAGGCAGCGGCTACATTGGCTCGGGCGCGCGGTTTGATGCAGTGCGCCGGCAATTTGACGCTTTCATCGAGTCCAACCTGCGCAACAGCAATGCGGATTTGCGGGCACAGGAGCCCCTGCTGGCTTATGTGAATCGCCTGATCGACATCATGGGCGACCCAAGCATTGGCCTGACATCGGCGATGAACCAGTTTTTTGAATCGGCCCGGACCGTGGCCGCCGACCCGGCGTCCACGATTGCACGGAGCATTTTTTTGCGCGATGCCGACGGCTTGGCCGCCCGCTACCGCGAATTGGCAGCGCAGATGGGGTTGTTGCAAAACGAGACCCAGCAATCGGTCGAGACCGATATCGGCCAGATCAACGCCTACACCACACAACTGGCGCAGATCAACAAACAGCTCACCAAGCACAGCGAGGAAGATCGGCAGCCGTCTGAACTGCTAGACCAGCGCGACATGTTGCTACGCGAGCTCTCTGACCTCGTGTCGATCAGAACAAGCTTTGCACCCAACGGATCGGTGCTGGTCAGCGTCGGTGACACCCTGAACCAGGGCATTCTGGTGCAGGGGGTGAACAATCGCCTGTTGTCCGTTCAGCTGTCCCAGGTAGACGCCAACAAACTGGAATTCGTGCTGGATGCCTATGGTGACCCCGAGAGCGTACCGGCATTTGCCAGCGGCAAGATCAGCGGAACTTTGCAGTTTCGCGACCAGGTCCTCAACCCGGCGCTCGACGCGCTCGACGATCTGGCCAGCGTCACGGTCGAAGCCATCAACGCGGTTCACATGGAAGGCTTGGACTCTGAAGGTAAGCTCGGCGGCGCCCTGTTTGGCTTTACGGCCGGCAAGGAAGACATGGCCGCTGGCGTTCAGCTCTTGATTCGCGACGCCAGCCGTGTTGCCGCAGCCGGGCAGTTCAGGGTGATTGACAACCCCCTCAACAGCAGCCTGGCCGAGGCCACAGTCAGTTATTCAAGTCCGGTCTACGAAGGGCCAAAGGCATTGCTGGGTGACCTGGCGTGGGCCCAATCACCCAGCCTTGCCACGCTAGAAGACCTGGTCATCCAGTCATCCATGGGCTACACCAGCTTAGGTCTAGCGCCTTTTGGCACAAACAACCTGACGCTCACGCTCACCGACCCCAGCGCAAGCCAGTCCTTTCAGGTGCTTACCAGAGACGGGCGCCACCTGGCCGGCACATCAGCCACTTTTGATGCTTTCGGTGCGCTGAGCGGATGGGCCAGCAGAGTTCTAGCACCATCGCTGGGCATGGAGGACGGCGCAAGCTACGACAGCAGCATGCTGAACAAAACCGGGGACGATGCCTACCTTGACGTGGACATCTTCATCGGTGTGAAGGCAGAGCCAGTCGCCGAGCAACGCTTCAACCTGGATAACGGAAGCTTGCTAGATCCGGTATTTGTACCTGCGCGGGTGATCGGTTCGGCAGTGGCTGACTGGTCTACGGGTTTCGCCAATGGCACCTTCACCCTCAATGGTGTGACCATGCCTGTGTTAACCGCCCCAAGCTCGATCACTGGCGTGGTGAACTGGTTCAACGCCGTCACCGCAAGCACTGGCATTCAAGCCAGTATCAGCGAAGGCAATCGCCTGGTGCTCACAGCGACCGACAACACCAGCGATATTCGCCTCGGCCTGGGCAGTGGCACAGGCGCCGACCTGGCCAAACTGGGCTTTGACACTTCTTTATATGTCAGCGGCGCCGCGCCTGATGACCTGCTGATTTATGTGACTGACTCCAGCGGTGCCGCCAGCACCGTGACGGTGAGCGGCCAGTATGAATCAATCGACGGCAACATGAAACAGGCCCTGCGCGACAGACAGCTGCAGGTGGCGTTTCTGAGCGACACCACATACGAAATTCGTGACCTAGCTACCGATACGGTGGTCGCCGAGCGTACGCTCGATACGACCAGCCCAACACCGTCTTTAAGCTACCGCGGCCTGAAGCTCCAGTTTTCCAACCTGCCTGGTCAAGGCGACGTGTACGTCATCGACGGCAACCGCGACGGCATTGGCAACAACGAGGTGATGTTGCAATTGGTGGCCCTGGAAGACGCGGAAATCATGCCCGGCGGCCTGACGCTGACCGAGGCCTATATTGAGCGCGTCAACCTGGTAGGCAATGTAGCGCGCCAGGCGGCGATTTCACAACAGGCGCTGCAAGTGGTGTACCAGCAGGCACTGGAGACCCGTGACGGCATCTCGGGCGTGAACCTCGACCAGGAGGCCTCGGCGCTGGTGCGTTTTCAGCAGGCTTACCAGGCCAACGCCCGGGTCATGCAGATGGCCAACACCTTGTTTGACACCATTTTGCAGGTGCGCTAAGGACATTAGCCATGAACGTTTCAACAGCTTACTTATTTGACCGTGCGACCGATCGCATGAGCACGCTGCAAAACCAGCTGGCCACCACCCAGGCGCAGCTCTCAACCGCCAAGCAAGTGCTCTCGCCCAGTGACGCGCCAGACCAGGCTGCTGCCATACAGCGCCTCAAAGGTGAAATTCAGCGCCAGGAGAGCCATGCCAACACGATGGAAGTCGCGCTGCGGCGTTACAGCGCAGAAGAAACGGCCATTCGGTCGGCCAATGACATCGTCATACGCATCAAAGAGCTGGCACTACAAGCCGCCAACGACACCTACGGGCCCGATGACCGCCGGGCCATTGCCGTCGAAATGCAGGCGCTGCGTGACCAGCTCTTAAGCCTGGGCAATTCGCGCGACGACAGCGGAAACTATCTGTTTTCGGGCACACGGGTCACCACACCGCCGTTTGCCGAAGACGCCGACGGCACGGTGAACTACATGGGCGACCAGACCCGCACCCGCATCCCTGCTGGCGTTGAGCGCGACGTGTCCTACACCCGATCTGGCACCGACGTCATGGCTCGGGTGATCCGCGCAGACGGGAGCAGCATGAGCTTTTTTGACGCGCTTGACGCGCTGATCGCCGGGACGGATGGAGGCGATGGCGCTGGCATCCAGTCGGGTCTGGACAGTCTGGACCAGATGATCTCGAACCTGACGTTTTCGCTGGCCGAGGTGGGCGCCGATCAGAACGTGGTGCAGTCGCAGCTCGACGTGATCTCAGAAACCACACTGCGCCTGAAGTCAACCCTATCCGACGTTGAGGACCTCAACTACGCCGAAGCCGTGACGCGCATGAACAAGGAAATGATGGCCATGGAAGCCGCGATGGGCAGCTTTGCCAAGATTTCGGGCCTGAGCCTGTTCGACTACATCCGGGGCTAATCGTTAGGGCAGACGATTGTATTTCTGACACCTTGCGCCGCCAGACTCAAGTTTTTTCTCCACTTGCCGATACACCCTGACCCATGTCGACCATTTCATCCAATATCGTCGGCGCTCTTGGCGGTGGCTCGGGCATTGACATCAAAGCGCTCGCCGAAAACCTTGCAGGCGCAGAAATGCAGCCGCGCATCGACGGCATCAACAAAAAGATCAGTGAAACCGAGGCACAAATCTCTGCCTACGGGTACATCAAAGTTTCTTTGACGCAGCTCGAAAATGCCTTCAAGCAACTCGACGATGCATCCGATTTCGCTTCGGTAACGCCATCAGTCAGTCAACCAAACGCGCTTGGTATATCCACAAGCACGACCGCAGCAACAGGCTCCTTCGACCTGACCGTCAACCAAATCGCAACCGCACAACTTACCAAGACAAATGGGTTTGCTGCGTCTGGCGCTCAGATCAACGGTGGCGCTGGGTTTACGATGGAATTAAGCGTCCACGGTGGCGAATCACAGACCATCACCGTCAGGACCGACACGCCTGAGGGCATCGTCAACGCCATCAATCGTGCAGATCTCGGTATAACAGCACGGTTAATCAAAACGAGCGATGGTTCAAACCCGTTCACCATTGTTGTCACCGGTGAAACCGGCTCCACCAACGACTTCACGATAACGAGCTCCGCTGATGGGGTTAACTTTGACACCCAGCTACAAACCGCCGCCGATGCCAACCTAACTTACCAGGGCATGACCATCACGCGTGCCAACAATGAAATCAGTGACCTTATCCACGGAGTCACCTTAAACCTGTACTCCCCCACAAACGGAATCGCCAGCATCAACCTGGGCCGCGACACGCAAACTGTTAAAGACAAATTCAACAACCTGGTCACTATTTTTAACGATCTGGAATTTACCCTGAAAGAACTCGCAAACACCAGCAGCAAATTTCAGGACGAATCAGGCAACCAGGTTGGTGGCTCCTTGGCGGTAAATTCTATTTTGCAAACCATCCGCTCAATGGCACGAGGCCTCATTACCAGCGACTCCAGCACTCCCAGCGGCGGTATGCGCGCGGCGCGAGACGTGGGTTTAAGCTTTGACCGTAACGGGCAACTGACTTTAGACGAAGCCAAACTAAACACTGCGCTACAGAACAATTTTGACGATGTCGTCAAAATTTTCAGCGCGGGTAGTGACGGCAAAAGCATTTACAGCCGGGCTCCCTCGGGTATTGCAGGAGACGCGGTCGTCAAAATCAATGCTTCACTGCGCTTAACGGGTCTCATATCCACATCAAGCACCAACGCCAGCGAGAAGGTCAAGAAATACCAAGACCAATTAACGTCTCTGAATGACAGGTTGAGCCAAATTCAACAACGCTATCTTGAGCAATTTGCAACAATGGACGCCCTTGTTGGCAATATTAGAAAAACCCAGGAAGGGCTAACCAGCACTTTTGCCGGCATGATGGCCACCTACACCAACAAGGGCTAAGCCCCTTCGTGGCCGTATCGTGCCGACATTCGGCAATTTTTTGCCGGTTTTTCAGCAAAGGTCCTAAAGTTTGCTGGGGGCATGTCGATTCCCTGAGCGATAAGGCAGATTTAGCCCCCCATTTTTGGGCCTGAGGCTTGCCGTATTCAAAGTATAGGAGGGCCGACCGTGAGCAATGACATTCCAGCAGCACTGCCTCCATCGGATGCGATGCTGGCGGCTTCGCCAGCAAAAAAGTTGGCATCAAGCCCAGCGCCGCACATTTCCACGGGCGGTGATTCAAAGCCGGCAGTGCAATACGACCCAGAGCAGAAACGACGTGAACTGCAAGCTGCTGTTGAACACCTCAATGAGGAGGTGCAAAAACAAAAGCAAAACCTGAGCTTTCGCCTGGATCGGTCTGCAAACCGCTTTGTAATTACCGTCAGGAACACGCAGTCTGGTGAGGTAGTGCGGCAAATACCTGAGGACGTCATGCTGAAAGTTGCGCGCAACCTTGACGAACTCAAAGGCGTGCTGCACAACGAAAGCATCTAAGCC
>JAYQPP010000009.1:11816-94917 GCA_038145425.1 Comamonadaceae bacterium | reverse complement strand
GGAAGAGGGCCTGCGCTTTGCCATCCGCGAAGGCGGCAAAACCGTCGGCGCCGGCGTCGTCGCGAAGGTGATTGCTTAACAGCAGGCTTGCAGCAAACCAGGGCTGAGCTGAGCGTCCCGCCAGGCTTGCTTCGGTTTCGAAGCAGGCTGGGACATCGCCCCGGTCAACTGCACCGCAGGAAGAACAGGAACTGAAATGGCTACCAAGCAAAAAATTCGCATCCGCCTCAAGGCGTTTGATTACAAGCTGATCGACCAGTCGGCAGCTGAGATTGTTGACACCGCTAAGCGAACTGGCGCCATCGTCAAGGGCCCGGTGCCACTGCCGACGCGCATGCGCCGCTTTGACATCTTGCGCTCGCCGCACGTCAACAAAACCAGCCGCGACCAGTTCGAGATCCGTACCCATCAACGTCTGATGGACATCGTGGATCCGACCGACAAGACGGTGGACGCTCTCATGAAGCTGGACCTGCCAGCCGGTGTGGACGTCGAGATCAAGCTGCAGTAAGCAAAGGTTTGCAGGGTTCCCGTCACAAAATGGCGGCTGCCCGCAACAGAGAAAGGTGCTTGAGCGACCGAAAAGGTCGCTTTGGCGCTATACTCTGCGGCTCTGTCCGAAAAACCAGGTTTGGCGGGCGGGGTTTTATTAACAGTCTTTCACGCTCAAACGGTTTGGCCAATTGAAGTCAAACCGGTGAAAGTTACGGAGAAAAAAATGAGTCTTAGCAATCGCTTAGGGTTGCTGGGGCGCAAGGTTGGCATGATGCGCCTGTTCACCGACGATGGGGTTGCAGTCCCCGTGACGGTGGTCGACGTGTCCAACAACCGTGTGACCCAGGTCAAGGCCCAGGAGAAAGATGGCTATGTTGCCCTTCAGGTGACTTTTGGTGCGCGCAAAGCGTCGCGCGTCAACAAGCCGACCGCTGGCCACCTCGCGAAAGCGGGCGTTGAAGCTGGCGAAATCATTCGCGAATTCCGCGTGTCGACAGAAACCGCTGCCCAGTATCAGCCCGGCGCCGCCGTGCCGGTGACGGCCGTGTTTGCGGTGGGCCAGAAGGTGGACGTGCAAGGCACCTCCATCGGTAAGGGTTATGCCGGCACCATCAAACGCCACAACATGGGCTCGCAGCGCGCTTCGCACGGTAACAGCCGTTCGCACAACGTGCCCGGCTCGATCGGTATGGCGCAGGACCCCGGACGCGTGTTCCCGGGCAAGCGCATGACCGGCCACATGGGCGATGAAACTGTGACGACCCAGAACCTGGACATCATCCGTGTTGATGAAGCTCGCCAGTTGCTGATGATCAGGGGCGCGATTCCCGGTTCGGCTGGTGGCTTTGTGACGGTCCGTCCGGCTGTGAAGGCCCGTCAAGAACAGAAGGGAGCGAACTGATGCAGATCGAACTCCTCAACGACCAAGGGCAGGCAACCTCGAAGGTTGACGTGCCCGAGACCGTGTTTGGCCGTGCTTACAACGAAGACCTGGTTCATCAGGTTGTTGTGGCCTTCCAGGCCAATGCGCGTCAGGGCACACGTGCCCAGAAGGATCGCGGCCAGGTCAGCCACTCGACCAAGAAGCCGTTCAAGCAAAAGGGAACCGGTCGCGCTCGTGCTGGTATGACGTCCTCGCCCATTTGGCGTGGCGGCGGTCGTATCTTCCCGAATTCGCCGGAAGAGAATTTTGCCCAGAAGATCAACAAGAAGATGTACCGCGCTGGCATGGCGTCGATCCTGTCGCAGTTGGCCCGCGAAGGCCGTCTCGCGGTGGTGGATTCGCTGAGCGTGGAATCGCCCAAGACCAAGGCGCTGGCCGCCAAGTTCAAGGCGATGAATCTGGACTCGGTGCTGGTGATTGCCGATGAGGTTGATGAAAACCTGTATCTGGCGTCGCGCAATCTGGCCAATGTGTTGATCGTCGAGCCGCGCTACGCGGACCCTGTCTCTTTGGTGTACTACCGCAAGGTTCTGATCACCAAGGCAGCCATGGGCCAACTCCAGGAGATGTTCGCATGAGCTCAACATCGAAAACTCAGAAATTTGACGAAGGTCGCCTGATGCAGGTGCTCGTCGCACCCGTGGTGTCTGAAAAAGCCACCATGGTTGCCGAGTCCGCCAATGCGGTGACGTTCAAGGTGCTGCAAAACGCGACCAAACCTGAAATCAAGGCCGCCGTGGAATTGATGTTCAAGGTGCAGGTTAAAGGCGTTTCTGTGGTGAACACCAAAGGCAAGACCAAGCGTTTTGGCAAGTCCGTGGGCCGTCGCGATAACGTTCGCAAAGCCTATGTGCGCCTGATGCCTGGCCAAGAGCTGAACCTCAGCGGGGAGGCTGCGTAATCATGGCTGTGATCAAAATGAAACCCACTTCCCCAGGCCGTCGCGGCGTGGTGAAGATTTCGCGTGACCATTTGCACAAAGGCGCTGCGCACGAGGCTTTACTTGAGCCGCAGTTTCAGCGCGCAGGCCGCAACAACAACGGTCATATCACCACCCGTCATAAAGGTGGTGGCCACAAGCATCACTATCGCGTGGTGGACTTTCTGCGCGACAAGGACGGCATTGCCGCCAAGGTTGAGCGTATTGAGTACGACCCGAACCGCTCGGCCCACATCGCTTTGGTGTGCTACGCCGACGGCGAACGCCGCTACATCATCGCCCCGCGTGGTCTTGAGGTTGGTTCAACCATCATGAGCGGTGCCGAGGCGCCGATTCGTGTGGGCAACACGCTGCCGATTCGCAACATCCCGGTGGGCTCTGTGGTGCACTGCATCGAGCTCCAAATCGGCAAAGGCGCGCAAGTGGTTCGCTCGGCGGGCGCGTCTGCGACGTTGCTGGCACGTGAAGGCACTTATGCGCAGGTTCGCATGCGCTCTGGCGAGGTTCGCAAGATCCACATCGATTGCCGCGCAACCTTGGGCCAGGTCGCCAACGAAGAGCACAGCCTGCGCCGTCTGGGCAAGGCCGGTGTCAAGCGTTGGATGGGCATTCGTCCAACCGTGCGCGGTGTGGTGATGAACCCGATCGATCACCCACATGGCGGTGGCGAGGGCAAGACTGGTGAAGGTCGTCATCCTGTTGACCCCTGGGGCAATCTGACCAAGGGTTACCGTACCCGCAACAACAAGCGCACGCAAGTCATGATCGTGTCGCGTCGCAAGAAGTAAGGGGCAGGTAAATGACTCGTTCTATTAAAAAAGGTCCGTTTGTTGACCATCACTTGGTTGCAAAAGTCGACAAGGCTGTTGCGGGCAAGGACAAAAAGCCGATCAAGACCTGGTCGCGTCGCTCCATGGTGCTGCCTGATTTCATTGGGCTGACCATTGCTGTGCACAACGGCAAGCAGCACGTGCCGGTCTACATCACCGACCAGATGGTTGGCCACAAGTTGGGTGAGTTTGCGCTGACCCGTACTTTCAAGGGCCATCCTGCGGACAAAAAAGTCCAGAAGAAATAGGAGTTGACCATGGAAACACGTGCAACCCTTCGCGGCGTTCGTTTGTCTGTTGACAAGGGGCGACTTGTTGCTGATCTGATTCGCGGCAAAAAAGTGGATCAGGCGCTCAACATTTTGCAGTTCACGCAAAAGAAAGCCGCTGGCATCATTAAAAAGGTTCTGGAGTCTGCCATTGCCAACGCTGAACACAACGACGGCGCAGACATCGACGAGCTGAAAGTGAAGACCATTTACGTCGAGCAAGGCGCCTCGTTGCGCCGCTTTACCGCCCGCGCCAAAGGCCGCGGCAATCAAATCAGAAAACCCACGTGCCATGTCTACGTGACGGTTGGTAACTGAAAGAGGCCAGGACAATATGGGACAAAAAATCCATCCAACCGGCTTTCGTCTGTCGGTCAGCCGTAACTGGGCGTCGCGTTGGTATGCCAGCGACCGCGATTTCGCGGGCATGCTTGCTGAAGACATCAAGGTGCGTGAGTATCTGAAGACCAAGCTGAAAAATGCGTCGGTGTCGCGTGTTCTGATTGAGCGCCCCGCCAAGAATGCACGTATCACCATCTTCTCGGCACGTCCGGGCGTGGTGATCGGCAAAAAAGGCGAGGACATCGAGAACCTCAAGCGCGACCTGGGTCGCCAGCTGGGCGTGCCGGTGGCGGTCAACATCGAAGAAGTGCGCAAGCCTGAAATCGATGCCAAGCTGATTGCTGATTCGATTACCCAGCAGCTTGAAAAGCGCATCATGTTCCGCCGTGCGATGAAGCGTGCCATGCAAAACGCCATGCGTCTGGGTGCTCTGGGCATCAAGATCATGTCGGCTGGCCGCCTCAATGGCATCGAGATTGCGCGTACCGAGTGGTACCGCGAAGGCCGTGTGCCGCTGCACACCCTGCGCGCTGACATTGACTACGGCACCTCTGAAGCCAAAACCACCTATGGTGTGATTGGCGTGAAGGTCTGGGTCTACAAAGGCGACACGCTGGGCCGGCATGACCAGCCGGTGGCCGAAGCCCCGCGCGCGGAAGAGGAGCGCCGCCCGCGCGCCCCGCGCCGTGACGCCCGCCCGGGTGCCGAGCGCCCGGCTGGCCGTACGCGCCGTGCTGCCGGAACCAATGCCGCACCAACCGACGGCAGCGACAAGCCCGCAGAGGCCACTGGCGCAGCCACTAAACCCGCCGTTAAGCGCGTCCGCAAGGTATCCGCGCCAGCTGCAGCAGCTGACGGCAAAGGAGAATAATCATGTTGCAACCCGCTCGCCGCAAATACCGCAAAGAGCAGAAAGGCCGCAACACCGGCTTGGCGACCCGAGGCAGCTCGGTCGCCTTTGGTGATTTCGGTTTGAAATGTACTGACCGTGGTCGCCTGACTGCGCGTCAGATTGAGGCCGCCCGTCGTGCCATTTCCCGCCACGTCAAGCGCGGTGGTCGTATCTGGATTCGTGTTTTCCCCGATAAGCCGATTTCGCAAAAGCCGGCTGAGGTGCGTATGGGTAACGGTAAGGGCAACCCCGAGTACTACGTGGCTGAAATTCAGCCCGGCAAGATCGTGTTCGAGATTGTGGGCGTGCCCGAGGAACTGGCTCGTGAGGCGTTTCGTCTCGCCGCCGCCAAGCTGCCGCTGCGCACGACCTTCGTGTCGCGCATGATCGGCCAGTGACCAGGAGCGATAGACATGAAAACGACTGAATTGCGTCAAAAAGACGTAGCTGGCTTGGAAACCGAGATCAAGGCTTTGCAAAAAGCCCATTTCGGCATGCGTATGCAGAAAGCCACTCAACAGCTCAACAACACCCATGCGCTGCGCCTTGCGCGTCGCGATGTCGCCCGCGCCAAGACCATCCTGGCCGAGAAACTGGCGGCTGAAAAACCTGCTAACTGAGGAGCGATTCATGACGGAAGCCAAAACATCCCTCAAGCGCACCTTGATTGGCAAGGTGGTCAGCGACAAGCGCAGCAAGACCGTGACGGTTTTGATCGAGCGCCGCGTCAAGCATGACCTGTACGGCAAGATTGTCGGCAAGTCCAGCAAGTACCACGCGCATGACGAACAGGGCGAATTTCATATGGGTGACATCATCGAGATCACCGAAAGCCGCCCGATTTCCAAAACCAAAAACTGGGTTGCAACCCGTTTGGTTCAAAAGGCAGCTTTGGTGTAAGCCTTTGAACCAGGCATGACCCAGAGATAGTGCTTAGCGGCTCACAATGTGGGCCGTTTCTTTTTGTGTCCCTGTACGAATTTTTCTTTTCGCATTTAGGAGGTTTTTATGATCAAGGTCGGTGACAAGCTGCCAGCAGTGAAGTTGATGGAATATGTAGAAGTGGCCACCGAGGGCTGCAGCGTGGGCCCGAACCCGGTTGACGTGAGCGCAGCGGCACAGGGCAAGACCATTGCCTTGTTCGGCCTTCCCGGCGCCTTCACGCCCACTTGCTCGGCCAAACACGTGCCCGGTTATGTCGGTAAATTCAGCGATCTCAAGGCCGCCGGCGTCGATGAGATCTGGTGCGTCAGCGTCAACGACGCCTTTGTGATGGGCGCCTGGGGTCGTGACCAGAAAACCGATGGCAAGGTACGCATGCTCGGCGACGGTAGTGCTGACTTTGCCAAAGCCACAGGGCTGACTCTGGACCTCACGGCTCGGGGCATGGGTGTGCGTGCCAATCGTTTCTCCATGCTGGTCAAAGACGGCGTGGTCACGACGCTCAATATTGAGGGCCCCGGCAAGTTTGAAGTCAGCGATGCTGACACCATGCTTGCACAAGCCAAGGCCTAAGTTAGAGCGCCCTGACCGATGAAGTCGGGGCGGCTTTCACAGGCGCGCCATCAGGTAGTGTGCGCCTTCGAGAGGGTTGTGGTAGTACGGCGGTATCTCCACAAACCCCAGGTCTTCGTACAGACCACGCGCTGCTTCCATGTCGCTGAGCGTGTCGAGCAGAATAAAGCTGTAGCCGGCGCGCCGCGCCAGGTCCAAAATGTCCTCGGCCAATGCGCGGCCAAGTCCGTAGCCACGAAATGCCGGCGCGACGTAGAGCCGCTTCATTTCCGCTGCATTGGGGTAGTCAACCGCCGTGAGCGCGCGCATGGCGCAACAACCACCGAGTTGACCGTTGCGGCGTATCGCCCGAAGCGCGCCATGCGGCGCCAGGTACGGCCCGGGCAGCGAGCGCAACTCGGCGTCAAAATTCTGAAACCCCAAATCCACGCTGAGCTCCCCGGCATAGGCGGTGAACAAATCCCTGACGCCATCGAGTTCCTCGGGCGTCGTTGGGCTAAACAGCTGGAAAGAGTCGTCGTTCATGCGGGCAAATGGGGCGCCTAGCCTGTGGGTCTCAGCGGGGACCCCATTGTGCGAGCAAAGCTGCGAGCAGCAAGGCGCAGCCCAAAACCACAGCTGCGGCACGTAAGCGGGTGCGCCCGTTGTCTTGCGACGCCACCGTGTCGTAATCCAGGTGCTTGTCTCCCGTGATCATGGGTTTGAGCAGGGTTTGGCCCCGCACCAGCGTGTAAAAAACAATGGCCAGCAGGTGCAAGGCAATCAGCCCGAGCACAAGGTATTTTCCGATTTCGGTGTGATAGAAGGTGGCCGTCGACACCAGGCTGTTTGACACCACAGACGCCAGAGGCCCCGCGGCCGCAATTTCATCGTCGCTCATGAGCCCGCTGCCAACCTGCAGCATCAAAACGAGCAACATTGCCAGCACCGACAGCGCGCCCAGCGGGCTGTGGCCCGTGTCGGTCTCGGCGCCGCGCTCGCCGCGCAGATAGCGCAAAAGCCGTGTGGGCGAAAACAGAAAAGTCGAAAAGCGCGACCAATGTCCTCCGACAAAGCCCCAGATCAGCCTGAAGCCCAGCAGCGTGATCACCGCGTAGCCAAACCGGAAATGCCAAATCATGGCGTTGCCGCCCATTTGAGCGCTGATCACGAGCCCGATCACACACAAGACAAGCGCCCAATGAAACAGACGCAGGGGCAGGTCCCAGACTCGCACGGCGTGAAGCATGAATGAATATCCCTACTGGCGCTGCGTGGATTTAGAAATCCACTTACACTTTTTGCGTCGGGTTCGACCGCAGTTTTTTTCCGTGAGGTGATTTGACCATGAAATTGAAAGCTCTATCGCTGGCCCTGGGCCTTACCCTGTGTGCCGCTGTGCCAGCCAGTGCCCAGTTTGCAAAGCCGGAAGATGCCATGAAGTATCGTCAAGGTGCGCTGTTTGTGATGTCACAGAACTTTGGCCGGGTCGCTGCCATGGCCAACGGCAGGATGCCGTTTGATGCCAAAGTGGCGGCTGAAAGCGCGGCCGTGGCTGCCTACATGGGTCGACTGCCCTGGGCGGCTTTCACGCCCGACAGCGACATGGGCAATACCAAAGCCAAGCCGGAGATCTGGTCGAACCGCGCCAAGTTTGATGACCTGGCGAAGCAGATCGTTGTTGAGCTCGACAAGCTCGCCGTCGTAGCCAAGGCGGGCAATCAGGATGCGATCAAAGCCGCTGCCGGCGCGGTTGGCAAAGCCTGCAAAAACTGTCACGACGACTTTCGCGCCAAGTAATCTTCCAAAAGCCCGCTCGTTTGAGCTTGGCTCTGGATTTTTTGGCGACCTGGTGCTAAGGCGCTTGCGCGCTGACCTTGACAGGCTCGGCGCGGTGCCCGACGGGCCATTACGTCTGGTGCAAGGCGCATGGCATGGCACATCAGGCCCGAGGATTGAAACCCCTGCACGGGCATAATTGCCGGCTGATTCGGCGTGTGTGCTGTGTGCTCAGGCGCGCGGCGCTTGCCGGTCGATTAACACTATGAACAACGGAATTTTCATCATTGCGCATGCGCCTTTGGCGACGGCTCTCCGGCAATGTGCGCTGCATGTTTACCCCGATGCGGGCGCGCGCATTGTGGCCTTTGATGTTCCGGCCTCGAGTGATGTTGCCCACTCCTGTGTGCATGTACAGGACCGAATGCGTGCCTTGGGCTGGAGTGGTGTTCTGGTCTTGACCGACGTCTTTGGTGCGACGCCTTGCAATGTGGCGCGCGGTCTGCCCGAAGATGTAGGCGTGCGCCTGTTGGCGGGTGTGAACCTGCCGATGTTGTTGCGTGCGGTGAATTACCTTGATCAGCCGCTCGACGAGCTGAGCGAAAAAGCCCTGGCCGGTGGTATGCAAGGTGTGATGCAGTTGTCGTGCTCGGCGGCCCAGGCCAAGGATGCCGCACCACATGGTTAAGAGCGCTGTCACGATCAGTAACAAACTTGGCCTGCATGCGCGTGCATCGGCCAAGCTCACCAAGCTTGCCGGTGCCTATCCCTGCGAGGTCTGGATGTCGCGCGGCGAGCGGCGGGTGAATGCCAAAAGCATCATGGGCGTGATGATGCTGGCCGCTGGCATCGGTGCCCAGATCGAAATAGAGACGCAGGGTGAGCGCGAGCAAGAGGCACATGACGCCATCCTTGATCTGATCAACGACAAATTTGGAGAAGGTGAGTGACTTTTTCCATTCATGGCTTGCCGGTTGCACGTGGCATTGCCATTGGCCGTGCCGTCGTGGTTGGCTCCTCGCGCATGGACGTGGCGCATTACTTCATCGAGCCGGGCCAAATCATCTCTGAGCTCGAGCGGGTTCGTGACGCGCGCAACGCGGCGGCAGGGGAAATTCATCGTCTGCAGGCGTCGATTGATCAAATGGGCCCCAAGGAGACGCCGCAAGAGCTACGCGCCTTGCTCGATGTGCATTTGATGCTGCTGCAAGATCAGGAGCTCGAAGACGGCGTCAAATACTGGATCAAGGAGCGCCTGTACAACGCCGAGTGGGCACTGGTCAGCCAGCTGGAGGTGGTCAGCCGGCAGTTCGATGAAATGCAGGACGATTACCTGCGTGAGCGCAAGGCGGACCTGGAGCAAATCACCGACAAGATATTGCAAGCCTTGCGTGGCACGCCCTCGCAGTTGGTGCCGCCGGGCAGCTCCGCGCCGAGGGATCCGCAGCAGGACCTGATGCTTGAGGACAAGGCCGATGTGCCATTGATTCTGGTGGCGCACGATCTGTCGCCATCGGACATGTTGCACTTCAAGCAAAGCGTTTTCGCCGGCTTTGTCACCGATGTGGGCGGACAAACGTCACACACGGCAATCGTGGCCCGAAGCCTGGATATTCCCGCGGTGGTGGGCGCTCGCCTGAGCAGTCATCTGGTCAAGCCTGATGACTGGGTGATTATTGATGGCGACCTTGGGGTGATCGTGGTCGATCCCTCGCCCATCATCTTGGCCGAATACAGCTACCGCCAGCGTCAGCTCTATCTGGCCCGGGGTCGCTTGCAGCGCTTGCTGCACACGCCAGCTGTCACGCGTGACGGCGAGAAAGTCGAGCTGCTGGCCAACATCGAAATGCCTGAGGATGCTGCCAACGCCTTGGGGAGCGGGGCGGTGGGCATTGGCCTTTTTCGAAGCGAGTTTCTGTTCATGGGTCGTCAGGGTGCTTTGCCCGATGAAGAGGAGCAGTACCAGGCCTATCGCAGCGCCGTTGAGGGCATGAAGGGCTTGCCCGTGACGATTCGCACCATCGACGTTGGTGCGGACAAACCGCTGGATGAAAACCTGCACGACAACGCCCATTTAAATCCGGCATTGGGCCTGCGCGCCATTCGCTGGTGTCTGGCGGATCCGTCCATGTTTCTCACGCAGTTGCGTGCCATGTTGCGCGCGGCGGCACATGGACGGGTGCGCATACTCATTCCGATGCTCGCCCATGCCAGCGAGATCCGCCAGACGCTCTCGATGATTGACCACGCACGTGTTCAGCTCGACAACCGCGGCGTGGCTTACGGAGACGTGCAGATTGGCGCGATGATCGAGATTCCTGCAGCTGCACTGATGGTCAAGCTGTTTTTAAAACACTTTGATTTTTTATCGGTTGGCACCAACGACCTCATTCAGTACACGCTGGCGATCGATCGATCGGACGAGACCGTGGCGCATCTCTACGACCCCTTGCATCCTGCGGTGTTGCACCTGCTGGCCAACACCATTGAGCAAGGACGCGCGCAGGGCAAACAAATCAGCGTTTGCGGCGAGATGGCCGGTGACCCGAATTTGACCCGGCTGCTGCTGGGCCTGGGCTTGCGCAGTTTTTCGATGCAACCTGCACAACTGCTGTCGGTCAAGCAGGAAATCCTGCGCGCTGACACCGGCAAACTCGTACCCTGGGCGCAAGAGGTGCTCGTTGACGAGCATCCAGCCGCCCGCCTGGCCGAGGCCGGCGAGGCCCGCTAGACGATGCAGGGCTGTGTTTCGCACAGCCCGGATGCCCTGCGGCCTTATCGGCTACTAGGAAAGCTAAAGACCGTGCCTTCGCGAATGCCCGCCGAGGGCCAGCGCTGCGTGATGGTCTTGCGCTTGGTGTAGAAGCGAACGGCATCCGGCCCGTAGGCGTGCAGGTCGCCAAACAGGCTGCGCTTCCAGCCGCCGAAGGAGTGGTAAGCCACTGGCACGGGTAGCGGGACGTTGACGCCCACCATGCCCACCATGATGTGGTCTGAAAAGTAGCGGGCGGCTTCGCCATCGCGCGTGAAGATGCACGTGCCATTGCCGTACTCGTGGGCGTCGATCAGCCCCATGGCGTCTTGCAGCGTCTGCACCCGCACCACACCCAGAACCGGCCCAAAGATTTCTTCCTGATAAATCACCATGCCCGGCTTGACATGGTCGAACAGGCAGGCGCCCAGGAAATAGCCGTTCTCATGACCGCTGACCTTAACCCCGCGGCCGTCAACCACCAGCGTGGCGCCCTCAGCCACGCCCTGGTCAACATAGCCTTTGACCTTGTCGTAATGTTGCTTGGTTACCAGAGGCCCCATGTCGCAGGATGTGTCGGTGCCCGGGCCGACCTTCATCTTCGCGATTTCGGTCTGCAGGGCCGCCACTACCGCATCCGCCGTGGCGTTGCCCACAGCCACCACCAGTGGAATCGCCATGCAGCGCTCTCCGCATGAGCCATAGGCCGCGCCCATCAAGGCATTGACGGCGTTGCCGATGTCTGCATCGGGCATCACCACGGCGTGATTTTTGGCGCCACCGAGCGCTTGCACCCGCTTGCCGTGTGCGCAGCCCGTGGTGTAGATGTACTGCGCAATCGGCGTTGAGCCGACAAAGCTGACCGCTTTCACACGTGGGTCGGTGAGCAAGGTATCAACGGCCTCCTTGTCGCCATTGACCACGTTGAGCACGCCCGGTGGCAAGCCGGCTTGCAAAGCCAGTTCGGCCACCAGCAAGGCGCTCGAGGGATCGCGCTCCGAGGGCTTGAGCACAAAGGTGTTGCCACAGGCTACCGCCATCGGCCACATCCACAAGGGCACCATCACCGGGAAATTAAAGGGCGTGATGCCGGCGGTGACGCCGAGCGCCTGAAACTCGCTCCAGGAGTCGATCGAGGGGCCGACATTACGGCTGTGTTCGCCCTTGAGCAGTTCGGGCGCGTAGCTGGCGTATTCGACGTTTTCGATGCCGCGTTGCAGCTCGCCCATGGAGTCAGCGAGAACCTTGCCGTGCTCGGCAGTAACCAGTGCACAAATCCGATCGGCGTTGGCCTCCAATAGCTCCTTGAGCTTGCTCATGACTCGGGCGCGCTTGAGCGGCGGCGTGGCACGCCAGGCCGGGTAGGCGGCCTGGGCGCTGGCAATTGCTTTTTCGACAGTCAGCTTGTCGGCCAGGCCAACGGTTTTCTCGGCTTTTCCGCTAGCAGGGTTAAAGACCTCCTGATGACGACTGCCGCCTTCGACCAGCTGGCCGTCGATCAGGTGAGGGATGGTGGGAAGCTTGGCCATACGCGTTACCTTAAGAAGCGGCTTTGATGGATTCGCCCAGGGCATTGATCATGCTGTCGATCTGCGCAGGCGTGCTGATGAAGGGGGGCGCCATTTGCACGGTGTCGCTGCCATAACGGACGTAAAAGCCTTTCTTCCACATGGCCATGGCAATTTCGTAAGGCCGCTTGGCGGGCTCGCCCGGTGCAGAGGCAATCGTCATGCCTGCAGCCAACCCGTAATTGCGAATGTCTGCAATCAGGGGCAGGCCTTTGAGGCTGTGCACGGCCTGTTCAAAATAAGGACTGAGCTCACGCACGCGCTCGACCATGTTTTCGCGCACCAGAATGTCCAGCACGGCCAGGCCCACAGCGCAAGGCACGGGATGCGCCGAGTAGGTGTAGCCATGGGCAAACTCGAGCATGTAGTCGGGGCCGCCTTGTGCTATGAAGGTGTCATAAATTTCCTTCGTTGCCAGCACCGCACCCAGGGGCTGCGCGCCGTTGGTAATTTGTTTGGCGCAGTTCATGATGTCAGGGGTCACGCCAAAGGCTTGTGCGCCGGTGTAAGCACCCATGCGGCCAAAGCCCGTGATGACCTCGTCAAAAATCAGCAGGATGTTGTGCGCAGTACAAATCTCGCGCAGGCGCTGCAGATAGCCTTTGGGCGGAATGATCACGCCGGCCGAACCCGACATCGGCTCGACAATCACGGCAGCAATGTTGCTGGCGTCATGCAGCGCGATCAATCGCAGCAACTCGTCGGCCAGTTCGGCGCCCTGCTCTGGCATGCCACGGTGAAAAGAGCCCAGCGCTGGCTGGGTGTGCGGCAAATGGTCGGCCGCAATGCCTTGCCCAAAGGTCTTACGGTTCGGGCCGATGCCACCGACCGAGATGCCACCGAAATTCACACCGTGATAGCCTTTTTCTCGCCCGATCAACAGGCTTTTCTGGCCCATGCCCTTGGCGCGCCAGTATGCGCGTGCCATCTTCAGTGAGGTGTCCGCAGACTCAGAGCCCGAGCCTGTGAAAAAGACGTAGTCCAAGCCCTCGGGCGTCAGCTCCTTGAGCTTGTTGGCCAGTTCAAAGGACAGCGGATGACCGAACTGAAATGCGGGGGAGTAGTCCAGCGTGGCGAGCTGTTTGCTGGCCGCGTCGGTGATTTCCTGGCGGCCGTGGCCCAGGCCGCAACACCAAAGGCCCGAGAGACCGTCAAAAATCTGGCGGCCGTCCACATCAGTGAAATAACAGCCTTTGGCGCTGGCGATCAGGCGCGGGTTGGCCTTGAAATCGCGATTGCCGGTGTAGGGCATCCAGTGCGGCTCGAGCCAGGCGGCGTCGGTGCGGGGTTGGGACAAGGTTTTGGCGTCGGTCATGTTCATGATGCGCTCCCGGGATTTTCAAAAAGGGAGGAGCATTGTGGCTCAATCTGTTACTCTTATAAATGAACAAATATCACTATTTAGTTGCTGAGTTATGCAAGTAAATAAAACGCAAGCAAGACTTGGGCGCCTAAGCGATATGGACATCCGGCTGTTGCAGGTGTTCAAAAGTGTCGTCGAGTGCGGCGGCATGTCGGCTGCCGAGCTGGAGCTCAACATCGGCACCTCGACCATCAGCCGGCAGGTCAAAGACCTGGAGACCCGGCTGGGTCTGCGTTTGTGCCGTCGCGGGCGCGCGGGCTTTGCGCTGACCGCCGAGGGCCAGCAAATCTACGATGAAACCTTGCGACTGCTGGCCGGTGTGGATGCTTTTCGCAGCCGGGTCGATGAAATTCATGAGCGCATGGGTGGTGAACTGCACCTGGCGGTGTTTGACAAAACAGCCAGCAACCCGACGGCGCACATTGGTCAGGCCATTGCCTTGTTCAAAGAGCGCGCGCCGGGCGTGGCCTTGCATTTGCACGTGGCGCCGCTCAATGCGATTGAGCGTGGTGTGTTAGATGGGCAGTTTCAGGTGGGCATCATTCCGGGCCACCGCAGCTCCAGCGCCTTGAGTTACCAAACGCTGTTTGACGAGACCATGTATCTTTACTGTGGGCAGGCCCATGCCTTGTTCAAGAGTGGGCTTGAGCAGGAGCCTTTGAACTGGCAGGCCTTGGGGCAATTCGCGTTTGCGGGCCTTGGCTATCACTCGCCCAATATGGAGCTGACGCAAAAAGTGGGTTTGGCGCGTGAAGCCACTGGCTATGACCAGGAGTCGATCGCGACCCTGATCCTCTCAGGTCAGTTTCTGGGCTTTCTGCCGGATCATTACGCTGAGAGTTTCGTGCGCCAACAGCGTATGCGTGCCGTACGCTCGACCGTGTTTCAGTACCGCTGTGTGTTTTTCAGCATTGTGCGCACCTCGCCTGCGAGCTCGCGCGTGACCAAGCTGTTTCAGCAATGCCTGGAGCGCTCGCACCAAGGCCTGATCAGGGACCTGCCCTAGCTGCTCGGGTTGGCGAGGGCTGTGGGCCTGTTGTTGCTCGTGCCAGCGGCCAAGCCTGCGTAAATGGCAAGTGTTGAATCGGTTGCAGCCGGGCTCTATCGCTGCAAAGGGGGCTCAAACACCAGGCTGCTGGCAGGCACTGGGCAGAGCGCCTGACAACAGTGTGGGGTCAAGCGCCTGGCCTTGCGGCATCAGCGAATCACCAGCACGGGCACTTTGCAGTGCGCCAGCACCTCGGTGGTGACCGAGCCTGTGATCAGGTTGACCAAAGAGCCGTGGCCGTGCGAGCCCATCACGACCAAGTCAAACTTGCCGTCTGTCGCCGCCTTGGAAATCACTTCGCCAGGGTTGCCAACTTTGCTGATGTTGCGGGCGGTGATGCCATGGCGCTCCAAAAACTTGTCCACTGGGCCGTTGACTTTTTCCATCTCGTCTTCGTAGTATTGTTTGACGATGTCTTTGCCCAGCGCAGAGCGGGCTTGTGCGGGTAGCACCAGTTGGACATTGATGGTGGTGTAGCTGTTGGCGGGCAGAAGCATGTCATGCGTGGCGAGATAAGCCAGCATTTTTTTGGTGTACGCGCTGCCGTCGATGGCGAGAAGAACTTTCATGGAAAAACTCCTTGGAACATGAAAGAAGTGTAGCCAGACTGAGTCTGGCTGCGCCGCGCGCCGGCTCAGACATTGATGCACATCAAGGGGTCAAATTGCGCCTGCTCGCCTTTGCTGGCGTAGCCCAGCGGGTTGGCAATCACTTTGCATCCTTGGTGGGTGTAGTTGTGTGCGCTGTGTAAATGGCCGTGTAGCCAATGACTGGCCTGCGGCAGTAAATGGTCAAGCGCGTTGCAAAACCCGGCCGTGCCAGGGGTCAGTCCGTAGCGTGGGTCGGCACTGTGCAGGCTTGGTGCGAAATGGGTCACCACCACGGTCTTGCCGTCAAACGGCTGTTGCAAGGCCTGTTCAAGCCACGCCTGGCACAGCAAGCCTTGCGCGCGCACCTGTTCGGCCAGCATGGCCGCGCCCTTGTAGCGCGTGCCCGTTTTGCGCAGATAGTGGTTGGCCGCCCGGTAGGCTTTTTCTCTGGCGGCCTGCGCGGTGTTGTGCTGGTCTGACCTCCGGTGCGCGCTTGTTGCTTTACCAGCATGGCTCTTTGGCAAGCGATTGGCCAGTGCGTCAAAGTCAGTCCACAAGGTGGTGCCGATGATGCGCACCGCATCGCCGCTGGGGTTTGGCCAAACCCTGGTTTGGCGTTCCAGCCAGATGATGCCCAGACGTTCACACGCCGTCTGCATCAAGTCATGCGCGCGCTCGAAGTCCAAGGCGTCGTACTCATGGTTACCTGGGACAAAAATCACCGGGCAGGGCCAGCCCTGTTTGGGTGAAAAACGGCTTAAGCCGAAATGGATATCGCTCAGGCGCGTGCCGACCTGATAGGAGCCGATGTCGCCAGCCAGCACCAGCAGATCGGCCTCGGGGGCGGCCTGCGCTTGCCAGGCCCCATTGGTTTCCAGGTGCAAGTCCGACAGCAGCTGGATCTTCATGCCCTGAACGCTGGCCGTGACGCTTGCCCAGCGGCATGCCCCAGGGCTTTAGTCAGCCATGGCCTGAACGCGTCGCTCCAGCAGGGCCTTGGCCTGCAGCAAGCTCGGCGGCAGGTGATAGGCCAGTTGCTCAAAGTGGGCATGGTGCAGTTTGAGCTCTTCCAGCCAGGACGGTTTGTCAATGCTGCTGACCTTGTGGTACTGCTCCGGCGTGAAAGTCATGCCGGTCCAGCTCAGGTCTTTGTGAGCGGGGGCAATGCCAAATGCGGTCTCTTCGCCTTCGGCCTGGCCTTTGATGCGACCAACCATCCACTTAAGCACGCGCATGTTTTCGCCGTAGCCGGGCCAGACAAATTTGCCGTTCTCGTCTTTGCGAAACCAGTTCACACAAAAAATCTTTGGCAGGGTGTGGCCCATGTCTTCGAGTCGGTGCTCCATGTCCAACCAGTGCTGAAAATAATCGCTCATGTTGTAGCCACAAAAAGGCAGCATGGCAAACGGGTCGCGTCGCACCAGACCCATCTGACCGGTGGAGGCTGCAGTGGTCTCGGAGCCCATGGTGGCAGCCATGTAGACGCCCTCCATCCAGCTTCGGGCTTCGGTTACCAACGGCACGGTGCTGGAGCGACGACCGCCAAAAATGAAGCCGTCGATCGCCACACCCTCGGGGTCGTCCCACTGCGCATCAAGCGCCGGGTTGTTGGTGGCAGCGATCGTGAAGCGCGAGTTGGGGTGCGCGGCTTTGGTTCCATTGGCCTGGGCCATGGCTGGCGTCCAGTCGCGCCCTTGCCAGTCGATCAGGTGCTGCGGCAGTTGTCCGCTGTCCTGTTCCATACCCTCCCACCACACGTCACCATCGTCGGTGAGGGCGACATTGGTGAAGATGGCATCGCGCCCCAGACTGGCCATGCAGTTGGGGTTGGTGTGGTAATTGGTGCCCGGGGCGACACCGAAGTAACCGGCTTCCGGGTTGATGGCGTACATCCTGCCGTCGGCGTGGGGCTTGATCCAGGCGATGTCATCACCAATGGTTGTGACCTTCCAGCCCTCAAAGCCAGCAGGCGGAACCAGCATCGAGAAATTGGTCTTGCCGCAGGCGCTGGGAAAGGCGGCGGCGAGATGAAGCTTTTGACCCTCGGGCGTGGTCACACCCAGAATTAGCATGTGCTCGGCCAGCCAGCCCTGGTCACGCCCCATGGTCGACGCAATACGAAGCGCAAAGCATTTTTTCCCTAAGAGCGCGTTGCCGCCGTAGCCCGAGCCGTAGCTCCAGATTTCGCGTGTCTCGGGGTAGTGAACAATGTATTTGACAGGGTTGCACGGCCACTTGACGTCGGCCTGGCCTTGCGTCAGGGGCGCGCCCACGGTGTGAATGCAAGGCACGAAATCGCCGTCGCTGCCGAGCACGTCGAAGACCGCTTGGCCCATGCGGGTCATGATTTTCTGGCTGACCACCACATAAGGGCTGTCGCTGAGCTCAATGCCGATATGGGAAATGTGCGAGCCCAAGGGGCCCATGGAGAAAGGCACCACGTACATGGTGCGCCCTTGCATGCAGCCATCGAACAAGGCTTTCTTGTCAGGGCTGCCGTGCTGCAGCAAAGTCCGCATCTCTAGCGGTGCGACCCAGTTGTTGGTGGGGCCGGCATCAGCCTGTTTTTCCGAGCAGATGTAGGTGCGGTCTTCTACCCGCGCCACGTCGCTGGGGTCAGACCAAGCCAGGTAACTGTTAGGCCGCTTGGCTGGATTGAGCTTGCGAAACGTGCCGGCGTCCACCAGTTGCTGGCAAATCCGGTCGTACTCCTGCTGGGATCCGTCGCACCAATAGATTCGATCTGGCTTGGTTAGCGCCGCCATCTCTGCCACCCACGTCAGGATGCGCTGGTGCTTCACGTAAGAGGGGGCGTCGAGCGCCACGGTGGGACTGTCAGGCTTTGCCATGTGTTTGCGTCTCCAAATCGTTTTGTGTTGGCCGGGTCCGAGCGCGCAGCGTCGGCCTAAGCTTTGTTGTCTAGTCATTCTAGACAGGACTTCAGCCGCTCACCACAGGCTGCTGTTCACGTCAAGGCTTTTATCGGAGCGCGCCGGTGGGCAGACCGGCTAGACCACTGGGGCGATAGCGCTCAGGGGCGCTGATCGGTTGAGGGCTTTTGCCAGAGGTTGATGCCGCACTCGACCGCGTGCCTGTCGATGCTGACCAGTTCCTCGGCGCTGAAGGCTGGCTGTTTCAGGGCTGCGACCAGCTCGCTGATCTGTTGCGGCGAGCTCGCGCCGATCAGGGCAGAGGTCACCCGCGCATCACGCAACACCCAGTTGATGGCCATCTGCGCCAGGCTTTGGCCGCGCGCGCGCGCCAGCGTGTCAAGCGCGCGCACATGTTGCAGGTTGTGTTCGCTGAGGAACTCGGGTTTGAACGACCCGCCCCCTGGCCGGTTGATGCGCGCGTCAGCGGGTTTGCCCTGCAGGTACTTGTCCGTCAGCAGGCCTTGGGCTAGCGGGCTAAACGCAATACAGCCCATGCCCAGCTCGTTGAGCGTGCCCAGCAGGTCTTTTTCGACCCAGCGGTTGAGCATGCTGTAAGAGGGCTGGTGAATCAGGGGCTTGACGCCCATGGCGCGCAACAGTTCGTGCGCTTCGCGGGTTTTTCCGGCCGAGTAGCTGCTCACCCCCACATACAACGCTTTGCCCTGCTGAACCGCGCTGGCCAGCGCCGAGCAGGTTTCCTCCAGCGGGGTGTCGGGGTCAAACCGGTGGGAATAGAAGATATCGAAGTAATCAAGCCCGGTGCGCTTGAGGCTCTGGTCCAGACTGGCCAGAACGTATTTGCGGCTTCCGCCGCCTTGGCCGTAGGGGCCAGGCCACATATCCCAGCCAGCTTTGCTGGAGATGATGAGCTCGTCGCGATAGGGCTTGAAGTCGCGCTGGAGGTGGCGGCCAAAATTGGCTTCGGCGCTGCCATAGGGCGGGCCGTAATTGTTGGCCAGGTCAAAGTGCGTGATGCCCAGGTCAAAAGCGGTGCACAGCATGTCACGCTGCAGGCTCAGTGGCGTGGCATCACCAAAGTTGTGCCACAGGCCCAGCGATAGCGCACTGAGCTTGAGTCCGCTGCGGCCGCAAACGCGAAAGGGCATGCTGTCGTAGCGATGGGCTTGGGCGGTGTAGGTCATGACAAAAAGGCCTGGTCAGGTGTTGAGTTTGTCGAGGGCCTGGCTGGCCTGATGGTCTGCGTGGTAGCTCGATCGCACCATGGCCCCCACAGCCGCATGATCGAAGCCCATTTTGTAGGCTTCGGTCTCGAACATTTTGAAAGTGTCCGGGTGCACATAGCGACGCACGGGCAAATGGCTGCTGGTGGGCGCTAGGTACTGGCCGATGGTCAACATGTTGATGTTGTGCTCGCGCATGTCGCGCATGACCGCCAGAATTTCATCGTCGGTTTCGCCCAGGCCCACCATCAGCCCGCTCTTGGTCGGCACATTCGGAAACAACGCTTTGAATTTTTTCAGCAGGTTCAGGCTGAACAGATAGTCCGAGCCGGGCCGGGCCTGCTTGTACAGGCGCGGGATGGTCTCCAGGTTGTGGTTCATCACGTCAGGCGGCGCGGCCTTGAGGATGTTGAGTGCGCGCTCGTCGCGGCCTCGAAAGTCGGGAACCAGCACTTCGATCTGCGTCTGGGGTGACTGCTCTCGTACTGCCTGAATACAGGCCACAAAGTGGCTGGCGCCACCGTCGCGCAAATCGTCACGGTCCACGCTGGTGATCACCACATAGTTGAGCTCGAGCTGGGCAATGGTGCGCGCCAGATTCTCGGGCTCTTTGGCGTCCAGCGGGTCCGGGCGGCCGTGGCCGACGTCACAAAACGGGCATCGACGGGTGCATTTGTCGCCCATGATCATGAAGGTGGCTGTGCCCTTGCCAAAGCACTCGCCGATATTGGGGCAACTGGCTTCTTCGCAGACGGTCACCAGGTGGTTGCTGCGAAGGATTTTTTTGATGTCGTAGAAACGAGAGGTCGGGCTGGCCGCTTTGACCCGGATCCATGATGGCTTAGCCAGCGTGGGGGCAGCCTCCACCTTGACGGGAATGCGTGAGAGCTTGGCACCAGCCTTTTGTTTGGCCAGCGGGTTGTAGTCGGCCTGTGATTGTGCTTCCCGAACAGTCGGTGTACCGGGCGCGGCCTCAGGGCTGTTTGGTTTCATGGTGTTGTCGTTTGGTGTCTGGGCAGGCCAGAGCGTCTGTTTGAATCCAGCGGGCTTTAGCTACCCAGAAAGGCCACGAGTTTGTTGTTCAGGACCCGCGCAGCGTCGTCCCAGCTGGCTTCCACGCCGATTGTAGAAAGATCCACACTGGCCAGGGCCTCATAGCCGCAGGGGTTGATGCGCAAAAAAGGCTCGAGGTCCATGGCCACGTTGAACGCCACACCGTGGTAGGTGCAGTTGCGGCTTACCTTGATGCCCAGCGCCGCAATCTTGCCCAGCCCTGCAAAGTCGGGCTCCTTCTTGCTTGCTGTTGGCTCGGCCTGATGGCGTGGGCGCTGGGACAGTGGCGCATGGCCAAAAGGATCGTCCAGCCGCACGTAAATGCCAGGCGCACCACTCACGCGGTGGCCGGTTACGCCAAAGTGCAGCAGGGTTCGAATGACCGCTTCCTCGATGCGGTACACGTACTCCTTGACGAAGTAGCCTGCACGCTGCAGATCGATCATGGCATAGGCCATGACCTGTCCCGGCCCGTGATAGGTGACCTGACCGCCACGGTTGCTTTGCACCACCGGGATATCGCCGGGCTGCAAGAGGTGTTCAGGCCTGCCGGCCAGGCCTTGCGTGAACACCGGGTCGTGTTCGCATAGCCAGATTTCATCCGCGCAGTCCCGGTTGTCGGTGCAGCGCTGCTCGGTGAACGCTTGCATACTGGCGTAGATGGGTTCATAGCCCACACGCCCGAGCCAGCGGCTGGTGATCATGCTTACAACACCACTTTGACCATGGGGTGGGTGGACAGTGCCTGGTACAGCGCGTCGAGTTGGTTGCGGCTGGTGGCTGTGACAGTCAGGGTCACGCCCAGGTAGTTGCCACCGCGGCTTTCTCGCAACTCGATGTTGGCGCTGTCAAAGCCAGGGTCATGTTCTTTGGCAATGCGTGTCAGCGCATCGACCAGCGTTTCGGTTTTTGCGCCCATGACCTTGATCGGAAAGGCGCAGGGGTATTCAATCAACGAATCTTTCGCCTCGCTCATGGCGCGGCCTGTGGCGTCTTGTGGGGCCGGGCTTTGGCCTGCTGGTAGGCCTCGAACAAGCGGCGGTACACAGGGCCGGGCTTGCCGTCGCCAACAGCGCGGCCGTCGAGACGCACGATGGGCAAGATTTCCTTGGTCGCAGAACTGAGCAGAAGTTCGTCGGCCTGAAAAACCTCTTCGCGTGTGATGCGACGCAGCGCGAAGGCGATGTTTTGCTGCGCACACAGCTCCTCAATCAGGCCGTAGCGGATGCCTTCGAGAACCAGGTTGTCCGGCGGGGTGCCAAGAACCTTGCCCGCGCTGACCACCCAGACATTGCTTGCCGCGGCCTCGCTCAAAAAGCCCTTGCGAAACATCACGGTTTCGGTGGCGCCGACGTCGAAGCTCATTTGCCGCGCAAAGACCGCTCCCAGCAGGCTGGTTGACTTGATATGTGCGCGCTCCCAGCGAAAGTCCTCGGCGGTGATGCAGTCAACGCCTTGTTCGCGATCCTTCGCGCCGGGCTGCTTCAAGGCATTGACCATCACAAAGACTGTTGGCGCAACACCTTCTGGCATGACATGGTCACGCATCGCCACCCCGCGGCTGACCTGGATGTAGATCAGCTGGTCGGCGCGGCTGGTCTGCGTGAAGGCCGCGTGCTGCGCAATGAGCGCGTTGATGATGTCGCGCCACTGCGTATCACTCAGGCCGCTGTGAATCCGGACTTCGGCCAGGCTGCGATTCAATCGAGCCAGGTGTTGCCCCAGCCGAAAAGCCTGCCCCTGATACACGGGCACCACCTCGTAGATGCCGTCGCCAAAAATAAAGCCGCGGTCGAGCACGCTGATGCGGGCCTGGTCTAGGGTCGTGAAGGCGCCGTTGAGGTAGCACGGTAGCGCCGGGATGATGGTTTCGGTATGCATACGTCGCATTATCGGTTTTGTAAATTTGAGACATCCGCAGGCGCGAAGAAGACCCTAGGGAAAACCCTAGGCCAAAAATCTTGTTTTGAAACAATATTTACGACATAATTCCTTCGTATTTTATGTTTCATTGCGTCTGAGACCATGCCGTACAAGCGCCTTAGTCAACTGATTGAAACCCATTTCGACGGACTCAGCAAAGAGTTGCGCAAGGCCGCGCGCTGGGTTCGTGAGCATCCGGCTGAGCTGGGGCTGCAGTCGCTGCGCCAATCGGCTGCGGCCGCTGGCGTGTCGCCTGCCACCATGTCGCGTTTGCCCAGGGCGCTGGGTATGAGTAGTTATGAGGAAATGCGCCGCCCGTCCATGGTTGCTTTTGCCCAGACCATGGGTTTGAACATGGATCTCGGGATGCCGTCCGAGCCCAAAGAGCCGGCCCGGACCCAATGGCTCGGTGAATTGCGCAACTGCCAGTCAGCCAATTCGGCGTCGGTCTACCTGCGCAATAACCGCGCCGACTTCGAGCAGGCGGCTCAGTTGATTGTGCAGGCCCGATCTGTTGTCTTTTTGGGCCTGCGATCCAGTTTTTCGATTGCATTTCACATGCAGTACACCTGTGACTGGCTTCGCGCAGGCACCCACCTCGCCAGTGACACAGGCGGCGCCTGGCCGGAAAAAGTGATGGGCATGGACGCGAATGACGTACTGGTGGTGGTCAGCCAGGCGCCTTACACCCGATCTGTTGTTTTGATGGCGCAGGAAATTGCCAAGCGTGGTGTCAAGGTCATCGCCATGACCGATAGCGGCCTTTCACCTCTGGCCCGAGTTGCAGCCGTCAGCCTGCTCTTTGACACCAGGTCCCCATCGTTTTTTCATTCCCAGGTCGGCGCCCTCGGGTTGGCGGAGGCTTTGATGGCCTGCGTGTCGGATCAATCGCAAGACCAAGCCAGCAAGCGCTTGGCTGCACGCCAGGACATGCTGCAAAGGCTTGGCGCCTATTGGGAAAGGCCGACACCAATCCCAACACGCTCTGCCCACGCGTCCGAGAGCTGAGAAGGTTAAAAAATGCATCAGCGCATCACAATGTGTCAGCAGCCGCAGCTCAGTGCCTGGCATGGCCTGTGGGGAGCAGCCCGAGCCGGCGCTTCCGGAGGTCGTGACGGACGTTTTTTTAATGCAGCTGCTTCGAAGATTTGCGCCTTTGATCGTCGCATGTCGGAATTGATGAGCACGATGGAGGAGATTTCCGATCGCATGAGCAAACTTGAGCGTCGAATGTCAGAACTGGCCCAGCAACAGCAGCCTTGCTTGCCCAGTTTGGACGTGATCGAGACCCCTGTTTGATCGCCGTTTTTTTGACGCTGAGTACACCGGCGTGAACGCACCTTTTACTATTTTCCCTGTGACAACCCAATCCACGACCAACGTTTTTCACCGCCAGTTGCGCCATGACATGCCGATCGCTGTGCGCGGCAGCGGAGTGCATTTGTTTGATGCTACCGGCAAAGCCTACATTGACGCCTCGGGCGGCGCGGCCGTGTCCTGCCTCGGCCATGGTCACCCCGATGTGTTGGCCGCCATGCACGCCCAGATTGACGCCCTGGCCTATGCCCACACCAGTTTTTTCACCACTGCGGTCGCCGAAGAGCTGGCGGCGATGATGATCGGCTCCGCGCCTATAGGCATGAGCAATGTCTATTTCGTCAGCGGTGGCTCTGAGGCGATGGAGGCCGCGCTGAAGATGGCTCGCCAGTATTTTGTTGAAATTGGTCAGCCCCAGCGCAGCCATTTCGTGGCCCGCAAGCAGAGTTACCACGGCAACACGCTGGGTGCATTGGCGGTCGGTGGCAATGAATGGCGTCGGGCGCAATTTCGCCCCTTGCTGATTGACGTGGCCCATGTGTCACCGTGCTACGAGTACCGAGACTGCGCCGCAGATGAAAGCCCTGAGGCTTACGGCCAGCGTTTATTGGCCGAGCTCGAAACAACGATCGACCACCTGGGGCCGGATAAAGTGATTGCCTTCGTGGCTGAAACCGTGGGTGGTGCGACAGCGGGTGTATTGACCGCTGTGCCGGGCTACTTCAAAGGGGTTCGCGAGCTGTGCGACCGCCATGGCATCTTGTTGATCCTGGACGAAGTGATGTGTGGCATGGGGCGCACGGGTAGCCTGCATGCCTGTGAGCAAGAGGGCGTGGTGCCGGATTTGATCGCCGTGGCCAAAGGCCTGGGTGGTGGCTACCAGCCGATTGGCGCAGTCATGGCGCAATCCAAGCTGGTTGAGGCGTTTCGCAAGGGCAGCGGCCTGTTTCAGCATGGCCACACCTATCTTGGCCACGCGGTTGCATGTGCTGCTGCGCTGGCGGTGCAGCAAGTCATCGTTCGCGACAAGCTCTTGCCGCAGGTGCGCGCGCGTGGCGCGTTTTTGCAGAAAGCTCTGCACCAGGCCTTTGATGCACATGCGCATGTGGGCGACATCCGGGGCCGCGGACTTTTCTGGGGTATCGAGCTGGTGGCAGACCGGGCGAGCAAGCAATGGTTTGACCCAGGGCACAAACTTCATGCACGCATCAAGAGTGAGGCGATGAAACTTGGCCTGATGGTCTACCCGATGGGTGGCACGGTCGACGGCAAGCACGGCGACCATGTCATGCTGGCGCCGCCCTTTATCTCGAGTGAGGATGAACTTTCACAAATTGTTGAGCGCCTGCATTCCGCCATCAACTCAGCCGTGGATGCGACCATGACCTGATAACGAATCACATGTTTGTGCTTTGACATGCGTCATCCGTTCAGCGGCGATGGCATGGTACAAACATCAACGAGTCTGAACTCAGATAGCTACGCTGGGTTCTGGGCACTTCGGGGACAACCCAAAATCGATCACAAAGGAGTATTTATGAAAAAGCATTTTCAATTGTCCACATCGACGGGACTAGCTGCGGCTGCATTTGCCATGGCCTTGGCTGCACCAATCGGGACGGCACAAGCGCAGCAGAAGTTCATGACCATCGGCACCGGTGGTGTGACGGGCGTGTACTACGCAGCCGGCGGCGCCATTTGCCGTCTGGTCAATAAAGACCGCTCCAAGCACGGCTTCCGTTGCACGGTGGAGTCCACGGGCGGCTCGGTGGCCAACATCAACACCATCAAGGCCGGTGACCTGGACTTTGGCGTGGCCCAGTCTGACTGGAACTACCACGGCTACAAAGGCACCAAGGTTTTTGAGAAAGATGGCGCATTCAAAGACCTGCGCTCGGTGTTCTCGATCCATCCAGAGCCGTTCACGGTTCTGGCGCGCGCTGATGCCAAGGTTGCAAACTTTTCTGACCTCAAAGGCAAGCGCGTGAACGTGGGCAACCCGGGCTCCGGCACCCGTGCCTCGATGGATCAGCTGCTCGAGGCTTCTGGCTGGACCATGAAGGACTTCGGCTTGGCTGCAGAGCTCAAGGCTGACGAGCATGGCGCAGCTTTGTGCGACAACAAGATTGATGCCTTCTTCTATGGCGTTGGCCACCCGAGCGCCAATATTCAGGACCCCGTGACGACCTGTGGTGCCAAGCTGGTCAACATCACCGGCGCGGGCGTGGAAAAGCTGGTATCGGCCAATTCGTTCTACGCCAAAGCCACCATTCCCGGTGGTTTGTACAAGGGCAATGACGCACCGACGCAGACTTACGGTGTGGTCGCCACTTTTGTGACGTCGGCCAAGAACTCCGATGACCAGGTCTACACCTTGGTCAAAGCGGTATTCGACAACTTTGATGACTTCAAAAAGCTGCATCCTGCTTTCGGTGCCCTCAAGCCTGAAGACATGATCAAGAACGGCTTGACTGCGCCGCTGCACAACGGCGCTGTGAAGTACTACAAAGAAAAAGGCTGGATCAAGTAACCCACCCATTTGTGATCGGCACCCCGGGTGACGCCTTCGTTGGCCCGGGGTGATATTTTTTGATCATCCCAAATGTTGGGGGTTGCATGAGCAAGCAGAACGACGCTCAGTCGATCGACGTTAGTCAGTTGGTGCAGGACAACGACGCCGGTGGGCGCAAGCCTGGGGCCGGCGTCGATCGGCTTTTGGTCGTGACAGCGGTCGTTTGGTCCCTGTTCCAGTTGTGGATCGCCTCGCCCTTGCCCTTTTCGACGGGGCTGTTCATGTTTAACGATACCGAGAGCCGGGCCATTCACCTGGCGTTTGCGGTGTTTCTCGGTTTTCTCGCCTATCCGGCGCACAAGCGCTCTCCGCGTGATTACGTGCCAGCCTTGGATTGGGTTTTCGCGATCGTGGGCGCATTTTGCGCCGCCTACCTTTTCCTTTTTTACCGGGAGTTGGCCACGCGGCCAGGGCAGCCGACCAGCATGGATGTCTGGACTGCTGCCATTGGCATTGTGTTACTGCTGGAGGCCACCCGCAGGGTCCTGGGCCTGCCGATGGTGATTGTGGCGGTGGTCTTTTTGACGTACACCTTTGCCGGCCCCTACATGCCCGAGATGCTGGCGCACCGCGGTGCGTCCATGGATCGGGCGATGACGCACCAGTGGCTGACGACTGAGGGCGTTTTTGGCGTTGCACTGGGCGTCTCCAGTGGATTTATTTTTCTATTCGTGTTGTTCGGTTCCTTGCTCGACAAAGCCGGCGCAGGCAATTACTTCATAAAGAGCGCTTTTGCCTTGCTTGGGCATTTGCGTGGCGGCCCTGCCAAGGCGGCGGTGGTTTCGTCGGCGGCAACCGGCATTATTTCCGGCTCCTCGATTGCCAATGTGGTCACAACAGGCACGTTCACGATTCCCTTGATGAAGCGCGTTGGCTACCGGGGCGATCAGGCGGGTGCTGTGGAGGTCTCTTCCTCGGTCAACGGCCAGATCATGCCGCCGGTGATGGGGGCTGCAGCATTCTTGATGGTGGAGTACGTCGGCATACCTTATGTCGAGGTTATGAAGCACGCCTTTTTGCCGGCCATCATCTCCTACATTGCGCTGTTCTACATTGTTCACCTGGAGGCCTTGAAGGCGGGTATGGAAGGCTTGCCTCGACGTTTTCAGTCGACGCATGCGCAGCGTCTGATCTCCTTTGGTTTGACTGTTAGTGGATTCATCGTTCTGTCGGGCGTGACCTATTGGGTGATCACCGCCATCAAATCGGTGGCCGGCGCTGCGGCCATGCCATTGATTGGTCTGCTGTTGTTGGCAGCCTATGTGTTGCTCTTATGGGTGGGCTCTCGCCAGCCAGCATTGCCGCTCGACGACCCCAACGCACCGGTGTTCGAGCTGCCGGAGGTCGGGCCCACGGTGCGTTCTGGGCTGCACTATCTGCTGGCGGTGGTGGTGCTGATTTGGTGCCTGATGGTTGAGCAGTTCTCGCCTGCGCTCTCTGCGTTTTGGGCCACGATGTTCATGATCTTCATCATCCTGACGCAAAAGCCGATGATGGGTATGCTGCGCGGCAAGGCTGGCGTGGCAGATGCTTTGCGTGCAGGCGTGAAGGACCTGGTCGATGGCCTGGAGGCGGGTGCGCGCAACATGATCGGCATCGGGGTGGCTACCGCTGCGGCAGGCATTATTGTGGGAACGGTCTCGCTCACCGGTGTTGGCCTGGTGATGACCGAAATCGTGGAATTGCTCTCTGGTGGCAATCTGATGCTGATGCTGGTGCTGGTGGCGGTGATCAGCCTGATTCTGGGCATGGGCCTGCCGACCACGGCCAATTACATCGTGGTCTCAACCCTGATGGCGCCGGTGGTGGTGGAGCTTGGTGCGCAAAGCGGCTTGCTGGTACCTCTGATTGCGGTGCACCTGTTTGTGTTTTATTTTGGCTTGATGGCTGATGTGACGCCACCGGTGGGCCTGGCCTCGTTTGCTGCCGCTGCGATTGCGCGCCATGATCCGATCAAGGTGGGCATCACGGCCTTCTACTACAGCATGCGAACGGCGATTCTGCCCTTCCTGTTCATCTTCAACACCCAACTGTTGATGATTGGCATTGACGGTCCGGTGCACCTGGTATTGACCATTGCCTCAGCGATTACCGCTATGCTGGTTTTCGCGGCGGCCACGCAAGGTTATTTCCTGGTTAAATCCCGCTGGCACGAGACGCTGGCCCTGTTGCTGGTGTGCTTCACGCTGTTTCGCCCCGGTTTTTGGATGGACATGGTTTATCCCCCGTTTGACACCGTCAGTGGAGACAAGATCGTTGCGGTGATTGAAAAAGCACCGGCCGACAGCCGCCAAAGGGTCTGGATCGAAGGCCTGGATCTGGATGGCAAAGAGGTGAAAAAAGGCGTCTTGCTGCCCTTGGGCGCAGTAGGCGATGTGAAAACGCGGCTTAAGTCTGCCGGCTTGACAGTCATGGCTGACCCGCAGGGCATCAAGGTCATGGCTGTGGCCTTTGGCAGCCGGGCGGAAAAGCTGGGCATGGAGCAGGGCTTTTTGATCAACGCAGCGGAAGTCCCCGCTGATCGGCCTGACAAGGAATGGTTCTACATCCCGGCGGCCGTTTTGCTGGCCTGGGTCATCGCGATGCAGCGGCGCAGATCGCCTGCGAAGACAGCCAACAGGGTAAGCGCATGACTCGGGTCGCCTTGATCCACGCTTTGGCGCTCTCGGTGGCGCCGATCAACGACGAAATGGCCAGGTCATGGCCGGGCTGTATTCGAATGAATTTGCTCGACGATAGCCTGTCGGCGGATCTGTCGCGCAACGGGCAGGGCCTCGATGCGGCCATGCACCAACGCTTTGAGGACTTAGCTGCTTACGCCGAGCGCAGTGGCGCGCAGGGCATTTTGTACACCTGCTCGGCCTTTGGCCCATGCATTGAAGCCGTTGCGGCCAAGCGGCCCCACATGCCGGTTCTCAAGCCTAACGAGGCCATGATTGCGCAGGCGGCCGAGGCGGGCTCGCATATTGGCCTGATTGCATCCTTTGCGCCGACGCTGCAAAGCATGCCGGCGGAGTTCCCGAAATCGGTGCGCTTGGGCACCCGTCTCGTCGAGGAGGCCATGCTTGCCTTGAACCAAGGCAATGGCGCTGCGCATGATGCCCTGGTGGTCGATGCTGCACAGGCGCTCGCGCGGGAGGGATGCGATGTGATTGCGCTGGCCCAGTTCAGCATGGCGCGTGCTGCGCAGGCCGTGCGCGAGGCAACCGGCCTGCCCGTGATGACCACGCCGACCAGTGCGGTACAGGTTCTTCAGCAGCGCTTGGCAAAAGCCTAGGGTAATCACCTAGAAAAGCATCGTATAATTTCCGTTTGACAAGTTTCGCGACAAGCTAAGCTACCCGGTTTTTGGGGTTTACAGGCGACTGTGTGATGAGCTCTGCCAATCTCGATCCCCTGCCGTACGACGACGAAGACGAAGATGTCTATGCTCCTGCGTTGACTGCGCAGCAGGCTGAGGCGTTTCGCGTCGCCCACCCCACCTTATCGCCCTGGCGGGTGATTGGGGCGCAGGCCGGCAGCGGTGCTGTGGTGGCGGGGCTGGTCGGTTGGTGGTTTAATGTCCTGGCTGGTGTGTCTGTGGCGTGTGGTGTGGTTTCGGTGGCCTTGCCCGCCGCGCTGTTTGCCAGAGGTATTAGCCGCCCGGCGGCTCGACTGAATGCAGCGACGGCAGTTGGGCGCTTTCTGGTCTGGGAACTTGCCAAGCTCGGTTTGACGGCAGCACTGTTGTTCGCTGCGTTTCATTGGGTGGACGGACTCAACGGACTGGCTTTGCTGGCGGGTCTGGTCGTGGCTATGAAGGTGTACTGGCTGGCGCTGCTGTGGCGCCATTGACTGTTAGCTGATTTGAGAGATTGAAAGAGATAAAGCATGTCGTCTGAATCCCATGCACCGTCAGCGAGCGAGTACATCGTTCATCACCTGACCCATCTGCAAAACAAGCCTCAAACCGATATTGTTGACTTTTCGGTTTTCAACCTCGACTCACTGTTCTTTTCGATCACGCTGGGTGTTCTGTTCAGCTTTTTTCTTTGGCGTGTAGCGCGTTCGGTCACGTCCGGCGTGCCCGGGCGCTTGCAAGCCGCCGTTGAGTTTCTGGTGGAAATGGTGGACCGTGAAGCCAAGAGTATTGTGCACAACGCCAACAGTCGCAAGCTGGTCGCGCCGCTCGCGCTGACCGTGTTCATCTGGATCTTTCTGCTCAATGCCATGGACCTGCTTCCGGTGGACCTGCTGCCCGAGATCTGGGCCTGGATGTTCGGTGTGGTTGGAGCCGACGCAAGCCATGCTTACCTTCGCGTGGTGCCCACAGCCGACTTGTCGACCACCATGGCACTGTCGGGCTCGGTTCTGCTGATTTGCCTGTTCTACAACGTCAGAATCAAGGGCCTGGGCGGTTGGGCGCACGAAATGGTGTGCGCACCGTTTGGTACCAGCAAAAACCCCTTGTTCGCGGTTTTGCTCGGCTTTGTGAACCTGGCCATGCAACTGATTGAATTCGTTGCCAAAACCGTTTCACATGGCATGCGATTGTTCGGCAATATGTACGCCGGTGAACTGGTGTTCATGCTGATCGCCTTGCTCGGCGGTGCCTGGGCCTTCTCGTTCCAAATCCCTGACCTGCTGCTGTTGGTGTTGCATGTGGTTGCGGGCTGGGCCTGGGCAGTGTTTCACATCCTGATCATTACCTTGCAGGCCTTTGTGTTCATGATGTTGACGCTGGTCTACGTCGGACAGGCGCACGACGCGCACTGATTGTTTATTTCTCGTTTATTTCGTTTTTTTAAGGAGTCATCATGGAAGTTATCAGTTTTGTTGCTCTGGCCGCTGGCCTGATCATCGGTTTGGGTGCTCTGGGTGCCTGCGTGGGCATCGGCATCATGGGCAGCAAGTTTCTCGAAGCCGGTGCACGCCAGCCCGAGCTGATGGGCGAACTGCAAACCAAGATGTTCTTGCTGGTTGGCCTGATCGATGCGGCCTTCATCATTGGCGTGGGTATTGCCTTGTGGTTCACCACCGCCAACCCCTTCCTGAGCCAAATCGCTCGTCTGGTCAAGTAAGCGGTAAAACGCCCAATCTGCCTAAAAGGGGTGCACTGTGAGTATTAATGGAACATTGGTCGCGCAGGCCATCGTTTTCGCCTTGCTTGTGCTGTTCACGATGAAATACATCTGGCCGCCGATCACGGCAGCGCTCGACGAGCGTGCCAGTCGCATTGCAGAGGGACTGGCGGCCGCAGACAAGGCGCGTGCTGAACTGGCGCAGGCCAATAAGCGGGTCGAAGACGAACTGGCGAAGTCGCGCAATGAGACTGCTCAGCGTCTGGCAGATGCCGAACGCCGGGCGCTGGCCATCATCGAGGAAGCCAAAGCAAAGGCCACCGAGGAAAGTGGCCGCATCATCGCCGCTGCCAAGGCTGAGGCCGATTTGCAGACGGTTAAGGCGCGCGAGTCGCTTCGCGAGCAGGTTGCGGCGCTGGCGGTGAGGGGTGCTGAACAGATCTTGCGCAAAGAAGTCAACGCGGCCGTTCACGCTGACTTGCTGGGTCGCTTGAAGACTGAGCTGTAAAGGGAAGCGACATGGCTGAACTTGCCACCATCGCGCGTCCGTACGCCGAAGCGCTGTTCAAGGCGGTTGCCAATGACCACGCCGCTGCGCTGCAATGGCTGGATGAACTGGCTGTGGTGGCTTCTGACGCCGGCCTGCAGGCCTATTGCGGCAACCCGAAGACCACGGCTGATGAAATCTATGCTTTGATGACCGGCGTGCTCAAAAGCACGCTCGACAACCAGGCACAAAACTTTTTGCGCACTGTCATCGAAAACCGCCGGGTCGCCTGCCTTGGGGAGGTCGCCTCGCAGTTTCGTGCGCTGGCCAATGACAAGAGTGGCTCGAGCGAAGCGCTTGTCTACAGCCCGTTTCCGATCGAGGGCGCAGCGCTCGATGAGGTTGCAGCCACGCTGGAAAAGCGTTTTGAGCGCAAGCTGAAAGTGTCTGTGGCGCTTGATCCCGAGTTGATTGGCGGCATTCGTGTCGTGGTAGGCGACGAAGTGCTTGACACCTCTGTCAAGGCGCGTCTTGAACAAATGAAAGTGGCGCTGACAGCCTGAGACGGGCTGCAAGCGTCGGACCTGAACAAAGAAGGAAGGAACGAGTCATGCAACTCAATCCCGCAGAAATTTCTGAACTGATCAAGAGCCGTATCGAAGGCTTGTCATCGCAGGCCAATGTGCGCAACGAGGGCACGGTGGTCAGCGTTACCGACGGTATTTGCCGCATTCACGGCCTGTCCGATGTGATGCAGGGCGAAATGCTTGAGTTCTCTGCAGGCTCAGACGGCCTGCCAACATATGGTCTGGCTCTTAACCTCGAGCGTGACTCGGTTGGCGCCGTGATTTTGGGTGAGTACGAGCACATTTCCGAAGGCGAGACGGTCAAGTGCACCGGCCGTATTTTGGAAGTGCCTGTCGGCCCCGAACTCAAAGGCCGCGTGGTGAACGCACTGGGTCAGCCGATTGATGGCAAGGGCCCGATCAACGCCAAGATGACAGACGTGATCGAGAAGGTGGCCCCAGGGGTGATTGCGCGCCAGTCGGTGAGCCAGCCGATGCAGACCGGCTTGAAGTCGATTGACTCCATGGTGCCGATTGGCCGTGGTCAGCGTGAGCTGATCATTGGTGACCGTCAGACCGGCAAGACCGCCGTGGCGATTGACACCATCATCAATCAAAAGGGTCAGAACATGACCTGCGTGTATGTGGCGATCGGCCAAAAGGCCAGCAGCGTGAAAAACGTGGTGCGCGCCCTTGAGCAGGCTGGCGCGATGGCCTACACCATCGTGGTGGCAGCAACTGCTTCTGAGTCGGCTGCCATGCAGTATGTGTCGGCCTACTCTGGGTGCACGATGGGTGAGTATTTCCGCGACCGCGGTGAAGACGCGCTGATCATTTATGACGACCTGTCCAAGCAGGCCGTGGCTTACCGTCAGGTGTCGCTGCTCTTGCGTCGTCCTCCAGGGCGCGAAGCTTTCCCGGGCGACGTGTTCTATCTGCACAGCCGCTTGCTCGAGCGTGCAGCCCGCGTCAACGCTGACTACGTGGAAGCATTCACCAAGGGCGAAGTCAAAGGTAAAACCGGTTCTCTGACAGCCTTGCCGATTATCGAAACGCAGGCTGGCGACGTGTCTGCCTTCGTGCCGACCAACGTGATCTCGATTACCGACGGCCAGATCTTCCTGGAAACCAGCTTGTTTAACTCCGGTATCCGTCCGGCGATCAACGCTGGTATCTCGGTCTCCCGCGTGGGCGGTGCTGCGCAGACCAAGCTGATTAAAGGGCTCTCGGGCGGTATCCGTACCGACTTGGCCCAGTACCGTGAGCTCGCCGCGTTTGCGCAGTTTGCCTCTGACCTCGACGAGGCCACCCGTAAACAACTCGACCGTGGCGCCCGGGTGACCGAATTGCTCAAGCAGGCCCAGTACAGCCCAATGTCCATTTCCATCATGGCCGCATCCCTGTTCGCCGTGAACAAGGGTTACATGGACGACATCGAGCTTACCAAGGTTCTGCCTTTCGAGCGCGCTCTGCACGCCTATCTGAAAGACAAGCACGCTGCGCTGATGGCCAAACTGGAAGATTCCAAAGCCTTGGACAAAGATGCCGAAGCCGAGTTGAACACCGCCATTGCCGCCTTCAAAAAGACGTTCGCCTGAGCTTAGCTTGTAGACACTAGGAGGCTCATATGGCAACCGGCAAGGAAATTCGCGGCAAGATCAAGAACTTCGAGAGCACGAAGAAGATCACCAAAGCCATGGAGATGATTTCCGTCTCCAAGATGCGCAAAGCACAGGATCGCATGCGTGCGGCCCGTCCTTACGCGGAGAAGGTGCGCAATATTGCGGCCAATCTGGGCCAAGCCAATGCTGAGTACGTTCATGCCTTCATGAAGCGCAACGAGGCCAAAACGGCGGGCCTTATTGTTGTGACAACGGACAAGGGCTTGTGCGGCGGCCTCAACACCAATGTGTTGCGCGCCGTGACCAATTTGTACCGCGAGCAGAAAACCAAGGGCGAAGACGTCAAGGTTGTGGCCATCGGTAACAAAGGCCTGGGCTTTTTGAACCGCATCGGTGCCAAGGTTGTCTCGCAGGTGACGCAGTTGGGGGACCGCCCGCACCTGGACCGGCTGATCGGCCCAGTCAAGGTTCTGCTCGATGCTTACGCCGCTGGCGAAGTGAACGCGGTCTACATCTCCTACACCCGTTTTATCAACACGATGAAGCAGGAAGTAGTGATGCAGCAATTGCTGCCCTTGTCTGCCCTGCAGATGCAGGCTGAAGCTGCTGCCAGTGAAGCTAAAACGGGCGTCAAGCACGGCTGGGACTATTTGTATGAACCAGATGCCCAGTCGGTCATCGATGACCTGCTGGTGCGTTATGTGGAGGCCTTGGTCTTGCAGGCGGTTGCAGAAAACATGGCCTCGGAACATGCCGCACGCATGGTGGCCATGAAAGCGGCCACCGATAACGCGGGCAACGTGATTGGTGAGCTCAAACTGGTCTACAACAAGACCCGCCAGGCGGCCATTACCAAAGAACTGTCGGAAATCGTTTCTGGCGCAGCGGCCATTGCGGCCTGACCGCCTTTTTGCATTCAGTGCGCGAAATTTAATTTGATTGGAGCAGATAACAAATGGCTCAAGCTACTCAAACAAACGTTAAGGGAAAAATTGTTCAGTGCATTGGCGCTGTGGTCGACGTGGAGTTCCCGCGTGAGCACATGCCCTTGGTTTATGACGCACTCAAGCTTGAAGGCTCTGCCCTGACGCTGGAAGTTCAGCAGCAGCTGGGCGATGGTGTGGTCCGCACGATTGCGCTGGGCTCCAGTGACGGCCTGCGTCGCGGCCTGGAAGTTTCCAACACCGGTGCGGCGATTTCGGTGCCCGTTGGCAAAGCGACCCTCGGGCGCATCATGGACGTGTTGGGCAATCCGATCGACGAGCGCGGCCCTGTCTCGCAGGATGCGGTTGCATCGATTCACCGCAAGGCGCCAACCTATGACGAGCTCAGCCCTTCCCAGGAGTTGCTGGAAACCGGCATCAAGGTGATTGACCTGGTCTGTCCCTTTGCCAAAGGCGGCAAGGTCGGTCTGTTTGGTGGCGCTGGTGTGGGCAAGACCGTTAACATGATGGAGCTGATCAACAACATCGCCAAGGCCCACAGCGGTCTGTCTGTGTTTGCTGGTGTGGGCGAGCGTACCCGTGAGGGCAACGACTTCTACCACGAGATGATGGAGTCGGGCGTTGTCAACAGCGACAACCTGAGTGAGTCCAAGGTGTCCATGGTTTACGGCCAGATGAACGAGCCCCCGGGTAACCGTTTGCGCGTGGCCCTGACTGGCCTGACCATTGCCGAGTCCTTCCGCGACGAAGGCCGTGACGTGCTGTTCTTCGTGGACAACATCTATCGCTACACGCTGGCCGGTACCGAAGTGTCCGCGCTGTTGGGCCGTATGCCCTCAGCCGTGGGTTACCAGCCGACGCTGGCCGAAGAAATGGGTCGTCTGCAGGAGCGCATCACCTCGACCAAAGTGGGCTCGATCACCTCGATTCAGGCGGTGTATGTGCCCGCTGACGACCTGACCGATCCCTCGCCTGCGACCACGTTTGCGCACCTGGATTCCACCGTGGTGTTGAGCCGTGATATTGCTGCCCTGGGTATCTACCCCGCGGTGGACCCGCTGGACTCCACCAGCCGTCAGCTCGACCCGAACGTGGTGGGGCAGGACCACTACGAAACCGCACGTGCGGTGCAAGGCACGCTGCAGCGCTACAAAGAGCTGCGCGACATCATTGCGATTTTGGGCATGGACGAATTGGCGCCTGAGGACAAATTGACCGTGGCGCGTGCGCGCAAGATCCAGCGTTTCCTCTCGCAGCCCTTCCATGTGGCCGAGGTGTTCACCGGAACGCCTGGCAAGTACGTGTCCTTGGCAGAGACGATTCGTGGCTTTAAGATGATCGTGGCTGGTGAATGTGATCACCTGCCGGAGCAGGCCTTTTACATGGTCGGCACCATCGACGAGGCCTTCGAGAAAGCCAAGAAGATTTAAACCGTAGGCGCACGCGCCTGATGCCAGGACTGCGCCGGACCGACTGGAAAGCATATGAATACCATCCATGTTGATGTGGTCAGCGCCGAGGAGTCGATCTTCTCGGGCGAAGCACGTTTTGTGGCGCTGCCCGGCGAAGCGGGGGAACTTGGCATTTACCCGCGCCATACCCCTTTGATCAGCCGGATCAAGGCGGGCTCGGTGCGCATCGAGATGGCCGACGGTGGGGAAGAGTTTGTGTTTGTTGCCGGGGGCATTCTTGAGGTTCAGCCTGATCGGGTGACCGTGCTGTCGGATACGGCCATTCGTGGGCGTGACCTGGACGAAGAAAAAGCCAATGCCGCCAAGCAGGCTGCTGAAGAAGCTGTGCGCAACGCCAAGTCGGATGTCGACCTGGCTTTGGCCTCGTCGGAGCTGGCTGTGATGGCGGCGCAAATTGCGGCCTTGCGCAAGTACCGCGACAAGCGTTAAGCGGGCTCCTGAGCACAGCCGCTTTGGCTGATCCCTAACGCAAACCCTGCCTAGTGCAGGGTTTGCTGTTTTTGGCGCTGCCGATGCGTGTTGCCGTTCGCTTCTCAGTGCTCAGCCTGCCCACAGGCGATACACCAACGGCATGAGGATCGAAGCCAGCAGAACCTGCAGGCCCAAAGCCAGTCCCGCCAGTGCGCCAGCGTCTGCATCGACCTGCATGGCACGGGCTGCCCCAATGCCGTGCGAGGTGGTGCCCAGCGCAAAGCCGCGCGCCATCCAGCCGGAGCGGTTGGTGCCAATGCCAAACCAGTCAAACAGGTACTTGGCGCTTAAAGCACCAGTCATACCTGTGAGCACCGCGAAGACGGCAGCCAGTGCCGGAATGCCGCCCACGCTCTCGGCAATGCCCATGGCAACCGGCGCGGTCACCGACTTGGGCACCAGCGAGAGCAAAACCTCCGGCGGCAGTCCCAGCAGCCAGCCCAGCGCAAGGCCGACGCTGGCAGCGCAAAAACCGCCGATCAACGCGGCACCGAGCAGGGCGCGCCATTTGCGCACCAGGATGTCGCGGCGTTGCCAAAGGGGCCAGGCCAGCGCGACCACTGCGGGCCCCAGCAAGAAGTGAATGAACTGCGCGCCCGAAAAATAGGTCTGGTAATTCACGCCGGTGAGGGTGAGCACCAGCGTGATCCAAATCACCGACCACAGCACCGGGTTGGCCCAGGGTGCTTGCGACACCTTGCTGTAGGCCGCTTGTGCCAGGACGTACACCACCAGGGTGGCGGTCAGGCCAAACAGCGGCGTAGACGAGAGGTAGACCCAGAGCTCAACAAAATTAGCCATCGTCAGGCTCCGGATCCAGGCGCCGCAAGACCCATGCGGTGACCACCATGGCCACCCAGGTCGAGAGCACCACCACCACAAGCATGCGAAGCCCGTATTGATTGATCAGGCCCAGGTGGGCCATGACGCCCACGCCCACCGGCACAAACAGCAAGGACAGATGTGACAGCAGGTAGTCTGCGCAGGCGGCAACCGGGGTTCGGATCGATTCAAGCCGCAAAGCGGCGAGCAGCATGAGCATGCCGATGACCGGTCCGGGCACCGACAGGCTCAGGCCTTTTGAGAGCAATTCGCCCAGCGACTGCATGCACAACAGCCAGACAAAACCCTGCAAGGCGGTCATGTTTGGCGCTGCTTAAAAAAGGGGCGCATCAAGAGGCCTAGAAACGCTCGAGCTCGGGGTGCTTGATCTGCCCACCGCGCACCAGCATCTTGCCGTACTCGGCGCAGCGCTGCAGCGTCGGGATCACCTTGCCAGGATTGAGCAGGCCATCGGGGTCGAAGGCGCGCTTGAGGGCGAACATCAGCTCGTTTTCAGCCGCGCTGAACTGCACGCACATGCTGTTGAGCTTTTCCACGCCCACGCCGTGTTCGCCGGTGACCGTGCCGCCCATGGCCACGCTGGTCTCCAGAATGTCGGCGCCAAATTGTTCGCAGCGGTGCAACTGGTCGGCATCGTTGGCATCGAACAGGATGAGCGGGTGCAGGTTGCCGTCACCGGCATGGAACACGTTGAGGCAGCGCAGCTGGTATTTTTTCTCCATCGCCTGGATGGCCTCCAGGATATCGGCCAGGCGCTTGCGCGGAATCGTGCTGTCCATGCACATGTAGTCGGGGCTCATGCGCCCGCTGGCGGGGAAGGCGTTTTTGCGGCCACTCCAGAATTTCAGCCGCTGCGCTTCATCGCGACTGACCGCGATGGCGGTCGCACCCGCAGCGCGCAGCACTTCGCTCATGCGCCCAATTTCCTCTTCGACTTCCTCGACCGTGCCGTCGCTTTCGCACAGCAAAATCGCTGCTGCATTCAGGTCGTAGTCGGCGTGGACAAAGTCCTCCACGGCGGCTGTCATGGGGCCGTCCATCATCTCCAGGCCCGCCGGAATGATGCCCGCGGCAATCACCGCGGCCACGGCATCGCCGGCTTTGCGCACATCGTCAAAACTGGCCATGATGCAACGTGCCAGCTGCGGTTTGGGAACGAGCTTGACGCACACCTCGGTGACGACGGCCAGCATACCTTCTGAACCGATGGCCACACTCAAGAGATCGAGTCCTGGCGCATCCAGCGCGGTGCTACCCAGTGTGATGGGATCACCCGCCATGGTGTAACCACGAATCTGCAGCACGTTGTGCAGCGTCAGCCCGTATTTCAGGCAGTGCACGCCGCCTGAGTTCTCACTGACGTTGCCCCCAATCGTGCAAGCGATCTGGCTGGACGGATCAGGCGCGTAATACAGGCCCAGCGGTGCGGCAGCCTCGCTGATGGCCAGATTGCGAACCCCGCACTGAACCATGGCTGTGCGTGAAAACGCGTCCATGCGAACGATCTTGTTGAACTTGGCCATGGACAAGGTCAGTCCCTGCGCATGCGGCATGGCGCCGCCCGATAAACCGGTGCCGGCACCGCGCGCCACTACTGGAATCTGCAGTTCATGGCAGCAGCGCAGCACCGCCTGCACCTGTGCCTCGTCCTCGGGCAAGGCCACGGCCAGCGGGCGCTGGCGGTACGCGGTCAGGCCATCACATTCGTACGGCGTGGTGTCTTCGCTCTGCCAAAGCAATGCGTGACTTGGCAGCAAAGGCGACAAGGCCTCGACCAGCCTGGCTTGCAAGGCGGCTCGCTCGCTGATTTGCAGAACGTCGGCAGACTGAGGGGCATTCATGGGGGCTCTCCTAGCATTGACCCGACTCTAACGCGTTCTGGTGGGGTGTCGTGTGAACATTTTTAATCAAAGCCATGAAAACCAGCATCAGCACATGCTGTGCGGCGATGCAGTTTGCAACGCTCAGTCGCTGTTTGCCTGAGCCTGGATCTGAGTGCCGTCTTGCTCTGGGATGCTCCAAGTCTGCATGGTGTAATGGCGCCCTTGCCTGAAAACACCCGCCTGCTCCATGCTGAAGTACCAGACGATTCCTGTCACCCCGTTCGCTCAAAACTGCTCACTGGTCTGGTGTGACCAAACCCTGCAGGCTGCGGTGATCGACCCCGGCGGCGATCTCGACGAGGTTTTGCAGGCATCGCAGGCTTTGGGCTTGACGCTTGAGCAGATCTGGCTGACCCATGCGCACATTGACCACGCCGGTGGCACCGGTGAACTGGCTGAGCGGCTGGGCTTGCCAATCGTGGGCCCGCAGGAGGAAGACCAGTTCTGGATCGACGCTTTGCCCGAGCAAAGCCGAATGTTTGGTTTTCCGCAAGCGCAAGCTTTCAAGCCCACGCGCTGGCTGCATGACGGCGATACGGTCCGCATTGGGCACAGTGAACTCAGCGTGCGCCATTGCCCAGGCCACACCCCGGGTCATGTGGTGTTCTATTCCAGCGAAGCGAATCGCGCTTTTGTTGGTGATGTGCTCTTTGCCGGCTCCATCGGGCGTACCGACTTCCCGCGCGGTGACCATGCCACCCTGATCGCCAGTATTCGTGAGCGGCTCTGGCCGATGGGCGATGACACGGTGTTCATTCCTGGCCACGGCCCGGAAAGCACCTTTGGGCGTGAGCGACGCAGCAATCCATTTGTGGGCGACGGCCGCTAGCGCCTTTGGTGTGCTGGCTCAGGCCAGGCTTTTTTGTAGCCAGTCGGCGAAGGTCGAGCATTCCCAGCGGTCCATGGTGCCGGTTCGCCAGCACAGGTGATGTGCGTGCGGGCTGGGCACGTGGCTGGCAAACACCGCGTTGCTGCCCAGGTGCACCAGCGTGCCGTTTTCCAGCCAGGGTTGGGCCAGCTTCATGCGCACCAGCGCAATGCCCATGCCGGCGGCAGCGGCGTCGCACATCAGCCCGATGTCATTGAACTGCGATCCATCGCTGGGCTCAGGCCAATCGAGTCCTTGTGCGGCGAACCATGTGCGCCAGGGCTCCAGCGGGCTGCGCAGCAGTGATTCACCCTCCAGGTCCTGTGCGACTTCAAAAGGACCATGCTCGCGTACATACGCGGGTGATGCCAAGGGCGCGACGCTGTCCTTGGTCAGGCAGATGTGTTCCACGTCGGCGTAGCGCCCAGTGCCAAAACGCACCATCAGGTCGGCGTCTTCGGCCACCACATCGAGCAGCGGTATCGAAACCTGCAAGGCGATGTCGATCTCCGGATAGGCCTGGGTGAACTGTGCCAGTCGCGGGATCAGGATGGCGCGCGCAAACGTGGGGGTCACGGCCAGGCGCAATTTGCGTTTGCCACTGCTCGCAGCCGCGCCTGGAAAGCGTTGCAGCATGGACAGGCCCTCGCGCACATGGGCCAGGTATTCAACGCCCTCGGTGGTGAGTGAAAAGTCGGCACGGCCAAACAACTTGGTGCCGATGATCTGCTCGAGCTGACGCACCCGGTGGCTGACCGCGCTGGGTGTGACGCAAAGCTCATCAGCGCTTTGGGTGACGCTGCGCAGACGCGCGAGCGCCTCAAAGGTCAGCAGGCATTGAATCGGTGGGATGCGGGCGCCGCTCATGGCGGCATTGTGGCACTGGTGTCGCGCGCGCCATGCGACAGAGGGTGTGACCACTAGAATGCCCGCTCTGTTTTGGAGGGCCGAGGCCGGCATGATGGATCGATGGGCGGTGTTGCCGCAATACCTGCTGCCTAAGCAATTGTTGACGCGCTTGGCCGGGCGGGTGGCGCGTGCGCACATGGGCGTGTGGACCACACGTTTGATCCGCTGGTTTGTCGCGCGCTATCAGGTCAATATGGCTGAAGCAGCCCATCCGGATGTCGCCAGCTATGCCAGCTTCAACGACTTCTTCACCCGTGCTTTGACAGACGGCGCCCGCCCGCTTGCAAAGGCGGACCTGGTGTGCCCGGTCGACGGTGCGATCAGCCAGTTTGGCCGCATCGAGGCGGGACGCATTTTCCAGGCCAAAGGCCATCATTACAGCAGCCAGGCGCTGCTGGGAGGCGATGTTGAACTGGCCCGTCACTTTGACAACGGCCACTTCGCCACCTTGTATTTGAGCCCGCGTGATTACCACCGCATCCATATGCCTTGTGACGGGGTGCTCAAGCGCATGGTGTACGTGCCAGGCGATTTGTTTTCGGTCAACCCAAGCACGGCGCGCGGTGTGCCCGGCTTGTTTGCCCGCAACGAGCGTGTGGTTTGTACTTTTGAGGGGCCACTTGGGCCGTTTGTGTTGGTGCTGGTGGGTGCCATCATCGTGGGCAGCATGGCCACTGTATGGCACGGCGTGGTCAATGCCCGGCGCTTAGACCAGTTGCAACGCTGGGACTACGGCGATGATGCGCCGCACCTGAAGCAAGGCCAGGAGATGGGGCGCTTTTTGCTGGGCTCGACGGTGGTGATGCTGTTTACCAACAAGGCCTTGTGCTTCAACCCGGCGTGGCAGCCCGCAGGCCCGGTGTCCATGGGGCAAGCCATGGCAGACATTCGCTGATCACCTGAAGACGACGGTTTTGTGACCGTTGAGCAAAACCCTGTGTTCGCTGTGCCACTTGACGGCACGCGCCAATACCTGGCTTTCGGTATCTTGCCCGAGCGCGGTGAGGTCTTGGACAGTCCGGCTGTGATCGACCCGGGCCACGTCCTGCTCAATGATGGGTCCCTCGTCGAGGTCCTTGCTGACATAGTGCGCTGTGGCGCCGATCAATTTCACGCCACGGTCATGCGCTTGGTGGTAGGGCTTGGCACCCTTGAAGCTGGGCAAAAAGGAGTGGTGAATATTGATGGCGCGGCCTTCAAGCTGCGTGCACAGGTCGTTTGACAGGATTTGCATGTAGCGGGCCAGTACGATGAGCTCGCAATCTGCCTGCCGAATGATGGCCAGCTGCTGGGCCTCGACGTCGGCCTTGTCGCGCGCGTCAATCGGCAGGTGATGAAAGGCCAGTCCATAACTTGCTGCCAAGGGCTCCAAGTCCAAATGGTTGGAGATGACTGCGCGAATGTCGATGGACAACAATCCGCTTTTCCAGCGGAACAGCAAGTCGTTGAGGCAATGCCCTTGCTTGCTGGCCATGATGATTGTTCGCATCGCCTCGGCCTGACTGTGCAGCTTCCACTGCATGGCAAAAGGCCGGGAAAAAACTGCAAGGGCTTCCTTGAGCTGAGCAAGGCTTGATGAGGCGCAGGCAAACTGAACCCGCATAAAGAACAGGCCAGTGTCATGGTCGTTGAATTGCGCCGCTTCTTCGATGTTGGCACCGCGATCCAACAAAAAACCGGAGACGGCGTGGACCAAGCCACGCCGATCCGGGCAGGACAAGGTGAGGACGAAGGTGCCCGTCATGCTAGACGAAGAGGTGCGCGTGGTTTCACGCATGCGCTGTGATGATCAGTGCACCAGCACCGGGTTCTGCGCCAGCTCGGCGTATTGCTCGAGCGTTTCTTCCACTTCCTGCTGGGTGGGCGTTTTGAGTTGCCAGGCAGAAATGTGCTGTTGAAACAACTCGGCCCAGGACCCATCAAGGTAGACCTCTTTGCCGTTGCGCTTGTCGATGATTTCAAAGCCGTGACGGGCCAGCTGAGGCACCAGTAGCGCCTGCTCGCCGTCTTTGAGGCTCTCTTGCGGTAGGTCTACCGCAACCGCATTCGCAAGCATGTGGGTGACCGAAAAAGTTTCCGAGTCGTACAGCGTGTGCATGTTGTCATTATCCATGAACTGATTCTCCACTCTAAATGGTGCTGTATCCGGTTTTTTCAAGAGGGCGGCAGGGCCCGATGCCGGCGCCACTGCTGGTCGATCTGGTCGCCGTTGCTCTCTGTGATGGTCATGCGTGCGGGCAGGTAGCCCAAAGCGGGCGCGAGCCAGACTTCGAGCCGCTGATCATCGGCCTGGCGGGCAGCACGCACCCACTTTTGCGCAGACAGCTTGCCACCGGGCAGTGTGAGCTCTTCGCTGCCGTGGCAGACCCAGGTCCAGATGTCGGCGCCCGCGGCGCTAACCGTCTGCAGGCTCAGGCGGCGTCCCGGCTGAAAGGCCTGCGGCTGGCTCGCTGCCAAGGCCCCTAAATTCAGTAGAACGCTGAGCCGGTCTTGCGCGCCAGGCTGAAGCGCAAGCTTGGCCCCGCTGGGCAGCATGGCGCTATCTGCTGAGGGCGCAAACACCACGGTCAGGTCCTTGCCTTTGTGATCGACAAATTTCTCGGGCTGCAAAGCTTGGAGGCCAATGCGGCCCTGGCTGCTTTGGCTACGCGTCTTGCCCATCAAGCTGTAGTCGAGCTGAGCCTGGTAGCGCGCGCCCTTCTTTTGCCATTGAAGCCGACCATCGAGCCGGTAGGGAAACTGATTGGATCTGACCTGGTACTCGATCAGGGTCGAAGCGGCCAGCCGCTCGCTAACCAGACGCTCCTGCGCGCGGGCGTTGGCAAGCAGGCTTAGGGCCAACAGAACAGGCAGGCCGAATTTTTTCGCGCGCTTCAGGAACGCCTGCACAGCAGCCCCGTGCGGCGTGCTGCCAGCAAGCCGGTGCAGCATGGTGCCCTCGCTGCTCATGCGCCCAGGCGCGACGTTTTTCAGGGCATTGGCAAACAGCGGGATGTTGCCGACCGGGTCGGTGATCAGGATCAGCAGAATCGTTGCAGATACAAAGGTGTAAGACATGCTCAAGCCGGTGTTTGCACAGGAACGCGCGGCGCAAGGGCACACATCAGCTCATAGGCCAGCGTTCCGGCGGCACTTGCGACCTCGTCAATCGGCAGGACCGCGCCATCTGGCGCTTGCCCCCACAGCGTGACCAGGCTGCCGCTTCCCACGTTCAGGCCCCGCGCGATCAGAGGCGTGAGGTCGACCGTGATCATGTCCATGCTGACCCGACCGACCAGCCTGGCGATCTGTCCTTCGACCAGCACAGGGGTGCCTGTGGGGCAGACGCGGGGGTAGCCATCGGCATAGCCGCAGGCAACGATGCCGATGGTCATGGGCTCGGTCGCGGTGAAGCGCGACCCATAGCCAACCCGATCACCCGAGCGCAGGTTTTGCGTGCTCAAAATGCGCGCGTGCAGGCTCATGGCGGGCTGAAGCTGCCAGTCGTGGCTGCTGTGCAAGGGGTAATCGGGCGCGCTGCCGTAGAGGCAGATGCCCGGTCGGACCCAATCGCTTCTCAAGGCGCTGTGGCGCAACACGGCTGCGCTGTTGCTCACGCTGCGCTCACCGGGCAGGTCGCGTGTCACACCTTCGAACACCGCCATTTGCTCGGACACGCCGGCTTCACCGTCGGCGTCGCTGAAGTGGGTCATCAGTGCAATCTCTTCGACCTGTGTCAGGGCATTGAGTCTGCTCCATGCGCTCAGGTAATGTTCGGGCTTGAAGCCGAGTCGGTTCATGCCCGAATTCATCTTCAGGAAGACTTTGTGGCCCTCTTTGGTCTTGTGGGCAGCGAGCATGTCGATTTGCTCGCTGCTGTGCACTGTGTGCCACAAATCCAGTCGTGAGCACAGCTCCAGATCGCGCGGCTCGAACACGCCCTCGAGCAGCAGAACCGGTCCGCGCCAGCCCAGCGTGCGCACGCGCTCGGCTTCCTGCAGGTCTAGCAGGGCAAAACCATCGGCGCCTCGCAAGCCTTCGAACACGCGCTCGATGCCGTGGCCGTAGGCATTGGCTTTGACGACGGCCCACACTTTGGCGCTGGCGACAGCCTGGCGAACGCGCTGCAGGTTGTGTTGCAGGGCCTCGGTATGCACCTGGGCAAAAATAGGGCGGGGCATGGCGCGTGGGGACAAAACAGTTTGCCTGATTTTGACACCCTCTGAGCGTGCTATAACCCGCTACCTTTTAGCGGAGACACCCTGCCCATCATGGCAATATTCAGCGAGACGCCGCAGTCAGCATGAAGCGCGGTTTTTACACCATCATGTCGGCGCAGTTTTTCAGCTCGCTGGCTGATAACGCCTTGTTTGTCGCCGCGGTGCAGTTGTTGCGCTCTGGAAACTCGCCGAGCTGGCAGCAGGCTGCGCTGGTTCCGATGTTCGCGCTGTTTTATGTGGTGCTGGCGCCTTTTGTGGGCGCGTTTGCTGACTCCATGCCCAAAGGGCGGGTGATGTTTCTCAGCAATTTCGTCAAGATCATTGGTTGCGTGTTCATGCTTTTTGGCACGCATCCTTTGATGGCATACGCGATCGTCGGGCTCGGCGCAGCGGCGTATTCGCCGGCCAAGTACGGCATCCTGACTGAACTGCTCCCCGCCTCGCAACTGGTGAAAGCCAATGGATGGATCGAGGGCCTGACCATCGGGTCGATCATTCTGGGCGTATTGCTCGGGGGGCAACTGGTGGGCCAGGTGATTGCCCCGATGTTGCTATCCTTGGACATGCCCTTCATCACCACCAGCGTCGACACGCCGGCAGAGGCTGCGATTGCCACGCTGATCCTGGTCTACGTGCTGGCAGCTTGGTTTAATTTGCGCATTCCCCTCACCGGCGTGCTGATGCGGCCTATGCCGCGCAATGCCCTGACGCTGCTGCCGGACTTCTGGGCCTGTAACCGGCGTTTGTGGAACGACAAGCTGGGGCAGATTTCACTGGCTGCTACCACCCTGATCTGGGGCGTTGCCGGCAATCTTCGCTACATCGTGCTGGCCTGGGCGGCTGTGGCTTTGGGCTATGGCGTGACGCAAGCATCCGCCCTGCAGGGTGTGGTGGCGATTGGCATGGCCATTGGTGCGGTGGTGGCCTCGTCGCGGATGCGTCTGGAGGATGGCCCGCGCGTGATGACCCTGGGCGTTGCCATGGGCATGCTGATCATTCTTCTGATCTTCATTGACAACGTTTGGCTGGCCGCGCCTTTTCTGGTGGGCCTTGGCGCGCTGGGCGGCTTTTTGGTGGTGCCCATGAACGCCTTGCTGCAACACCGCGGGCACAACCTGATGGGCGCCGGCCGATCGATTGCGGTGCAAAACTTTAATGAGCAGGCTTGTATCCTGGTGCTTGGGGGTTTGTACAGCTTTTCAACGGGCATGGGCCTGCCAACCTTTGGCGCGATCACCATGTTTGGCCTGGTGGTGGCGGGCGTCATGTACCTGATCAAGCGCTGGCATGCGCATAATTGCGTAGCCCATGCGGGCGAGATCGCGCGGCTGGTGGAAATTGCGCGCAACGATGATCTTCACGGCTGAACCGGTTGTGACCCTTTTGTGCAGTGAGCCCTGAGATGTCTGATTTTTATGATTTTGATGCCTTGACGATTGACGGCAGGCCCCTGGCCATGTCGAGTATGCGTGGTCAGGTGGTGCTGGTGGTCAACACCGCCAGTGCTTGCGGCTTTACGCCCCAGTTTGCCGGCCTGCAAGCCTTGCATACGCAGTTTGGACCGCAAGGCTTGGTGATTCTGGGCTTTCCCTGCAATCAATTTGGCGCGCAGGACAAGGGCAGCAATCTTGAAATAGCCAGCTTTTGTGAGCGCAATTACGGCGTGAGCTTTCAGATGATGTCCAAGATCGAGGTCAACGGGGCCGATGCCCACGCGCTCTACAAATGGTTACGCGGGCAGGCCACCGGGATTCTGGGCAGCAGTTCGATCAAATGGAACTTCACCAAGTTCCTGGTCGACCGCAAGGGTCAGGTGCTTAAACGCTTTGCGCCAAACACCACGCCAGCCGAGATGTCAGAGGCCATCGCCGCAGCTTTGCAAGCGGTCTGATTTGCGCTTGACCTCAGCGCATGCTGCGCGATGGCAGCGCCTCGTCGAGTAATTCGATCCAGTGGCGCACCGGCACGTCGGTGCCGCTTTGCAAATGCGTGATGCAGCCGATGTTGGCAGAGGCCACCTGCTGCACGGGCTGGTCGCCAAAACTGGCCAGCAGATGACCGATCTTGCGATCGCGCAACGCGGTGGCAATCGTCGGCTGCAGCACGCTGTAGGTGCCCGCAGAGCCACAGCACAGGTGCGCTTCACAGGTGTTGAGGCGAATCTGAAAGCCCATCTCGGCCATGTGGCGTTCCACCACACCGCGGATCTGCTGCCCATGCTGCATGGAACAGGGCGGATGGAACACGATGTTGTCGGCGCTGGCGCGCACCTTGTCGCGCAGGCGCTCGGTCAGTTCAGGTAAGTACTGGCTCAGATCTCGCGCCAATTCGCTGACGCGGCGCGCTCTGTCGGCATAAAGCGGGTCGTCGCGCAAAATGAAGCCGTAATCCTTGATCGTGCTGCCGCAGCCCGAGGCATTGATGACGATGCTCTCTGCGCCTTGCTCAATAGCGGGCCACCAGGCGTCAATATTGGCGCGCATCTGTGCCTTGGCCGCTTCATGGTCGTCTAAGTGGAAGGCCACCGCGCCGCAGCAAGCGGCCTTGGGCGCGATCACCGCCTCGATGCCTGCGGCATCCAGTACGCGCGCAGTCGCCGTGTTGATGTTGGGGCTCATGCTGGGCTGCACGCAGCCGATGAGCATCAGCACCTTGCGCTGGTGCTGTGCTTGCGGCCACTGACCGCTGGCTTGTTTCGGCGGCACTTTGTTCTTCAGCACCTGAGGCAAAAGCGGTCGTGCCACTTGCCCCAGCGCCATGGAGGGGCCAAACAGCGGCGAGGGCAGCCCTTTTTTCAAGGCCCAGCGCAGCGAGGCCTGCCCAACAGGCCGACTCACCTGTTCGTCGACCAGCTTGCGGCCGATGTCGAGCAAATGCCCGTATTGCACGCCGCTGGGGCAGGTGGATTCGCAGTTGCGACAGCTCAGGCAGCGGTCCAGGTGTTGCTGGGTTTTGCGAGTTGGCTGCTGTCCTTCGAGCACCTGCTTGATCAGGTAGATGCGCCCGCGTGGGCCGTCGAGCTCGTCACCGAGCAGCTGATAGGTCGGGCAAGTCGCCGTGCAGAAACCACAGTGCACACATTTGCGCAAAATCGCCTCTGCGGCCAGGCCATCCGAGCTGTCCTGGTAGGCCGGCGCGAGTTTAGTTTGCATGGCGCTCACCTGCGTTAAGTGACGGGTACAGGCGTCCCGGGTTGAAGATCTGTCGAGGGTCAAACTGCGCTTGCAGGCGTTGGTGGACCTGATGCAGCACCGGGTCGAGCGGCGCGAAACGGTCTTGCGTGTTCTTGCCCACGGGGTCTTTGAAAACCATGGCCGAGCCACCGTGCTGACGGCAGGCTGCGTGAATGGTGCTGTGCGCCGACCAGGGCGCCCACAGCCAACGCAGCCCACCATGCCATTCAATCAGCTGCGGCCAGGGCAGATTCAGCGCAGGTGCGGTCTGGGGCAGGCTCAGGCGCCAAAGCACACGCTCTTCTTCCCCGGCGGTGGGCCCTGCAGCATTAAAAAAGGGTAGTTGTTGGTTGCGGCAGCGCTGCCAGTCGGGCTCGGCCTGCGCGTTGTCCATGACGCGACCGCTCAGGGCTTTGAGCATTTGCTGACTGGCTGACTGCACGGCTGCCACAGCACCGCGCAGACGCACAAACAGCAGTTCAGGCTGATCCGGCGCGGTGTCGTCGCGAACCCAGCAGCTGGCGTTTAGGGGCAGCGGCATCGCGCCCCAGCGGTTGAGTTGTTGCAAGGCGGTCGCTTGGTCGGCTTCGAACACCAGCGTGGCGCTGGCTGGCGCCACCGGCAGGACCTTGAGCGAGACCTCGGCAATGACGCCGAGTACACCCATTGAGCCTGCCATCAATCGCGAGATGTCGTAGCCAGCCACGTTCTTCATGACCTGGCCACCGAAGGTGAGCAGTTCACCCTGGCTGTTGAGCATCTGCACGCCAAGTACAAAATCGCGCACCGAGCCCACGCTGGCGCGCGAGGGTCCGCTCAGTCCGGCAGCGACCATGCCACCGCAGGTGCCCCCGAGTCCTTGAAAGTGGGGTGGCTCAAAAGCCAGGCATTGCTGCTGCTCGGCCAGCGTCGCTTCCAGATCGGCCACCGTCGTTCCGGCTCGCACCGTTACCACCAGCTCGCTGGGCTCGTAGTTGACGACGCCGGCGTACGCTGACATCTCCAGTGTCGGATCAGAAAACCGGGGGTGACCGTAAAAATCTTTGCTGCCGCTGCCACGAATGCGAAGCGGCTTGCGCGCGGTATGGGCGCTTTTGATCTGTTCGCAAATGGTTTGAAGTGCGGCGTTCATGAACTCGGGCGGACTCTGGCAGGGGTGCCAATGGTAGGCGCAAGTGAGCTCGGGCAGACTGAATTTTTTGAAACAATGGCGTTATAAATTTTGACAGGGCTATGCGCCACCCCTGTTTTTTGGCTGACCGTGCGCGTGACGTGTCTGACTGATTTGGCGCGAAAAAAAGCCACCGGGCTGGCAGGCCTCGGTGGCTGGGTGTGCTGCAACGTTACGGGCGATCGCAGCGTGTGATGAGGCGTGATCGGTCTATCGGTTGTAGGCCGACTCACCATGCGAGCTGATGTCCAGCCCTTCGCGCTCCTGCTCTTCACTGACCCGTAGCCCCAGCGTCCAATCGACGATCTTGTAGGCGACGAAAGCAACAATGGCTGACCACAGCATGGTGATGACAACGCCCTCGGCCTGAACGATCAACTGACTGCCGATGGAAAAGTCTGCTGCACCGGTGCCGCCCAAACCAGGTGCTGCAAAGACACCGGTGAGCAGGGCGCCAGCGATTCCGCCAACACCGTGGATGCCAAAAACGTCGAGCGAGTCGTCGGCACCCAGCATGCGTTTGAGCCCATTGACACCCCACAGGCACAGCAATCCTGCTGCCAGACCAATGGCGATCGCGCCCATGGGGCCCACCACGCCACACGCTGGCGTGATGCCCACCAAACCGGCCACGGCGCCAGAGGCTGCACCAAGCAAAGAAGCTTTGCCTTTGCTCACGGCCTCGCCGATGCTCCAGGCCAGGATGGCTGCTGCCGTGGCGATCACGGTGTTGATGAAAGCCAGTGTTGCCCCGCCGTTGGACTCCAGGTTGGAGCCAGCGTTAAAGCCAAACCAGCCCACCCAGAGCAGGCAGGCGCCCAGCATGGTGAGCGTCAGGTTGTGCGGTGCCATCGACTCGCGCCCGTAGCCAACGCGCTTGCCCAGCAGGTAAGCACCTATCAGGCCGGCCATGGCTGCGTTGATGTGTACCACCGTGCCACCGGCGAAGTCGAGCGCGCCTTTGCCCAGCAGGTAGCCGCCGCTGCCCCAGACCATGTGTGCAATCGGGATGTAGCTGAAGGTGAACCAGATCACCGAGAACAGCATCACAGCTGAAAACTTAATCCGTTCAGCAAAAGAGCCCACGATCAGCGCCGTGGTCAGGCCTGCGAAAGTGAGTTGAAAGGCAACAAAAATCAGCTCGGGAATCTTGGCATCCGCGCTGAAGGTGTCAGCCAAAGAGCTGCTGGTGATGCCAGCCAAAAACAATTTCGAGCTGTCGGCAATGATCAGGCCTTCGCCACCGAAGGCAAAACTGTAGCCATAAATCACCCAGAGCAGCGCAATCAGCGAAAACACCATCGTGACTTGCATCAGCACGGACAGCAGGTTTTTGCTGCGAACGAGGCCGCCGTAAAACAGGGCCAGGCCCGGCACCATCAGCATGACCAGCATGGTCGAGACCATCATCCAGGCGGTATCGGCTTTATGCACGGTGGCCACCACGGGTGCGGCAGCCGATGCCTGCGCCCACGCCGCGCCGCCAAGCAGGGCGAGCAAAAGGGTTGAAATCAATAGGGCAATGTTTTTCATGGGAATTCCTTTTTCGATCGTGGTGGGACTCAGACGGCATCTGCGCCGGTTTCTCCGGTGCGTATGCGAATCACCTGTTCGACGTCGGCAACAAAAATCTTGCCGTCACCGATCTTCTGGGTGCGCGCAGCTTTTTCGATGGCCTCGATCACCTGTTCGGCAATCTCGTCGCGTACCACGGTCTCCACTTTCATCTTGGGCAGAAAGTCCACCACGTATTCCGCGCCACGGTAGAGCTCGGTGTGTCCCTTCTGACGCCCGAAGCCTTTGACCTCGGTGACGGTGATGCCTTGCACCCCGATGTTGGACAAGGCTTCACGCACCTCGTCGAGCTTGAAGGGTTTGATGATGGCTGTGACAAGTTTCATAAGTCCTCCAAAAATGTGATGGACTGCTCTATGCACAGACCGTGCCAAGTGCCTGGTTGGCCCTGATCTGCTTTGATTTGGTGCGATGGATAGATTGAGACATCCTGTCCTGAGGCGATTCGTCGCTAAGATGGCGCTCCCGCGGCGGTTTTTGCACCATCATGGTGCCGCAGACCTTGCGGGCCAAAGCCGGCCCGAGCTTGCACGGCTGGCGCTACGAAGGAGATGTCATGAGTTTGGCCTTGGTGCGTAGCCGCGCGCTCAATGCGCTGGAGGCCAGCGCGGTCACGGTCGAGGTGCATCTGGCCAACGGTTTGCCCAGTTTCACCTTGGTCGGCCTGGCTGACCTGGAGGTGCGCGAGGCGCGCGAGCGGGTTCGCAGCGCCATCCAGAATGCGGGCCTCGAGTTTCCCAACAACAAACGCATCACCGTAAACCTGGCGCCGGCCGACCTGCCCAAAGACTCGGGTCGTTTTGATTTGCCGATCGCTTTAGGTATTCTGGCCGCCAGCGGACAAGTCAGTGGCGACGCCTTGAAAGGCTACGAATTCGCGGGCGAGCTGTCTTTGACTGGCGAGTTGCGTCCGGTGCGCGGTGCCCTTGCCATGAGTCTGGCGCTGCAGGCCATGCCTGAAAAACCCAAGCTGGTGCTGCCAGCTGCCAGTGCGCAGGAGGCTGCACTGGTGCCTGGTGCCGAGGTGTACCTGGCCCGCCATCTTCTTGAGCTGGTGGCACGCTTTGCACCGCGGGCACAGGAGAGCGCGCCCGTCGCTGATGCGCAGGCCTGGCTGCCACTCACAAGTCATGCTGAGCCGGTCGCGCACGACGAGCTCGATATGGCCGATGTCAAAGGGCATCTGGCGGCCAAGCGCGTACTCGAAATTGCCGCAGCCGGCTCACACAGTGTGCTAATGAGCGGGCCGCCCGGCTCGGGCAAGTCAATGCTGGCGATGCGCTTTGCCAGCTTGCTGCCGCCCATGAGCACACAAGAGGCATTGGAGAGCGCGGCCGTAGCGAGCTTGATCGGACAGTTTTCTGTGCGCGACTGGGGCCGGCGGCCGACCGCGCATCCGCACCACACCGCCAGCGCGGTGGCCTTGGTCGGGGGCGGCTCGCCGCCGCGGCCTGGTGATATTTCGCTGGCGCACAACGGTGTGCTGTTTCTGGATGAGTTGCCTGAATTTCCCCGTGCGGCGCTGGAGGCGCTGCGAGAGCCACTGGAAACTGGCACCATCGTGGTGTCCCGGGCCGCGCGACGCAGTGAGTTTCCGGCCCGCTTTCAGTTGATTGCAGCCATGAACCCTTGTCCTTGCGGCTATCTGGGCTCGGCCCAGAAGGCTTGCCGCTGTACCCCGGACCAGGTTGCGCGGTATCAGGCCAAGCTTAGCGGTCCCTTGCTCGACCGTATTGATTTGCATGTGGAAGTGCCCAGTGTCGGCGCGCAGGAGCTTACCGCCAGCGCGGCCTCCGAGCCTTCAGCGCAGGTTCGGGCGCGGTGCGTGGCGGCGCGCGAACGTGCGCTGGCGCGTCAGGGCAAGCCCAATCAGGCGCTGCAAGGGCGTGAGCTCGACAAACACGTGATGATGGACCCGGCGGCGACGCAGTTCTTGCAGCAAGCGGCGCAGCGTCTGGCCTGGTCGGCACGCGGCACGCACCGCACCTTGCGCGTGGCGCGCACCATTGCCGACCTGACGGGATCGCTGCAGGTGCACCGAGAGCACGTTGCCGAAGCCCTGCAGTATCGCCAGAGCGCAGCACATACTGCTGCCAGCCGATGACCCCGGACCACAGCACCTCAGGCCTGGAGGCGCAGCGCTACGACTGGCGCCTGGTTTTGATCTTGTCCTGGCTTCAGCTAATCAGCTGGGGCAGCATTTTTTACATGTTCTCCCTGCTCATGGAGCCGGTTGAGGCTGACATGGGCTGGCATCGTTCCCAAGTGTCGCTGGCCTTCAGCCTGGCCTTGCTCGCCGAGGGTTTGGTGGCTTTCCCCGTGGGACGCTGGATTGACCAGGGTCATGAGCGGGCGGTCATGACCGGTGGCTCGGTGCTCGCGGGCCTGAGCCTCATAGGGCTCAGCCAGGTCAGTGTGCTATGGGCTTTTTATCTGGCCTGGCTAGTTCTGGGCGCGTCCATGGCGGCGGTTCTTTACGCGCCGGCGTTTGCGCTTTTGACGCGCCGCTTCAAGCGTGACTTTCGTCGCGCCATCATTGCCATGACGTTTCTAGGCGGTCTTGCCAGCACGGTCTTCATCCCCCTGATCGCCTGGCTGATGCACCTGTATGGCTGGCGCGCGACCTTGCTGGTTTTGGCTGCCCTGCATTTGCTGCTGTGCGCGCCCTTGCACTACCGGTTTCTGCGCGGTGCGCCAAAGCCCGAGGCCGCCAGTGGTGTCTCACCGATGGAGCAGTCGGCCGCCCAGTTGCGCGATATTCGACGACTCATGCGCGGTCGCCCGTTCATATTGATCGGCGTGTTTACCGTGATCATGATGTCCATCACGGTGGCGATTCCAGCCCATCTGGTGCCCATGCTCAGCGAGCGCGGCCTGCCCCTGGTCTGGGTGGTTGCGCTGCCTGCCACGATTGGCCTGACGCAGGTTCTGGGGCGGGTATTTCTCTATTTTTACGAGGCCCGCATGAACCTGGACCGCGTCAATCGAACCGTTCCTTTGCTGATTCCCGCTGGCTTGTTGGTGCTGCTGATCACGCCCAGCGCTTGGCAACTCGGCGGCGTGGCGGTCTTTGTGCTGCTGTACGGCCTGGGTAATGGCCTGCTGACGATTGTGCGCGGCACGGTGGTGGCGCAATACGTGAGCCAGACGCATGCCGCTAGCCTGAATGGCGCGCTGGGCGTACCGCTGGCCATCGCCCGAGCGGCAGCGCCGCTCTTGCTCGGGCTGGGCTGGAGCGATCAGGCAGGCTACACCTGGGGCATTGGGGTCATGCTTGCCTTGGCGGTGCTGGCGGTTGTAGCTTTGAAAGCGGCGCAGCACCATGCCAGCCTGGCAGCCGGCGGGCGCTAGGCTTTAGTCAGCGCCGAATTCGTCGCCAAGTTCAGCGGCGCGGCGGTGGGCGGCCTCGACCGCGCGGGCCATGATGCCAGCCCAGTGTTCGGCCTCAAGCACGCTGATAGCCGCGTGGGTGGTTCCTCCCTTGGAGGTCACCTGCTGGCGCAGGGTTTGTGGCGTCTCAGCAGAGGCAGCAGCCAATGCACTGGCGCCGTTACACGTGCCTTGCACCAGTTGTTTGGCTTGCGCTGGGCTCAGGCCCAGGCTGGTGCCCGCTTGCACCAGGGCCTCCATCAGATAAAAAACATAGGCGGGCCCTGAACCCGAGAGCGCCGTGACGGCGTCGAGCTGCTGCTCTTCGGCCAGCCACAAGAATTGTCCCGTGCTGGCGATCAGCCGTTCGGCCTGCGCTTTGTCATCGGCGGACACCGCGGCTCGTGCGAACAGGCCGCAAACGCCTTGGCCGATCAGGGCGGGCGTGTTGGGCATGGCCCGGATGATGCGTTGCGAGCCCAGCCAGCGTGCCATGCTGTCGGTGCGAATGCCGGCGGCCACGCTCAGGTGCAGCGCACCGGTGCAGTGTGGGCCCGCCGCCTGTGCGGCCTGCTTGAACACCTGGGGCTTGACCGCCCAGACCACCAGTTCGGCTTGGCCTAGTGACGGGCTGGCCTGTGCGCTGGCTTGCACGCCAAAGCGCCGCATCAGGCTGTCGCGGGCCCCCTCAAAGGGCTCCACCACCTGAATGGCGCTTGCGGGTAAGCCTCGCTGGAGCAGTCCGCTGATCAAGGCGCTGGCCATATTGCCGCCGCCGACGAATGCTATGTTGTCACGCATGGATCAATGCGCCTGGGCGGCGCCTCTTGGTCTGTTGGGCAAAGTGTACTAACTAAGCCCGAGGCTGCTTCCGAGCGCCTGGGCCTGGCGCCCGCCCGGGCCATCCTGCGAGCTGGCCCCTTGAACGGTATCGCCGCGCCTGGCGCGGCTTGGCTTCTGAGGCCCGACGGCTTGGGCTGAAACCGGTCACCTCTGGGTTTTGGGCGGCTTGCGACGGTCCAGGTCGCTAGGAAAACCGTCGCAAAAAGCCAAAAAAATGGAATTTTTGTTGGTCGGGCATGGTTTTCGGTGCATAATACTGGGCTTCGCCTGAAAAAGGTGAGGAATGTCTGCCCCAAGTCTGCAGTGCAAATGGTTTGCATTGTGTGCAACGGGCCCAAGACTGACCAGACGACGGTTTGCGTGGTGCAGACCCCGACTGGGTTAAGTTGGGAAACATAGAAATGATCCAAACAGAATCTCGACTAGAAGTCGCCGACAACACTGGCGCAAAGTCTCTCCTGTGCATCAAGGTGCTCGGCGGCTCCAAGCGTCGCTACGCCGGCGTGGGCGACATCATCAAGGTCAGCATCAAAGAGGCCGCGCCGCGCGGCCGCGTCAAAAAGGGCGACGTGTACAGCGCTGTGGTGGTTCGTACCGCCAAGGGCCTGCGCCGCAGCGACGGGTCGCTGGTCAAGTTTGACGGCAACGCAGCGGTGCTGCTCAATGCCAAGCTTGAGCCCATTGGTACCCGTATCTTTGGCCCTGTGACCCGCGAACTCAGAACCGAGAAGTTCATGAAGATCGTGTCCCTGGCGCCTGAAGTTTTGTGAGGAACGGTCATGAACAAGATTCGTAAAGGTGACGAAGTGATCGTGCTCAGTGGGCGCGACAAAGGTAAGCGCGGCAAAGTGACGCTGCGCAAGGATGAAACCCATGTGGTGGTCGAAGGTGTGAACACGGTGAAGAAGCACACCAAGCCCAATCCCATGAAGGGTGAGAACGGCGGCATCATCAACAAGAGCATGCCGATTCACCAGTCCAACGTGGCGATCTTCAATGCCGCAACTGGCAAGGCTGACCGCGTTGGGATCAAAGTGCAGGCTGACGGCAAACGCGTTCGCGTTTACAAGTCCAGCGGCGAAGAAATCAAGGTGGCATGAACATGGCTCGTTTGCAACAACTCTACCGGGAAAAGCTTGCGCCTGAGCTGATGGCCAAGTTTGGTTACAAGTCCATGATGGAGGTGCCGCGCCTCACCAAGATCACGCTCAACATGGGTGTGAGCGAAGCGGTGGCCGACAAAAAAGTGATGGAACACGCCGTTGGCGACCTGAGCAAGATTTCTGGTCAAAAGCCTGTGGTGACACTGTCCAAAAAGGCGATCGCTGGCTTCAAGATCCGCGAGAACCAGGCCATTGGCTGCATGGTGACGCTGCGCGGCGCTCGCATGTACGAATTTCTGGACCGCTTTGTGACCGTGGCCCTGCCGCGTGTTCGCGACTTCCGTGGTATCTCGGGGCGCGCGTTTGACGGCCGTGGCAACTACAACATTGGCGTCAAAGAACAAATCATCTTCCCTGAGATTGAGTACGACAAGGTCGATGCCTTGCGCGGTCTCAATATCAGCATCACGACAACAGCCAAGACTGACGACGAGTGCAAAGCGCTCCTGTCGGGCTTTCGCTTTCCCTTTAAGAACTGAGGTGATCCGTGGCTAAGAAAGCTTTGATCGAGCGCGAGCTCAAGAGAGACAAACTGGTTGCCAAGTTCGCCAAAAAGCACGCTGAGCTCAAGGCCGTCGCTGGCGACGCCAAGCGCAGCGAAGAAGAGCGTGCCCAGGCGCGCCAGGCTCTGCAGAAACTGCCCCGTAACGCCAACCCGACGCGTCAGCGCAGCCGCTGCGCGATCACGGGCCGCCCTCGCGGTACGTTTGCGCAGTTCGGCCTGGCCCGAGGCAAGATCCGTGAAATGGCGTTTGCTGGGGAAATCCCCGGCGTCGTCAAGGCTAGCTGGTAAGCGGCAGGAGGTTTAGAGATGAGCATGAGTGATCCGATCGCCGACCTGCTGACGCGCATTCGCAATGCGCAAATGGTCGCCAAAACCAGCGTGCGTGTGCCGTCTTCCAAAGTGAAGGTTGCCATTGCGCAGGTGTTGAAAGATGAAGGCTATATCGACGGCTTCAAAGTGGAGTCCGCCGACGGCAAGCCTGAGCTTGAAATCGCCCTGAAGTACTACGCGGGCCGTCCGGTGATTGAGCGCATCGAGCGCGTCAGCCGCCCCGGTTTGCGCGTTTATCGCAGCAGCGGCACCTTGCCACAGGTCCAAAACGGCCTGGGCGTGGCCATCGTCACAACGCCTAAAGGCGTGATGACGGACCGCAAAGCACGCGCCAGTGGCGTGGGCGGCGAAGTCCTTTGCTACGTGGCATAAGCCCAGTCAGGCAGGAGAAAGAACAATGTCCCGTATTGGAAAAATGCCCGTGACCGTTCCCGCAGGTGTGGAAGTCGGCATCAGTGGCACAACGGTTAGCGTCAAGGGAGCCGGCGGCGCCTTGAGCGTGGACCAGAACCCGATGGTCAAGCTCAGCCAGGCCGCTGGCGTGCTGAAGTTTGAGCCAGCCAACGACAGCCGCGAGGCGGACGCCATGGCAGCAACCATGCGCCAGCTCGTCAACAACATGGTTCACGGCGTCAAGCAAGGCTTCGAGAAAAAGCTGAGCTTGGTTGGCGTGGGCTTCAAGGCTCAGGCCAGCGGTAACAAGCTGAATCTGTCGGTGGGCTTTTCGCACGCTGTTGACAAAGTTATGCCCCAGGGCATCACGGTGGCAACGCCCTCGCCCACGGAAATCGTGATCAAGGGCGCCGATCGCCAGCGCGTGGGCCAGGTGGCCGCTGAAGTGCGTGCGATCCGTCCGCCCGAGCCTTACAAGGGCAAGGGCATCCGGTATGCCGACGAGAAGGTCGTCATCAAAGAGACCAAGAAGAAATAAGGACCTGCATCATGTTGAACAAGAAAGAACAGCGTCTTCGCAGAGCTCGTCAAACCCGTATCCGCATCGCCAAGCAAGGCGCAGCGCGTCTGACGGTGAACCGCACCAACATGCACATCTATGCCAGCGTGATCTCTGGCGATGGCAGCCGCGTCCTGACCTCTGCCTCCACAGCAGAGGCCGAAGTTCGCCAGGCGCTTGGCGCCGCAGGCAAGGGCGGCAACATCGCCGCGGCGCAGTTGGTTGGCAAGCGTTTGGCTGAGAAAGCCAAGGCAGCCGGTGTAGAGAAAGTGGCTTTTGATCGTGCAGGTTTTGCCTACCACGGCCGTGTCAAGGCCCTGGCTGAAGCAGCGCGTGAAGCAGGCTTGCAGTTTTAAGCAGATCGGAACACACAATGGCTAAATTACAAGCAAAGATGCAGGGCAAGGTCGATGGACCTGAGGACGGTCTGCGCGAGAAGATGATCGCGATCAACCGCGTGACCAAAGTGGTCAAGGGTGGTCGTATCCTGGGTTTCGCGGCGCTCACGGTGGTGGGTGACGGCGATGGCGGCGTTGGCATGGGCAAGGGCAAATCTAAAGAGGTGCCTGCTGCCGTCCAAAAAGCCATGGAAGAGGCCCGTCGCAACCTGATGAAGGTGTCGCTCAAAAACGGCACCCTGCACCACACGGTCACTGGCCAGCATGGCGCCTCCACTGTGATGATGGCGCCAGCCCCCAAGGGTACCGGCATCATTGCGGGCGGCCCGATGCGCGCCGTTTTTGAAGTGGTCGGCATCACCGATGTGGTTGCCAAGAGTCATGGCTCGAGCAACCCCTACAACATGGTCCGCGCCACGCTCAACGCCTTGTCCAATGCCACAACGCCCGGCGCGGTGGCAGCCAAGCGCGGCAAAACAGTTGAAGAGCTGTTTGCCTGATCGGAGCAGAGAACATGACGAATCAAAAGAAGATCACCGTACAACTGGTGCGCAGCCCCATCGGTTGCACAGAGTCGCACCGCGCCACGGTCCGTGGCCTTGGCTTGCGCAAAGTCAACAGCACCAGTGAACTCGTCGACACCCCTGAGGTGCGCGGCATGATCAACAAGATCAGTTACCTGGTCAAAGTGCTCTAAGAGGTGGATATGGAACTCAATAGCATCAAGCCGGGCGACGGCGCCAAGCATGCCAAGCGTCGCGTTGGACGCGGCATTGGATCGGGCCTGGGCAAAACAGCCGGTCGTGGCCACAAAGGCCAAAAATCGCGCGCAGGCGGCTACCACAAAGTGGGCTTTGAGGGCGGTCAGATGCCCATGCAGCGTCGCTTGCCCAAGCGTGGCTTCAAGTCGGCTTCCCTCAAGTACAACGCAGAAATCACCCTGACCACGCTCGAGCAGCTGGGTATGGATGAGGTCGATGTGCTCGCCCTCAAGCAAGTTGGTGTGATTGGTGAATTGGCTAAAGTGGTCAAGGTCATCAAGACCGGCAGCCTGACCAAGGCGGTCAAGTTGACAGGCATTGGCGCAACCGCTGGTGCCAAGGCGGCTATTGAGGCTGCTGGTGGATCGGTCGCCTGAGTGCAAGTGACGAACGGATAAGACGTGGTAACAGGTAGCGCAGCGCTGGCACAAAAAGGCAAGTACGGTGATTTGAGCCGTCGCTTGATGTTTTTGCTGCTTGCATTGGTGGTGTACCGCATCGGTGCGCACATCCCGGTGCCGGGCATTGATGCCATGGAGCTGCAGAAGTTCTTCAAAGGACAGCAGGGCGGCATCCTGGGCATGTTCAACATGTTCTCGGGTGGCGCGCTGTCGCGCTTCACGATTTTTGCGCTGGGCATCATGCCCTACATCTCGGCGTCCATCATCATGCAGTTGATGGGCTATGTGGTGCCCGCTTTTGAGCAGCTCAAGAAAGAGGGCGAGGCAGGACGTCGCAAGATCACCCAGTACACCCGCTATGCCACGTTGGGTCTGGCATTGTTTCAGTCCCTGGGCATTGCCGTAGCTCTGGAGAGTTCTGCGGGGCTGGTGATCAACCCCGGTATGGGCTTTCGCATGACCGCGGTGGTTTCGCTCACCTCGGGCACCATGTTCCTGATGTGGCTGGGCGAACAGATCACCGAGCGTGGTCTGGGCAACGGCATTTCGATTTTGATTTTTGCGGGCATTGCCGCGGGCTTGCCCAGTGCGGTCGGTGGCTTGCTGGAGCTGGTGCGAACTGGTGCCATGAGCATCATCGTGGCAATGATCATCATCGCGCTGGTGGTGGTCGTGACTTATTTCGTCGTGTTCATCGAACGCGGACAGCGCAAGATTCTGGTGAATTACGCGCGTCGACAGGTGGGCAACAAGGTTTATGGTGGACAGTCCTCGCACCTGCCGCTTAAGCTGAACATGGCCGGCGTGATTCCGCCCATCTTCGCCTCGTCGATCATTTTGCTGCCGGCCACGGTGGTGGGTTGGTTCAGCACCGGCCAGTCGATGACCTGGCTGAAAGACATTGCTGGCTCACTGTCTCCCGGGCAACCCGTGTATGTGATGTTTTATGCCACGGCCATCATCTTCTTCTGCTTCTTCTACACCGCGCTCGTGTTCAACAGCAAAGAGACGGCTGATAACCTGAAGAAGAGCGGCGCGTTTGTGCCGGGCATTCGTCCGGGCGACCAGACGGCGCGTTACATCGACAAGATTTTGTTGCGGCTCACGCTGGTTGGCGCGATTTACATCACGCTGGTTTGCCTGTTGCCGGAGTTTCTGATCCTGAAGTACAACGTGCCGTTCTATTTCGGCGGCACGTCGCTTCTGATCATTGTGGTGGTGACCATGGATTTCATGGCACAGGTTCAAAACTATTTGATGTCTCAGCAGTATGAGTCGCTGCTGAAGAAGGCAAACTTTAAGGCGAGCTAAGAACAGTCCCCATGGCCAAAGACGATGTGATCCAGATGCAAGGCGAGATTGTGGAAAACCTTCCCAATGCCACCTTTCGCGTCAAACTGGAAAACGGACATACGGTTCTGGGCCATATCTCGGGAAAGATGCGCATGCACTACATCCGCATTCTGCCGGGCGACAAGGTGACTGTTGAGTTGACGCCTTATGACTTGAGCCGGGCACGCATTGTGTTCAGGGCCAAGTGAACGACTGTTGATGAATTTGTTTAGGAGAGTGAAATGAAAGTTTCGGCTTCGGTTAAAAAAATGTGCCGCAACTGCAAGATTATTCGGCGCAACGGCATCGTGCGCGTGATCTGCTCGGATCCGCGTCACAAGCAGCGTCAAGGCTAATAGAGCACGAGTTACAGAGGACCACCATGGCACGTATCGCTGGTATCAACATTCCGCCCCATCAACACGCCGAAATTGGCCTGACCGCCATTTTTGGTATTGGTCGCAGCCGCGCCCGCAAGATTTGCGAAGCGTGTGGCATCGCCTACGCGAAGAAGATCAAGGACTTGACAGACGCCGATCTGGAAAAGATTCGTGACGAGATGAACAAGTACCTGGTTGAGGGCGACTTGCGCCGCGAAACCACCATGAGCATCAAGCGCCTGATGGACATCGGTTGTTACCGGGGTTTCCGTCATCGCCGTGGCCTGCCGCTGCGTGGTCAGCGCACCCGCACCAATGCGCGTACCCGCAAAGGCCCGCGCAAGTCGGCTGCCGCGCTCAAGAAATAAAGCACCTGAAGGATTACCATGGCTAAAGCACCCGCTAACAACGCTGCATCGCGCGTTCGCAAGAAGGTTCGCAAAAACGTTGCTGACGGCATTGCACACGTGCATGCATCGTTCAACAACACCATCATCACCATTACCGACCGCCAGGGCAATTCGCTCGCGTGGGCATCGTCTGGTGGTCAGGGCTTCAAGGGTTCACGCAAGTCGACACCGTTTGCGGCCCAGGTGGCTTCCGAGGTGGCCGGTCGCAATGCGATCGAACAGGGCATCAAAAACCTCGACGTCGAAATCAAGGGGCCTGGCCCGGGCCGTGAATCCTCGGTGCGCGCTTTGGCAGCGCTGGGCATTCGCATCAACATGATCTCCGACGTGACGCCGGTGCCGCACAACGGCTGCCGTCCGCAAAAGCGTCGTCGTATCTGATTTTTTAACCAAGACCACCGCCACAGCAACAGCGCTGTGGCTCCCGCAGCAATGCGGCAGCTGAAAAAAAGGACATTCAAGTGGCACGTTACCTCGGCCCCAAGGCCAAACTCTCCCGCCGTGAAGGCACCGACTTGTTTCTCAAGAGCGCTCGTCGTGCGATTGGTGACAAGGCCAAATTCGATTCCAAACCCGGCCAGCATGGCCGCACCTCGGGTGCTCGCACCTCCGACTTCGGTCTGCAGCTGCGCGAGAAACAAAAAGTCAAGCGTATGTACGGCGTGCTCGAAAAGCAGTTCCGTCGCTACTTCGAGGAAGCAGACCGTCGCCGTGGCAACACCGGTGCGAATTTGCTCGGCCTGCTCGAAACCCGTCTGGACAATGTGGTCTATCGCATGGGCTTTGGCTCGACACGTGCCGAGGCACGCCAGCTGGTCTCGCACAAAGCGATTCTGGTTAACGGCAAGCCGGTCAACATTCCGTCGTACATGGTCAAGGTTGGCGACGTGCTGGCTGTGCGTGAGAAATCCGCTAAGCAAAACCGCGTGGTCGAAGCCCTGCAGCTGGCCCAGCAAGTGGGCATGCCCGCCTGGGTTGAGGTGAACGCCGACAAAGCCGAAGGCACCTTTAAAGCTGTGCCCGATCGTGACCAGTTTGCAGCCGATGTGAACGAATCGCTGATCGTCGAGTTGTACTCACGCTAATCGCGCTTTTGTTGTTGCGTGTCTTCGACACAGGTTTCACCGGTTTTTTGTTCAGCCTTACCGATGTAACGAGTCGGGGGTATTGAAAGGAAGTAGTCATGCAAAGTTTATTGAAGCCCAAGACCATTCAAGTAGAGCAACTCGGCGCCAACCGCGCCAAGGTTGAGCTCGAGCCCTTCGAGCGCGGCTACGGCCACACCCTGGGCAACGCGCTGCGCCGTGTGCTGCTGTCGTCCATGCCAGGCTTCGCCCCCACCGAGGTGACGATTGCCGGCGTGCTGCACGAGTACTCGTCGATCGACGGCGTCCATGAGGACGTGGTCAACATCTTGCTGAACCTCAAAGGCGTGGTGTTCAAGCTGCACAACCGTGACGATGTCACGCTGAGCCTGCGTAAAGACGTCGAAGGTGTCGTCACCGCGGCGGACATTCAGACGCCGCACGATGTGGAGATCGTCAACCCCGAGCACGTGATTGCGAACCTGGCAGCAGGCGGCAAACTCGACATGCAGATCAAGGTTGAAAAAGGCCGCGGTTATGTGCCCGGCACGCTGCGTCGCCATGGCGACGAGACCACCAAGTCGATTGGTCGCATTGTTCTGGATGCATCGTTTTCGCCAGTCAAGCGCGTGAGCTACACAGTTGAGAGCGCTCGCGTTGAACAGCGTACGGACCTGGACAAGCTGATTGTTGACATCGAAACCAATGGCGCGCTCGGCGCTGAAGACGCGGTGCGTGCATCGGCCAAGATTCTGGTCGAGCAACTGGCTGTCTTTGCCCAGCTCGAAGGTGGCGAAGTCGAGGCGCTGGTGTCCTCGTCGGGTCGCGCCAATGCCCAGTTTGATCCGGTGCTGCTGCGCCCTGTGGATGAGTTGGAGCTGACCGTGCGCTCGGCCAACTGCCTGAAGGCAGAAAACATTTTTTACATTGGCGACTTGATTCAGCGCACCGAAAACGAGTTGCTGAAAACGCCAAACCTGGGCCGCAAGTCGCTCAACGAGATCAAGGAAGTTTTGGCCTCGCGTGGTCTGACTTTGGGCATGAAGCTCGAGGCCTGGCCGCCAGCGTCTCTGGAAAAGCGTTAAGCACATGGCCCCGCGCAGGGCTTAGAACGAGGGCAGTACCTGATACGGCTGCTCCACAATGACATAAAGGAAATCAAAATGCGTCACGGACACGGACTTCGAAAACTTAACCGCACATCGTCGCATCGCCTGGCAATGCTGCGCAACATGATGAATTCGCTCATTGAGCATGAACTCATCAAGACCACGGTACCCAAGGCCAAGGAATTGCGCCGCGTGATCGAGCCCATGATCACGTTGGCCAAAGAGCCGACGGTGGCCAACCGCCGTCTGGCTTTTGACCGTCTGCGTAACCGTGACAGCGTTGTCAAACTGTTTGATGACCTGGGCCCGCGTTTCAAGGCGCGTCCGGGTGGCTACACACGTATTCTGAAAATGGGTTTCCGTGTGGGTGACAACGCCCCCATGGCGCTGGTCGAATTGGTCGATCGCCCCGCTGAGGAGCCCGCTGACGGAGCTGCTGCAACGGAATAATCCGTTAGAATGAAAGCCTACCGCGCGATGGAGCAGTCTGGTAGCTCGTTGGGCTCATAACCCAAAGGTCGGAGGTTCAAATCCTTCTCGCGCAACCAGTCAAGCCGAAGCCTTCGGCAAGATAAAAAGCCCACAGATGTGGGCTTTTTTGTTTTTGCTGCGCGCCAGGTTCAGATGCCCCGCAGGCGGTCGGACGCAAACTGCTGTCGGTAGGCGCTGAATGTGGCTTGTTCCAGTGCCGACCGGATTTCCTGCATCAGGTTCAGGTAGTAGTGCAGGTTGTGAATGCTGGCGAGCATGGGCCCGAGCATTTCGCCGCAACGATCCAGGTGGTGCAGATAGGCCCGGCTGAACCCACCCGAGACCGACCCATCGTTGCGCCTCAGGCCTTTGCAGGCGTAGCAAGTGCAGGTCGCATCCAGCGGACCGTGGTCGTCTTTGTGGCGGGCGTTTCTGATTTTTAAATCGCCAAAGCGGGTAAACAGGGTGCCGTTGCGCGCATTACGGGTGGGCATGACACAGTCAAACATGTCGACGCCCTGGGCTACGCCTTCGACCAGATCTTCCGGTGTGCCTACGCCCATCAGGTAACGCGGCTTGTTGGCGGGCAGGCGATGCGGCGTATGCGCCATGATGCGCAGCATGTCCTCTTTGGGTTCGCCCACGCTCACGCCACCCACCGCGTAGCCCGGGAAATGCAAATCAACCAGTGCATCGAGCGATTCTTTGCGCAGCGACTCAAACATACCGCCTTGCACAATGCCGAACAATGCGTTGGGATTGTTCAGTCGCTCAAATTCGATCTGGCAGCGCTTGGCCCAGCGCAGACTTAATTCCATCGATTCCCGCGCTTCACGCTCGCTGGTCACCTGGCCTTGGCTTTTGGGTGAGAGGCTTAAATAAGGTGTGCATTCGTCGAATTGCATCACGATGTCTGAATTCAGCGTGGTCTGGATCTGCATCGACACTTCGGGCGTGAGGAACAGCTTGTCGCCATTGACCGGGCTGGAAAATCGCACACCTTCCTCAGATATCTTGCGCATGGCGCCCAGACTCCAGACCTGAAAACCACCCGAGTCGGTGAGGATGGGCTTGTCCCAGCGCTCAAACTGATGCAGACCACCAAAGCGCTGCATCACATCAAGGCCCGGGCGCATCCACAAGTGAAACGTGTTGCCCAGAATGATCTGCGCGCCCATGTCTTCCAGGCTGGTCGGGGTTACGCCCTTGACCGTGCCATAAGTGCCCACTGGCATGAAGATGGGCGTTTGCACCACGCCGTGGTTCAGGCGGAGTTCACCGCGCCGCGCGTGGCTGTTGGTATCGGTGGTGATCAGGTCAAACTGCAGCATCGTGAAATTGTAGAAGTCGGTTTCGCCTGGCGCAGGTTTGTTACTGCGCGCGCTGACGCGTCAGCATCATGCTGTCGCCATAACTGAAAAACCGGTAGCGCTGCGAAATAGCGTGTTGGTAGAGAGCCATGACATGGCCGTGGCCGGCCAGGGCACTCACCAACATCATCAAGGTGGACTTGGGCAGGTGGAAGTTGGTAATCAGCATGTCCACCACGCGAAACTGAAAGCCCGGCGTGATGAAGATGTCGGTCTCACCTGTGCAGGGTTGCAAGTTGGCGGCCGAGGATGGGATGCCCGCTTGCAGGGCCCATGACTCCAGCGTGCGAACCGCGGTGGTGCCAACCGCAATCACGCGTCCACCGCGTGCACGGCAGGCCAGAATAGCTTGCTGCGCCGAGGTGGGCATGTCGAAGCACTCACTGTGCATTCGGTGTTTTGCAATGTCGTCGATTTTGACTGGCGCGAAGGTGCCCGCGCCAACGTGCAAAGTCAGGTGGGTGGTTTCAACGCCGCGCGCGCGCAGCGCCTCGAGCAGCGCCTGGTCAAAGTGCAGCGCCGCCGTCGGTGCGGCCACAGCGCCGGGGTTTTTGGCGAAAACCGTCTGGTAACGCTCGGCGTCCTGGGCCGAATCCGCATGGCGGATGTAGGGTGGTAGTGGCACATGGCCGTGACGTTGCATCAAGGTGTGCGGATCCTCACCCCAGTCATTGCTCAGCTCGAAGCGAAACAGGGGGCCTTGGTCGTCGGGCCAGCGCCCGAGCAATTTGGCCCGGGGATGGTCCTGGCTGTTGGCTGCGGCCTGCAACAGGATGCTGGTGCCGGCTTGCGGTTTTTTGCTCACCCGCATATGAGCGGCCACGACCTGGCCACTGAGGACGCGCTCAATCAGCAGTTCGACCTTGCCGCCGCTGGGCTTTTCGCCAAACAAGCGAGCCGGTATCACGCGCGTGTCATTGAAGACCAGCAAGTCACCCGGCTGAAGCTGCCCGGGCAGGTCGCTAAAGCGTAAATCCTGTGGGCTCGGGCCAGTTCCTAACAATAAACGCGATCCGGTGCGCTCACTGGCCGGGTGCTGGGCAATCAGTTCTTCGGGGAGATCAAAGTCAAAGTCACCAAGGGTGTACTGGCGCTTTGAGGGCGTGGTGGATGCGGGCATCGGGCTTGAGGGGCTGACAGGCCCCGTACCAAGTAAGAAGGAAGGCCGATTGTCGCATTGCCATCGCGCCGGTTTGCACCAGGTTTGCTTGCAAAATCTGGGTATGGTTGCTCAAGCCACCAAACCCTTAAGCGCCCCGCAAAAAGCTTTGCGCAAGCTTGGCCTTGAGCGCCCGATTGACCTGGCTTTGCATTTGCCGCTGCGCTATGAGGATGAGACCCGGGTGACGCGCATTGAAGACGCGCGCGATGCGCAGGTGGTGCAAATTGAAGGCGTGATCATCCGCTCTGAGATGCGCTACGGTGGTCAGCGCCAACTGCTGGTCGAGATCGAAGACGACAGTGGCAGCTGCATGCTGCGTTTTTTCAATGCCTACCCCTCGCAGCAGAAATCCTTGGTCCTTGGCAAGCGAATTCGTGCTCTGGGTGAGGTCCGCGGCGGCCTCATGGGCCTGACCATGATGCATCCCAGCGTCAAGTCTGCCGAGACAGACTTGCCTCAGGCCTTGACGCCGGTGTATCCCACCTCGGCCGGTCTGCCGCAGGCCTATTTGCGCCGCGCGGTTGAAGGCGGGCTTGCGCGCGCAGACCTGACTGAGACTTTGAAGCCCGAGGAGTTGGCCGCACTGGGGCTAGATGCGCAATGGACGCTGCGCGCAGCCTTGCATTTTTTGCATCACCCCACGCCTGATGTCACCTTGTCGATGCTGCAGGACCGCAGCCATCCGGCCTGGCGCCGCCTGAAGTTTGAGGAATTGCTCTCGCAGCAGCTGTCGCAATCGAAAGCCAAACAGGAGCGCGCTCAACTCAAGGCGGTGTGCCTGGCGGCTTCGAGCGGTTTGCGTGGGGAGCTGAGCGTCGAGCCTGCTTTGCATGCGCGTTTGCTGGCCAGCTTGCCTTTTGCCTTGACCAACGCGCAACAGCGTGTCTGTCGGGAGATCGACCAGGATTTGTCGCGCGCAGTGCCCATGCATCGTTTGTTGCAAGGCGATGTGGGCGCCGGCAAAACGGTGGTGGCGGCCTTGGCTGCAGCCCGTTGCATCGAGCTGGGCTGGCAGTGCGCCCTGATGGCGCCAACCGAAATATTGGCCAGCCAGCATTTCAACAAGCTGCTGGCCTGGCTAGAACCTTTGGGCGTGATGGTCGCGTGGCTCACGGGCAGCCAAAAAGCCAAAGAGCGTCGCGAGATGCTGGCCATGATTGCCAGTGGCCAGGCGCAGCTCGTGATTGGCACGCACGCCATCATTCAAGACAAGGTGAGCTTTGACAAGCTGGCCCTTGTCATCATTGACGAGCAGCACCGTTTTGGCGTGGCACAGCGTCTGGCCTTGCGCGACAAGACCCAGGCGCAATCCAGGTCGGCGCAGCAACTTGAGCCGCATATGCTGATGATGACAGCCACACCCATCCCGCGTACTCTGGCCATGAGCTATTACGCCGACCTGGATATTTCCACCATCGACAGCCTGCCGCCAGGGCGAACGCCGGTGCTAACCAAGGTGATCAGCGACCAGCGTCGAGACGAGGTGCTCGTGCGCATCCGTGCCCAGATTGACGCGGGCCGCCAGGTGTACTGGGTCTGCCCCTTGATCGAAGAGAGTGAGGCGCTCGACCTGGCCAACGCCACGGCAACGCACGCGGCCATCAGCGCCGCATTGCCCGCTGTTGAGGTGGGGCTGTTGCACTCACGCATGGCGCCGGCTGACAAGAAAGCGATCATGGCCCGGTTCACGCAGGGGCACATGGGAGTGCTCGTCAGCACCACTGTCATTGAGGTCGGTGTGGACGTGCCCAATGCATCGCTGATGGTGGTCGAACATGCCGAGCGCTTCGGCCTGTCGCAATTGCACCAGCTGCGTGGGCGGGTGGGGCGTGGCGTGGCGGCCTCGGCCTGCGTTCTGTTGTACTCGACAGGTGAGGCAAGCCGTTTGGGCGACCTGGCGCGTGAACGCCTGCGTGCCATGGCACAAACCAATGACGGCTTCGACATTGCGCGGCGCGACCTGGAAATTCGTGGACCCGGTGACTTTCTGGGTGCCCGCCAGTCAGGTGTAGCGATGCTGCGTTTTGCAGACCTGCAACTCGACGCCGACCTGCTGGATTTGGCTGCACAGTTTGCGCCGCGCCTGCTGGCGCAGCATCCACAGCGCGCCGAGCAACACATGAACCGCTGGCTGGGCGCGCAAGTGGCGTTCTTGAAAGCCTGAGCCTAGGCGTTTGCGCATAGTCTGACATTGGCCCCGTAGCACAATACCGGTATGACGCTGACTGAACTGAAATACATCGTGGCGGTGGCACGCGAGCGCCATTTCGGAAAAGCCGCTGAGGCCTGCTTTGTGTCGCAGCCCACCTTGTCGGTGGCGGTTAAAAAGCTGGAGGAAGAGCTCGATGTCAAGCTGTTTGAGCGCAGCGCCAATGAGGTGACGGTCACACCCCTGGGTGAAGACATCGTGCGCCAGGCGCAAAGCGTTTTGGAGCAGGCTGCTGTGATCAAGGAGCTGGCCAAGCGCGGTAAAGATCCGCTGGCCGGGCCCTTGACACTGGGCATCATTTACACCATCGGGCCCTACCTGTTGCCTGATCTGGTGCGCGAGATGATTGCCCACCACGGGCAGATGCCGCTGATGCTGCAAGAAAACTTCACGGCGCGTTTGCTCGATATGTTGCGCACCGGCGAGATCGATTGCGCGGTTCTGGCCGAGCCTTTTCCTGACACGGGCCTGGCGATCGCGCCTTTGTACGACGAGCCTTTTCTGGCTGCCGTGCCCAGCAACCATCCACTGGCGGCGCAAGACCATGTGACCACCGAGCAGCTCAAGGAAGAGACCATGTTGCTCTTGGGCAGCGGCCACTGTTTTCGCGACCACGTGCTGGAGGTCTGCCCTGAGTTTGCACGCTTCTCGGTCAATGCCGAGGGCATCCGAAAAAGTTTCGAAGGCTCATCGCTGGAAACCATCAAGCACATGGTGGCCGCTGGCATGGGTGTGACGTTGGTGCCGCGCTTGAGTGTGCCGCCCGATGCGCTGGAAGAGCCGCAGGGCAAAAAGCGTGAGAACGAGGTGCATGTGCGTTACCTGCCATTTGCCGGCGACCCACCAACGCGTCGCGTGGTATTGGCCTGGCGGCGCAGCTTTACCCGTTACGAGGCCATTGCCGCCTTGCGCAACGCGATCTATGCCTGCGCCTTGCCGGGCGTGAAGCGTTTGTCGGAATAAGGCCTGGGTGTGCGGTTTTGAATGGCTTCTGAAAACGTCCTCCTGCAGCGCTTGCATCTTTATCTGGACCTGATTCGCTGGGACCGCCCGGCCGGCTGGCTGTTGTTGCTATGGCCCACGCTAGCAGCCTTATGGGTGGCTGCGGGCGGCTTTCCGGGTTGGCACTTGCTGATTGTTTTTACGCTGGGCACCTTTCTGATGCGCAGTGCCGGTTGCTGCGTCAATGACGTGGCAGACCGCGACTACGACAAACATGTCAAGCGCACCGCGCATCGCCCTGTGACCAGCGGCGCTGTCAGCGTGCGCGAGGCCTTGCTGCTGGGTGCGGTGCTGGCGCTGCTGGCTTTCGCGCTGGTGCTGAGCACCAACGCCACGACGGTGGGCATGTCGTTTGCTGCGCTGGCCATTACCCTGGCTTACCCCTACGCCAAACGCTACGTGTCCATGCCGCAGGCGGTGCTCGGCGTGGCGTTTAGTTTTGGCGTTCCGATGGCATTTGCGGCGGTGCTGGGTGAGGTGCCTGCCCTGGCCTGGTGGCTGCTTCTGGGCAATTTGTTCTGGGTGCTGGCTTATGACACCGAATACGCCATGGTTGACCGCGATGACGACTTGAAGATTGGCATTCGCACATCAGCCATTACCCTGGGCACTTGGGACGTGCCAGCCGTGATGCTTTTTTATGTGATCTTCATTGGCTCCTGGCTTGTTTTACTGCGGCCGCATGTGCCGCATCTGCTGTTGTACGGGGGTGCTTTCGCGGCCTTGGCGCAGGCCTTGTGGCATTACCGTTTGATCAAAGGCCGCAGCCGTGAGGGCTGCTTTGCCGCGTTTCGCCACAACCACTGGCTGGGCTTTGCGATGTTTGCGGGTATTGCGGCCGCTTATCTGTTCAAGGTGCCGGCTTGAAGGCTTGAGTCCTGCGTCATGGCGGCGTTCGTTCCACGACTGAAAGCACTTTTTGCACCGCCAGATTTTTGCGTCTGAAAAATCGACGATGAATTGCTGGCCGGGGGCAGGGGCATGCGAACCGGCACTGCTTCAATCCGCGGTGTCAGGCAGGGCGTGCCAATGATGGTGCGCGCCTGTAGGTCTTGCCAAAATTTGCTTTGACCCAGCGCGTGGAAGTACGAGCCCGAACCCAGCAAAGGCCACGCATCCGCTTTGGCGATTTCGTAAAACAGGATCATGCGGGCCCGCTCACTGAAGTTGGGTGCCGATCCATGCAGGGTGCGCGTGTGGTGCACGGTCATGCTGCCAGCTTTGCCCGTCAGGGTCACGATCTTTTCGCGCTGGAAGTCGGGGTCGTTCGGGTCGATCGCGCCGCAGAAAACCCCATTCAGATGATGGCTGAGCACGGGTCCTTTGTGAGATCCGGGCACCACCTGAAGCGGCCCATTGTCTGGCGTAACGTCGTCGAGCATTAAGCCAAAGGCAAGCAGGTCGTCGTTTGTGTGCGGATAAAACGCCCAGTCCTGATGCCATTCGACGGCCGCGCCGCCGCCTGGCGCTTTGGTGTTCAATTTGGAGGTCAGCAGCGTCGCGCTGTCGCCCAACAAGTCACGCATGACTTCTGTGATGCCTGAGTTTTTGAGGATGTGGTCAAAAGCCGGGTGCTGTTTGTGCGGCAGTTTGATTCGGGTGAGTTTGGGCTGCGCCGCACTGTGCCCTTCGTCGAGGTCGTACACATCATTGCTTTCGCTAACCAGACGCGAGGCTTCGATGAAATCAGCCGCAATGACTTGCAGGTTTTTCAGCTGCTCCTGGCTGATGACGTTTTCGACCAGCAGGTAGCCCTGTTCCTTGTAAAAATCCAGATCGCCTTGGGTCAGCATGGTTGGCCTCCGAGCGCAACAGCTCGCTGTTGCGCGACGCATTGTGCATCACGCTTTCAGGCTTTTCGGTGGCTCAGGTGAATCAAAAGGCCGTTGGGTCTGCGTTTGAGGTGTGCCTGCGCTCAGAGGTTGGGACCCAGCATGCGCCGCGCTTCGGCCTCATCGCTGCCGCGCCGTCGCGCCAGGTCGCTCACCTGATCATCCCCAATACGGCCGACGTTGAAATATGTGCTCTGGGGGTGACCCAGGTAAAAGCCACTCACGCTGGCGGCCGGGTACATGGCCAGGCTCTCAGTGAGATGCATGCCGATCTCGTCACACTTGAGCAGATCAAACACCTCGCGCTTGACGCTGTGATCCGGGCACGCCGGGTAGCCAGGTGCAGGCCGAATGCCCACGTATTTTTCGGCGATCAATTCCTGATTGCTCAAACGCTCGTCGGGCGCGTAGCCCCACAAGTCGGTGCGCACACGCTGGTGCAAATATTCCGCAAAGGCCTCGGCCAGCCGGTCGGCCAGGGCCTTGAGCATGATCGCGCTGTAGTCATCCTGCGCGGCTTCAAAAGCTTCGGCACGTTTGTCCGCCCCAATGCCTGCGGTCACCGCAAACAGGCCCACGTAGTCTTTCAGCGGCTTTGGTGCCACAAAGTCGGCCAAGCAGCGACTCGGCATCATCTGACCATCAATCTCCTGCTTTTCGGTTTGCTGGCGCAGACCGTGCCAGGTCAGTGCGAGGTCCTGACGGCGCTCGTCGGTGTACAGGGCAATGTCATCATCGTCGAGGGCATTGGCCGGGTACAGGCCAACCATCGCATGGGCGGTGAGCCAGCGTCCCTGAATCAACTTGGCGAGCATGGCCTGGCCGTCGGCGTACACGCGCTGGGCCTGCGCGCCCACGATCTCGTCGTCCAAAATGGCCGGGAAGGGGCCGGCCAGGTCCCAGGTCTGGAAGAACGGGCCCCAGTCGATGTAGGGTGCCAACTCGGCCAGGTCGAAGTTTTTGAACACGCGCCGGCCCACAAACTTGGGCTTGGTGGGCTGGTAGTTCTGCCAGTTGATAGGCGTTTTGTTGGCCCGCGCCTTGGCCAGCGGCCACAGCACGGTCTGCTTTTTGTTGGCGTGTTGTTGCCGCACTTTGTCATAGTCGGCGCTCAGCTCGGCCAGGTAGGCATCAGCCTGCTCGCCAATCAGGCTTTGCGCCACGCCCACGCTGCGCGAGGCATCGGGCACATAGACCACGGGGCCTTCGTAATGCGGCGCAATCTTCACTGCGGTGTGCACCCGGCTGGTGGTGGCGCCGCCGATCATCAGGGGGATTTTGCGCAGGCGAAAGTAATCGTCTTTGTGCATTTCACCAGCCACGTATTGCATTTCTTCCAGGCTGGGCGTGATCAGGCCCGACAGGCCAATGATGTCGGCGCCTTCGGCTTTGGCGCGCGCCAGAATCTCGTGGCAGGGCACCATCACGCCCATATTGATCACGTCAAAGTTATTGCATTGCAGGACGACGGTGACGATGTTTTTGCCAATGTCGTGCACATCGCCTTTGACGGTGGCCATGATGATCTTGCCCTTGGATGCCACGTCGCGACCGGCTGCTTCGTGCTGGCGCTTTTCTTCTTCGATGTAAGGCACCAGGTGCGCCACCGCCTGCTTCATCACACGCGCGCTTTTCACCACCTGCGGCAAAAACATCTTGCCCTGGCCGAACAAATCACCCACGATGCTCATGCCATCCATCAGCGGGCCTTCAATCACATGCAATGGCCGCCCACCCTTGGCCAGCGTGGCCTGGTAAGCCTCTTCGGTGTCGGCAACGATGAAGTCGGTGATGCCGTGCACCATGGCGTGGCTCAGGCGTTGCTCAACCGTCACCGCTTGTTCTGGCGTGCCACGCCATTCGAGCTTTTTGCGCTCGTCCTTGGCGGCGCCCTTGGCGTTCTCTGCAATTTCAACCAGGCGTTCGCTCGCTGTGAGCGAAGGCTCACCGTCGGCAAGCCGTGGCCGGCGATTGAGCACCACGTCTTCGACGCGTTCGCGCAAGTCGCCTTCCAGATCGTCGTACACGCCAATCATGCCTGCGTTGACAATGCCCATGTCCATGCCGGCTTGAATCGCGTGGTACAGAAACACCGTGTGAATCGCCTCGCGAACCGGGTCGTTGCCCCGGAAGGAGAACGACACGTTCGAAACCCCGCCCGAGACCTTGGCGCCGGGCAAATGCTGCTTGATCCAGCGCGTGGCCTCGATGAAGTCCACCGCGTAGTTGTCGTGCTCGTCAATGCCGGTGGCAATGGCAAAGATGTTGGGGTCGAAGATGATGTCTTCGGGTGGAAAGCCCACTTCGTCGACCAGAATTCGGTAAGCCCTTTGGCAGATGTTGATCTTGCGCGCAAAAGTGTCGGCCTGGCCCTGCTCATCAAAAGCCATGACTACAGTGGCAGCGCCATAGCGTTTGATCAGCCGGGCCTGGCGCTTGAATTCTTCAACGCCTTCTTTCATCGAGATCGAATTCACGATGCCCTTGCCCTGAATGCAGCGCAAGCCCGCTTCAATCACGCTCCATTTGCTCGAATCCAACATCACCGGCACGCGCGAGATGTCGGGCTCGGAGGCAATCAGGTTCAGAAAGCGCACCATGGCCGCTTCGCTGTCGAGCATGGCCTCATCCATATTGATATCGATGATCTGCGCGCCGTTTTCCACCTGCTGGCGCGCCACCGACAGCGCTTGCTCGAAGTCGCCGTTGAGAATCATGCGGGCGAAGGCTTTGGAGCCGGTCACATTGGTACGCTCGCCAATGTTCACGAAGCCCGCGTTGGGTGTGGGCGCTACCGCCGGAGCCATGGTGCCGCCGTCGGCTCCGTCGTTTGACGAATCGGTTTTCGGGTGCGCTCGCCCGTCAACGCCGACCAGAACAGGCGCGCCAACCGTCACTGGCTCCAGGCCAGACAGCCGCATGGGCGCGATTTCGACAAGTGTTTCGGTAGCCAATCAACTCACCTGTTTGCAATAAATGGCAGGTGAGCGTGGTTGCGATCGTCAGCGACGAGGTCCAAGCCTGGCCGGCTGGTGTGGTTTAGCCGGGTGCAACGCTCCTTGGGTCGTCCCAAATTTTAAGTGAATGCGTGCCGCTCTTCGTACCTTGAGGTAGACCACCTATTCTGCCGTACAACACGGAACGACTTCGCCGCCTGCAAGTTGACATCTCGCACCGATAAAGAAAGCGCAAAGTGAAAAACTAAAAAGCCTCGCCAATCAATGTGGCGAGGCCCTAGATGTCCGATCCTTCAGGAAATCAAATGCCAGTTTGCGCTTTGCTGCAATCAGTGCCAGAAGTGACGCCAGCCCAGCTGATTGTGGATGCTGAAGCTGTAGGCGTCCAGGTCACTACACAGCTCTTTACCTCGGCAGTTCCTGTGATTACGATTGCGGCCGTAGTCGCGGTGATCGTTGGCGTGCCGTATTTAACAGTGGGCAAGGTGGCAAATCCTGTAGCTGTAGTCAATTCAGCAAGAGTATCGCAGTCTGCCAACACCCCTGCTTTGTTGGAAAGGCATTCGCTGATTGCCGTTTTCAGTGAGGCGATGCTTGAATTGTTATCTGCCCATTTGCCTTTAGTGACGTAGTCCTGATAAGCCGGCAGCGCAATCGCCGCCAAAATACCAATGATCGCCACGACGATCATCAGTTCGATCAAGGTAAAGCCTTTTTGCAGTTGACGTTTCATGTGTAACTCCTTGTAAAAAATGAAACTGGAAAGCACGCCAAAGTGCTGCAAGCCCCGTGCCAGGCTGCGGGGCGCAGTAGATACTGGTTGCAAGCCGGAATGTGACTGTTTTGTGACAGGTCGGGTGACAAAAATGTTAGTTACGCCGGTTTGATGACAAATTTGACAGCTTGGGCTGGTCTGGGCATGGGCGGCTTGGTCGAAGGTTTTGACCGGGGCTTGGGCTAATCTGGCGACGCGGTAGCTCGTAGTAGCTAGTGGGTTCGCGTGGCCGCAACGAAAGGGCCGTGCCGACAAACATCCAGATGGGTCATCCTGATGGGCGCATCCATCCTCGCCAAGGCTTTGGCGGGCCTACTGAATCAAATTACACGCTTGCAGTCGCCGCCGGCTCCTTGTAAAACCAGCTCTTTTGCAGGGCGCGCGGCCCAAGGGGCCTTACCGCCTGGTGAATCGCACCAATGTGCTCTGCGGTAGTGCCGCAGCAGCCGCCTACGACGTTGACCAGCCCTTGCTCGGCAAACTCTTTGATCAGGCGGCTGGTCACTTCAGGTGTTTCGTCAAAGCCGGTCTCGCTCATGGGGTTGGGCAGGCCCGCATTCGGGTAGCAGCTGATGAAGGTATCCGTGGCCACCCGGTTGAGTTCCTGAATGTAGGGGCGCATCAGCGCGGCGCCCAGGGCGCAATTCAGGCCGATGGCCAGCGGCTGGGCGTGGCGCACGCTGTGCCAGAACGCGGTCACGGTCTGCCCGCTCAGTATCCGGCCTGAGGCGTCGGTCACTGTGCCGCTGATGATGATGGGCAGGCACTCGCCACTGGTTTCAAAAAATTCGTCAATGGCAAACAGTGCTGCCTTGGCGTTGAGCGTGTCGAACACGGTTTCCAGCAGGAACACATCGGCCCCGCCTTCAGCCAGTGCCTGCGCTTGCTCGAAGTAACTGGCGCGCAGTTCTTCAAACGTGATGTTGCGCGCGCCAGGGTCGTTCACGTCCGGGCTGATGCTGGCGGTTTTGGGTGTGGGCCCCAATGCGCCCAACACAAAGCGCGGCCAATCGGGCGTAGAGAACTTGTCACAGGCGGCGCGCGCCAGCCGGGCAGACTTCAGGTTCATCTCGAAGGCCAGATCCGCCATGCCGTAGTCGTCCTGGGCAACACGGGTGGCGCCAAAGGTGTTGGTCTCCACCATGTCAGCACCGGCGCCAAGATAGCCTTCGTGGATCGATTGAATCACGTCGGGTCGGGTCAGGCTGAGCAGCTCGTTATTACCTTTGACGTCTTTGGCGTGGTCTTTGAAGCGGTCGCCCCTGTATTGTGCTTCGCTCAGCTTGAAGCGCTGGATCATGGTGCCCATGGCACCATCCATCACCATGATGCGCTGGCGCAAGATGTCTGGCAGGGCCTGGCCGCGGGTGTATTGCGGGGTTTTGCTCATGGCCCCGGATTGTAGAAAACGCAGCTCCAGTTTTGGCAAGCCTTGGGCGCAAGCACCCAACGATCGGCTTGGCGACCAGAGTGAAAGAGGTCCGGTTTGGCTGGAGTTGATAGCCCAAGCTGCACCCCTGTTAGGGCACAATGAGCCTCTTTTTTTGCTGGGGCGCGCTTGCTTGGCCGGTCCCCAGCGTGTGCGTTGAAAGCCGATTGTGATCTCTGAAGCCGAATTCCAGGCCTTGGGCGACCAGGGCTTCAACCGTGTGGCCTTGGTGGCCAGCGCCTTTGCCGACCTGGAAACACCGCTGTCGCTGTATGTCAAGCTGGCGCGTGAAACCCCCGGTGGTGAGCCTGCGCCTCTGAGTTTTTTGCTCGAGTCAGTGGTGGGCGGCGAGCGTTTCGGGCGCTTTAGTTTTATCGGCTTGCCAGCCAGCACTTTTTTGCGCGCTAGCGGCTTTGGTGACCAGGCCAAAACTGAAGTGGTTTGCGAGGGCCAGGTTGTCGAGACGTCCGCGGGCAACCCATTGGATTTCATTGCGGCGTATCAACACCGTTTCAAGGTGGCCTTGCAGCCGGACATGCCGCGTTTTTGCGGCGGGCTGGCCGGCTACTTTGGCTATGACGCGGTGCGCTACATCGAGAAAAAGCTCGAGCAATCCTGCCCGCCCGATGAACTGGGCTGCCCGGATATTTTGCTGCTGCAATGCGAAGAACTTGCAGTGATTGACAACCTCTCGGGCAAATTGCACCTGATGGTGTATGCCGACCCTGCAGAGGCTGGCAGTTACGCCAAAGCGCAGGCCCGTTTGTCGCAGTTGAAGGCGCGCTTGCATGAACCGGTGGATGTGGCGCCCGTGCGGCCTGCCGCAGGGCAGCCCCCGGTGCGTGAATTTGCCAAGGCGGACTATCTGGCATCGGTTGAGCGCGCCAAGCGCCTGATCGAACAGGGCGATTTCATGCAGGTGCAGGTGGGCCAGCGCATCAAAAAGCCCTACACGGAGTCGCCCTTGAGTTTGTACCGGGCCCTGCGCACGCTCAACCCCTCGCCCTACATGTATTTCTACAACTTCAGTGGTGCGCTCGGTGACGGTGCGGCGTTTCACGTGGTGGGCGCCAGTCCAGAAATTTTGGTGCGTCAGGAGCAAGTCCAGATAGAGGGCAAGCTGCAGCAAAAAGTCACGATCCGGCCGCTGGCTGGCACGCGCCCGCGCGGCGCCACGCCCGAACTCGACAAGGCCGCCGAAGCCGAGCTGATCAATGACCCTAAGGAACGCGCCGAGCACGTGATGCTGATTGACCTGGCGCGCAATGACATTGGCCGTATCGCGCAGATTGGCTCGGTCAAGGTGACCGATGCGTTTTGCATTGAGCGTTACAGCCACGTGATGCACATCGTGAGCAATGTGGAAGGGCTGTTGCTCGAGGGTATGGACAGCATGGACGTGCTCAAAGCGACGTTTCCGGCGGGCACGCTCACCGGTGCGCCCAAGGTACATGCCATGGAGCTGATTGATGAGCTCGAGCCGGTCAAGCGCGGCGTTTATGGCGGCGCTTGCGGTTATTTGAGTTACGCAGGCGACATGGACGTTGCAATTGCCATTCGCACCGGCATCATCAAAGACTCCGTGCTGTCGGTGCAGGCCGCAGCCGGTGTGGTGGCCGACAGCGTGCCCGAGATGGAATGGCGCGAGACCGAAGCCAAAGCGCGCGCCTTGCTGCGTGCGGCCGAGCTGGTGGAAGAGGGTTTCGAATGAACAAGCTGATACCAGCCGGGCTTGCCAAAAAAAAGCGTGGTGCCTCGTGAAACTGTTGATGATCGAAAACAATCATCGACATCCAGCGGATTCCGGCAGCGTCTCACACATCAGCAATATCAAGTCAAGGCAAGGAAATTAGCGTCCCGTAGCGGATAGCAAATTCCATTGCCATCCGGCAAAGTTGGGGGTATCGTTGGGGGTATCGAAAGACCGATACCCCCAAAATGCCATTGACCGACGCCAAGCTCCGCAGCGCCAAGGCGGACGAGAAGCCCTACAAGATTTCCGACTCCGGCGGCCTCTATCTGCTGGTCAAGCCGAACGGCTCGCGCCTGTGGCGCTGGAAATATCGCATCGCCGGCAAGGAGAACCACTACGCCATCGGCGAGTATCCCGCTGTCGAGCTAGTTGAGCGGCCGGTGTCCGTTAGGTTGATGACCGCCAGACCCAGCTACAGCTTTCAGGCAGTCTGCGAAACGCTCGTCCGACAGGACCCAGCCTAAGAGAGACGTTCGATACCTTTTGCGAGACCGGCGGGTAACCTATCCAGATCCGCCTCAACGCACCGGTTCAGCGGCTAGTCGTCGACTGGAACCGGTCGTTGGGCATCGTGTCATTTCTAATCTGCAGCGTCAGAACTCCACCACCCGGTCCTTTCGCAGTACCCATCCGGCCTCGCCGCCTTTCAGCTTGTACTGAATCTGCCGCATGCCGCCAGTCGGCTTCGAGTTGGTGTCGCCCTCCCGGTAAATCGGGAATCGGCGCAACAAGGCGGCTTCGCCAATTTGGAACTTGTCGCGGCCCATGTAGCCCTTCGTCACCGCTACGTCCTCGTTCTCGAGAGGCGGCAGCGCTATCGGAGTGATCGATCGGTTGCGATTCGACGCGAAAGCGATCAGAGAGCCGTACGAGCCGCTTCCAGCGGAGTTGACGTAGACGTAAACTTCCGGGAAGCCGTCTGCGTTGAGATCATCCACCTCGACGCCGGTGATCGTGCCGTCGGCCTCGACCTCGTGCTCGCCGATCGCCTTCTTGCCCACCAGCGCGCGAACCCTGACCTTGTTGATCGAGCTGTTGTTGGGGCTCTCGATCTGGAAGGTCACACTTTGCAAGACCTGCTGCGCGAAGAACGGCCGGCTCAGGCCTCCGGTGTCGGCTACGGCGTGAAGGCTTGCCGACATCGAAGCTAGCGAGACGAGGAGAAGCGCTGCTCGCTCCATGTTTTCATTCCGAGTGTGTTGACTTGACGCGTTTCATCATCACGGATAATTTGACCTATCATATCGATTAACAAAGGTTGATGGACCTCGCAACTGCGCACCAAGCCGGAGTGAATCGCATGAAACAACACCTTTGGCTTCTTGAGGTTGCTCAACGCATCAAGCCGGAAATTGTTCTGCCAAGCGACACGCAGATTTCACCAGACCTTGCGGATGCCTGGCCGCAGGTGGCCGGCATTTTCGGGATCGATGCACATGCATTGGCGCGGGCCGTTGCCCGCCATTGTAATTTGCCATTCGCCAGTCTCGGGCAGTTCCAGCCTTTCACCGCCAATCGAATCCCGGAAAAGCTGTGCCGGGAACTGCAACTGCTTCCACTGTATCTTGACGGCGATACGCTTGTCGTGGCGGTTTCCGATCCACGCCTTACTTCCGACGCGCGTCGGCAGATCGAATTCGCCGCAGGATGCCCGGTCGGTTTCGCGATTCTGCCGCCGGATGACATCGACACCGGCCTGACCCGGTTGTTCGCATCCAACCTGCCCGAGACCGCCGGAACGACACGAACCATCGACCTTTTTCGCGATCAAGGCGGCGATGGGAACGTCAATACCGTCAAACTAATCAAGGCCATCTTCGGCACGGCACTGGAGAAAGGTGCCTCGGACATCCACATTCACCCCTTCGTGGGCGGTGGTGTCATCCGCCTGCGGATCGACGGCATGCTGCGTCGGATCGCCACCGTGCCCGCCGAAACTTTGAAGGCGATTTCCCGTTACTTGCGAAGCAATGCCGGTCTGGAGACGAACCCGTTCAAACCTCTCGATGGTCGCCTGCGCCTAGTGGCCGGGAACCGTGAAATCGACGTTCGGTTGTCGCTGCTGCCAGCATTCGATGGGGACCGCATCGTTTGCCGATTGCTGGACCAGGGGCGGAACTTTTCGCTGAGCGGCAGTCGCTTGTCCGCCGTCGATCAAAAAACACTGCGCCGCCTCACGTCGAACACGGTCGGCATGATCCTGCTGACCGGGCCGACGGGCTCCGGCAAGACATCCACCCTGTATGCGTTGCTCTCGGAGTTGAACCGGGTCGACGTCAACGTCATGACGATCGAAGACCCTGTCGAATACATCCTGCCGGGTATCTCCCAAATCCAGGTCAATGAGAAGCAGGGGACAAACTTCGCCGATACCTTGCGCGCAATTCTGCGGCAAGATCCGGACATCGTTTTGATCGGAGAAATCCGCGATGGCGAGACGGCTCGGATTGCAGCCCAGGCAGCCTTGACGGGACATCTGGTGCTCTCGACCCTCCATACCAATGACGCCTTGGGTGTGCTGCCGCGCCTGATTGACCTGGGGCTCGAAACCAGCATCATTGCCGACGCCCTAATCGGCATGGTGTCGCAGCGCCTGGTGCGCAAGTTGTGCGATGCGTGCCGGCGCCCGGTGCAGCCGCCCTATTCGCCTCAGGAAGACCTGTTTCGACGCATCACCGGTGAGTGGCCGGCGTTTCGCCAGACCGGGTGTCCGGCCTGTTCCTTCACCGGATTCCAAGGGCGCGTGCCGCTCATTGAAAGCATCGAGGTTTCGAGCGCTTTGCGTCAGGGCATTCTTGCCGGCGCCACCAGTTCGACCGCCATACACGCCCTGGCGCAACCGAGCCGACGCAGCATGTCGACCAGCGCACGCGACTTCATCGTATCGGGACTGACCACGCCCGCCGAAGTACAACGGGTCATCGGAACCGCGTTTTGGAACGAGCTGGCCGCCGAAGCCGGTCAGAGTGGCGTGCCCATGGACCTTGCCCTGACTCAGGACACGCATGCGGAACACCATTTGCAGATGGTGCTGTTATCGGCCGACCCAGCGCTTGCCGAACGGCTGCGCTCACTGCGTCTCTTTGAGATTGAACAGGTGGCGGACGAAAACGCTGCGGCGTCCACGCTCGAGGCGGGTCAGCGAGCGATCGCCCTGCTGATTGATAGCCGCCTCTGTGGCAACGAAGCGCCCGAAGCCTGGTTGACCCGCTTGCGACAAGCCTTGGCTTGGTCAGGGCTTCCGGCACTCTTCCTGCTCACTGGCCCGGATATTGAATTGCAGGAGGCTCTGAATCAACATGGCGCGCCGACGTTTCATACCGCCGAGCCAGATGAATCTTTATCTCAATCAGTGATGGGGCTGCTCCAATGCAAGCCCGCCAGTATTAAGGAGTGAGCATCATGACGAAAAATAAGAGCAAGGGCTTCACGCTGCCGGAAATGATGGTCGTTGTCGCCATCATCGCGATACTGGGTGCAATTGCGTATCCGTTCTATCAGGACTACGTGACCCGCTCCCGGGTGAGCGAAGCGCTGGTCTTCGCCGACGCCGGCCGGACAAGACTCGAAGTGGAT
>JAYQPP010000009.1:0-11404 GCA_038145425.1 Comamonadaceae bacterium | reverse complement strand
TCTCCTTGTGCCTGCCCGCCTGCCCTGCGGGCCAGACACGGAACGCGCAGGATCCGAGCCGCTGTGATGCGCCGGCCCAGCCGCTGGTACAGTGTCAGCCAAATGAAATGCCTTATAACGGCCCTTGGGGTGCCGCGTGCAATAAAGTCTGCAATTCGGGTCAGTTCTATGATCCAGCGTCGCCGACGAAATGTTCCGCGACACCTCCTGCTGCAGCCCAGCCGCCCGCCGCACAACCCACGAATCCTGCACCCGCTGGAGTTACGCCAAAAGAGACTTTGCTCAACAACGTCAAGTACGAGCTCCAAGTGGTTCCACCCATGCAGATGGCGGGAGCATCGACCAAGGACACGATCTGTTTGCGGCTCGCTCCCGGCCAAAACCCTCCGGCTCCAGTCGCGGTGACGCCGTGCCCTCCCGGAACATTACCGAATGGTGGTGGTTGGTGTAGGCCGATTTCTATTTGCGCCATTAACCCGGTGGCACCCACTGGAAAGCCTGACGCGAATACCTGTCCGCCCGGAATGGTCTATTACCTGGCAGGCCAGCCAGCGGTCGGCCCTTCTGGGCTCACCGGTGCAGGCGCTGCCACTGGTAATGCTCTGCCAAAGAACTGGGATAATTCCAGAGGCGTGTGTGTGGACCCCCAACAGGATGGTTCTGGTATTACCTACAGCAGACAATACAATCTACCATCCACTCCAGCGCTGGCTTATAAGGCCGTGCAGTGCGAAGCCTGTTCGGGCCCTGTAGCAATTTGTGAAAATCTTCACAGAACTGTTACCTGTCAATGGCCGATGAACGTGTGCACCAACGAACTGACTAACCACGCTGACACCGGCAGGCAAGTGGTGAGAGGCTGCAGCAACATCCAAAACGCGTACGAGGCGTGGTTTCGACAATACTCTTCAAACGATAAATGCGTCAACTTCAACCAAAATCTTGTTTACACATCTGATTTTTATTGCAGCTACTCGTGCATCGGGGATAAATGCAACGCACGCGTAAATCCGGCCGACAAATGGTCCAACCCGAGGTAAATGGGCCGGCCTGACCGATTTTCTAGTCCAAGTTGATTGAGGGTCACATCATCCTATCCGAGGGTTTAAGAATAATGGGTTTGGGGCTGCAGGCCACCGGTGCCGGTGGCCGGTGGTGCAGTGACGAGCTAGTCGCCAAAAAGTGAAAGGCAGGTGAACCCGTGGCACGGCACGAGGAAGGTTGATGAAAGTCCCGCCGGATCAGGACGTAACCAGCGCATTGCGGTCGCTCGTTCGGCAGGGCGGGGCGGCGTCATTTCAGCCCGAAAGACGGCAGGGAAGCCGCGACAGCCGGGAGGTGCCGCATTCAGGGCCGGACCTGAAGACGTTGTTGAATCAGAGGCGCTCCAATCCGACAAACCCGGACTGGCCACCCAGGAGAGATGCGGTCCCGTCGAGTCCGAACGCTGCCGATGCGGCCCGATTGCACGAGTTGCTGCGTGCGAACGATAACCAGCAGGTTTGGCGAAAAACCGCTGACGTCAGTTTGCCGCAGGCGCCGCTTGCGGATATCAAGGCGTTGGCTGGACGATCGCCGGCCAATTTCGATGCGAACCCGGTGCGCCCCGCGACCACGAAACGCCCTGATGAGCCACGGCGCGCGCTGAGCCGGCTTGCCCATCAGGAGGTGGGCAACGAGGATGCGCCGGATGAGGTTGCAGCCCCCACGAGCATTGCTTTGGGCCGTCGTTTTGGTCTCTCGCTGGCCGCGCTCTTTTGCCTGATCGTTGCTGCGGCGGCATGGCAGTACCGCGCCTCATGGATGCCCCGCGCGGCTCCCAAGTCGCTTAGCGAGCAGGTACGCGTACTTGGTCAAGCCGTCGACGCGTATCGCAAGGACCACGGGGCCTTGCCCCCTTCGCTGCATGAACTGGCCGAGTTTCCGAAAAATGCGGTCGACCTGCCACCCAGCTATTACAGTGCCACCATGCTCGACGATCATGCCGAGTTCTTCCTGACCCGCCTGCGCGGAGATGAGTTCAGCATTGTTGGGCGCTACGGTCAGGAGGCTTGGGCCTACGTGGATGGACGCGCGGGTGTGGTGCCCGTTCCCCCCCATTGATTCAAGACGTAGTGCGCCACGCTGTCACCGACCGGGTGTTGGACATCACGATGTCTTGCTGTCCGAAGGATTCGGGTGTTTTGCGTCCGTAGGTCCGGCAAGCTGCCATCGAATTAGCCGCCAGTCGTCTACCATCCCTTGCCCAGAAGAGAACCCTCACCGTCCGCGCCCTTCCAAAGCCAAGTGCTGCCGGGATGAGTAAACAGTGGATTGATCTTGCCGTTGCACTCCGGGGTGATGCACACGTAAGTGCACGGCATGTCCATAGTGCGCTCCTGGTCGGGGCATGTTCGTGCATTTGTCTTCTGAGGACGAGCGACGGTACCACCCCGCTTCTGCGTCGTTATAGTCGCCACATTTGAAAATGACTTCACGCGTGCCGTCGGCGTGATTGGTCAGCGTGCTTTTGCAAAAATTCTTGGGCCAGGAACAGGTATCCGGACTGTTGAGTTTCTCGCAAAGAAATTCCGGGCCGTTACAGACGGTACAGGAGACACCGCCGTGCGAGTCCGGGTGGCTTGCATTCGGGCGACAGCTGCCAATGCGGGGCGTACCATCCCACGGTGCGGAGTTGTCCGGATCGAAATGGTATTTCGGCGGGCAAGTGGTTGCGGTGGGTTTTTCAGTAATTGTGAAGTCAATATATTGCGGCAGCAGACGGTAACCCGACGAGGCGCCCTTTGCGTCATCGTCATAGTACGGCTGTCAGCCCACAGGGCGGGCTGCTCCAGGCAATCGACATGATCGTAGCCGTAGCAGCGGCAATGCTCGATCCGGCCATGGTCTTTCTCGATCGATTCGAATAAGCCATGGGGCGTCTGGACGGGGAAGCCCCATGGATAGCAGTGAAGAAGTCGCGTATCGAGTCAGCCAAGGTTCCTTCAAAGCGAATTACTCTTGAACGCCTGTTGACCGACGCATTGCTGCCCGTGGCTGGCCAGATGTCCAATGTCGGCAAAGGCCGAGGTGCTGTCCTTGGCCTGTCGCAGGGAACGACAACTCCACTAGGATAGCTGCCGTCAAACCATCGAAAAGGTGAACGTTCTCAACGGGTCGGGACTCGTCCGACGCGTCGCCAATCTCAACGTATTAAAGCGGTCTTTGAAATTCCATCACGCGAAAGGTGACATTCGGCAAGCGATCTATTTTCGCCAGTCCAGGAACCATGCCAGGCGAAACAGTTCGTCAGGGTGCTAAACTAGTCAGACATCTAGTCATATCATCTGGAGGTGTGCGATGCATACTTGGCCTGTGCAAGATGCCAAAGCCCGGTTCAGTGAGTTTCTTGAATCCTGCCTGACTGAAGGCCCGCAAATGGTGACCCGTCGGGGCACTGAGGCGGCTGTTCTTGTGCCTGTGGAGCAGTGGAAGCGCTTGGAAGCAGCAGCGCGCCCTTCGTTGAAAACATTGCTGCTTGATCCTGGCTTTCGTAGCGAAATGTTGGCCCCGTCGCGAGGGAGCGCGCGTCGCCGGCCGGTGCCGCAGGATTAGCCACCAATGTATTTGCTTGATACGAACGTAATTTCCGAACTTCGGAAGCCAAAGCCGCACGGAGCCGTCCTGCAGTGGGTGCAGGAAGCGAGCGAGGCCGATCTGCATCTCTCGGCCGTGACCATCGGCGAGATTCAAGCAGGTATCGAAATCACACGTGAGCAGGATGCGGCAAAAGCAACTGAGCTTGAGGGATGGTTGGAATTGTTGGCCAGTTCATACAACGTGCTTCCGATGGATGCTGCAACCTTCCGAATTTGGGCACAACTGATGCATCGCAAGTCCGATACCCTTTACGAAGACGCGATGATCGCTGCGACAGCACTTGCTCATCGCCTCGTTGTTGTGACCCGCAATATCGCTGACTTCAAGTCGTTCGGGGTTGAGTTGCTTGATCCTTTCAAGGCTAGGCGAAGATAAGCGGGCGGTCACGGCCGACGGTACCTTTGAGCACCGCACCAGCGCCCGACGCTTCGACAAGCTTGCCGCAATACGGTCATAAGGCCAGGCTCAGCCGCAAAAATTTGCAGCACGTTGGGACGACCGCTACTGGCCGATAGCTGGCATCTTGTCTGGGTAACTTACCGACCACTTCGGCCGACCTGCTGTCCGTGGGGAGAGGCCAGGAATGACCGAACTACTCCGTGACCTGCCGTTGAACCACTGATGGCGGGAACGTCTCTTCAGGGTCGGGTCCGGCTGTAGCGCGAACGGTGAAGCGGACGTAGAGCCCGACTTACTTGGCAATGCCTTTTGACCGCGCTAAGTCCGGCTTTTGGTCAGTCACGCTTATAGAAATCTATAGCTTGTTCGCCTGCCGTGTCCGCAGATCAGATGTTGTCGGAAACCATTGGAATCCAAGCTGTACAAGGGTTTGCAGTGCGTTAACCATCTATGCACAATGCAATCTATTGAGGCCTGACCCACCACGTCGGCGGGTGGCAACACCCCGGTTTCGGGGAGATGGGATTGCACGATGGCGAAGCAAAAGAGGGAACTACTGAAAGGCGTAGGTACGCATCGCCGCACCGAAAGCGATTACATGGGGGTGATGCGCGATGCCGTCAGTCTCGATGATTGGCGTGATTTGATTACCGGCACGCTGCAACTAGCCAAGAGCGGTGACCCATCCGCCCGCGCTTGGCTGGCGCAATATCTGGTCGGCAAACCGGAAGCGAAGGCACCGACCCCATTGACTGTGGTCGTGAATCAGTGGAGCGGGAAAGACCCGGTGGCGGACCGGCTGGCAAAGCCGCTGATTGACCAGGAGCTCTACCCGTCCATGCACCAGAACGACGCTTGGCAGGAGGGTATTCGCTCCGCAATCGCCACAGAACTGAATAAAAAGCTGCCTCCACCGGAAATCGCTGAAGATCAAGTAGCAGCGCGGGTTTCGACGGAATCAACCGAAGTGATACCCATGCAACTTGCCAAATGATTTCGGCAAAAGATTCGGGGGGATCATGGGCGGATGGGGTAGCGGTGCATGGCAGAGCGGCAAGAGCACAACAAGCGCCTACCGGGTGCTGGATGTGCGCCGCCTGGCGAGGGACGGTCTGCTGGTGCCAGGCAAGTGGTTTGGCTGGAACTGGTCGCGCGAAGGGGAGACGATCGCCTCAATCCAGATTCGTGTTGGCGAGGATAGCGTTACCCTCAACTACCGGGCCCGCGACCATGGTGAGGACTGGCAGCAGTTCGACTATTCGGTCTATCTCGATTGGACTGGGTGCCGGCTTGGTGGCCGACGTGCGTGGTTCCGTTGCCCGGCGCGGGGCTGCGGGCGCAGAGCGGCAGTGCTTTACGGAGGCGCCATCTTCGCCTGCCGCCATTGCCATCGGCTGGCCTACGACAGCCAGCGAGAACGGCGGGATGATCGCCTGACACGAAGGGCCGATCGGATTCGGCAACGACTGGGCTGGGAGCCCGGCATTCTCAACGGCGACGGCGGCAAACCGAAGGGGATGCACTGGCGCACCTTCGAGCGTTTGCAGGACAAGCACGATGCATATGTTCAGGCGTCACTGGCCGGAATGATGATGCGCTTCGGGATCGCCGCACAGGAGTTTGGCATCGGCTGAAATCGAAAAGTCGACGCTGGTGGGACGGTGCCTTACCAACTGACTGCCGGCTTTGCCGGCCATAGCGAGTGCGCCGGCAGACGCGCAAGCGCAGCCCCACGGTTGCGCGTAGGCCACCTTGCGCGCAGCGCTGACTGAACCCACGCGCAGCGCCGATTGGCGAAGTTGGCCGCGCAGGGGCGCAAGACATAACTGCACTTATGCGAACCCGCAGGGCGCGCGGCGGTCGGGCCACCAAGCGAAGCTTGCGCAGCGACTGGCCCGACTTTGCATAAGAGGCTGTTATGTTGAATGCGCAGCGCAGCGAAGCATTTACCCCGGAGCGGCCTGCGTGCGGATGAGCACCGCGAACCGATAAGGTCTTTCCCGGCGTAGCCGACGGAGCCGTGAGCGAAGCTGACGGCGCAGGCGGCGGGCAGCACGCGCCGAGGCTGGGCAAGGCCAAAAAGTCGGCGCTGGCGGGACGGCGGTAGCGACGGCGCGGGGCTTGCGGGGTTGTTGCAAGCGCCGTGACGGAGCGGTCAGGTGTCATTGCCACGCCAGGGCGGCATTGCTCCGATTTTTTTGCAAGTTGTGGCGGGCGTCTCGCCGTCCAGCGAGGTGGCGTCGATTTTTTTGCGAGTTACGACAGTCGATCCCAGGCGAATGCCGCCATCCGTAAATCAGGGTTTCATCGCACTGCGTAATGGGGGAAAATGGCACCTTCTTAATTCGCACGTTCTCAGCGCAAGGGCACCAAATCAAATTGGGGGTACTTCTGGGGGTATCAAAAGCAAAGCCCAGTAAAGCGTTGTAGAAGAAACAAGAGGATAGACGCTTTATGCTGCTGATGATCGATAACTACGACAGCTTCACCTACAACATTGTTCAGTATCTGGGTGAGCTGGGCGCAAACGTGCGTGTGGCGCGTAACGACGAGATCAGCCTTGATGAGATGGATGGCTTGCTTCAGCACGGGCAGATGGACAGGCTGGTTGTTTCACCTGGCCCCTGTTCGCCAGCCGAGGCGGGGGTGTCGGTGGCGGCCATCAAGCACTTTGCTGGGCGTGTGCCGATTCTGGGCGTGTGCCTGGGCCACCAAAGCATTGGTGCGGCTTTTGGCGGGCACATCGTTCGCGCGCAGCAACTCATGCATGGCAAGACCAGTGTGATCACCACCACCCAGGAAGGCGTTTTTGCCGGTTTGCCCGGGAAGTTCACGGTTAATCGTTATCACTCGCTCTCGATTGATCGGGCCTCATGCCCGACTTGCTTAAAGGTCACGGCCTGGACCGATGATGGTGAAATCATGGGCGTGCGCCACACCAGTCTGGACGTACAGGGCGTGCAGTTTCACCCCGAGAGCATCCTCACAGAGCATGGCCATGCGCTGTTGAAGAACTTTTTGAACCCCCGAAGCGAGGCCGCCGCATGAAGCTGATTGATTTGCGCAGTGACACCGTGACCCGTCCGACCGCGGCCATGCGCGAAGTCATGGCCGCAGCCCCCGTGGGCGACGATGTGTTTGGCGATGACCCATCAGTGAACGCACTGCAGGACAAGCTGGCAGGCATGCTGGGTTTTGAAGCCGCGCTTTTTGTGCCAACCGGTACGCAAAGCAATTTGTGCGCGATCCTGTCGCACTGTCAGCGCGGTGAAGAGTTCATCGCCGGGCAGTTGAGCCACACCTACCGCTGGGAAGGCGGTGGCGCTGCCGTGTTTGGCAGCGTGCAGCCACAGCCTTTGACCAACCAGAGCGATGGCACGCTGGCGCTGGCGGACATTGAAGCAGCCATCAAACCCGATGACGCCCACTTTGCCATCACTCGGATGCTGGCCTTGGAAAACACCTGGGGCGGGAAGGTCTTGCCGCAGTCCTACCTGGAGGCGGCCACAGCGCTGGCGGCCAAGCATGGCCTGAGTCGTCATCTCGATGGCGCGCGCATGTTTAACGCCGCGGTGCAACAGGCTGCTGCTGCAGGCACCACAGCCTTGCAGGAGGCCAGGCGTATTGCGCAGTGCTTTGACAGTGTGTCGGTGTGTCTGAGTAAAGGCCTGGGCGCGCCGTGTGGGTCGGTCTTGTGTGGCAGCAAAGCCTTTATCGCGCGTGCCCACCGGGTTCGCAAAATGGCCGGCGGCGGCATGCGCCAGGCCGGCATTCTGGCTGCAGCGTGCATGCATGCGCTGGATCATCATGTCGAGCGCCTGGCGCAGGATCATGCGCTGGCCAGGCGCCTGGCTGATGGTCTGCAGGGCTTGCCCGGTGTGATGGTTGAGAGGCCCCACACCAACATCATTTTTATGGACCTCGAGGGCCCGACGCGTGCGAAAGCAGACCAGCTCTTGCCCCACCTGAAGGCGCATGGCGTGTTGGCCAATGGTTTGTACCGCATCCGCTTTGTGACCCATTTGGACGTGGACGCACAAGGTGTTGACCACGCTATCGCGGTGATGCGCGATTTTTTTAAGGGTGATGCCGCAGCCCGCGCTTAATGCGCACAGGCAGCCCAAGCCGTTTGAGGAGAGAGCTACATGGTTTCGCCCCACACCATTACCCCGCAGGAAGCGCTGACGCGAACCATCGAGCATCGCGAGATCTTTCATGACGAAATGCTGCAGGTCATGCGGCAAATCATGAACGGCGAATGGTCACCGGTAATGACCGCAGCATTGATTGCGGGCTTGCGGGTCAAAAAGGAAACCATTGGCGAGATCACTGCGGCGGCGCAGGTGATGCGCGATTTTTCAACCAAGGTGCCAGTTGCCGACAAGACGCACCTGGTCGATATTGTGGGCACCGGCGGTGACGGTGCCCACACCTTCAACATTTCGACCTGTGCCATGTTTGTGGCTGCGGCGGCAGGTGCCAAGGTCAGCAAGCACGGCGGCCGCAGCGTCAGTTCTAAGAGTGGCAGCGCCGATGCCATGGAGGCGCTGGGTGTGAACATCAACCTCAAGCCCGAGGCCATTGCCCGCTGTATTGAGGAGGTGGGCGTGGGCTTTATGTTCGCGCCCAACCACCACCCAGCCATGAAGAATGTGGCGCCGGTGCGCAAAGAGTTGGGTGTGAAAACGATTTTCAACGTGCTGGGCCCTCTGACCAACCCGGCGAGTGCGCCCAATATTCTGATGGGTGTTTTTCATCCGGACCTGGTGGGCATTGGTGTGCGTGCTTTGCAGCGCCTGGGTGCGGAGCATGCCGTGGTGGTGTACGGCCAGGACGGCATGGACGAGGTCAGCCTGGGCGCGGCCACGCTGGTTGGCGAATTGAAAAGTGGCGAAGTCTCCGAGTACGAGATTCACCCTGAGGACTTTGGGCTGACCATGGCCAGCAACCGGGCCCTGAAAGTCAGCACGCCCGAGGAGTCGCGCGCCATGCTGCTCTCGGTGCTGGACAACCAGGATGGACCCGCACGGGACACGGTGGCCTTGAATGCCGGCGTTGCTTTGTACGCGGCCAATGTGGTGGATTCCATGGCCCAGGGGCTCGAGCGTGCGCGCGAGGCCCTGGCCTCGGGCGCTGCAAAAGCCAAACTCGACGCGCTGGTGCGTGTGAGCCAGCGACTGGGTCAGACTTGATGCGCTGTTCGCTAAGCTGGCGTGGCGGGGTCGAGGAGCAAAGGTCGCGCTGCCGGGCTGTTCGGATGAAGAGGATTTGTGGTGAGTGACATTCTGAGCAAAATTGTCGAGGTCAAGCGGCAGGAAGTGGCTGCAGCCGTGAAGCGAAAGTCGCTGCAGGCCATGCGCGCAGACGCCGAGAGCCGGGTGCTCACGCGTGACTTTCTGGGCGCTTTGCGTGCCAAAACGGGTGCGCAGCGCGCTGCCGTGATTGCTGAAATCAAAAAAGCCAGTCCGTCCAAGGGCGTTTTGCGTGCCGACTTTGTGCCGGCCGATATTGCGCAGAGCTACGCCGAACATGGTGCGGCTTGTCTGTCGGTGCTGACCGACGTGCAGTTTTTCCAGGGCAGTGTGGATTTTTTGAAGCAGGCGCGCGCGTCCTGCCATCTGCCCGTGTTGCGCAAGGACTTCATGATCGACCCCTACCAGATCTATGAGTCGCGGGCCATGGGTGCCGATGCTGTTTTGCTGATCGTGGCATGCCTGGATGACGCGCGCATGCAAGAGCTCGAAGCGATCGCCTTGAGCCTGGACATGTCGGTGCTGGTGGAGGTTCACGACGAGCACGAGCTTGAGCGCGCGCTGCGCCTGAAGACCCCGCTCGTGGGCGTGAACAACCGCAACCTGAAAACCTTTGAGGTCTCGCTGGACACCACTTTGCGGCTCATGACCGAGCTGCCGCCAGAGCGTTTGCTCATTTGCGAAAGTGGGATCCACGCCCGCGAGGATGTGCTGCGCATGCGCTCGGCGGGTGTGCAAGCGTTTCTGGTGGGTGAGGCCTTTATGCGAACGCCTGAGCCGGGCGAGACCATGGCCGCTTTGTTTGCCTGAGCTTGGCATGCAGCTGGCGCTCGACGGACTGAGTCCTGCGCAGACGAGTTTGCGCGCCGCAGAGCCCGCCCAGTGGCCGGTGGCAGCTGGCTGGCAGGGCCTGGTGGACGCTTTTTTTGCGTCAGATGGCGGCCACGCATTGCTCTTATTTTTGAAGCAACGCCTGTCGTCTGGCGCGGTGATTTACCCTGTGCAACCCTTACAGGCTTTGGCGTTGACACCGCCGGATTCGGTGCGGCTGGTGATCCTGGGCCAGGACCCCTACCACGGACCGGGGCAGGCCCAGGGGCTGGCGTTCTCAGTGCCCACAGGGGTGCGTGTGCCCCCGTCGCTGCGCAACATTTTTCAGGAACTGCAGCGAGATCTAGGCGCGTCCATGCCCGCATTTCCTGTGCCGGGTGGTGATTTGCAGCGCTGGGCCCAAAACGGTGTGCTGCTGCTCAACACCTGCCTGAGTGTCGAGCAAGGCCGGCCCGCCAGTCACGCCGGCCAGGGTTGGGAAGCGCTGAGCGATCAGGTGATCGCGCGCGTGAGCCAGGGCGAGCAGCCCGTTGTTTTCATGCTCTGGGGCGCACACGCTCAGTCGAAACGGGGCCTGATTGATGACAGCCGTCACCTGGTCCTGACGGCGAATCACCCCTCGCCGCTGTCGGCTCGGCGCGGCCCGCAGCCGTTCATCGGATGTGGCCATTTCTCCGGGGCGCTGAATTGGCTGGCCGGACAGGGGCAGTCCGTGGACAAGTTGCGCACGGTTTTGGGGCATTTTTAGCCGTTTAGCACACGCAAACCCATGAATTTAATGGCATAATCCTCGGTTCTCTATGGAGAGGTGGCCGAGTGGTTAATGGCAGCAGACTGTAAATCTGCCCTCTTGCGAGTACGCTGGTTCGAATCCAGCCCTCTCCACCAGAGCAGGATTTTGATCGACGCTGAAGAGCAGGGCGCTGACAAGTTGAAGGGTTCAGCTGAAGGCGGGAGTAGTTCAATGGTAGAACCCTAGCCTTCCAAGCTAATGACGCGGGTTCGATTCCCGTCTCCCGCTCCAGTCGTCGATCTGGTGAGATAGCAGCCCATTTGGCTCAGTGGTAGAGCACTCCCTTGGTAAGGGAGAGGTCCCGGGTCCGATTCCCGGAATGGGCACCAAGGTTACTTGTGGTGTTTGCGGGCGCATCAGCCGGCTGACACCGGTGTTTAGTTGAAAAACTCGTTACTTCTCGGAGTCTGAAAATGGCAAAAGAAAAATTCACCCGAACCAAGCCGCACGTCAACGTGGGCACGATTGGGCACGTTGATCACGGCAAGAC